>NZ_CP019327.1:1358974-2038462 GCF_001971705.1 Natronorubrum daqingense
CGCGATTCCGTCGACGACACGCTCTCTGCGTCCGGCGCAGCGGAATCACTCGAGCAAGCGGCCCACGCTGGGACGCTCGACCCCAAGGTTACTGGCTGTCTCCCACTGATGCTCGGCGATGCGACGCGTCTCGCGCAGGTCTTTCTCGAAGGGTCGAAGGAATACGTCGCCGTCCTCGAGTGTCACGCCCCCGTCCCAGCAGACGTCGAATCAGTCGTCAGCGACTTCGAGGGACCGATTTATCAGAAGCCACCGCGCAAAAGTGCAGTCTCTCGACGATTGCGCGTACGGGAAATATACGACCTCGAGGTGCTCGAGACTGACGACCGGAAGGTGCTCTTGCGAATTCGGTGTGAGAGTGGTACGTACGTGCGCAAACTGTGTCACGACCTTGGATTAGCCCTCGGTACTGGCGGACACATGGGGCATCTTCGGCGGTCGGCCACGACGCCGTTCGATGATACCGACCTCCACAACACGTCTGAGTTCCTCGATGCCCTCGCGTTCTGGCTTGAAGACGATGACGAGACACTACTTCGTGAGGTGGTCGACCCGGCCGAACGAATCCTCGAGGACCTTCCGTCGGTGACGATTGCCGAAAGTGCTGCCCAAGAAGTAGCGAACGGTGCGCCAGTGTACGAACCGGGCGTACTCGACGTGGACGACGGTATCGAGCAGGGGTCGCTCGTGGCCTGTCACACGCCGAACGGGAGTGCCGTCTGTCTCGGTACATTCGCTAGGTCGGGCGATACCGACCACGGTGTCGCTGTGTCCCTCGAGCGTGTACTCGTGTGACTCGAGTATCGAAACGATATGCTTAAACAGCGGAGCGCCTTTCGTGAAACTGCGGGACCGTGGGGTAGTGGTATCCTCTGCGGATGGGGTCCGTAGGACCCGAGTTCAATTCTCGGCGGTCCCATATTTTGCGAAGCCAAATTGGGAGCACGAGGTGTCGCGAGGCGACACCTCGACGGTCCCACTCGAAATCATTTAGGTGTTCAACCCGTAGCGCCTGAGACGGCTAAATCGGCCGAAAATCCTATTCTCGATTTCGAGATAATTCCGTATGGCCGACAGGACGTGAGGAGGTGGTCTGCGTGACGACCGCGCCCTGGCCGTCGGTTGACAGCGACTCGACGTGCCGTCACTGTGGGTCGTACGTCACCGACCAATTCGGCCGTGTGTTCGGTGACGGTGACGATCGCGTTCACCGCTGTTGTCACTGCGATTCCTACCGACGAATCCAGCGCGGCTCTGCAGCTGGGATAGCGGTCGGCATTCCAGATCCAGAGACGACATCCGGCCACCACGGAGGTGGTTCGGATGTGTAGTGAGTTCGTCCCAGCGAGCGAACTCTATCACGTCGAGAGTGAGACCCATCGCCCGTCCAGCCCACCAGGCGATCGACATCGACGTACGCCATGCGCTCGAGGCCGAAGGCGAACGCCAGTTACGGCCCGGCGACGGGACCGACTCGAGCGGACCTGAACGATCTACCTAAAGAAAGAGATGAGAGGAGTACAATCAGATTAGGTCCTCACTCCGTTGCATCCACAAGAGGAGCACTACGAGGCTCAAAATTCCGATAACGAGGAACTCGATCGCATCCGGTAGCCACGGGTTTTGGTTCGTTGCGAGTAAGCCGAGCCATCCGACGATTAGCGTACCGACGCCAGTCGTCACTAATGTGAGTAGCAGAAGAGATGCTCTCTCCATCACGATTAGTTCGGTTCCCGTCTCGAAAAATCACCCGCTTGAACCAGCAGGTGAACGAGCGAGATATCAGGCAGGGTTGCGATGACACGACGACCGTTCAGTGCGGATACTGGCCACGAAGAAGGCACGGAGCGTGCCCCAGGTTGAGACGACGGCCCACGAGGATGGGGGTCGCTCGGAGTGACCCGACCGGGTCCCTACACTCCAACGCGCTCTCATCGGTACTGCTCGGGCGACCGTGAACTGACTCTCGAGATTGGTCACAGTCTCTCCTCTCGTCAAACCGGTTAGGTGTCAGTCTCGTCGAAGTCGAACGAGGGCTCCGGTAACGGTTCGAACTCCGTCGCTCCACACGAAGTACATCCGTCACGACTTCCGATAGGCTGGATCGTTCCGTTCGGGAACTCGAGAGCGGCGAACACAGATTTACACTCCACACACGTTGCCATCAAGCGAGACGTTTCGTCGTCACCTCCCATCGACTCCGCCTCAGAAGCAATCAGAGAAAAATTCGCTGTGAGGACGAGCGGAGCACACTGTCGAGTGTCACTGAAGTAGTAACAGAGAGCGGTCGGAAAACGTGAGCACTCACTCGAGGGGTGTACACGATGGGCCAACTCGATGACTCTACTGGGTACTGGGTGCGAACGCTATGACGACACGGACGACAGGAACCGATACCGTGTTGTACGACCCCCTCAATCACTCGGTCGAATCGTTTGGTACCGATTCCGGTGAGCCGATAACGTCGAACGAGTCGCCCCCACAAGAACAGTGCGTTCCGGTTCCAATTGGCCGAATCGATCCGTCGCTCACAATTCGGACGGCAATCGCCCCGTTGCATCGACGGCAAATGGCAATCGATCGGCGGCCTTTCACGGGCATGAACGGCCGTATTCCACACTATTATTTCAACTCTTCTACTCCAGAACGATAGCTATGGGGTGAGAAATAGTGGTGTGAGACCCGATGTAGCGCCTGCCACACCGCGACCGGCGGCTTTACGTGCAATCCATCCTGACGGTAAGACAATGACGGTCGTTCTCGCAGGGGTTGGTGCTGATAGTACGAATTTCGGTTCACTGGCACCGATAAACGACGATGGTACCTTCGAGTACGTTCCAATCCCCGAGAAGACACCCGAGACGGACGAGACTGAAACGCTCGGATCATGGAAGTTGCGAACGACAGACCGGACCGCTGCAGATCTGACGACGCGGATCACCCCACAACCCATCGGTGACGCAGACCGAACGGTAAGCGGCGACGACCTCGAGTCCTGGCCGTTTCATCACGATCCGAACTTCGAGGCGCTAACGTACGGCGAACACCGAACGAGTGGCTACGTTTCCAGACTCCGGACGCTCGAGGCTGGCGACGTAGTGGGGTTTTACGCGGGATTGCGCAAGCCCGGTGGTGAGCGAGCACATCGGTACCTGATCGGCTACTTCACAGTCGAGCGCGTCGATGTCGTGACTCCCGAGATGTCGACTGAGGTGCGTGAGGAAATTCTCGAGAAACACTCGGACAATGCCCACACCAAACGTGCTCGGGACGGAGAGTGTTATCTCGAGAAGCCAATCGTGCTCGTCGATGGCCGAGAGCCCGGTGGGTTGTTCGATCGACATCCGATTCGCCTCTCTGAGTACTACGTGAAAGAAGGGAACGAACGTGCACAGTATTATCTACGCGATTCGGTCGCTTCAGCGTTGAACGTCGCCGAGGGGGGTGAGAATATGATGTACAAGCCCGCATATCGGTGTGACCTGACGGGCGACGCATTTTGCGAGCGCGTTGGGACGCCTGGCTCACGGAGCGCAGACGACGGAGTGATCGACGGTTCGAACGATCCGATTGAAGAAACAGCCACAGAGCCATCACGATAAGTTGCCTGGGATGTCCTGATCGGTGACGTCCGATTCGACGGATTCGAACGCCGGACCCGGGGAAAGAACGTCACTCGAGTGGGACTCGCTGGGACGCAACAACGAACGAGAAAACGACGACGGTTCCATTACCGGTTTTTCCTCACTGTGGGGAACTCACACGCGGATTCCACTAGACCTGGAAACGATAAGACCTGGAAACGATAACCGCACGATTGCTCGGAGTGTACTCGAACGGTCGGTTTCATGTAGTGATAGATCATATCCCGTGTCAGTGACCGACGATACGGACTCCCGTCACGATCGTATTCAGACACACCCGACGCCAGGAAGAGGCAACTCCCTCTCTGGATGGTGGCGAAATCGTAGTCCACTCCGCCTCGCGATATCGTACGCCGTCGTCTGGCTCGTCCGGATCTCCCCGAGTCTCACCCTCAAACGGTGGCTGCTTCGCCGACTGGGGGTAACGGTGGGCCCGGGCGTTTCCTGGGGCCTCGAGGCCACGCCGGACGTCTTCTGGCCGGAACTGATTACGGTCGAAGCCGAGGCGATCGTCGGCTACGACGCGACGATTCTCTGTCACGAGTTTCTGCAAGACGAGTATCGGACGGGGGAGGTCCACATCGGTGAGCGCGCGATGATCGGTGCGGGCGCGACGGTCCTCCCCGGCGTCGAAATCGGCGCAGATGCGCGCGTTGCAGCGAACTCGCTCGTGACTCGAGACGTGCCGCCGGAGACGACGGTCGCCGGGGTGCCAGCCGAGCCGATGGGATCGTCGGGCCGCGACGACGAGTAAGATCTGTCGGCGAGCGCAAACGAGAAATACCGGTCTACAGGAATGCCGAGACACTCGCGAACGCGTTCGATACGAACGTATTCAATCGGACGTGTGCGTACTGAGACTGAGATCGTCAGAATTGAAATCGGTGACTAAACGTCGCGTTCGTCACCGAGTTACAGCGACGACCAGGACTTACGCGCTTCGTTCCAGGAGGTGATGTCTGCGATCCAGCGAGCGGCGATCATCTTTTTCAGGTTCTTTGCGGGAATGCCGCCGAAGGTATCGACGGGAAGCACCATGACGTCGTGGGCGACGGCCTTGTCGCCGACGGAGATGACGGTTCCTTTGTCTTTGAACTCCCACGTTTTGAGCGGGCGGTTCTCGATTGCACGGGAAATATTCTCGCCGACGACTTCCGCGGCCTGCCAGGCTGCCTGTGCGGTCGGCGGTGCTGGCTGGTCACCCTGGTCGATGATGGCTGAGTCGCCAATCGCGAACACGCGTTCGTCGGAGGTCTGGAAGTTCGCTTCCGTGTTGACGCGGTTGTGTTCGTTCTCGAGGTCGACGTCGTCCATCGCGTCGCGGCCGGTGATTCCGCCCGTCCAGACGAGGACGTCGTGCTCGAGCGGTTCGCCTTCGTCGAACTCGATGACGTCTTCGTTGGCTTCCGTGATCGGGTCGTCCGTGTGGATCTGGACGCCAGCATCCTCTAAGAGGTCTCGAAGGGCCTGCTGGACTTCTGGATCGTTACCCGGGAAGATTTCCTCGAGCGCTTCGACGAGGTGGATGTCGATGGGCGCACGGTGGTTGTCGCGGAATTCGGCGATTTCGCCGGCGGTCTGGATGCCCGAGAGTCCGGCACCGCCGATGACGACCTGTGCGGGGTCACCACGGGTTGCTTCCTGACTGGCGTCGCTGATGGCGTCGTGAATCTCGAGGGCGTCGTCGAGACTCTTGAGCGTCAGGGAGTGGTCGTCGAGGCCGGGGATTCCGTAGTAGGCGGTCTGAGTCCCGAGGCCGACCATGACGTAATCGTACTCGACGTCGTCACCGTCGGCGAGTTCGACGACCTGCTCGTCGACGTCGAGGCCGGTGACTTCGTCGCGGATGAATCGCGTCGACGGGTCGGCGATGTCGTCGATCGGGAACGTGATGTCCGATCGGACGCTCGGGTCGCGGATGACGCGGTGAGATTCGTGCAATACGAGGTGGTAGTCGACGTCAGCGATCCAGGTTAGCTGCGCGCTTCCCCCGAGTTCCGATTGGAGCTTGTTGATCGCACCAGCACCGGCGTATCCGGCACCGAGCACGACGACGTTCTCAGTCATAGCTGACAGTCTGGCACACTACGATACAAAGGTGTTGAAACGAATACAACAGTGGCTGGTGTTACCAAAGCACGGTGTTCGTCGATACCTCGCCAGATTGCGTCGGTCCGCGATGTCGAGAAGTGACGGCTCCTTCAGAGGATTCGGTTCCCGAACGCGCTCGCGGTGAGTTCGGCCGCGAGTCTGGCCGTTTCGTTTCGTTCGTCCAGTATGGGGTTCACTTCCACGACGTCCATCGACCGAACGACACCCTCGCGTCCGTGGCGAGTGGCGACGGTCTCGAGTGCTGCGTGGGCTTCGCGATAGGTGACGCCGCCGCGAACCGGAGTGCCGACGCCGGGGGCGGTTTTGGGGTCGAGCCAATCGAGGTCGAGACTGACGTGGACGCCGTCGGTCCCACTCGTCGCGACGTCGAGGGCATCTTCGACGACGGCCGTCATGCCGTACTCGTCGATGTCGGCCATCGTAAACGCAGTCATCTCGCTCTCTCGGACGAGTTCGCGTTCGCGGTCGTCGATGCTCCGAAGGCCGACGTAGACGATCGATTCCTCGCGCACACGCGGTGCGTGCGCCCAGTCGACGTCGCCAAACGCTCCCCTACCGAGCGTCGCGGCGAGTGGCATCCCGTGGACGTTTCCGCTGGGTGAGGTCGCAGGTGTATTCAAATCGGCGTGCGCGTCGAACCAGATCGCACCGAGGTCGGCGTCGCGGGCGGACCCACGCATCGAACCGATGGCGACCGAGTGGTCGCCGCCGAGTACGAGCGGAAACTCGCCGTTCTCGAGTGCCGATTCGACGCGCTCGCCGAGGCGTGTACAGACGTCCTCGACTTCCCGGAGGAATTTCGCGTGTCCGTCAGCCGGTTGCTCCGCGTCCGGGTCCCGCTCTTCGGCCCGCGGGATAGACAGGTCGCCGTCGTCGATCGTCGTCACGCCGGCGTCCTCGAGTCGATCGGCGAGCCCCGCGTATCTAATCGCAGACGGCCCCATATCGACGCCCCGCCGATCGGCCCCGTAATCCATCGGCGCGCCGAGTATTCTGACTGTTTCACTCATACTCACTCGTACACGGTGGTCCCGTTTGATGGTAGCGGTCGAGATGGCGACAGATTTAGGGTTAGACGGGGCTAATTCGTGAGTACGATGATGCTGAGTGACGTGATGGAAGACTACCTCAAAGCGATCTACCAACTCCAGCGAGAGACCGACGACCGTATCAAGACGTCGGCGATCGCCGAGGAGTTAGACGTCACGTCACCGACCGTCACCAGCATGCTCGACAAACTCGAGGATCGCGGACTCGTCGACCGCGAGAAGTACCGCGGCGTCACGTTGACGGACGAAGGCGAAACGGTTGCACTCGAGGTCGTCCGTCACCACCGGTTGCTCGAGGCGTACCTCACCGAACACCTCGACTACGACTGGGCGGAAGTTCACGAGGAAGCCGACCGACTCGAGCACCACATTAGCGAAAACTTCGAGGCTCGGGTCGCCGACGCGCTGGATCAGCCGACGGTGGATCCACACGGGTCCCCGATTCCCAGCGCTGATCTCGAGCCGCCAGAGCGTCCCTCCGGCGAATCGGTGATGGAATTTTCCGAAGGCGACGCCGTCGTCGTCGAAGAAGTCGCCGACCGGGACCCGGACGTCCTCTCGTATCTCGCCGAACACGGCGTCGAACCCGGCGTCGAACTCGAGATCGTCGAGGTTGCACCGTTTGGCATGGTAACGGCACAGTCGGCCAATCGCGACGAGCCAGTTTCGCTGCCCGAGGCCGTCGCACATCATGTTCGCGTATCACAGCCCGCTGAGGTCCAGCAGTAGTTTAGCTGTTCGTTTGCCGGTATCACCGTTCTCGAATGCTGATAGTGACGATCGCTACCGGGAGTAATCAATTGGCAAGCTATAAGTTTAGACGCGTCTAATGATTTGTTGATGATGAATCTCGCATACAGACGTGGAGGTGGCTCACCTTCATGACGAGCCGCACTCTCCCCGATCTCCCGCGGTGGCTACAACTCGTCAGCCCAGTTATCGTTCTCGGTGCCGTGTTCGGAGCACTCTATCTGACTTCCCCGTTTGGCGACCTCTCCGGTGTCGAGGAAGCGAGTACGCTCGAGATCCTCTGGATGTTAACTGTAATCGGTGCCATCGCCGGGATCATCCCCGTCGCAATCGGCATGCTCTGGTTCCCGTTCATCCGGGATCTCGATCCACGGTATTTACACGCCTTTCTGGCGCTCGCAGCCGGTGTCCTCGCCTTCATCGCCGTCGAGATGACCGAAGACATGATCTTCGATTACGGCCTCGAGGTCGAGAGCGCGACGCTCGCGGGAAGTACGATCGACGGAACGATCCTCGCTGCGACGGCCGCGATCCTTGGAGTGGGCGGTACGTTCGTGGTCATGTACGCCGCGAGCGAGTGGCGACAACGAAAGATGGCGTCGCCCCAGAAGAGCGGCCTCGAGATCGCCTACCTCGTCGCACTGGCGCTCGGACTCCACAGTATCGGCGAGGGACTCGGAATCGGCGTCGCCTACATTCAGGGTGACGCGTCGCTGTTGATGCTCCTCGTCCTCGCGTTCATCATGCACAACGTGATGGAGGGGCCAACCATCGTCGCAGCGGTCGCCCGCGAACGGGAAACGCCGCCGCTTCGTCACTTCGCCGCGATGGGCGTCATCGCCGGCGGTCCCGTTATCCTTGGCGGCTGGATCGGCAGCTTCGCGGAGTCGAATCTGCTCGCCGTCCTGTTCTTCGCTATCGCGATCGGTGCGATTTTGCAGGTGCTCCTCGAGGTCGCCGACCTCATTCGCTTCGACGCCGAGGCGGTTCTGACGCGAACGAACGCCGCCACGTTTTCGTTCGGCTTCATTGTCATGTTCTTCCTCGAAGATGTGCTGACCGAGGTCCTTCTCGAGGGCTGGCTCGTCCCTGCCTAATTTTTTCAACACGTCCGTCCGTGAAGGTGGCCGTATCAACCAAAACAAAACGCCTTACTATGGCCGGTTCAAACACAAGAATCTGAGCGTATCCGACCAACTCACCCGTCGGGTTTAAGGAAATCAATTACGAAGATCATAGTATGTCATCAATCGAACTCACCCCCAGCCAGAAAAAGATTCTCCGCGCATTGACAAATCTCCACAAAGAATCGGAAGCAGCGATCAAAGGCGAGGATATCGCCGAGCAAGTCGATCGGAATCCGGGGACCATTCGCAACCAGATGCAGAGTCTGAAAGCGCTCCAACTCGTCGAAGGTGTACCGGGGCCAAAAGGTGGCTACAAGCCGACTGCCTCGGCCTACGAGGCACTCGAGATTCAACAGATGGACGATCCGGCGTCCGTCCCACTCGAGCACGAAGGCGAGGCAGTCGAAGACGTCATCGTCGAAGAGATCGATCTCTCGAGCGTTCACCATCCGGAACTCTGTCGTGCCGAGATCCACATTCAGGGGGCAATGAGTGATATCTCCGAGGACGACGCCGTCATCGTCGGCCCAACGCCACTCTCGAAACTCCGTATCGAGGGCCGCGTCGACGGCAAAGACGACACGAACAACATTCTCATCTTGCGCATCGAGGATATGGTCGCACCGGCCGAAGAACCGGCCCACTGAGCCAAGCCGACGCGCTCTTCCATTCTTCTCACAGTAGTCTCTCGAGTGTGAGCGCGTGCTCTCTCGAAAATTCGCCGTGACTTCTCGGAGTCGACCACTGCCAGTCGATCGTCGAATACTATCGCAGAAATCCCGTCGTCGCTTCCAGTCGGGATCAGCGAGCGACCAGAAAAAACGCGCCGTGATCAGTGTTCGTCGTCAGCGGCGACTGCGGCGGGGATGTCGTCGACGCTCGCGACGGCGTCACCTTCGTCGACATCCATAACGATCACGCCCATCGTATTCCGGCCGACTTCCGAGATTTCGTCGGCTCGAGTGCGGACGATCTGTCCGCGCTCGCTCATCAACACGAGGTGGTCGGCGTCGGAGACGGCTTTGACGGTCGTGACCGGGCCGTTTCGCTCGCCGGTTTTGATGTCGATCAGTCCCTTTCCGTATCGCGATTGCGTGCGATACTCGGCGAGGCGAGTCCGTTTGCCGTAGCCGTTTCGCGTCACGGTCAACAGCGCCTGTCCGTCGTCCTCGTCGGTTGCGACGAGTCCTGCGACGGCGTCCTCGCCCTCGAGTTTGATACCGTTGACACCGCGTGCGGTTCGGCCCATCGCACGGGCTTCGGATTCGTCGAAGCGGATCGTCATGCCGCCTTCCGTTGCGATGACGAGATCCTGTGAACCATCGGTGACCTCGACGTCGACGAGTTCGTCGCCATCCTCTAAGTCGGCCGCGATGATTCCCGTCGAGCGAATGTTGTCGAACTCTTCGCCGGCCGTTCGCTTGACGTAGCCGTGGCGAGTCGCCATCGTGACGTACTCCTCGTCGCCGAAGGCGTCGGTGTCGACGATGGCCGTGATCTCCTCTCGCGGATCGAGGTCGAGGATGTTGACGGCCGATTTCCCGCGGGCGGTTCGGCCCATCTCGGGAATTTCGTAGGTCTTGAGCTGATAGACCTTCCCCTGATTCGTAAAGCACAGGAGGAAGTCGTGGGTGTTCGCCTGGAACACCGTCGTCACGCGGTCGTCTTCCTTGACGTCCGCGCCGATGATGCCTTTCCCGCCTCGACCCTGGGGGTCGAACTGGTCGATCGGCATCCGCTTGACGTAGTCGTCTTCGGTCATGACGACGAAGACCTCTTCTTCCGGGATGAGGTCCTCGTGCGTGACCGTTCCCGTGTCCTCGATGATCGACGTCCGTCGGTCGTCGTCGTACTCGTCTTTGACCTCGCGAAGTTCGTCTTTGATAACCGTGAGCAGTTCGGACTCGCTCTCGAGGATCGAGGTCAGCCGTTCGATCTCGGCGGTCACGTCGTCGTACTCGTCTTCGATCTCGGCCGCTTCCATCGACGTGAGACTCCCCAGTTGCATCCGAACGATGTGTGCAGCCTGGTCTTCGGAGAAGTCAAATTCGGACTGCAGTCCAGCTCTCGCATCGTCGCGGTCCTCGGAGTTCTGGATGAGGTCGACGACATCGTCGACGTTCTCGAGTGCCTTCAGTCGGCCCTCGAGGATGTGCGCGCGGTCTTCGGCCTCGCCGAGGTCGTACTCACTGCGCCGGCGGACGACGTTTCGTCGGTGGGTGATGTACTCCTCTAAGGTTTCTCTCAGCGAGAGAACCTGTGGTTGGCCGTCGACCAGCGAGAGGTTGATGACGCCGAAGGTCCGCTCGAGGTGGTTCTCGAGGAGTTGGTTCTTGACGACCTCGACGTTCGCGCCGCGTTTGCACTCGACGACGACGCGGACGCCGTCGCGGTCGGATTCGTCTCGCAGGTCGGAGACGCCCTCGATCTTCCCTTCGGTAACGTCTTCGGCGATTCGTTCGACCAATCGAGCTTTGTTCGACTGGTAGGGAAGTTCGGTAATGACGATGCGCTCGCGGCCGTTCTTCCACTCTTCGACCTCGAACTCGGCGCGAACGCGGATGCGCCCGCGGCCGGTCTTGTACGCCGAGTAGATGGCGTCGCGGCCGACGATGTTCGCACCGGTCGGGAAGTCTGGCCCCTTGACGTGGTCCATCAGGTCCTCGACGGTCGCGTCGGGGTTGTCGATCAACTCGATCGTGGCGTCGATGACCTCGCCTAAGTTGTGTGGCGGAATGTTCGTCGACATGCCAACGGCGATCCCCGAGGAGCCGTTGACGAGGAGGTTCGGGAACGCTGCGGGCAGGACGTCGGGTTCCTGTAAGCGATCGTCGTAGTTCGCCGAGAAGTCGACCGTGTCCTTTCCGATATCCTCGAGCAGTTCCTCGGAAACGGGGGCCATTCGAGCCTCCGTGTACCGGGGTGCTGCGGCCGGATCGCCGTCCATCGAACCAAAGTTCCCCTGGCCGTCGACGAGCGGGTAGCGCATCGAGAAGTCCTGGGCCATGCGGACCAGTGTGTCGTAGATCGCGCTGTCCCCGTGGGGGTGGTAGTCACCCATCGTCTCCCCGACGATCGAGGAGGACTTGCGGTGACTCGAGCCGCTGGTGACGCCCATCTCGTGCATCGCGTAGAGGATGCGTCGGTGGACTGGTTTCAACCCGTCCCGAACGTCCGGGAGGGCTCGACCCGCGATAACGGACATCGCGTAGTCGATGTAGCTCTGTTCCATCTCGTCTTCGATGCGGACGTTTTCGACCGCCCGCGCTTCGATATCAGTCGGATCGGGGACGTCTGAACTCATGTATGTACCTCAGTCATCTTAGATGTCAATCCATTCCGCTTCCGGCGCGTTGTCCTTGATGAACTGCTTTCGGGGTTCGACGGCGTCGCCCATCAACACCGAGAACATCTTGTCGGCCGCAGCCGCGTCCTCGACGGTGATCTGCTTGAGAATCCGGTTGTCGGGATTCATCGTCGTCTCCCAGAGCTGTTCGGGGTTCATCTCGCCCAGTCCCTTGAACCGCTGGACCTGGGTTGGATTGCCGTCGCACTTCTCTTCGACGATCTCGTCGCGTTCGGCGTCTGTCATCGCGTCGTAGGTTTCCCCGCGGTAGCGAATACGGTACAGCGGCGGCTGAGTCGCGTAGACGTAGCCACCCTCGAGCAGCGGACGCATGTGCCGGTAGAAGAACGTCAGCATCAGCGTCCGGATGTGCGCCCCGTCGACGTCGGCGTCCGTCGCCATGATGATCTTCTTGTAGCGCACGTCTTCGACGTCGAACTCGTCGCCGATCCCCGCGCCGATGGCGGTGATCATGTTCCGTATCTCGTCGTTTTCGAGAATGCGATCGAGACGGTGTTTCTCGACGTTCAAGATCTTCCCCTTGATGGGAAGTACCGCCTGGAACTCCGGATTTCGAGCCTGCTTCGCGCTGCCGCCTGCGGAGTCACCCTCCGCGATGAACAGTTCTGCTTTCTCTGGATCTTTGGTCTGGCAGTCGGCCAGCTTTCCGGGGAGCGAGGTGGACTCGAGGGCGGACTTCCGGCGCGTCAACTCTTCGGCTTTCTGAGCCGCTTTCCGGGCTTTCGCGGCCTCGACGGCCTTCATCACGATGGCCTGTGCGGTGTCTGGGTGTTCCTCGAAGTACGTTCCCAGCCCCTCGTGCATCGCGCTCTCGACGATGCCACGAACTTCCGAGTTACCGAGTTTGGTCTTCGTCTGGCCTTCGAACTGCGGGTCTGGATGTTTGATCGAGATGACCGCAGTGAGTCCTTCGCGGATATCTTCACCCTTGAGGTTCTCCTCCAGGTCGGAGAGCAAGTCGTTGTCCTGTGCGTAGTCGTTTATGGTCCGCGTGAGGGCTGTTTTGAAGCCGGTGAGGTGAGTGCCGCCTTCACGCGTGTTGATGTTGTTCGCAAAGGCGTGGATCGAGCCCTGCAGTTCCTCGGTGGCCTGCATCGCGACTTCGATCTGAATGTTCTGTTCTTGGTCCTCGAAGTAGATGATGTCCTCGTGCATCGCCGAGCGCGTCTCGTTGAGGTAGGTGACGAACTCGCGGATGCCGCCCTCGTACTCGTAGGTCTCTTCGACGATTCCCTCGCCCTCTCCGGCCGCTTCGCGCTCGTCGCGCAGCGTGATCCGCACGTCGGAGTTGAGGAAGGCGAGTTCCCGAAGCCGATTCGAGAGCGTCGAGAACGAGAACCCATCCGATTCGAAGATTCCGGTGTCGGGCCAGAACCGGACCTGCGTTCCGGTCTCTTCGTCCGCATCCATGTCTCGAACGCGCTCCATGTCGCCGACGGGTTCGCCGCCTTCGAAGGCGTGTTCGAAGACGCTCCCGTTGCGTTTAACCTCGGCCTCGAGGCGCTCGGAGAGCGCGTTGACGACGCTCACGCCGACGCCGTGGAGGCCGCCGGAGACCTGGTAGGACTTATTGTCGAACTTCCCACCTGCGTGGAGGACAGTTAGAATCACCTCGAGTGCGGGGCGATCGTACTCTTCGTGCGTATCGACGGGGATACCACGGCCGTCGTCTGCGACGCTCACCGAGTCATCCTCGTGGATGGTGACGGTGATGTCGTCGCAGTGGCCGGCCAGTGCCTCGTCGATCGAATTGTCCACCACTTCGTAGACGAGATGGTGGAGTCCTCGAGAATCGGTAGAGCCGATGTACATCGCTGGCCGTTTTCTGACGGCTTCCAGGCCTTCTAGGACCTGAATTTGACCAGCGCCGTACTCGCTTTCCTGGGACATGTAAAACCTGGTTTCTGGTAGTGTTCGGGCACTAATAAAAGTCACGTACGCGCGCGGGCGAGCACGGAGCAATATGTGATTACGCTTTAAGAGGTCTACAGCCCCACAGTCGCGGACGCAACTCGGTTATCGCATGCCGACGGGTAATGGCTCGTTGGAAACCGATAGACCGACCGTACTCGGCCCCGAGCGTTAGAACCCGATCGCCTGTCCATCCCGTCGTGGATCGGAACCGCCGATCAACGTTCCATCCGAATCGCGGTAGATGAACTGTGCGCCACCGAAGTGATTCGCATCCGGTTCGAAGTACTCCGACTCAAGGACGATTTCGTGGCCTCGCTCGCGCAACGAGTCGACGGTCTCCTCGGGCAGTCGCGTCGTCTCGAGGGCGACCTCGTGGCCGTCCTCGAATCTAAATCGGGGAACGTCGATCGCTGCCTGGGGGTTCAACCCGGACTCGAACGTGTTAGCCAGCAACTGGAGGTGTCCCTGTGGCATCATCGATCCACCCATGACGCCGAACGAAGCACGAAACTCGCCGTTCTCGGCGAGCATGCCGGGGATGAGCGTGTGGAACGGACGCTTTCTCGGTTCGATCGCGTTCGGGTCCGCCGAGTCGAGACTAAACTCTGTCGCGTGGTTTTGGAGCGTGAAGCCGCCGACGACGAGGCCACTGCCGAAGGGCTTGTAGCCGCTGGTGAGCATCGAGACGGCGTTTCCGTTCCGGTCGACGACGGTGAGATAGACCGTATTCGAATTCGGTGTGTCGCCGGCCTCGGGTTCGTACTCCCCGACCGACTCGCCGATCTCTGTTGCACGCTCGCGAGCGTACGCTTCGTCGAGTTTCGACTCGAGCGGGACGTCCGCGTCGAGTGGGTCCCCGAGGTACTCCTCGGCGTCCGTGAAGGCGATTTTGATCGCTTCGATCAGTTTGTGGAGTCGGTCTGGATCGGTCGGTTCGTCGGGCAACTCGAGGTGCTCGACGATGTTCAACGCCTCGAGTGCGACGACGCCGATCGTGTTGGGTGGGTGTTCGAGTACCTCGTACCCCTGGTATTCCGTGCTGATCGGGTCGTTCCAGTTGCTCTCGAACCCCTCCAGGTCCTCGAGTTCGAGTAACCCATCGTGTTCTTGCACGCGATTGACGATCTGTTGTCCTAACTGCCCTCCGTACATCGTCTCAATGCCCTCGTTTGCAATTCGCTCGAGCGATTCCGCGAGCGCGCGATTCGTGAAGACGGATTCGGGAGGCAGCGTTTCACCGTTCTCGAGGTAGGTCTCTCGAAACGACTCGAACGAGGCGACTCTCGGCGCGGCGGCTTCCCACTGGGTGGCGATGTACTCGGTGATCGGGACGCCGTCCCTGGCGTGTTGAATCGCTGGCTGAAGCACGTCGGCGAACGGGAGGTCCCCGTAGCGATCCGACAGCCGATAGAGCCCGTCGACGACGCCGGGGACCGTTACAGATAGTGGCCCTTCGGACGGAATACTCGGAGACGCGTCCCCGTCCGTCTCGTCAATTTTCTCGCGATAGGTTTCGACGTCGGCGGCGGCCGGTGCGTAGCCCGTTCCGTTGAGCGCCTTGTACTCGCCGTCGAAGTGCGTGAGCGCGACGACATCGCCGCCGAGCGTGGTCATGTGTGGTTCGACGAACGCGAGTTCGGCCGCGACGGCGACGGCCGCATCGGCCGCGTTTCCACCGTTCTGAAGGACGCGAACCCCCGTCTCTGCCGCCAGTGGATGGCTCGTCGCGACCATTCCGTTTCGGGCCATGACGGCCGAGCGACGGCCGATAAACTGCCACGGGTACTCGAATTCACCCGTCGAAGACGGACTATACTCGTTGCGTTCGGCGGCCCCGATACCACTCCCACCCGGTGCGTTGGCCCCGATAACACCGGTTACTGCCGTTTCAGAACCGAATCGCTCGAGGAACGTCCGTCTGTTTGTCACAGCGTCGATACCTGAAGCACCGACTAAACGGTTATTGGTGATCGCTCTGTCCGTCTGTGGTGTCTGACACTCTCGTGACGAAGACGAAATTCGGCGACGAGAACGACTGCTGAACAGTCTCTCCTGTTGAGGGTGGCCCGCCAATCAGAAGAGTCACAACCCCCGCCACGAGCGTCTCACCAACGCCCGCAGATGCTTGGATTTCCGTTCGAACTCACTCTCGTCTTGTTGCTCGTCTCGATCGCCTTCTTCGCCGGCATCGGAATCACGACGATCGGTCCCGGTGGCATCTTCGTCACCATCGCCCTCTACTCGCTGACGCCGCTCGCCTCGGGCGAGGTCGCGGGGACCGCCCACGCGACGTTCGTCGTCACCGGTCTCGTCGGTAGCGTCGCCTACCTCTACTCCGGCGAGATGGACACCGGCGAGAGTCGCGCGATCGCCGTTATTTTGAGCGCCTCGAGTATCGTCGGTGCCCTCGCCGGGGCGTACATCAACTCGTTCGTGCCGCGAGCCGTGTTCGGAATCCTGCTCGGAGCCGTGTCGATGGCCGTCGGCGCTATTATCCTCTATCGAGAACGACGAGGCTTCACCCCGTTGTACGACCTCGACGCACTCGAGCGACAGGGGCAACTCGCGCTCGCGGGTCTCGGCGTGCTTCTTGGCGTCTGTAGCGGCCTGTTGGGGATCGGTGGGCCCGTGTTGGCCGTCCCGGCCCTGGTGTTGATCGGCGTCCCCATGTTACTCGCCGTCGCCGTCGCGCAGGTCCAGTCGATCTTTATCGCGGCGTTTGCCACCGCAGGGTACGCCTTGCAGGGAGAGGTTATCTTACCACTTGCCGTCGCCATCGGCTCTCCGCTGCTCCTCGGCGTCGTCATGGGGTGGAAGATCGCCTATATGATCGAACCGGAACGCCTCAAGGTCGTCCTCGGGGTCGTCCTCCTCGGCGTCGGTCCGTACCTCGCGCTGTAGCGCGCGTGTCGACGTGAGATGGTCGTTCAGGCAGTCCGGCCGAGTGTCGGCACCATCGTGCCAGACACTGAAGTCACTCGCTGTCGATTCTCCGTTCGACTACCGGTTATGCCCACCCGGATCCTTATCCCGTTCGACGACTCCGAACCCGCACGCCAGGCCCTCGAGTACGCCGTCGACCTCTTTCCCGACGGCGAGTTCGTCGCGTTGACCGTCGTCGACGTGACGACGATGCCGTTCATCCCGAACAGTGCAACCGACGCGCAAGCTCGTGACCGACTCGAGGAACTCTTCGGAGAATCGGACGAATCCACCTCCGTCGACGATCACCTGCAAACCGCCGAATCGCTCGCGAACGAATTGGGCGTCGACCTCGAGACGCGAATGCGACTCGGATCGCCGGCCCAAGAAATAGTCGAGTTCGCCGAGACCGAATCGATCGACCACGTGGTGATCGGAAGTCGCGGCCGCTCCGGTATGCGACGCGTCGTTCTCGGGAGTGTCGCCGAAGTCGTCGTCCGACACTCCCCAGCGCCGGTGACGGTCGTTCGCTAATCGGGATTGCTCTCCTGCGTTACTCTCGTAGCGTATCTGTCACTACCTACATTCAGTCCAGAAAAAATCAACAATCGAGATTGTAGGGACAATCGCCAAAATCCACTTACCACCAGTGCTGGTAGCCACACCCGAATGCTTCCAGTTGTCGCACTTGTGCTCGCGTTCGTCGCACTCGTGATCGTGCTCGAGGTCGTCTCGTACGCCTCACTCAAACGGATCCCCGCCGTTGCAACGGAAGAGTTTCCGGAGATCGACCGAACGCTGTTGGACAAATTCAGCAGCTACGATCCGGAGTTAGGGTGGTCTCCACAGCCAAACAGGGAAAAGCAAAAAGACACGGGTGATCACCTCCCTGGCGAAGAAGTTCGCAGCGTCGTCACGTACTCGACCGACGAGTACGGAAGCCGCGTGTGCGTCCCGAAAGACCGGGACGAAGACGCCGAACTCACCGTTTCGACGTACGGAGATTCGTACTGTTTCTGCAGAGAGGTCGACGACGACGAGACGTTTCAACACTATCTCTCGACGGACCTCGACACCCACGTCTCGAACTACGGCGGCGGCAACTACGGTCTCGATCAGGCGCTGATGCGGCTCAAGCGCCAGTACCCCGACGAAGAGACCGACTACGTGTTCATGGTCGTCACCGCCGCATCGATCGCCAGAATCCTCTCCGTCTGGAAACACTACCAGGAGTTCGGCAACATCCTCGCCGTCAAGCCCCGATACGTACTCGAGAACGGCTCGCTCGAGCGCGTCGAGAACCCCGTCCAGGAGAAAGAGGAACTGCTCGACTTGCCGGCCAAAGCCGACGTCTTGCGGGAGTACGACTTCCACTACGATCACTGGTTCAAACCACACTACGCGACGTTTCCGTACACGTCAGACTTCCTCGATAGGCCAGAGTACCTTCGGTACGCCCTCTACACGGGAGGGAAGGAACTCGAGCGCCGCGCCGGGCGGTCGGTTCCGGGTGTCGACTTCGATCAGGCACAGACGCAGTCAGCGCTGCGAATGGAACGCCCTCGCGTCCACTATCACGAACGACTATTCGAGACGCACGAACCACTCTTCGACGCGCAGATCGAGGAGTTCGTCGACTACGCGGACGAACAGGAGTTCACGCCGGTGTTCGTGATGGTTCAACAGCTTCGATACGCAACCTACGAGTCTGAACACGGCCCGATATACGGCGACCTGATGGACCGACTGGACGAATCGTACGACGACCTCGAGACGATCGACATGGCTCGACACTTAGACCCTGACGACGGCGTCGAGTCGCTGTACGTCGAACGTGGGGAGGGTGGACACTACAGTCCGGAGACGAATCAACAGATCGCAGACGTGCTGGCTTCGGTGATCGACGAAGAGCCCTGACGGAGCAATCCATCGTCGAACGTGCACCGAACGTGGTGTGATAAGGATTTACCACCCCGAGGTGAGACAGTACGGTTGATGGCAGCTGAGGCGACGTTTACGGTTCCGGCAGCGCAGTTCCCACTCGGGACGGTTTTCGATCAACTGCCGAGTGTCACGGTCGAACTCGAGCGAATTATTCCCGCACAGGACGTCGTCGTCCCGTACTTCTGGGTCCGCGGGACGACGGTCGACGACGTGGAGAACTCGTTCACCGAGCATCCGGGAGTCGAGGACATTCGATTCGTCGATTCCGTCGACGATCAACACCTCCTGCGCGCCGAGTGGACCCTCGAGTACGACGGCGTATTGCGGGCGATTTCAGAGGGGAACGTGGCGCTCATCGAAGCCGTCGGGACGAGCGACCAGTGGACGTTCGAAACCCGCGCCGATACCCGACAAGATATCTCGGAGTTCCAGAACCGATGTCGGGAGTACGGTGTCCCGATTCGACTGACGAAGCTACACGCGCTCACGCCACTCGAGTCCGATATCAGCGGGACGCTCACGGACACACAACTGGAGACCCTGGTGCTCGCGTACGACCGGGGATACTTCAACTCACCTCGCGACGTGACGATGGCGGAACTCGGAGCCGAACTCGGCATCTCACAGCAAGCCGTGGCGTCTCGCATTCGGCGTGGGCTCGATCAACTCCTCGAGACGACGCTTGCCGACGTCACCTCGAACGAGTAACCGGCCCGCCGACACTCCTCCACCGCTTATAAACGAATTGTATTTTCAACAACCACCCTCAACATCGCCGACAGATTTGGCTCATCGTATGGGTGGAACGCGGATTACTGTTGACACCATATTCGAATTGTGTCGAAGTAGACACCGTCGCCTCGTTCTCGCGAAACTGTCGAATCGATCTCGACCGATGACGGTCGACGAACTCACTGCGGTGCTCGTCGAACACGAGCGAACGCAACCGTCCCACTCGTCATCGGCGAACGAATCTGATCGCGTCGCCCTGTCGCTTCATCACGTCCACCTTCCCAAATTAGCCGCACACGACCTCATCGAATACGACCGCACCGACGGGTATCTCGAGCCGACAGCCACGTTCGACCGCCACGAATCCAAGATAACTGCCGTCATCGACGCGACCGAGTCGACGTTCGACACCCCACGAGATTGCCAGTAATCCGTTCCGTCCCACTCGCCTCTCTTGACACACAGCGTGTCGTCCCGCACAGTCGGATTCGACAGTGCCGAGACGGTCGTTCAGCGCCACGAATCGAAGTCCCTGCTCGAGACCGATTTCTGTGGGCTCGGTGATAAACACGTGTCAGTACCCGGGGTGTCGTTGACAGGGGAGAGTGTCGTAGCGATTGTACGATGGAGTGGCTGTATCTGGCTCTGGGAGTGGTCGTGCTCGTCGCTGTGGTCGTCGATATTCTCTGGACGACGCTCTGGGTCGACGGTGGGTCCGGTCCCCTTTCAGCGCGGTTGACCACGTGGACCTGGCGTGGTCTCCGGCGAGTGAGCAGTGATCACCCACTGGGGTTGAGTCTCGCCGGCCCATTGATCCTCGCGTTGACGCTCGCGATGTGGATCGCGTTACTGTGGCTCGGATGGACGTTGCTCTTCGCCGGTGACGAAACCGCGCTCGTCAGCACCCACACCGGCGATCCAGCGGACTGGTCCGGACGGTTCTACTACGTCGCGTACACGATGTTTACGAACGGGAACGGCGACTACACCCCGACGACAGGAGCGTGGGAAATCGCGAGTTCGCTGACGACCGCGACGGGGATGGCGTTCGTGACGCTCGGCGTCTCATACATCCTCACCGTGCTCGGTGCCGTCTCCGAAAAACGCTCGTTCGCGAGCGACGTCACCGGCCTCGGCGAGCGAAGCGAAGCCTTCGTTCGCGCCGGGTGGACCGACGAGGACGAATTTTCCGGGCTGGACCTCCCACTCGAGTCGCTGTCGGCCCAACTCTCCGTCCTCGCCGATCAGCACAAGGCGTACCCGATTCTCCACTACTACCACAGCGAACGCCCCTCTCGAGCCTCCGCGATGGCCGTCCCCATCTTCGACGAGGCGCTGACCATCTTCCGCCACGGCGTCAGCGAGGAGCACCAACCGAATCCGACGTTAGTCGAGAACGCTCGCTCGAGCGTCGATAGCTACCTGGATACGCTCGACACGGCGTTCATCGACCCCGCCGACGAGGTGCCGCCACCACCCGCTCTCGAGCGCGTTCGCGAGGAACAGATTCGGACCGCCGCCGACGGCGAGTTCGAGTCGGCCCTCGATGACCTCTCTATGCGCCGTCGAAAGCTCCTCGGCGTAGTCCGCGCCGATGCGTGGTACTGGCCGCCACTCGAGGAGTGATTGAGCTGGTACTCGAGGAGTGATTGGGTTGGTACCTGGGGATAAATCGCGCTTTTCGAGTCCCTCACACGAGTTACCCGGCCAACAGGAACGCACCGTCCGCCGCCCAACGTCGTCGCCGCATTCACTTTCACTCCGGTAACACACAGCTTTTAGCCCCGCCGTTAGTATGGAGGGACAATGACGTCGTTTCAGTCGACACTCGAGGACGAGGGGGGGATCGCGGAGGAGTTGGCCGAGAGCCAGCAGGCGATCTCGATCGCCGAGTTCTTCGAGAAGAACAAGCACATGCTCGGCTTCGACAGCGGCGCTCGAGGCCTCGTCACGGCCGTCAAAGAAGCCGTCGACAACGCCTTGGACGCCGCCGAAGAGGCGGGTATTCTCCCGGATATCTACGTCGAAATCGAGGAAGCGGGCGACTACTATCGATTGATCGTCGAAGACAACGGGCCCGGAATTACGAAGGAATCGCTCCCCAAAGTGTTCGGGAAGCTCCTCTACGGGTCTCGGTTCCACGCCCGCGAACAATCTCGCGGACAACAGGGGATCGGGATCTCTGCGGCCGTGCTCTACTCTCAACTCACCAGCGGGAAACCGGCGAAGATCACGAGTCGGCCACAGGGGGCGAGTGACGCCCAGTACTTCGAACTCATCGTCGACACCGACTCGAACGAACCGGAGATCAGCATCGACGAGACCACCTCCTGGGACCGCCCACACGGCACCCGGATCGAACTCGAGATGGAGGGGAACATGCGCGCCCGCAGCCAGCTTCACGACTACATCAAACACACCGCCGTCGTGAACCCCCACGCGCGTCTCGAACTGCGCGAGCCACAGGAGCACTTCAAGTTCGAGCGGGCGACGGACCAACTCCCCGAGGAAACGGAGGAGATTCGCCCGCACCCCCACGGGGTCGAACTCGGTACCGTGATGAAGATGCTGTCGGCGACCGACTCGCAGACGGCTTCCGGCTTCCTCCAAGAAGAGTTCACCCGCGTCGGCAAGAAGACCGCCGAGTCGGTCATCGACGAGTTCCGCGATCGGCACTTCGGCCGCGAGATGCGCTGGCGTCCGCCTGCCGGCCACGAATCGATCGATATCGAAGCGGCGATCACCGAGGCGACGGCGAACAAAGGTGCCGACGCGACGGCCGCCTTCGCCGAACAGATCGCAACCGGCGTCGGTGATACCGACCGAATCGCCCACCACGAACTACACGAGGTCGTCGAGACGGCCGCCGATACCGTCGCGGACGAACACGGAACGACGTTCGGTGACACCGTTCGCGAGAACGCCCTCGAGGTCGTCTGGAACACGCTGATCGACGCCCGCGAGGACGACTCCGCCGGCGAGGATGCCGAGGACGCCGACGACGCTCAGTCGCGACTCGTCGCGGACCTCTACGAACTCACCGACGACGCGACGAGCACCCGAAAAGACGACGAGGTGATTCACGCCTTCGCCGAACGCCTCGCCGCGAAATTCGAGGACGAACACGCGGGGGACGGCGACGGTCGTAACGTCCGACACCGCCTCTCCCGACGCGACCTTCGCGACCACGTCGATCGCGCTGCGGAACTCACCGAAGAGTACGACGACGTCACCTTCGGCGACACCGCACGCGAGAACGTGACCGAGGCCATCTGGGATCTCATGGTCACCGTTCCGGACGACCCGCCGCTCGTCCGCGAGTTCAACGGCGACCGCGACGCGAGCAGCGACCTCGTCGAGGGAATGCGCTCGACTGACATTATGGCTCCGCCGACTCGCTGTCTCGCCCCTATCACCGAGGATCTCATCTCTGCCGGCCTCGAGAAGGAGTTCGACGCCGACTTCTACTCCTCTGCGACTCGAGACGCCGAAGTTCACGGCGGTGACCCGTTCATCGTCGAAGCCGGGATCGCCTACGGCGGCGACCTCGAGGCCGACGGAAGCGTGGACGTCATGCGGTTTGCGAACCGCGTCCCGCTGGTCTACCAACGCGGTGCGTGTGCGACGACCGACGTCGTCAAAGCTATCGGGTGGCGAAATTACGGGCTCGATCACCCCGGGGGCTCCGGCCTGCCAAACGGCCCGGCCGTCATCATGGTCCACGTCGCCTCGACGAACGTTCCGTTCACGAGCGAGTCGAAAGACGCCGTCGCGAACGTTCCCGAGATGGAAGACGAGATCGAACTGGCGATTCGGGAGGCTGCACGCGAACTCAAGAGTTACCTCAACAAACGCCGCTCGATGGAACAACGCCGGAAGAAGCAGAACGTCCTCGGCAAGATTCTGCCTGAGATGGCGACGAAGGTCGCCGAGGTAACCGGACGCGACGAACCCGACATCGACGACGCCATCGCCCGAATCATGAACAACGTCCTCGTCGAGCGCTCGGTGAGCGAAAACGGGACCAGTCAATCCGTCTCCGTCACCATCGAGAACAACTCGAATACGAGCGAATCGCTCGAAATCACCGAAATTGTTACGGCCGAACCGACGACGATTCCCGACGACGCCAGCGTCGTCGAGATGGACGGCGAGTGGTTCCTCAAGTGGGAACCGGACGTCTCGAGTGGTGAGGAAGCCACACTCGAGTACGAAGTGGCCGACGACGCATCGTACGACCTCGACGTGAAGGGTGTCGAAGCGGAGAAACTGACGGTGAGTGACCAATGAGCGCAGATTCCGACGAGCAAGCACGAGAACAGTTAATCGACCTCGCAGCACAGTTTTACGATCAGTTCGAACTGGGCGAAATTCCCCACATGTCCGTCCCGACGCGGACGAAGAACAACATCGAGTACAGCGAAGCGGAGGACGTCTGGGTGTACGGCGACCGCGAGTCGACCCG
This sequence comes from Natronorubrum daqingense, assembly GCF_001971705.1. Lineage (NCBI taxonomy): Archaea > Methanobacteriati > Methanobacteriota > Halobacteria > Halobacteriales > Natrialbaceae > Natronorubrum > Natronorubrum daqingense. The sequence continues at coordinate 1,383,001 of NZ_CP019327.1, forward strand.
ATCGGCGAACTCCGTTCGCGGGGCTCGAAAGCTGCTCAAGGCCGTCTACACTATCGAGTTCCTCGCGAACCAACTCGATCAAGATCGATCCTCCACCCTGCGTGAACTGTACTACCTCTCGGAGAGTTGGGACAACAAGGAAGCGCAGTTCAACGATCAAGACGAGTCCAACGGGCTGATCGAGGACCTCGAGATCGTTTCGGGGGTCACTCGTGAGGACTTTCACATGCGCCCGGAGGAATCCGGCGCGACGATCATGGGCCCCCTGCACCTTCGCGAGCAAACCCGTCGCGGCGAACGCGAAATCCACTGTCAGAAAGACGTCGGCGAAGGTGGGTATCAGATCCCGAACAATCCCGACACGATCGAGTTCCTCGACTCGGAGGCCGACTTCATTCTGGCGGTCGAGACCGGTGGTATGCGCGACCGCCTCGTCGAAAACGGCTTCGACGACGAGTACAACGCCCTCATCGTCCACCTCAAGGGACAACCCGCCCGTGCAACTCGTCGGATCATCAAGCGACTCCACGACGAACTCGGCATTCCTGTCACCGTCTTCGCCGACGGTGACCCCTGGTCGTATCGGATCTACGGCTCCGTCGCCTACGGGTCGATCAAATCGGCTCACCTCTCGGAATACCTCGCAACTCCGGAAGCCGAGTACATCGGCATCCAACCCGCCGACATCGTCGAGTACGAACTCCCGACCGACCCGCTCAGCGACTCCGACATCAACGCCCTCGAGAGCGAACTCGAGGACCCGCGCTTCCAGACTGACTACTGGGAAGAACAGATCGAACTCCAACTCGAGATCGAGAAGAAGTCCGAACAACAGTCGCTCGCTGCACGCGGGCTGGACTTCGTGACGGAAACGTACCTTCCCGAGCGACTCGACGAGATGGGCGTCATCTAAGCTCCGTTTCGGCACCTCTCTCCGACTCTATCGCTCTTTTCGAGCGCAGTGTTCTCGAGGCTCAGTGGTCGTCTGGATCGTCAAGCACGACCGGGACACCACGGTTTGCGACATCGACGACGAACGCGTCCGCGTCGACCTCGATCGCCTCGAACGTATCGTAATGAACCGGCAGGACGAGATCCGGCTCGAGCGTTTCTGCGAGTGCTGCGGCGTCGTGGCGATCCATCGTGAACGTCCCCCCAACGGGCGGCATGAAGAGATCGACGTCCATCGTCTCGTGACTCTCGAGTGCGTCGGTGTCACCCGGCCAGAACGCCGTGACGCCGTCGACGGTAACCGCGAATCCACACCCCCGTCCTTCGGGGTGATACGGGTCGCCGCGTTCGTCGACGTGTGGTCCGTCGGGAGCGTTGTACGCCGGCGTCGTGAACAGATCGAGCGGGCCGAGGATGAACGACTCGTCCGCGCGGACGCGTTCGACCTCGTAGGGTAACTCTTCGGGCTGTTCGACCGGTCGATCGAGTTCCGTCGCGTCGATCGACTCGTGGACGACGACGATCGCGTTTTCGTGAGCCACCCGTCGGATCGAGTCGGAATCGTAGTGGTGGTCGTGACTGACGAGGACGAGATCGCCATCGTTCGGTTCGTGGCCCTCGAGCGTTCCGTACGCCTCGGGTCCGGGATCGATGTAGATCACGGTCCCCGTTCGCCCCTCGAGACGGATCGTGGCGAGACCGTACCAGTCGACGGTCACCGCACCAAATCTAACGGTCATACGAGTGAGTTCGAGGGAGTGAGTCGAAAAAGATTCGAAACAGGTGTTCTCTGAGTAGCGAACGCTTCGCACTCAGGCTCAGGGGACGCGAACGCTGTGCTCGAGCGTCCCGACGCCTTCGACTTCGATTTCTACCTCGTCGCCGTCCTCGAGCGGGCCAACTCCTTCGGGTGTGCCCGTTGCGATGACGTCTCCGGGCTCGAGGGTCATGTACGTCGTAATCTCCGCGATGAGTTCCGGAATGGAGAAGATCAGCTGTGTGCGCGATCCGTCCTGTTTGAGTTCGCCGTTGACTCGCGAGCGGACTGCCGCGTCCTCGGGGACTTCGTCGGGTGTGGCCAGCACCGGTCCGATCGGCGCAGCGCCGTCGAACGCTTTCCCGCGGACCCAGTTTTGTTCCTGGCGTTGATCGTCCCGGTTCGAGACGTCGTTGACGCAGGTGAAGCCCTCGACGACGTCCATCGCGTCCGCTTCGGGGACGTGACGGCACTGTTCGCCGATGACGACGCCGAGTTCGGCCTCGTGATCGATACGCTCCTTTCCGGCGGGGACGGTAACGGTATCCCCGTGGCTCGCGAGCGTGTTCGGCGGCTTCAAGAACAACAGCGGCCGGTCGGGAACGTCAGAGCCCATCTCGTCCGCGTGGTCGGCGTAGTTCCGACCGATACAGACGACCTTCGAGGACTCGCTCGGTGGGAGGACGTCGATGGCCTCGTCCTCGAGGCTATAACTCTCGTTTGCGAAGTGAACGTGGCCGTCGTCGTACTCGCCGCGGCGGATTGCGCCGGCCGGATCGCGGAATCGGACGTATTTCATGAGCGAAGGGTTGTGGCGATGGGTCAAAAGCGTTGAGATGGCGGTGGTGTCGGTTGGACATCAGAAGATGCCAGAAAAAGACAGTGGTGCGGTACTGTATGTCACGACGGAGTTGGAACGGAACGCTTTTTACTAGGCCTCGGCAATCACTGATTGCAGATCAAGTCACGCACCATTGGCGAGATGGACACCGTCCGTCGAAGCCCGGCGCGTGAACGATGTGAACGCTCCGTTGGTGTAGTCCGGCCAATCATTTCGGCCTTTCGAGCCGATGACCAGGGTTCAAATCCCTGACGGAGCACTCTTCTGAACGAACAACGTGAGTGAAGAAGGAGCGCACGCTCTGGGTTTGAACCACGGAAATCCGAGCGGTAAGGAGGATTTGCATCGGGTTCAAATCCCTGGCGGACACCCTTCCGACGTTCAACCTTTTGAGTTACGTCTACGATATTTGTTGTGTCTCGGTTTCTGATCGTGGAGTGGCAGCACTCGAGTTTCAGGCGATGGTGACTATTTCAGTACATAACACACGACCTTCTCGCCGTCTACATTCGTGTCCTTTCGATCTACAATTAGCTCTACTAATTGCTATCGACGATCAATATCTCAACCACGTTCGAACTCAATACAGCTACTGGCCAATGTATTTTTAATGGTGTATTTCCTTGGATAGGAAAACGATGGGACGCTTTCGCCTTTCTACGAATGAGCGGGCTCTTTCGCCGGTTATCGGGACGGTGCTTATGGTCGGTATTACAGTGACGCTGATGGCGATGGTTGGGGCCGTCGTCTTACAGGGGACACCGGCTGAAGCGAATTCGGAAATGGAAGTCGTTTACCAAGAAGACCACGACGGCGATAATACGCTGCTACAGGTTGGTGTGGCGTCAGGCGAGGGAGAACTTGACCTAGTCGCAGGTAATGAAGACGTTTGCGACTGGGACGGCCCGATGAACGTCGAAACAGGAGACACTGTTACTATGACGTGTTCTGAAAGCGATCTACCAGTAGCTGACTCCGTTTCCGTCATTCACGATGGTGGACAGTCAGAAGTTATCGACGAGATTGATATCGAAGGGAATGCACCGGAGTTCTTGACTAGTCTCAGTACAGAGACGAGTATTCAAAATGGCCAGTACACAATAGAAGCCACCGGACAAGTCGAGAACAACGGCAATGCAGCAGGGGAACAAGATGTTGTGCTTGAAGTCGTCGGCGAAAAATCAGAAACTGAGACCGTTATTCTTGACGAAGGGCAGACTGGATACCTAGACACAAAATGGGAAACTCCAATCAGCCAGGCAGACGACCAAACTGTCCAGATCCAGAGTGAAGACGACTCTGAAACCTCGAATATCGCGTTTGGTGAGTTCGTTATTACCGACGTTGAGACACCAGACGAAACCTTCGAAGGTGAACCGACAGAAATCGAAGCCGAAATCGAAAATACAGGTGAGGAAACCGACGTGCAAGACATCGAGTTCGAAATCATCAACGAAGGGGGTAATGGCGATGAAACCGTTGACACCCACCACAATCTCGAGCTTGGCGCAGGTGAATCCGAGACGGTGACGTTCGAGTGGGAACCAGCGGAGGAAAATAACGAACGAACGTATTCGTCAGTTGTTAGTACTGAGGACAATCACCAACCAGGTAATCCAATTCACGTTGATACAGTTCCGGTACCAGAGTTCGACAGCGTGACAGCAGAGGCCACTGAAGACCATAATCCGGGGCCCAACGATCCACCTAGTGTAGTGGAATTTAAGCACGATATCGAAAGTGAGCCCGCCGATATCGATATTGAGTTCGCTGTAGATGTTAATGAAGACGGTAATACGGAAACTGAGTCAGTAACGGAGACTGACGAAACAGTTGTAATCGAACTCGATGTCGACGGTCATGATGACGATTATCCAGCAGAAGTCACAGCGACCGTCGGTGAAACGGAGTGTACAACGACGATCAACGAAAACGACGGTGTCGTCGACGTTTGCTAATCAATCCGGTTAGATAGTACAATATTCTAAGCGGAGGTATTACGATTTAGTGACCGATTCCCGGCTACTGAAACGTCGTTTTGGTTGTCGTTGACTTCTCGAGTACATCCTCAATCTCAGAGGCAGCAAACACGTTGTTTCGATCGGACTCGTTGAGACGACGGAAGTGGTACGTCTCGGCACGGTCGAAGACCAGTTCGGTGAGGCGTCGTGAACGCTCGTACGGGATTTCGCTCACAGCGACTAAAATTGCGTCGGTTGGTTTGTATCCTTCAATTCGCAGTTTTGACATCGAGCAATCTGCGGGAAGTTTCAGATATCCTCCGTCGACGGTCACTCATTTCGTCTCCAACCCTGCTCGTTTGAGTGAGTCCGTTTGTACCGTTAGGCCTGTCACTCCTCAAGTTCAGATATCTCGAGTCGTCGTTCACAGTTGTGACACTGGTATCCGCCCTCGATGTGTTCGTAGACGCGTTCACCGCAGCGTTGGCATCGCCAGCGGGGATGTTTCATTGGTTGGGATGGGGCACCGAATAGTGATAAGGCCACGGGCTGTCAGTTGGGCTACCGATACGTCTGGACGCTCGAGCAGTCGATCATCGCCATCTCTGGTCCGGCGATGGAATTACCTTCGCCCCTCGAGTATCGTCCGCTATGGACGACCACACCAGTGACCCCTCGGTGGCTCCGCCGTCCGGGGATTCCGTTCCAACTGGCTGGAACACCTCCGAGGGACGCTGGGAGCACGCAACGCTTCGCCGGGCAACTGTACACGGCGTTCGACTGTTCAACGCCGGCGCGTACCACGAGAGTCACGATTGCTTCGAACTCGAGTGGTACAATTACGGCCGCGGAACGGCCGAAAGCGCGTTCTGTCACGGAATGGTCCAGGTTGCCGCCGGCGCGTACAAGCACGTTGACTTTCAAAACGACGACGGCATGCGCTCGCTCTTTCGAACGGCGTTGCAGTATCTCCAGCATACTCCGCGCGATTTCTACGGCGTTGACGTACTCGACGTTCGGACGGTGATCACGAACGCACTCGAGGACCCTGCACAAATCGACGACTGGCAGATCCGTCTCGACGGCGACGAACCGACCGCTCGAGCGATCGATTTCGAGTACGTTCAGGAACTCGAAGAGTGAGACAGTCGATTCAGACACGCATCGGCCGTCGGAACGCAGATAGTGTGGATAATTCACATCCTCCGTGGTCCGTGAGAGAGTCTCGTCCGGGTATGAGACCGAATCGCCTTTTGGCGCTGAGTCCAACTAGTCGGTAATGAACGTTGCACAGCTCGGGTCGGGAACGCCTGAGATTGCTGTCGTTGCAGGTGTTCACGGAGACGAGCCATGTGGTGTTCGGGCCGTCAGACGATTGCTCGAGGAGCGCCCGACCGTTGCACGGCCGGTCAAGCTCATCATCGTGAACGAAAAGGCACTCGAGCGACAGGTCCGATTCGTCGATGAAGACCTGAATCGAGCGTTTCCGGGGGATCCAGACGCGGCGACCCACGAGGGTCGCCTCGCTGCTTGGCTGGTCGAAGAACTCGATGGCTGTCTGACCTTTTCGATGCACTCGACGCAGAGTCACGCCGAACCGTTCGCGATCGTCAACGAGGTGACCGACCGAGCGCGTGAACTCGTGCCGCAGTTGCCGGTTGCAGCGATGGTCGAGACGAGCAACTTTGCGGAGGGGCGGCTCTTCTCCGAAATCGATACGATCGAGGTCGAGTGTGGCCTGCAGGGGTCCGAAACGGCTGCTCAGAACGCGGACCGATTGATGCGGGCGTTTCTCACCGCCGTCGGTGCGCTCCCGGGCGACACGATCCATCGAGAGCTCCCAGTCTACCGATTGACGGACGTTATTCGGAAAGAGCGAGCCGAGACCTACGAAGTCTTCGTCGACAACTTCACGGAAGTGAAGCCGGGCGATCCATTCGCCGCTGCCGACGGTAACCGACAGGTCGCAGAGGAGGCGTTCTATCCGATTCTCATGTCCTCGAACGGCTATCGGAACGTGTTCGGATACGCAGCAGAGAAACTCGAGACCGTGTCGTCTCAGTCGACTGCCGAGTAACCCGGCGGTAGGTCGTGCGTCGGCGTCCGAGATGGACACAAGTTTCCCCGGGTCGGTAGGTTTGATACGCTGGCACCCCTTTCCGGTGCATGATGAGTGCAACACTCACTATCGGGTTGCTCGCGGAGCTGTTCCCGAACGGGATCAGCCACTACGCGCTCGGGGGGTTGTTAGTCGGACTCGGGGTTGCCGTCATTTACCTCGGAACGGGGATCGCTGCAGGAGCGAGTACGTTCTTGGAGTCGACGCTCTCCTACGGCTCGAGCCTCTCGCAATTTCAACAGTATCGCGCGTCGCGTGACTGGCGCGTCGTGTTCACGCTCGGTATCGTCGCCGGTGCGGCCGTCTACGCGTTGACGTTCCAGTCGGGTCTGGTTTCGAGTGGGTTGCAGTCGGGCGCAACGACTGGTGAACTTCGTGACGTCGGCGGGATTACGATCTGGTTGACCGACGTCCAGCCGTGGCGGCTGTTCCTCGGGGGCATTCTGATCGGAATCGGCACGCGCGTCGGGAAGGGCTGTACGTCGGGCCACGGTGTCTGTGGCGTCGGATCCGCCTCGAGTGCGTCGTTCGTCGGTGTCGCGACGTTTCTCCTGATTGCGATTGGAACGGCTCAATTGGTGCAGGCCGTGGGGGTGAGCCCGTAATGAGCGCCGACCACGAGCAACATCCGTTGTTCCTTCCGCTGGTGTTTGCTGGCGGTCTCATCTTCGGCTTCGGGCTCGGATTCAGTCACATGGCACAGCCGGAGGTCGTTCTGAACTTCCTCACGTTCGAGGACTTAGGGCTGCTGTTCGTCATGTTCGGTGCGGCTGTCGTAACGGGACTCACGTTCTTCGGCGTGAAGCTCTTCCGGAGTGATGCCCCGTTGACCGGCACCGTTTACGGACGTCGACTGAAGACGCTAGATACGAACGTCGTTCTCGGGGGCGGAATCTTCGGCGTCGGCTGGGGACTTTCCGGGATCTGTCCCGGAGCAGCCTACGCCAGTCTCGGCGTGGGTAACATCTTCATCCTCTATGGAATCGCGGGCATGTTCGTCGGTGCGTACATTCAGGGCTACTGGCGCTCGACGAGCGCCGGGACAGACGCGTCGACACCCACAGCGGAGTGAGAGTGGACGAATTTTCACGCTCGAATCATCGAGAGAGTCTCGAGGCCCGACATCTCGGTGACCAGTTCGGATATGATGACGCAAGGTCTATCCCCCTTCGTCGACATATCTCAGACATGGAGTTCCCACCGAACCAGGGCCTCGATCAGGACGAAGTCGACGAACAGGTAGATGACCTCCTCGCCGACAACGACGTCGTCCTCTTCATGAAGGGGACCGAACTCATGCCACAGTGTGGCTACTCGCGCAAAGCGCTCGGGCTCATCTCCCAACACCGGGAGGAGTTCGAAACGGTCGACGTCCTCGACTCACTCGACGAGTACCGCGCCGCACTCAACCGTCACAGTGGCTGGGAGACGATCCCTCAGACGTTCGTCGACGGCGAGTTCGTCGGTGGATCTGACGTTCTCGAAGAACTCGAGGAGCGCGGAGAATTAGACGAGACGCTCGAAACAGCGTAAGTAACACACGCAATCCGATAGTACATGTATCCGGATTGATTCGAGGCGTATTCAATAGCAGGTCATATAAGTCACGCGCTCGTACTAGGAACTCAGCGACTATCGCCGCAGACCATCCACTCATGTCAACAGAGGAATCCAGACACGTATATCGGCTGCATTCGACGCTCGAATTGCCCCTCGAAGACCTACGCGAACACATCGACGAAGCCACATACCCAGATGGGGTCGCCGACGTGGAGATAACGCGGCGAAATAATACTCTCATTCTCAAAGCTGTCGCCGAGGATGAATCCGTCAGTAAGTATACGCCAACTGCGCAACTCAAAGCGAGTGTCACCGAAAACCGGGTGTACGAAGAGGATCCGGAGGAGCGCCGGAACTCGTTCCGCTGGGACGAGGAGGAAGAAGAGGAAATCGAATCCGAACTCGTCGAGTTCGCCGCGTTCAAAGGCGACCGCGAGACGGTCCTCCAGAACTCCTTGTTGCAGTACCAGATGTTCCTCGTGCTCTGTGAAATCGCGGAGGCGGCGGAGAAAGGGACGCTGACCGCGATTTCAGAACACAGCGGCGACCTCGAGGCGACGCGAATCGTCGAAGGTGAAGCGCGTCCCGCAGATATCGAGGTCGTCGAAGGGCCTCGAGAACACTCCTCCGGCCAAAACGGCGTCAACTGGCGAGACAACAAGTTCATCAGCGACTAGCCGAGTGGAGTGGAGTTCGGTAGCGAGTCGAGTGAATTCGAGAAAGAGTGTCCGTTCTCAGCCGATTCGGTTTCGCGACTGGAGATCCTTCACGAGTCGATAGGTTTCGTCTCGAGAGCGAGTGCTCCGACCGTTAGGCCGAGTCGTAGACGGTGAACTCGCGCCAGTGTCGGAAACACCACATTCCGAGCCCAGTACAGACGAGGCCACACGCGAGCAAGTACACGATCAACTGTGAACTGACGATCTGATCGGGATTCGACAGTCCGTAGCGCAGCCCCTCGATGGAGAAGGCGACCAAGATTCCACTGCCAAGCGCGATTCCCGTCGTCGCAATCAGGACGGTTACCCCGTCGGCGTCGTCTTCGTCGAGTCTCCATAGGATTGTCACGAACGCGATAGCTGTGAGGAGTACGTAGTACTGCAGTCTATCACTACTGGCTGTCACATCACCGGACAGCAGTGCGACAGCTCCGACCATCGCTGCCGTCAAGAGTATCGTGACACCGGCAATCGCCCCGAACACGCGATTATTGATTCTCTCGAGTGTCCGCTTCCAGTTCATGTCCCTTCAAGTACACCCATCCGAGAAAAACGTTGAGGTATCGAACAGCAATATTGACATGAAGTATTTATAGCACGAATTCGAAGGATCGAGCGAATGCCCGATTCCGTCGAAAAATTGGCAGTGTCGACCGACGACTTCGCGTTTCCAGCGGAGGAAATCCTCACAGGGCGGGGATTCATCACTGGCAAGTCGGGCAGCGGCAAGTCGAACACGGCGAGCGTCGTCGTCGAAGAGTTGCTCGATCGGAATCTCCCGTTATTGCTCGTCGATACCGACGGGGAGTACGTCGGTTTGCAAGAGACCTACGAGAACCTCATGCACGTCGGTGGCGCCGATCGCTGTGACCTCCAGATCGACAGCGAGAGCGCGGACAAACTGACGTCGTACGCGCTCGAAGAGCACGTTCCGATCGTGCTCGATATTTCGACGTACCACGACGAGGAGGAAACGGCGGCGGTTCTCGAGGCGACAGTCGAGGCCCTGTTCATCGCCGAACACGAGTACCGAATTCCGTTCTTGCTCTTGCTCGAGGAAGCCCACGAGTTTATCCCACAACAGGGTGGAACCGCGGGAAGCAATCTGAAGTCCTTGTTGATTCGAGTGGCAAAACGCGGCCGGAAGCGGGGTCTTGGTATCTGTGCGCTCTCCCAGCGACCTGCCGCGGTCGACAAGGACTTCATCACCCAGTGTAACTGGTTCGTCTGGCACCGCCTGACCTGGGAGAACGACACGGCCGTCGTTTCCCGAATTATCGGGACCGAGTCCGCCGAGACGGTACAGACGTTAGACGACGGTGAAGCACTCGTGCAGACGGACTGGGCTGAGTCGGTCGACCGCGTTCAGTTTCGACTCCGGCGAACCGACGATGTCGGTTCGACGCCGTCACTCGAGGATCTCGATCGAACGCGTCGAACCGACCAGCCGAACGATGTCAACGGTCCCGATTCGACGTCGGCATCCGGTGGCCCTGCAGATTCGTCGTCCGAATCTTCGAATCAGTCGACGTCGTCCGAGTCTTCGAGTCAGTCGACGTCGTCCGAGTCTTCGAGTCAGTCGACGTCGTCCGAGTCTTCGAGTCAGTTGACATCGTCCGAATCTTCAGGTCAGTTGACGTCGTCGTCGAGTCAGTCGGCGTTATCCACCTCGAGTCGAGCAGACAGACCGGGAGCGTCTGCGTCGAAAACGGACGTGAGTGGAGGGGTTGGTGCCCACACCGCGGAGCGGACCGAAATTCGCTACGACGAATCGACTACGTCTGCGTCGTCGCTCTCCGTCCCCGATCAAAAACCGTCACTCGAGCGACGACTCGACCGGCACAACCCGCCGGAGAACACCGCAGAGCCGCTGTGGGAACTCGGTGCGATGGTCGTCTACCTCTACGACTTACTCGTCTGGTATCACCTGTCTGCCATTTCGACACTCGAGGCCCGGTACGCTCGCTCGATCAGACGGGTCAAAACCGCACTCGTCAGTCGACACTACGCCCGCCGACCACGTCGCTACGAACAGTACCTGTATCGACTGGGTGCACTCCTCACGGTACTCCTCTGTTATGGACTCCTCATCTTGAGTGTGCTCGTATTGGTCTGATCTGGCCTCACTCGAGCGCGACGAGGTGGCGAAGCGATTTTCGACAGCCTGCGACCTCGAGTATGCGTGACGTACAGGGTCGCGCCACCCCTCGAGTCCCTTCCCTACGAGCCACGGCCACGTTCGGTCGCGCGGGTACGCTTCAAAATGCCTGCGGTCGATTAGTCGGAGGGTGTCGGAATCGATTGCCCGACGGCCGGTCCCCGCTCGGTTCGGTAGACGCTCGTGCTGAGCGTTCGAGCCAAATCGGTGTTGGCGTCGACCACGATACGGACTGTCTCGCCGTCGACCGTATTGATGGTGAGGAACGTCTCGTGACGCCGCTCGAGCCGGGGTGGTTCGATCCGATCGGAGTGGCGAGCGGCGTACGCTACGAGTGCCAGACCCCCCACCGTAACGAGCGCGTATAGTGGGGTGAAGACACTCGTCACGAAGACGGCGACGCCCACGAGCGCGGCCAGGGCGAGAATTCCCGCCCCGACGAGGACCGATTCGTACGATCGGTCGACGCGTGACCGGCCGCGAACGCGTTGGACGCCTGCTGTAATCGCGACCGTACCGACGGCGAGGGCGATCGTCGCCAGTATTTGATTCACATCGAGTGCAAACGCAAGTGTGAGGCCGATGCTGACGGCGCTCAAGACGGCCAGCCCGCCCAACAGCGGCGTTCGGTGCGACCGTTCGCCGTCGCTTCGATACTGGGTCTTCGTCCGTCGGTTGCTGTGAATCGAACAGATGTACTCGAAGGGAATGGCGATGTACTCGCCCGCGTTCGAGACGCAGAGTATTCGCCGGTCGGTAACGCCGACCGTGGCCCCACCGCGTAATGGCGTCTCGAGCACGCTCCCGGAGGTGAGATCCTGCACCGATTCGCCGTCGGCCAGATGGGCCGTGAACTGTTTTTCGGCAGATCTCATTCGCGATAGTGATAGCCCGAACCGATACATAGTAAGTCGCTGCCTTTTCGCGGTGTCGTTCGAGAATGCGCGTCGTGATCACGCCGCCGATCGTTTCCTCACGTGAACGTCACGCCGTCGTGAGTTCGCCGAGGGTCGGACGAGCAGTTCCGTTCGTTTTGCCGGTCCGTTCGTTTCATCGGTCGACCGCCTCAGCGATTCGAGTCAACCCGTTATCGATCCGTTTCGTTCTTCCCCCCGTTGGTGTCCCTCCAGAACTCGAGTGTTCGCTCGAGTCGCACTCCTTCGTACATGGGGGCGTGAAGATGCTACCGTAACGTCGAACTGACTCGTCAATTGACGAAATAACGAACGACAATATCATATGGGCGGACCAGTATGAAAGAGATATGACTGCAGTCGGTATCGACGCCGTCGAAATCTGGACCGGGAATCTCAAACTCGACTTACCCGGGACGTTCGCCCCCGAAAAGGACGAAGATCCCGAGAAGTACACCAAGGGGCTCGGCCTCAATGCCAGTTCGTTCCCCGACAGTTACGAAGATATCGTCACGATGGGAGCGAACGCCGCCCACCGACTGATGGAACGCAAGGGCCTCGAGCCGGACGATATCGGCCGAATCGACGTCGCAACCGAGAGCGCGTTCGATAACTCGAAGCCAGTTTCGACGTACGTCGCTGGCTGCCTCGAGCAGGTGTTCGAGGGCGACTTCCACCACGCGAACAAGGGGGAGCGAAAGTTCGCCTGTATCGCTGGGACGCAGAGTCTCGACGACGCGTACAACTGGATCCGCGCGGGCCGGAATCGAGGTCGCTCGGCGCTGGTCATCGCAACCGATACGGCGCTGTACGCACGCGGTGACGCCGGTGAGGCGACGCAGGGTGCGGGTGCCGTCGCGATGCTCATCAGCGAGGACCCGGATTTCGTCACGCTCTCGACCGAGCAGGGCTACGGCTCTGCGGACGAAACGGACTTCCTCAAGCCGAATCAGCAGTTCCCCTCCGTCGACGGCAAACGCTCGGTACAGGTTTACCTCGCTCGCATGCGCGAAGCGTTACAGGACTACGAGCAGGTTGCGGGAGACGTTCACCCCGACGACCTCTCGTTCATCCCGTTCCACACGCCGTTCCCCGGCATGGTCCGCAAAGCCGGCTTGCTCGGGTACCGACACATAACGCGCGACACCTCGTTCGAAGACGATTTGGCCGACGAAATCGGCCGCCAACCCCGTTCCGAGGCGTTCGACACCGACGAGGAGTTTCACGACGCGCTTCGGGAATACATGGACGCGCTCAAGGACACAGACGCCTACCAGGAGTGGTACGCGGAGACAATCGATCCGACACTCACCCTCTCTCGAGAGGTCGGCAACTGGTACACCGGCTCCGTTCACATCGCCCGAATCAGCGCGCTCAAACACGCCCTCGAAGCGGGCCGTGACATGACGGGGGAGCAACTCCTCGTCGGCTCCTACGGCAGTGGTGCCCAAGCCGAAATCCACTCCGAGATCGTCCAGGACGGCTGGGAAGCGGAGATTGAGTCACTAAATATCGACAGCCAACTCGAGGACCGCTACGACCTCTCCTGGGCGGACTACGAGGAGGTCCACGACGTCCACAATCACGACATGGACGTCGACGTCGAGGAATTCACTGCACCCGATTCGGAGTTCGTCTTCGATGGGTGGGGTCGGATGGGCGAACGAAAGTATCGGTACGTCGAGTAGACCCGATTCGTTCGTCATCGTTTTTGCAACCGTCAGTTGTTCCAGTCGAATCGGTTCAGGTCCTACCGACACCCTCCTAGATCTGTCGAAAAACGGTGACGTGAGCGCAAGGTATTTCTTCGCCCGGAAAGGTGCGTGAGTCATGGCTCGACAATCGTATCAAGAACAACTCACGGAACTCCGAGAGGATATTCTCTACATGAGTGAGATTGTTATGGAGCGTCTTCGGATGGGGCTCGATGCCCTCGAGCAGAAAGACGAAGCGCTCGCTCGAGAAGTGATGGAGGGTGACGGCGAGATCAATCGCATGTATCTGGAGTTAGAACAGCAGTGTATCGACCTGCTGGCGCTTCAACAACCCGTTGCGAGCGATCTGCGCTTTATCGCCGCGTCGTTCAAAATCATCACTGACCTCGAGCGAATCGCCGACCTCGCGGTCAACCTCGGTGAGTACACGCTCGAGGCTCAGGAGAACCTCTTTCCCGACGTCGACGTCCAGGAGATGGGCGAGTTGACGCTCGAGATGGTCGAAGACGCGATGATCGCCTACGACGTGGAGGATACCGACTCCTGTCGCGAACTCGCCGATCGAGACGACGATCTCGATCACTTCGCCGAGCGAGCCAGCGAAATCGTCGTTCGCGACCTGATCGAACGCGAACTCGACTCCCCAGAAGAGATCGAAGCGCTCTTGCAGGACGTTTCACGGCTCCTTCTGACGATTCGCGATCTCGAGCGCGTTGGCGACCACTCCGTCAATATCGCCGCCCGAACGGTGTACATGGTTGAAAACGACGACGAACTGATCTACTGATCCGGTGATCTACGGACCGCGTCTGTACCGAATTTCCTTCCTTCGAAGACGGTGTGGGTTCAGGTGAGTCGATCGCCGAGGTAGCCTGCGGCGATCATGACGACGACCAGCACCGTCGCCAGCGCGCTGATCTCCGGGCTGAGACCGGTTCCAATCTGGTTGTAGATGTAGATCGGCACGGTCTGTGAGCCAGCCCCCGTGAGGAACTGCGTCGCCGTGAACTCGCCGAAGGAGATCACGAACGCCAGCAACATACCGGCGGCGACCGCCGGTGCCAGCAGGGGCAACGTGACGTTACACACCGTCTCGATGTTACTCGCCCCGAGCGTCCGGGAGGCGTCCTCGAGTTGCGTATCGAAGGTGAGCAGTCGAGAACGCACGATCAAGAAGACGAACGGGAACGTCAGGACGGTGTGCGTCAAGATGATGACGGGGTAGCCACTGGACATCCCGACCGTGCCGCCGAATCGCAACAGCGCGAGGCCGATGATGACCGGCGAGATCATGATCGGGAGCAACATTACCGTTGCGAGCGTCTCCTTGTAGGGAATCTCGCTCCTGACGAAGCCAAACGCCGTCGCCGTCCCGATCGCTCCGGCCAGGAGCGATGCGGCAACGCCGACGATCACGCTCGAGATAATGCTATCGTAGATTCGCGAGTTGTAGAGGAGTTCGACGTACCACTCGAGGGTCACGCCGTCGTAGGGAATCGTCGGTTGCTCGCTGACGGTAAACGAGGTCAACACGACGATGACGACCGGCAATAACAGGAGGACGTAGACGAGTCCGAGCACCGGCAGTAGTCCGAGTCGCTCGAGTCGTTCGTTCATAGGTCGCCGAGCACCTCCGAGACGTTCGCGAAGTGGTTGAACAGGCCGACGAGGATCAACAGGCCACCCGTAAACACGACGGACATGGCGGAGGCGAGTGGTACGCTGTAGCCCTGTGCGTCGGCGATTCGGTTAGCCATCATGAGGTTCTCGGAACTGCCGAGGAACGACGGCGCGAGGTACGACCCGGCGGCGAGAATGAACACGAACAGCGTCGCCGCGATGACTCCGGGGTAGCTCAGCGGCAAAATCACCGTTCGAAGCGTCTGGAGTTGACTCGCCCCGAGCGTGTGAGAGGCGTTTATCAGTTCGTCGTCGATCGATCGGAGGGAGTTGTAGATCGGTAAGACCGCGAAGGGCAACAACGCACAGACGAGTCCGAGGATGACGCCGTTGCGAGAGAACAGAAACCCGAAGTCGGTGCCGAACACCTGCTGGACCGGCCCCGAGGAGATGAAGAACAACCGAACCCCGAAGAACCGGATGATGATCGCGATCCACAGCGGCAAGAGGACTAACGAGAGCAACAGGATCGCCCGTTTCGACTTGAACGCGATGTAGTACGCGCTCAGGTAGCCAAGGACCAGACAGATGGCCGTCGTGAGGAATGCGTACAGGAACGTCCGCACCAGTGTTTCGCCGTAGACGCCGCTCAACGCCGTTTCGTAGTACGCAAAGAGCGCCCCGTCGCCGAAGTTGAGACTCTCGACGAGGAGGTACAAGACGGGGACGATGAAGAAGACGGTGAGCCACACGACTCCGAGTCCGACGAGCGTCCGCGCCGACACGCGTTTGCGGAGCGCTGGTGGGAGCGAAACCGAATCGAGCCTGATCGTCCTCATAGCACGATCACGTCCGCCGGATCGAATTCGATGCCGATCTCGTCACCGTCCTCGAGGTCTATCGAGGCGTCACCGTAGGCGGTGACGACGGTGCCGTCCTCGAGGGTCGCTTCGATCTCGTTTCGGTGGCCGAGGTACTCGATGTGGGTGATCGTCGCCGAGAAACTGTTCGCCGATTGCGCCGTCGGCGACTCGAGGACCGTGATCTCTTCCGGACGAACGTACAGCGAGCGCTGCCCGTCCTCGAAGTCGGCCGATGTATCGACGTGGACCTGCAGGTCGCCGACGCTAATGGGAGTCGCGTCCGACGCCATTACCTGTCCGTCTCCCTCGAGTCCACGCGACGATTGTGCCGGCGCTCCGGTGAACTTCGTGGACTTGCCGACGAATTCCGCGACGAACTCGGTCTCTGGATCTCGGTAGAGTTCCTTGGGCGTCCCTTCCTGCTCTTTTTTCCCTTCGTTCATCACGATCACGCGGTCGGACATCGAGAGGGCTTCGGCCTGATCGTGCGTGACGTGTAACGTCGTGACGTCGACTTCCCGTTGGATCTTCTTGATCTCGTTTCGCATCGTCTCGCGCAGGACGCGGTCGAGCCCGGTCAGCGGTTCGTCGAGCAACAGAATGTCGGGTTCGTACGCGAGCGCACGGGCGAGCGAGAGGCGGCGCTGTTGTCCGCCGGAGAGTTCGGTCGGCTTGTGATCGCCGTGGCCGTCGAGTTCGACCATCTCGAGGAATCGCTCGGCCTGTTCGTCGTGATCGCGACCCTCGAATTCCTGCATCTTCAACCCGTACGTAATGTTCTCGTGGGCCGTCATGTGCGGGAACAACGCGGAGTGTTGGAACACGAATCCGATGTTCCGTTCGTTCGTCGGCACGTCCGTCACGTCCTCACCGCGAAGGTAGACCGTCCCGTCCGTCGCGTCGCGAAGGCCAGCGATAGCGTGGAGTGTCGTACTCTTCCCACAGCCACTCGGTCCGAGCAAGGTCGCGAACTCACCTTGCTCGAGTTTGAACGAGAGGTCGTCGACGGCGAGGAGTGACCCGTAGGTCTTCGTCAATCCGCTTACTTCGAGCATTATTGTGAAAGTGTCTCTGTCGGAGGTTATCCGGTGATGTTGGCGAAATCCTGTTCGATCCGTTCGATGTTTTCGACGACGAGTTCCCAGTCGAAGGTCAACACGTCGTCCGCGTCGAGAGATTCGAAGCGGCCCTCGAGTTCGTCGTGGTCGCCCTCGAGGGGAATCGGGTAGTAGTGGTGTTCGACCATCTCGAGGGCCGTCTCTTCCTCGTAGATCCAGTTGAGCAGGTCGTAGGCCTCTTCGTGCATGTCGCTCTCCTCGAGAATCGAGAAGGCGACGGACCAGCTGATACAGCCCTCTTCGGGGATGACGTAGTCGACGGGGTCGCCGTCCTCCGCGAGCGTCTCGACGCGACCACCCCACGCGTCGGCGACGTAGGCTTCCTCCTCGCTGAGGTCGCCCATGAAGTCCTGGCCCGAATCCCAGTACTGGTAGACGTACTGATCCATCTCCTCGATTTCGTCCATGACCTCGTCGTAGAGGTCGTCGTCCTCGAGCGCGTCAGCGACGTCGATACCCAGCGCTGCACACGAGTTCCCGAATCGCGTTGGGCCGCTGCTAAACAGCGTCACTTCGCCTTCCAGGTCAGGGTCTTTGATGTCGTCCCAGGAGGTGATCTCGTCGACTTCGTTCGTGTTGTATCCGATTCCCTGGGCGGAGACGTGATAGAACAGTCCTTTGTCGCCGAAGAACTCCTGATCTTGCCACTCTTCTTGGATGTTCTCCGTGTAATTCGGGACTTCGTCGTAGTCGATGTCGAGCAACAGATCCTCGTCGGCGTACTGGACGGAATCCAGCGCGTATCCGTAGGGTGAGAGCGTCACGATATCGTATCCCCCAGGGTCCGTCGACATCTGCTCCATCATGTCAGTGTCGTCCGGCTGTTCGTCGAACTCGATATCGATATCGTTCTCGTCTTCCCACTCTTGGAGCACCTCTATTTCGGCGTCCTGTATCGCACCGCCGCGATTGAGATAGGTCAATGTCTCTCCACTCCCAAGGCACCCAGCTAACGCCACCGCAGACGCCCCAGCACCGAGTTGGAGGTACGATCGTCGCGACATTCCACGTGTGGGGTTCTCTCCCGTACTAACGTCACGCATACTCAGGCCGAGTTTCCCTGACATAATTAATCTTTCGAGATATAATACAAACAGAGGAAGGATATACACTACGTGATTGAACAATAGTAACACTAGTTTCCCCTGACTGACCAGCAGTAATATCTCGATATTTTCTGATCTTCAACCTTCTCTCGGCAAAAGTGACTAAATAAGATAAGACTCGCTACAGCGAGTGTTTTTACAATAATCCAGACTAGTGGAATAAAACCCGACAACTCGACACTGACTCTCTCACCCGAACTGGTTACGAGTGTGACGCTCGAGGCGGGACGCCAGTCAACAACTGCGCGACGTCGTCGATATTCCGGGTGTCTAAGAGTAACTCGGCCGCCTTCCGCACGGAAAATGTCGCATCCAATTCGACGCCGTGACACCGAGCGTAACACTCGAGCCAGTGATTGAGCGCTCGCTCGAGCGCCTCGAATTCGGCGGGTGAGAGGTGAACGAACCGGTCGCCAGTTCGAGCGTCGACGTAAAGCAAGATCGCTCTGCCGGCACCTTCCCGCAGATACGACGACGGATCGACGGCAGCCGGGTCGTCCTCGCCGTCGCGTCTCGCGAGCGCACGGCTGTCTCGGAGGGCCTGGCGCTCGAGCGCGGCGATGCGCGGGCCGTAGCGAGACACGGCTACCCCTCTCGGTACTCGACGCCCTTGCCGCCGCGGGGGTGTTCCCAGTCGGTGTCTGCGACGACGGCGCAGGTCCCACACTCGATACACGGTTGGGTATCGAGGCTGATCAGCGTCTCTGCAGTGCCGTTCGTCTGAACCGTCTCGGCGCGATAACAACCGGCACCGAAATCTTGTGCGCTGACTGGACAGGCACTCACTGCAGCACCGCTCGCGGCCGCGGACTCGTCGAGCAGTTCGATGTGGGGATTGCCCACGTCCGTATCGTAGGTGAGATCCCCGATTCGTTCCTCGAGCGTCGGCGGTTCGACGCCGTTGTCCCAGCGGATCGTCCGCCCGTGTTCTTCGGCGATGACCGTCGGCAGCGTCACGTAGCCGGTGTTCGTGTCGGGCAACATCGACACGAGGAACGGAGAGTTGTAGGCTCGTTTCATCAGCCGCTTCGCGATCGGGTTGCCGACGGCGAGCGAGCCGACGGGCGACTCGAGCACGCGGTCGACGGCACTCGCCACCGCGTCGCGTTCGCCGACGGTTCGGCTGAGTTCGTAGCGACGGGGGCGGAGTTTGTCCATCGTTCCCGACTTCTCGAGCATCTGCGTGTAGCGACGACCCGCGGCTTCGGGGTGGGAGTTGCCCCGCGTAACGACGAACGCGTCGGCTGCGAGCGCGCCCGCGGTGATCGCGTGGTTCATCCCCTTGATGATCGGCCCCTGGGCTTGCATCTGCCCGGCGGCGTCGCCGACGAGCACGAGTCGGTCTCGATAGGGTTCCCGATGGGCCACCTTCTTCGAGTCGGGGACGAGTTTCGCCGCGTACTCGCGTTCGTGGTACTCGTCGCCCAGCCACTGGGCCAGCAGCGGATGGGTGAGCAACGCGTCGAGCAGTTCGTGCGGTTCTGCTTGCTCCTCGACGAGACTGTCGAGGTGGAAGACGGTTCCGATCGACAGCGAGTCCTCGTTGGTGTAGAGGAAGCCGCCGCCGCGGACGTCGGAGAAGAGGTCGCCCGAAAACAGGTGGGCTGCGCCTTCGTCGGCGTCGATACCGAACCGGTTGTCGATGGCGTCGGGGTCCATATCGACGACGGCTTTGACCCCCTGGAACCACTCGTTCGGTTCGTCCCAGTTCATCAATCCCGCATCGCGAGCGAGTTCGGAGTTAACCCCATCGGCGGCCACGATCACGTCCGCCGTGATCGGCTCAAGTTCGTCGCAGGTGACGCCGACGATCTCACCATCTGCTCGCGGGCTCTGCCCGCTCGCACGGTCCGATGGACGCGTGACGCGTCCATCGCTGTTCTCCCTGAGGAGACCGTTTACTCGAACGTCGGTGAGCACGCCCCCACCCGTCTCGCTGGTTTTCTCGTGGACGCGGGTCTCGAGCCACGAGTCCATCTCTCGGCGGAGCACGGCGTCACACCAGTCGGTGTCGTGCTCGTGGAGATCCGTGAGGTCGTAGCTCTTGACGCGATTGCCCGCGATGTTGTGGATCGTGTACTCCGTGACGGGGCGTTCGCTCGCCGCCTCGCGAAAGCCGTCGAAGAGGTCGTCTGCCGTGTAGGCGGCCGACTCCTCGGCGTAGACAAGTCCGCCGGAGACGTTCTTCGATCCCGCCTCCGTGCCGCGTTCGAGGACGAGCGTTTCGACGCCGTGGTCTGCCAACCGGGCCGCCGCTGCGGCACCGCCAGGTCCACAGCCGACCACGATCGCTTCGTAGTGTTCGTACTCGCTCTCCGTCGCCGTCGTCGACTCCGTTCGTACACTCATCAGTCGTCACCTCCGCTACCGTCGGCAACTGCCTCGAGTTCGATTTCGCCCGATTTGACCGCGTCCGTGAGTCGTGGAAGCACCTCGAAGAGGTCGCCCTCGAGGAAGTAGTCCGAAAAGTCCCGTATTCGGGCGTCCGTGTCCGTGTTGATCGCGACGATCGTGTCGGATTCGTCCATGCCAACTTTGTGCTGGACGGCCCCGGAGACGCCCGCTGCGACGTACAACTCGGGGGCGACGACCTGTCCGGTTTCGCCGATCTGGCGCTCTTCTTTCGAGTACTGCTCGACGTGGCCCTCGAACTGGTACGACGAGGTGACGATCCCCCGCGTAATACCGAGTTCGGCGTCTCCGAAGGCGTCGACGAGCTCGAGGCCGAGTTCCATTCCCTCGGTGGGGTCGTCCGCGATTCCGCGCCCGAGACAGACGACCACGTCGTGGCCCGTGAGGTCGACGCCGGCCTCGAGTTGATCGTGTTCGGTGATCTCGACGCGGAACCACTCGTCGGCGAGTTCCATGTCGTGTTCGATCACGAGTCCGTCCCGATCGTAATCGGGTTCGATGGGGTCGAAGCTCCCCGGGATGATCGACGCGCCCTGCGGGTGGAATTCCCGATTCGGGTTGTCGAGACAGAGGATCGTCGAGTACTCGAAGCCCGAGAAGTCCGGGCGCTTCATGTGTAAGACCTTCTCGAAGGTCTTCTTCACGCCGGGTTCGCCGGTCTTGACCGGGTTCGAGACCTCCTCTGCCTCGATGAAAAGGTCCGAACAGTCGGAGGCGAGGCCCGAATCGAGTTCTGCCTGCACCTTCGCCGAGAGGTCCCGCCCGTTGTTCGTCGCCGGGAACAGGATGTACCGAGGCTTGTCGTACTCGCGCCAGTCTGTACTCTCGACGGTCCCTTCGCCGCGGGCCATGTGGGCCGAGATTTCGGTGTAGGGTTTGTGGAGGAACCGCTCGAGACGGTCGTCGTCGTGATACACTGCGACGTCCGCGCCGTAAGCGATGCATTCCTCGGCGAGACTCTCGCAGTCGTCGCCCATCAGGAACGCGACGACGCGTTCTTCCTCGTACTCCTCCTCGAACTGGTCCATCAGTCCGCGCGCCTTGCCGAGCATTTCCCGCGAGACCTCGAGCAACTCGCCTTGTTGCGTCTCACAGAAGACCCACATGTCGGCGTACTCCCCGTCAGCGAGCGCGCGAACGTGCTTCTTGTCGCGCGTTTCCTCGGCCGGTTCGGACTCGTCTTCGTCTTCCGACGCTCCCGGCTCCTCGCCTTCCGTCTCCGCCACCGCTTCGACTTCCTCGCCGTCTGCTTCCTCGCCGACGTCTTCTTTCGTCTCCTCGTATTCGCCTTCGGTCTCAGTTCCTTCTTCGACGCCGTCGGTTTCGTCCGAGTCGATCTCGCCGGTCGCCTCGAGTCTGGCGTGAATCGCTTCCCGAGCCGTTTCTCGGTTTTGTCCCGCCTGTTCGGCCTCGAGAATCGCCTGGAGTTCCGACGATTCCTCGATCGTCTCGAGTTCCTCGGTCAGTTCGTCGACGGTGTGGTCGTCGGGGTCGATTGCAGTCATACTCACTCACCCGCCTCCGCGGCGTAGGGTTGGAATTCCTCGAGCACCGTGCGTAACTCGTCTCCGTCGTCGGGATCGATCATCGTCGCGTCGCGCTCGGAGGGAGCCTTCGGAATCGGATCGACCGACGAAACGATGGTCGGCGAGCCGTCGAGGCCGATGTAGTCGGGATCGAGGTGGAGGTCCTCGTGATCCCACGTCGTCAGGTACTCGTCGTGGTCGGCGGCGCGCTCGGTGGTCTCCGCCCTGAGTCGCTTGTGGGTCAGTCGGTGCGACGCGGTTCTGTAGCTGGGTTCGAACTCCGGGTCGGTGACCACGAAACACGGAAGGGGCGCTTCGACGGTTTCGATCTCGTCGACGTCGCCCTCGACGAGTCGCTTCGCGCGCAGTCGCCGCTCCTCCGGGTCTATGTCGAGCGCGAGGACGTGCGTCACGATCGGCCAGTCCATCGCCCACGCCGTCTGCGGCCCGGTCTGGCCGGTCTCGCCGTCAGCCGTCTTGAAGCCGGCAAAGACGAGATCGACGTCCGCGACTTCCTCCTGGTACGTCTCGAGGCCCGCGCTGAGCGTGATCGCCGTCGCCCACGTGTCGGAGGCGGCGAGTTCTCGGTCGGAGAGCAGGTAGCTGTCGTCGGTGTACACCGTTTCCATCGCCCCTTTCAGGACGTCGCTGTACCCTGGCGGACCCATGCTCATTCCGGTGACGTGCCCGCCGTGGCGGATTTTCGTCTGGAGTGCGGCCTGGACGGCCACCTCGTCGTTCGGGTTCATCACCGTCGGCGTCTTGCCCCGCTCTAAGTGCCCGTCTTCGTCGAACGAGACGGCCCCCTCCGAGAAGTCCGGCACGCCTTTGGTCAGAACAATCGATCGCATCGTCTCCTCCGTCTATAGTGTGTGTCTTTCACTCCCATACCTGGTATCACCTATCGCAATTATCAGTATTAAGAATAGGGGTGAAAATCACCGAAAATTCGAGTAGCGGTGTTCGATCATCCACGCTCGAGTGACTGTCGTGGAAACCGTGGACGAAACGTTGTCGTGATGTTGAAGAACGACCAAAAAACGGAAGACGGCGACGGGGTCCGTCAGTCGCTATTCGACGTCGCGCTCGGCCGTTCCCATCGAGATCTCGCCGTCGGCGCGGATCGTCCCGTCGACTTCGGCGTCAGGGCCGAGTTCTAGGTCCACACACGAGACGTCGCCGAGAATTCGCCCGTCGTCTTCGACGGTAACGTCACCATTCCGAGTCGTCAGATCGCCGTGAATGCGCGTGTCGCCGCCGACGGTGACGTCACCTCGAGCCCGGAGGCTACCGAAAATCGTGGTTCCCGCTCCGACGTCGATCGTTTCGGCGCGGATATTGCCGTGGAGGCGACACTCCTCGCCGATCGTCGCTGGAGTGGAGACGCGCCAGGCGTCGTCGCTGACGGTCGCGTTCCGGGGGATCACAAGCGGTTCGACCTCGGGTTGTGCGTCCCCCTCTTCGTCGACGAGTTCGGAGACGAGTCGCTGGGCGGTGTCCTCTTCGCCGACGAGGAGGAGGTGCTTGAGGTAGACGAACAATAATACGATCGTCGGCATGGGGTTTCGGATGACGATCCAGCCGTTCGCCTCGAACCCCTCCTCGATTTCGACGTCGTCGCCGATGTCTAAGTCGCCCGCAACTTTCATTTCGCCGCTGATGTGAACGCGTTCGCCGATATAGGCGTCCTGACCGACGAGGACGTTTTCGGCGACGTCACACCACATGTCGAGTCGGCAGTCGCCGCCGGCTTCGATCGCGCCGCCGAACTCGACGCTCTCGCCGGCGAGGACGTTTCGGCCGCGCACGCCGAACTCGATCGTGGTCCGGGAGCCAACGAGGACGTCGCCGTCGGTTACGAGGTCGACTTCCTTGACTTCCGTCCCGTCGGGAACGACCAGTTCGTCGAGGGGATCCCTGCTGAAGGCCACACTTCGGCCCAAAGGAGGCATCCCCTAATAAACCTCGCGCGTCGTCCGTCGGCCGTCAGACGCACGTCGGACGCAGTTGCGGGTGAGTCGTCTCCCTTTTATGACTCCTGGCCCGTACACTCGAGTATGACTACACTCGCGTTCGACGAAGACGGCGTCGACGTCGTCTACGAAGGCACCGAATTCCGCCTCGAGCGAGCCCTCATCGAAGAGGCGACGGAGAAAGCCTACTACGACGTGACGGACCACGAAGTGTTGAAAATCGTCGCCGAACAGCCGAATCTGCAGGGCGAGCCGCGTCGCGTCGGCGACATTCTCGAGTAGACTCAGTGTGGATTTTCCTGTTCGGTCTCGAGTGCTCGGTAGCAGTGGGTGACTTGAGGACGAGACCGACTCACATCCGGGGAGAAAAATCGAAACGGGTAAAAACGTCTCGCGGGTACGTACGAGTGAGCCGAGATAGCCTAGCCCGGCCAAGGCGGTAGATTCGAAATCTACTGTCCTCACGGACTCGGGAGTTCAAATCTCCCTCTCGGCGCTTTTCACGACGCAACACGGCGAGCGTAGCGAGCCACTGCGTCGTGAAAACGCGAACGGGGAGTTTGAAGTAGACGAGTCGCAGCCCGGGAAGCGAACGGAGTGAGCGACCCGGACCGTCTCGGTGTAGTTCAAATCTCCCTCTCGGCGTTCTTTCGCGAACAAACCCGCGAGCCCCGCGTAGCGTGTGCTCGCATCCGTGAGCGAGCCACTGGCTGGCGTTTGACCGGCGAGTCCTCACGCTCGAGGCGATCAGGCCGTATCACCGCGCTTTTCCCGTCCGATAGTGTCGTCCCCGGACGTGGTTCGACTCTCTACACTCGTCATCCTCGCCGGGATCGTGCTCGTGATCGTGCCGATACCACCGATCGGAATCACGTTGGGTCCTATCTTGATTCTCGTCGGCCTCGCGCTCCGGCTCGTCGCTGGCGTCTGAGCATCGTCGTCGCGGTCGACATCGACCCGTACGACGTCAATCGATCTGTTCGCCGCTCATTTTTGCCCAGACGGTACGGGTACGATCGTCGAACGTCGGTGCTCGAGCGAAACGCACTACACTGTCTGGTGGCTAGGTCGACGTACGAAACTGCGATTGCTACTCAGCTATGGACCCGCTCACGCTCCTGGGAGTCGACGTCGTGTTGTTCTTGCTGATCGGCATACTCGCGGGTGCACACTGTATCGGGATGTGCGGCCCGCTCGTAACGGTGTACGCCGGTCGGATGAGCCCGGAGCACGACGCGAGTGCGGGCAGCCCACAGGACACTCGCTCGAGTCACCTGACGACGTACGAGGTTCGCCAGCACGCGCTGTTCAACCTCGGTCGAACGGCGAGCTACACGCTTCTGGGAGCAGCGTTCGGCGCACTTGGTGGACTCCTGTTCGTCACGACGGCAGAGTTGACGCCGATCGTGGAGGCGACCCGCGGCGGCGTCGGACTCGTCATCGGCGCGTTCGTCATCGCGACGGGCCTGTACTACGTGCGCGGGCGGACGACCGGCGGAATTCGACTCCCCGGCCTCGAGCGGCTCACTGGTTGGCTGACGAAACACGTCGATCGACTCGCGAACGGCCCCGGAATCGTCGGCCTCGGGGCGCTCCACGGGCTGTTGCCCTGTCCGATCCTCTACCCGGCGTTCCTCTACGCGTTCGCGACGGGGTCGCCGACGAGCGGGGCGCTCGCACTCGCCGCGCTCGGGATCGGGACGGTGCCGACTGTGTTCGCGTACGGAACCGTTATCGACTCGGTGAGCGTCGTTCACCGACAACGGGTCCACCGGCTCCTCGGGGTCGCGTTCGTCGTCCTCGGGTACATCCTGCTCGCACACGGGTTGATGAGCCTGGGCATCCACGTCCCACACCCGGAGCTGCCGTTCTACGACGGCCTCGAGACCGGCGGACACGACCACCACTGACGAACGCTCTCAGATTACCATCGATGACCACACACTGACGATCACATGACACCCGCACCCGACACCGAAGATCGAACCGGCTGTACGCTGTGTGAGCTTCCCGTCGAGGAGAGCGGCGTCACCGTGGACGGCAACGCGTTCTGTTGTGCGGGCTGTCGCGACGTTTACGAGACCCTCGGCGACATCGAGACGGTCGACGCAGACGACGTTCGCGAGGCTCGCACGGAAGGCGACGAGGAACGGTCCGTCCCGCCGGATCACGAGACGACGTTCCTCGAGGTCGACGGGATGTACTGTGCGACCTGCGAGGCGTTCATCGAGTCCGTCGCGACGGCCACCGACGGCGTGAGTCACGCGAGCTCGAGTTACGTCACCGATACGGCGCGGATCGATCACGATCCCGAGCGGGTGTCGGTCGAGGATCTGAAAGCGGAGATCAGTCGACTCGGCTACAGCGCGTACGACCGCGAGGATTCGATCAGCCGCCGTCGCGCGAACAACTGGGAGATGGGGCGAATCGCGGTCGGCGTGATGATGGGGATGATGGTGATGTTGCAGTACATCATCATCATCTATCCGACCTACTTCGGGGGGCTCTTCTACGACGAGCGAACGACCGAGTTCTTCACGGAGACGCTCGCGAGCGACCTCGCGACGCCGTTTTACCTGATGATCGGTGCGCTGACGACGATCATTCTTGTCATCACCGGCAAGCCGATTCTGCAGGGCGCGTACGTCGCGGTGAAGACGCGCTCGCCGAACATGGACTTACTCGTCGCGATCGCGGCGGGCAGCGCGTGGCTCTACAGCACGCTCTCGATCGCCGTTAGCGGCCCCCACATTTACTACGACGTGACCGTCGCGATCATCGTCATCGTCTCCGTCGGGAGCTACTACGAGTCCGAGATCAAGCGCAAGGCCACCGAGCGACTCTCCGACCTGACGACCGTGCAGGTCGACGAGGCCCGGCGACTCACAGCGCACGGCGAGACCGAAGACGTGGCACTCGAGGACCTCGAGGCGGGCGACCGAGTCGTCGTCCGATCCGGCGAACGCGTCCCGATCGACGGGAGAGTCGTCGACGGCGAAGCGGCGGTCGACGAGGCCGTCGTAACGGGTGAATCGCTGCCCGTCACGAAAACCGACGGCCACGACGTCGTCGGCGGATCGACGGTCTCGAACGGCGCGCTCACGATCGAGGTCGGCGAGGACGCGACGAGCACGCTCGACCGAATCAGCGAACTCGTCTGGGACCTCCAGAGTGGCACCCACGGCATCCAGAAACTCGCCGACAAACTGGCCACCATCTTCGTTCCGCTCGTGTTGGTCCTCTCCGTGGTCGTAACGACCATCTACCTCCTGACGGGCGCTGGCATCGCGGACGCGTTGCTCGTCGGCCTCACCGTCTTGATCGTCTCCTGTCCCTGCGCGCTCGGCCTCGCAACTCCGCTGGCCGTCGCCGCCGGGATTCGAGACGCCCTCGAGCGATCGATCGTCGTCTTCGACGACAGCGTCTTCGAACGCCTGCGTAGCGCGGAGACGGTCGTCTTCGACAAGACCGGAACGCTCACGACGGGGGACATGACCGTCGTCGAGACGGACTGCGACGGCGACCTCCTCGAGCAGGCGGCGACGCTCGAGGCCCAGTCGTCTCACCCGATCGGTGCGGCGATCGCCGCCGAACGCGCGGTTCCAGACGGCGGCGCGGTCGAGTCCGACGCGGCCAGCGAGCGAGTACAGGAGGCCGACGAAGCGGACGCCAGTGCCGAACGCGTCGACTCTTTCGAGAGTCATCGGAAGGGCGTTTCGGGGGTCGTCGACGGCGAAGAGGTCGTCGTCGGCCATCCGGATCTGTTCCGCGACCGGGGCTGGACGGTTCCTGACGAAATCTCCGACCGGGTCGCGGCGGGCCGTGAAACCGGACGCGTCCCGGTCGCCGTCGGTCGCGATGGTCGGGCAGAGGGGGTCGTCGTCGTCGGCGACGACCTTCGCGAGGGCTGGGAGGAGACGCTCACGGCGATTTCGGACGCCGACGCCGACGTGGTCGTCCTCACCGGTGACGACGCGCAGGCGGCGAGTCGGTTCCGCGAGCACGCGGCCGTCGACCAGGTGTTCGCCGGCGTTCCACCGGAGGGGAAAGCCGAGACCGTCGACCGACTCTCCGCGACGGGCGACACGGTGATGGTCGGCGACGGGACGAACGACGCACCCGCGCTCGCCGCGGCGGACCTCGGCATCGCCCTCGGCGGCGGAACGGCGATGGCCGCCGACGCGGCGGACGTCGCCCTCGTCGACGACGCGCTCTCGTCCGTCGAGACCGTCTTCGAGTTGGCGCAGGCGACAGACCGTCGCGTGAAGGGGAACATCGGCTGGGCCTTCTGCTACAACGGCATCGCGATCCCGCTCGCGGTGACAGGCCTGCTCAACCCCCTGTTCGCGGCGATCGCGATGGGGCTGAGCAGTCTCCTCGTCGTGACGAACTCCTCGAGAGCGTTGCTCGAGGGGTAGGTGACTCGTTGCGACAGAACAGTCACTGCAGTAATTTGTCGTGACCTCGTAGGGTGGGCTATGTCCGATCGATCCACGCCGTCCCGGTGGTTCTCCGAACGCCCCGGATTGAGCCTACTCACGATCCTCAGCACCGCCCTTGCGGTTTTGATTATCCTTCCGTATCTCCAGTACGTTCTCCTCGCCATCGTGCTCGCGTACGTTCTCATGCCGGCCCAGCGTCGCCTCGAGCAGTACGTGCGCTCGATGACGGCCGCGCTCGTGCTCGTCGCTGTCGCCATCCTCGTTATTCTCCTGCCGGTGATGTACGTCCTCGCGATTGCCCTTCGGGAGGCACTCCAGTTGCTCACGGCCATCCAGGAGGGAACACTCGGGATGGCAGACATCGAACAGCGACTCGAGGCGACGGGGTACGTCATCGACCTGAGCGATCTCTACGAAACGTATCAAGAGCCGATCGGGACGGCCGCACAGGGGCTCGCGACGAGTGGGATCGAACTCGTCAGTGGGCTGCCAGGATTGCTCATCGGGTTGACGGTCACGCTGTTCGTGCTCTTTGCACTGCTCCGTGATGGGGATCGACTCGTTGTGTGGATACAACAGGTGCTCCCTATCGAGGCAGAGATCCAAGAGGAACTGCTGACGGAACTGGATCGGCTCATGTGGGCGTCGGTTGTCGGAAACGTTCTAGTTGCCGCGATTCAGGCCCTCGCACTCGGCATCGGGTTGGCCGTGCTTGGCCTTCCAGCTGTCGTCTTCTTGACGGTCGCGACGTTCGTCCTCGCACTCTTGCCACTCGTCGGCGCGTTCGGTGTCTGGGTGCCGGTCGCACTCTACCTCCTCGTGGTCGGCGATTTCGTCGGTGCCGGTGCGCTCGTCATCTACGGCTCGATCGTTAGCGCCTCGGACACCTACCTTCGACCGGCGCTCATCGGCCGAACGAGCGCGTTCAACTCCGCGATCATCGTCGTCGGTATCTTTGGAGGGATCATCATCTTCGGCGCAGTCGGATTGTTCGTCGGCCCCGTGATCCTCGGCGGCGCGAAAGTCACACTGGACGTCTTCGCTCGAGAACAGACCGCCGAATTGAAACCGCCGATCGGGCCCGGAAGCGATCGGCCAGCCGCGGACCCGGCCGTCGATACGTCCGCACAGACAGGAGTCAGAGCGGTGATCGAAGACGCGACACCGGCCGATGCCGATACTCGAGTGGAATCGGCCGGTTCACAGGCACCATCGGAGAGACAACCGGACGATGGTGATGGTGACGAAGGCGACGATGCGAGCGAGAGCGACGACGAAAACGATGATGACGGTGACAGCGATGACGAAAGCGACGCGATCGACCTCGCCGAGGACGAACCTCGCGACGGCAACGATCGATAGCCGAGAAAGGGCTCGAGTTGCGAGTCGAGGCGAGCCTCGAGAACTATTGAGCGAGACCGAATGCGATCGGGTCTGATAGAACAGTGACAGCTACTGCACCGGACTGTCGTTGGTTTCTACACACTTCCAGTCTCATCGAAGAGGTGCGTTCATTACCCCGTGCGCGTAAGTGCCAGATATCATGTCTCGAGTCGACCATCCACACTCATGTGGGAGAAGTGAGGGGTTTGCTGACCGACACTCACGCCAGACGGTCGACCGGGGCCACAACTAACAATGGATGGATCACACGCAACGGGGAGTCCGTACGCTCCCCATACGGACGCGGAACAGTCTGCAATGCTCGAGGCCGTCGGAGTCGACTCGGAAGCTGAACTCTTCGATATTCCGGAGACCGTCCGGTTCGACGGCGAGTTCGACATCGCGTCTCGATCGGAACAGGAAACGAGACGACTCGTTCGCTCGACGTTGGCACAAAACGACGACCTAACGGAACTGCTCGGCCGCGGGCATTACGGCTACTACGTCCCGTCGCTCGTCGATCACCTCGCGGATCGCTCGGAGTTTCTGACCTCTTACACGCAGTATCAACCGGAGGTCTCCCAGGGCTTTCTGCAGGCGCTCTTCGAGTTCCAGTCGCTGCTCGTCGAGTTGACCGGCCTCGAAATCGCCAACTGCTCGATGTACGACGCCGCGACGGCACTCGGGGAAGCCGCGACGCTCGCCGAGCGCGTCCGCTCTACCAGCGGCCATCGCGTGCTCGTTCCCGACCAGTTACTCGAGGGCCGGCGTTCGACGCTCGAGAACTACGTCGCCGGCACCGATCTCGCAGTCGAGGCGTACGCGACGGCCGACGGAACGGTCGACGTCGGCGCTCTCGAAGAACAGGTCGACGACGAGGTCGTCATGGTGTACGCGGAGAACCCGACGATCCGCGGAACGATCGAGGAACGCCTCGAGTCCATCGGCTCGCTCGCGGGCGAGGTCGACGCGCTGTTCGTCCTCGGCTCCGATCCCGTCGCCCTCTCCGTCCTCAAGCGCCCCGCCGACGTCGGTGCCGACGTCGTCATCGGCGACGCGAGCGTCCTCGGCCTGCCGACGAGCTATGGAATGGGACTCGGGCTCTTCGCGTGTCGCGAGGAGTACCTCCGGCAGGTTCCCGGCCGACTGGTCGGCGTCAGCGAGGACGCGACCGACCGCCGGGCGTTCACGCTCACCCTCCAGACGCGCGAACAGCACATCCGCCGCGAGCGAGCGACGAGTAACATCTGCACGAATCAGGCGTGGGTCGCACTCCGCACGGCGATGCACGCGGCCTCGCTCGGTCCCAACGGCATGGTCGATCTCGCCAACCGCGGCGTCACTCGAGCGACGGATCTCGCGAACCGAATCGACGAGATTCCCGGCGTCGACGCGCCGATTCACGACCGCCACCACATTCGCGAGTTCGTCGCGCGGACCGACCAGCCCGCGAACGTCCTCGCGGCCGACCTCGAGGACCGAGGCTTCGCCGTCCACGTCGTCGGCGACCACGAAATCCAGCTTTGTGTCGCGGGCGTCTCCGACGACCAACTCGACTCGTTCGCCGCGGCGCTCGAGGAGGTGGCACGATGAGCGACCGCGCGGAGGAGTCGCTCGAGGGGGCGGAACAAGTTCGCTACGACCAGGCGCGCTACGTCGAGGACGGCCAGTACGAGCCGTTGCTCTCCGAAAAGGATCTGACTCGAGTCGACATCGGCGACACGGGTTCGGATGCGGACGGGAGCGACGACGGAGCGAGCGCGGACTCGCCGCTCCCCGACGACCTGACGCGTGACTCACTCGAGTTGCCCGAACTCTCCGAGCCGGAACTCGCTCGCCACTACACGCGCCTCTCACAGATGATCTACGGCATCGACAGCGGCCCCTATCCGCTTGGCTCGTGTACGATGAAGTACAACCCCAAGTTCACCGAAGACGTGGCGGCGCTGCCCTCGGGTGCCGTCCACCCCGACCGGTCAGAGCGGTCGATTCAGGGCACGCTCGAGGTTCTCTACCGGCTACAGGACTACCTCGGTCGGATCGGTGGCATGGACGCCGTCACGCTCCAGCCGCCGGCCGGTGCCGCCGGCGAGTTCGTCGGCATCCGCGTCGCCGCGGCCTACCACGAGCACAACGGCGAGGGCCACCGCGACGAGGTCATCGTCCCCGAGAGCGCACACGGAACGAACTTCGCGACCGCAGCACTCGGGGGCTACGACGTGGTCTCCCTGCCGAGTGACGACGACGGCCGCGTGGATCTGGATGCGCTCGAGGCGGCCCTTTCGGAGAACACGGCGGCGCTCATGCTCACGAACCCGAACACGCTCGGCCTCTTCGAGCGCGACATCGAGGAGATCGCGGAGATGGTCCACGACGTGGGTGGGTTGCTCTACTACGACGGCGCGAACCTCAACGCCCTCCTCGGCCGGGCACGGCCGGGCGACATGGGATTCGACGTGATGCACTACAACGTCCACAAGACGTTCGCGACGCCCCACGGTGGCGGCGGTCCCGGTGCCGGCCCGGTCGGCGTCGTCGATGAGTTGGCCCCGTTCCTGCCCGCGCCTCGAGTGCGCGAGGCTGACGAGGACGGCGAGGGCGACGAATCGACGTACGAACTGTTCGATCCCGAGCAAACGATCGGCCACGTCCACGGCTATCAGGGCAACTGGCTCGTACTCGTCAAGGCATTCGCGTACATCGCGCGTCTCGGCGACGAGGGACTGACGGACGCCAGCGCGAAGGCGGTGCTCAACGCGAACTACCTCGCGAGTCAGATCGAGTACGACGTGCCCTACGAGCCGTTCCACCACGAGTTCGTCGCCAGCGCGGGCGACCAGGACGCAGCGGACGTCGCGAAACGAATGCTCGACTACGGTGTCCACCCGCCGACGACCAAGTGGCCCGAAATCGTCCCCGAGGCGCTGATGACCGAGCCGACGGAAATCGAGAGCAAGGACACGTTAGATCGACTCGCCGCCGCGTTCAACGCCGTCGTCGACGAAGACGACGCGACGCTCGAGGCTGCCCCCGACCGAACCACGGCCCGGCGGATCGACCAGACAGCCGCGGCGCGGAGTCCGCGACTCTCGTGGCACGCACTCGACGACGCAGACGAGCGCTAACGCTCGCCACAATTTTCGCGAGCAACGGCCCCCTTCTCGAGTGAACTGTGTTAGACGTCGTGTCTACGCTATCGCGACGATTGTGACCGCGAAGACGACTGCAATCCGTCGCCGAGGTGCTCGAGCAACGCGGGGTGTAAGGAACCGTTCGAACCGAGCAGTGCCGCCCTGGCTTCAGTGTCGAAGTCGAACTCGAACCGTTCGCCCGACTGGTCAGTTATCGTCGCGCCCGCCTCTCGAGCGATGACGAGACCGGCGGCGATATCCCACGGATAGGTGTCGTGCTCCCAGACGGCGTCCGCGCTGGCGCTCGCGAGGTAACAGAGGTTGAGCGCCGCGGAGCCGAGTCGCCGGACGCCGCGCGATTCCTGGTAAAAGTGGGAAAGAAAGCTCCCATCGGGGTCGTATCCCGAAATGAGCATGCTCTCGTCGAGGCGGTCGCGGTCGGTCGTCTCGATCGGGTCGCCGTCTCGCCAGGCACCTTGGCCGGCGATACCGGTAAAGAGTTCGTCGGTCTCCGGGACGTAGACGACGCCCAGAACTGGCCTATCGTGGTCTATCAGTGCGACCGAAATCGAGTAGTTTGGATTCCCGTGCGCGAAGTTTCCGGTGCCGTCGAGCGGGTCGACGACCCACGTGTAGTTCGAGTCGCCACTTCGGTCGCGGGTCCCCTCCTCTGAAAAGAGACCGTGCTCTGGAAACTCGTTGTCGATGACCGTCGAGATAATTCGATCCGCCTGATGGTCGGCTTCGGTGGCAATATCCGATTTGTCCGTCTTGTGGTCGATCGACTCGACCTGTCCGTGGAGTTCGCGCAGGGGTTCGCCGGCAGCCTGCGCCGCTTCCGTCGCGACCGTGAGCGCGCGTTCGACGGTCCCGGCGGCCTCGTCGGAGCGGCTGCCATCACCGGCGGCCGAGTCGTGCCGAGCGCGGATCGACGTTCGACTCGAGTCAGTCGCGTCGATCGGCGGGGACGTCGCTGCTGGAGCCTCGCGTTTTTTGTCGCGGGGGACGTCCGCGTCTCGGACATCCCAGCCGAGTTTCTTCGTAATCGCAGTGAAAAAGTGATCGTCGTAGCTGGTTCTGACGACGTGTGCGAGTGTGTCCGCCCCCGTGACGACCACCTCGTCGCCGACCTCGAGAAGTGTCTGTGCGCGTCCGCCGTCGACGAGCAGGTTCGCACCCCCCCGTGAGATAATTCGCAACTCCGTCTCGGGGGAGACGACGATCGGCCGGACGCCCAGTTTGTGGGTGTGGAGGGGGACGAGTTGGAGCGTGTGGTTGTTCACCGGATAGTGGACGGGTCCGTTCGCAGAGAGCGAGATGCCAGTCGAACCGGTCGGCGTCGAGACGGCGAGTCCGGTCCCCTCGAACTCGCCGACGTACTCGTCGTCCGCGTAGACGTCCAGACGAGTCACTTTTCGATCGATCGGATCGTCGGGCGGGACCTGCTGGATCATCACGTCGTTGATCCCCGTCGCCTCGACGCCCGGCGCATTCACGTACACCTGCTGGCGGCTGTCGACTGCGGCTCGACCCCGAAGGACCTCCTCGAGTGCGTCCTCGAGGTCTTCGGGTTCGACTCGAGCCAGAAACGCGAGCGTCCCCGTGTTGACGCCTAACTGTGGAATCTTCCGCGGGGCGAACGTCTTGATGCCCTCGAGAAAGGTGCCATCGCCGCCGAGCGTCACGCCGAGGGTCGCGCGGCTCTCGTCGTAGACGTCTCCGATGTCGTCTCCGACGTCGACCGTCGTCAGTTCGATCCCGCTTTGCTCCGTCCACGCGGTGAGCGTCTCGAGGGGCTCGTCGCTGTCGGGACTCACGATCGCGATGATCTCGTCCGTCGTCGCGAGCCTCCGTCCTTGCATACCTCACTTCACGAACAGGGGTCAGAAGTACGTTTGTACTGTTTCCCGTCGTCGGGGCGTCCACTCGGGTAGAAACGGGTCGGTTGGGGTGGGCGACCGGACCTTACGTCGCACTCGAGTCGACAGCCGTCCCGTTGTCGCCGATTCGCACGAAGCCGTAGTCGCAGTTCGGACAGTGCCACTTGACCTTCTCACCGAGGTGAACTTTCGTACTCGCCGCACGGTAGAAGGTCTGCTCTCCGTCACAGTCCGGACAGTAGTGATCGAGTTCCATGGCCATACGAGCGACTTGTGCACGACATCTGTTTAACGTACCGGTTGGGCACACTCTCCTCGTCGTGACAGGGGGCGCGGCGACCGGCTCGAGTAGGGTCGCCTGTGGTGGACTATTTGCCACCCCGACAGCAGTTAAGTGGCCCCCAGCCGTCGACTCGCGTATGTCTATTTACACCGGCCGCGGGGACGACGGACAGACCGATCTTCGTGACATGACCCGCGTCTCGAAGACCAGCGCACGCATCGAAGCCTACGGTACCGTCGACGAACTCAACGCGCTCATCGGAACGATTCGGCCCACCGGCTACGACGACATCGACGACCAATTGCGAACCGTCCAGAACCACCTCCACGTCGTTCAAGCTGACTTCGCGAACCCGGATCCCGACGAGGAGGACCCGGCCATCCGCACGGAACACATCGAAACCGTCGAAGACTGGATCGACGCTTCCGACGACGAACTCGAGCCACTCACCTCGTTCATCCTCCCGACCGGCAGCGAACACGGAGCGAAGCTCCACCACGCCAGAACGGTCTGTCGACGCGCCGAACGCCGCGCCGTCGCACTCGCCAGCGAGGAGGAGATCAACGAGCAGGCCGTCCAGTACCTGAACCGACTCTCCGACGGCCTGTTCACGTTCGGGCGAGTCGTCAACGCTCGAGACGAGACACCCGAGGAGTCGCCGGAGTATTGAGCGTGGACTCGCGGGGAGCGGTGGTGGGCTCGAGGGTGAGCCGTTCGCTGGCCGCTGAAAGGAAGTCTTAAGTTTGACCCAGCGATATAATCGGCTGCGGGTTGGTGATCTAGTCCGGTTATGATACCTCCTTCACACGGAGGAAGTCGGCAGTTCAAATCTGCCCCAACCCATTTCTCGAGCGACAACCGACGAGGAGCGGCGCGACGAGTCCGTCGCTCGAGAAATGGAAACGGGTAGATTTGAACTAGACGAGCCGCGCGCAGCGAAGCGAGCACGTCTCGGCGGAGTTCAAATCTGCCCCAACCCACTCGGAGTTAGAACGGTTCCTACCGATTTACGAACGGGGTCGTTAGTTCCCATTTCGTTAGTATTCGCCATGTTCTCTAATTCGTGATGACAGTCCGATTGTACACTTCGTTCGAACCACGAATGTAGCCAGACGCCATCTGGATTCCGGATAAGGAAACTCGTCATTTTGTGAGAATGTAGCGCTCGCATCTACCACACATTGAGTTTGCGGAATGTTTTATCGGGTTGGGGTTTAGAGAGAGTAGCAGCAAATGCTCTCGCTGGATCCGATCGTCGACAATACTGATTCGACACTCGAGGAGACGTACAGGAAGGTCGTCCCATTGAGTGAAGAGATCCGTATTTCGACAGGCTACTTCTACCTGTCCGGCTTCGATCTGGTTTCGGAGGACCTCGACCAGTTAGCCGATCCCGAGACGCTCGGCCGCTCACCGATGCGGGTTCTGATGGGACGAAAGACGGACCGCCGGACTGCTTCGGAGATCGAGGAAGGATTCTCGTTACGCGAGCAGTTCAGAGAAGAACTCCAGGAGGACATCGAGGGCCTAAACCGCGCTCAAATCGAACGTCTCGATCGGCTTCGGGACTTCATCGCGAACGACCTCATCGACGTCCGAGTGCGAGTCCCGGAAGATGGCTACTTCCACGCGAAGGGTGCGTGTTTCAGAGCGCCACCAGATTCCGAACGGGCGAAGGACCACGAAGAGGACAAACGCGGAGCGGTAACCATCGTCGGATCCTCGAATTTTTCAGCAAGCGGGCAGCGAAGGAACGTCGAGTTGAACATGACGAGTCAGGATCGACGGGAGGCGGAAGCGTTCGAGGAGTGGTATGACAACCAGTGGGCAAACGCCGAGGAGTTCAGCGAGGACATCGTCGAGGTCATCGAGACCAGTGACAAGTACCAAGAGTGGCGAGAGAAGCAGCGAGCCGAATCGGAAAGCGACCAGGACGAAGGCGAACTCGGGACCTATCTCGAGCCCTTCGAACTCTACAAGCTCCTCGCGTACGACGAACTCGGCGGAAACGTCAGCAGCCGAGACAGTCCGCTCTATCACTTTCAGCGGCTCGGGTACGAGAGCGCGAAAGAGAAGCTCTCCACGTACAACGGCTGTATCATCAGCGACAGTGTCGGTCTTGGGAAGTCGTTCATCGGTTCGGAACTCCTCTACGACTACCGACACCGAGGAGACAGCTGTCTCCTGATCGTTCCCGCGAACCTCACGGATCAGTGGGAACATCTGCTCCAGAACGAAACAGACGAGGACGGCGACCCGTTCTTCGGTCTCGAGGTCGACGGCGCGCACCTCGAGGTCATCAGTATATCCGACTTCCAGAACCGATCGTACGAGGAGGTGCAGAAACTGCGCGAGGCGTTCGACGTGGTACTTATCGACGAGGCCCACCGCTTTCGGAACTCCGGCAAATGGCGGCCGAATCCGAGCCACGACGACGATTACAAGGGAACGCGCAGACACGCCAACCTCCGGCAGCTCCGTGGCAAGACGATGATCATGCTGACAGCGACCCCGATCAACAACTCCGCGACGGACCTGCGGAACCTCATCAGCCTGTTCACAAGCAAAGAGGAGTTGCGAAACAAGTCCAGTCTCGACTTCGACGCGTTCGCTGAGTACATCGATCTCGCCGACCAGCGAAAGCGAATCGTCGCCGGGAACGAGGAGGCCGACGAGGAGACGGAACGTCGAATCACCGAGCAACTGCAACGCCGCGCGCTCGAAATATCGGACATCCTAAACGAAGTGATGGTCCTTCGGACGCGAAAACACGTCAAGGACGAGGTTCAGGACGGTGAAGAGTTCGAGATGAGTTTCGAGCCGCCGAGACTCTCCAAGGAAGAGTACTCGCTGCCCACTGCCTACCAGCCCATCTATCGAATGCTTCCGGACGTGATGGACGCGCTTCACCTCCCACACATCACGATCAAGAACCCGCAAGGCGGGAGCACGCTGAAGGCGCTGTACAAGCTCAACCTGCTCAAGCGACTCGAGTCCTCGACGTACGCGTTCGTCCAGTCCCTCGAGACGCTACACGAGAGCGAACGTCGGCTCCTCGGCCTGCTCGACGGCCTTCCCGAGGACGAGGACATCGACGCACTCCGGTCCCTGCAGGAGGAAGAGAACGCCTCTACGCTCGAGGACTTCGTCGAAGGCAAAGACGCCGCGACGGATCTCGAGGAGACCCTAGAGGAGTTCGGATTCGACACGGGCGTCGTTCGGGCCGGCGAAACCGACGCGCCGGACGAACTGGCCGACGCAACCGTCCGAGAGGTGAAGCGATACATTCGAGAGGACCTGACGCTGCTCGCGTACTTCCTGTCGCAGTTCATCGGCGACGTCGCCCACGACGCTGGCGACGTCAGCGATCACGCCGTCGAAACCAGAAGCTGGCTACACGAGCACGGCGCCGGAACGCTTCCAGAAGTGCCCGAAGAGGAACGGGATCCGGTCTTGTACCCGGACAACGACCTTAGTAACGTCGACGGAGCGACCCGCGAGTTCTACGAGTCGGTCTTCAGCCTGCGCAAGTTTCGGGATCCGAAGATCGATCGGCTCGCCGAGATCCTCGGCGCGTACGACAAGAAGACCCTCGTCTTCACCCAGTACCGGGGGACCGCGGAGTACGTCCATCGAGCGCTCCGAGAGGACCCCGAGTCGCCGCTCACCGACGCGAACAGCGCGGTCGTGAAAGGCGGCGACGAGAACAAGCGAGCGGTCGTCAAGCGGTTCGCACCCGAGGCGTCCGGCTACCAACAGACGCTCGCAGAATCCGACGAGAGCGAACTCCAGTACGTTGTCGCGACGGACACGTTGAGCGAGGGCGTGAACCTCCAAGACGTTAATGTGGTCGTGAACTACGACCTACCGTGGAATCCGATGCGAATCGTCCAGCGCGTCGGCCGAGTCGATCGAATCGGGAGTACCGCGGAGAAGTACGTCCACAACTTCTACCCCGACGGAGACATCGAAGCGGCGATCAAATTGCTGGAACGACTGCAGGCGAAGATCAACGATATCGCCCTTATCGTCGGAAAGGAGAACAACATCCTCGATCCGAACGAGGACCAGATCCTCGAGCAGGCGGGCGTCGAAACGCAGAAAACGATCGGCGAACTCGAGGTCGAGGAGATCGAGCGCTCGCTCAGAGAGTCTCGCGACGTCGAGGACATCAACGAGCTCGATGACACGAGCGTTAACCCGCTGCTGCGCAACGCGGGCAGCGACGAACAGGGGGCGTTCCAACGGTTCCGCCTCAAACACGAACTGAACGAAGAGTTCGGGCTCTCGACGGACGACTTCGAGTTCGCCGAGGAGTACTTCGACTCACCGGTTGGTGAGCGGGGATTCCTGTATACGAACGCGGTCGATCACGAGCGAGGACCGCGACCAGGTGTGTTCGGACTCGCGCACCTTTGGTTCGACGAGGAGGACGACGCGCCACTCGGACGGGTACGGAGGGCCTTCTACTACAAACCATTCGGCGACGACGTGAAGGAACGACCCGTCCGGATGCTCGGGTTGACGCCGGCGGTGGACGGGGACCCGATCACCGACGAAGATCGAACCGACCGCGTACTCACAGACCGAGGACAGATCGAGGACGTCGTCGATGCCCGCCTCGAGGAGATTCGCGACAGCCAGGTCGAAGGAGCGTACCTCCAAGGTGGTCAGCACTCGAAGGAACAAGAGACCCTCATCAGCTTCTGCCAGCAGTACGTCGAGCCGAGACGGGGTGACGATCCGGATCCGAGCGGAGAGTACGACACTATCGAGGATCGCTCTCGCGAACTTCGCGGCCGACTGAGCGACGTCGGTCTCAAAAATACCGACGAGGACCGCGTACTCCGCGAAAAGTTCCGCGACGACGCCGAGTACGACGCACTCACCGAGTGGCCCGTCGAGGAGTTTCTGGGGACGCTCGAGGCGTTTCTCGAGGAGTACGTC
Source organism: Natronorubrum daqingense (assembly GCF_001971705.1). Taxonomy (NCBI): domain Archaea; kingdom Methanobacteriati; phylum Methanobacteriota; class Halobacteria; order Halobacteriales; family Natrialbaceae; genus Natronorubrum; species Natronorubrum daqingense. The sequence goes on from NZ_CP019327.1 coordinate 1,423,380, forward strand.
GACGGATCGACCGAGTATCAGGATACGCTCGTCGGCGAGAGCGAAGTTCGCGCTCGATTGGTGTGCTGGGGCGTCATCGGATCGTAGTTCGATCAACTGGAAAGTCGATAACGATTCGTTCGGAGGGGGAGATCAGTTCGATCTCGTTTCGTCGTTACACACCACTCACAGATCGACTCCCTCAGATATATTTGCCAGTCGTCGCCGAGTGGTGATGACTCGAAGAGCGATGCAAGCGCGTCGCCAGTAACATTGACGACTATATGGTAGCCCCGTGGATTCGGACTTTCAGATTACCGATTGAGTCGACAGCTATGCCGCCGCGAGTGGACTTCTTACCCGACCGGATAGTTGGACGGAGACGTGCTCAGCTAACGCGACTTGCGAATACGTCCCTGAATCGCTCCCCCATCTCGAGGAACCAATCGACGTACTCCACCCACCGTTCGTCGTCGCCGAGGTCAGCGTCTCGCTTGACCATCACGATGCCGTCTTTTCGCTCTTCGTCCGGGGGGAGCCACTCGGCGGCTTGCCCGAGCTCATCGTCGATAGTTTCGCGCTCCGCTTCGAGGGAATCGTAAATCGCGTCGTCCTTGACGACGATTCGCGTGTCGATCCAGTCGTCGCGAACGTGGAGCCAGAACCGCATCTTCACGTCCTGGGTTCCCACGGGCTGGCCGTACCAGCTGCTCTTCGAAGGCTTCCGGGCCGAGAGCGGCGTCTGCTGGGCCTGAATCTCGTTGCGCACCGTCGTCCAGAACTCGAGGCGAAGCGCCTGCGTCTCGGTGAGCTCATCGCTCTGTTTGAGCGAGTCTTTCCAGGCGCTCGGCTCCTCAATGGGGTTGAGTTTGACCGCGGGCGGCGAGTCCCCGATCTGCCACACCTCGAGCCTGATCGCGAAGAAGTCGACGCCCTCGCGCGTGTTGTCGTTGAGCCACTGGACCGCGTCGACGTGTTCGTCGTCGAAACTCTCGGCAACCCAGACGACGACGTCACCCTCGACGCCCGACGCGTAGGCGATCGACTTCCCTAGGTGGGCGTGATCGGAGCTCCGGAGCTGGTTCTCGACGACGACCTCGCGGTCGGTGTCCTCGTCTCGAGCTAGTAAGTCCAGTCGGTACTTTCCGACCCACCGTTCGGTGTCGACGACTTCGAGGTTGAGCCCGAGGACATCCTCCAAGTGGTCGACGTTCTCGGCGAGCCAGGGGGTGAAGTCGGCCTCCTCGTCCGGCCAGTGGTCAGTCAAATCGCGTTGCTCGAGATCACCAAATCCGCTCATTGGATCCTCATCTCGAGCGCACTATATAGAAAGCTGCTACTTAGAGGACGAAATGAGAGTGACGCTTCCCTGAGAACCGGCGAGTATCTGCGATATCGTGAGTGCTTCCTCTCTAGCCAAGTTTATTATGACTAGATAACACTCGTAACTGTAATGGACACAATACCCACGAAGGAACGTTTGATTGAAGATCTACAGTCATTTGCGGAGGAAGTAGACGGCGTTCCGACTGTTCGTGGAATGAGAAATGACGGTCCACATTCTCCTCATCATTACAAACAAGAGTTCGGGACGTGGCACGACGCGTTACGAGCGGCAGATATTCAGCCGACTCACGGAGTGACACCGGATGTTGATCGGGACGCGCTAGTAACTGAACTACAGAAAGTTAACGAAATAACAGAACGCCCACCACGACGTGCTGACATCGATGAACACGGCCAATACCCGTATACACTCTACGACGAAGAGTTCGAGTCGTACATTCGCGCCCTCGAGGAAGCCGAGATAGACCCTGACGAGAAACAGTACCGATTTAGTTCGGTAGAAACGCCCGAAGAAAAGCAAGGATCCGCGAACATCGAAAAGTTACGGAGCAACGGACCAACCCCTTCCTCCGAGTTACCACAGGGACGGAGTACTAAAGATCGTCAGCTCGGGGTATGGAAGTTCGATATGAACTCCGGATCTACACAACCTGCAGATGCCATGTATTATATACACGAGGAACACCCACCCGAGTTGGTTCTTCGTCGGTTCTTCCAACACAATCTCCACGTACTGGAATACCGTGATGCCCACGGAATCAAGATGGCGATCAAGGACCACCAACCATCGTGGAAAGAAATTGGACGGAGGATCGTCGACGAACTGTTAGAAGAGGGAGCTACTCCAAGCGCTGAGTTTCAGAATCTGGTCGTGATACGGACTCACGACGATAGTGTACTGAATTACTGCTTCGATAGTTCCGTTTCTACGGTAGTCGACGTGGATGAACTCCCCGTCACAGCGGGAGGCCAGACTGGTACCAGACCGGTCTGGGGCTTCCCTCGAGAAACCCAGGATTTGTGGCGAACCCTGTCCGAACGTGATGGGTTGATATTCAGTACACAAGCAGGCACCCTCACTCACTACGTTCCAATCGTCGAAAAACTCGAGAATACCGACGTTATGACCGAGTTGTGGGTCGAATACGAAAACGGGGTACGAAGCAACGGGATAGATCGGCCGTGGCCGTACCTGGTGATTGGTGGGGAGGTACAGGAGATCGATATCCAGGTGGAAGTTCTCCTCGAAGAGATCGGGTCGGAACGAACTGATGAGCCGATACAGTGGTTGGATGAAGAGGCGCTAAAGCCGTTTGTAAACACGTACGGGGACTTCGAGTCGTACGCGCGTCATTGTGAGTCTTCGGAGTCGGAAACTCCCAGCTCGCCAAACAGCACTGTCGACGATCGCTCTTCGCCTCAAGACGTAATAGACTCCCTGTTCCAGATCACTCCGAAAGACATTCCTCGAACTGAATCGAACTCCAGTCTCGGAGAGATAAATCACGGAACGCTCGAAGCCGCGTTCAGACGTGGGATACGCAACATCTATCAGAAGTGTTCCATCTGTGGCGATCTGCTCGAGTCTCCCGATGGAAGCCCGGATTTAGAAGCTGCACGTATCCTCCCGAAGGAACACGATGGACCAGCCGTACTCCAAAACGGACTTGGACTTTGTTCTCGCCATCACTGGGCGTTCACCAATGGATGGTTCGAGATCGACACGGATTACGAAATCCGCCTTCGAGAGTACCCTGAGCTACAGGGCTACGACGAGTTGAAGCAGTATGACGGCACGTACCTACACGTGCCTACGGACGGATCACTCCAACCACATTCTCACTACATCCGGCAACGAAACCAAATCGGTACTACCACTACGACACGCAGTGAGTGAGGCGTTCAGGCAGTACGAACTATCGTAACTGCTCTGTGATCTGCAAGAACCGGAACGCCGGCTCGCCGTAGGCTTTCGTCTCGTCGGCCGCGAGCGTCCGAAGCTCGTTGACGCACTCGGTGTACGTCTCGTTGATCACGAACTCGATGGACTCGCCGTGCTCAGCTTGGAACTCGCTGGACAGCACCTCGAGCCCGTCGGTTAGAATCCCGTCGACGACGTAGGGTGCCCAGAGCTGGAAGACGTACTCGTCGGCATCGTCGAATACCCTGGTCACGTAGCCGTGGTCGGATCGGAACTTCGTTTCGAGCTTCTCGAGGGAGTACTGGTAGCTCTCGTTTCCGAAACTGGACCAGTTGTCGGTGTCGGGCGTTCCGGAGTACAACTTCCCGTTCAGGTGGGTGACTACCTCGCAGGCGTAGACGGTCTGGGTGCCATCGCTCGAGTCGATCGCGACGACGTCGATCTCCATCTGCTCGCCGTCCTCCTTCGACCTCGAGTTGTAGCTGACGACCTCGGCGTCGGTGACGACTTTGTGGTACGCGCCGACGATGAGTTCGCCGATCTGGGCGTTTGAAACCATTCGTCTCGATTACTCCATCGGCCCTGCTTCGTCGAGTTCGTCGTATTTCTCGAGCACCATGTCGAAATAGGCCTCGTCCATCAGCCGGGGGTTCTCGACGCGGTGGAAGTCCTCGAGTACGAACGCCGTGTCCTCGCGCTCGAGGCCGTAGGCGTGGAACGCCGCGGCGTCGATCTCGGCCTGGAGTGCCCGGCGCTCGGACGTCTCGGTCGCGGGGTCGATTCCGCCGAGTCGCTCGCGCATCTCGGCGAACGCCTCGCCGTAGCAGTTGAGGCGAGCGGCTCGAGCGGAGATGTAGTGGAACCAGTCGTCGCCGTCGGTGAGGCGGGGCATCTGGGACTCGAGGAATTTGTATTTGACAATATGGGTGTCGACCTTGGTCCGTATGAGAAAGTCGAAAGGAATACTGTTCAGTAACCCGAGATGGACAAACAGTTCTTTGTCAGTGAACTCCCGCTCATATGCATCATGAAGTGGGAAGTTTGACAAATTTTCCTCTGTAGGATTAATTCTAAATGGTTTGATAGTCTGGACAGTGTGAAGACACGTTATATCTGGTGGCAACACCGAAGCAACTAACGTACGTTCGTTAGTGGAATTCGTAATGTCTCGATATGCTATTCGGTAATCTGAACAGTCTAAGAGAATATCTTGTTCCTGAAGTTGCTTTCCTCGACGTTCTTCAAGTAAATCATTGACAAATTGGATCTGCGATTTACTGGTAGAAGGGCCGTCAAAGTTCTCGTAGATTGATTTCTTTAAGGAACCTTTATTGAATTTCTTCTCCCGGATACGATTCTTGGTACTGTTTTCGGGATCGTCTAAGCCCTGACTCCAGTATTGGGGCGGATTAAGATCATCTAAAAATGAATTATCATGATTGAACTGATAAAAATTCTCTCCGCTATATATTGGGTAGTCACCCTCATTCTTCGAATTAGTGAAGAGATGATTATCCGATGGTTCGTGCAATTCTTTCGTTAGAACATTCACCTCCCATTTATTCTTAATTTCTTCACCAAGTGACGGGTTGTTTAGGAGCTTTTCTAAAACATTTGCCTCTTTTTGAGATCTAATTCCTGGAAAGATTCTTGCCTCAGAGGAATAACTGGCTAAGACTTCTCTCGAAATATCAATTGACTTTTCCTCCAAAGAGTGGAGGATATCAGTGTCTTTCTGCGCAAAAATTCCGCTGATAACATCTGTTTGACCACTGTTCTTGAAAGTCATTATACCGAATCTGTACCGATCATCAATCTCCGCAAAAATACCTTTATTCACAAATCCAGCGATTGTTTCTAGAGTGGTGTTTTCGAGTAAATATTCCCGAAGCCCCTTGGCAATCGCCCCGGAAAGTACAAAGCCTGGAAGAATGAGGCTAACATGGCTAGTTGAAGAAGCGATTTGGAACACACGTTCAAGGAAGAGTGCTGAAAGATCATTTTCACTGGCGACCGTTCTTCCAGCAACTTTTGGAGACTGTAATTGATACTCTTGGCTGCTGTTGAAATATCTTGCTCGCTGTTCCAAATTCTCCTGATAGCTTTCCCACATATGGTTAATGTCGTTTTCTTCAAGTAGCATCTCTTGAATATCATCCTTTTTCTCAGCGCCGTATGTTCTGAATAGCTCGTCGTATTTCGAGAAGAAATCGTCTCGGTTGGGACTCAGTACGTCCCACGGCGGATTTCCGATCACCACGTCGAACCCACCATCCCGATACACGGGTGCGAACTCGAGCACCCAGTGGAACGGATGAAACTCCTCGAGATCCGCCAGATCCACGTCCTCGAGTCCGGCCTCGTGGAACTGCTCGAGCACCTTCTCGTCTAGCGTCTCGCTGTGGGTGTCGATCCGGGACTCGGCCAGCTTTCGGGCGTTGGTAGCCTCTTGGCCGCTCGTGGCGTCCTGGTGGCGCTCGATCGCGTCGATCACGTCGTCGTACAGTTCCTTGACGCTCGTACCGACGCCGCCGCCGTAGTTCGTCAGCGCGGCGTCGCCCTCCTCGTTCGCGACCTCTTGGACCTCCGTGAAGCCGATCAACGAGTTCCCCTGCCGAATGTTGAAATCGATGTTGGGCAACGGCTCGACTTCCCTGGGCTCGTCCTCAATGTCGGCGACCATCGAGAGCCACAACCGAAGCTTGCAGATTTCGACCGCCCCATCGTCAATGTCGACCCCATACAGATTATTGAGAATGATCTTGCGCTTGGCATACAGCGATTTGCCACCCTTGCCATCGCGAATCCGATCGAGTTCGTTTCTCGTTTGGTTCTCCCAAACCCGGCTCTCCGCTTCGAGTTGCTCGAAGTACTCGAGACACTGCAGGTAGACGTCCAGTAGGACGTCCTGGGCTGCGAGCAAGAATGCGCCGCTGCCGACCGCGGGATCGAGGACTCGAGTCTCCTGCAGGACGTCGAAGTACAGCGTCTCGACGTGGTCAGTCTGGACGCGCTCGGTGGGTGCCTGCTGGGTGATTGCACCTCCGTCCGCGATGGCCTCCCCCTCCGCCGCGGCGGCGTCGACCGCTGAGAGCCCGAACACCTCGTCGATCTCCTCGTACTCGGCGTCGACGGCCTCGTTCAGCTGATCGAGGAGGTATGGGTGGATCGAGCGCCGGGCCATGAACCCGGTAATTTCCTCGGGCGTGTAGTACGCGCCCATCTCCTTTTGGTTGACCGTCTGCTCGAAGATGTGACCCAGCACCGCGGGCGAGAGATTCTTCGGGTCGACGATGTCCAGGCGCTCGTCGACGTTCCAGTTCCAGTCCGAGAGGAACTCGAGGATCCGACCGAACAGCTCGTTCGTCTCCTCGGCAGTGCTGCCGAGTCTCGCCTCCGGGAACTCCTCCTCGATCGGATTCGTGCTGAACAGTCCGCCGTTGAGGTACGGGAGGTTGCCAAACTCGAGGCTCTGCTTCCCCTCCGCGAGCAGGTCGAAAAAGAGTGGATGGTAGAATTCGTCGTAGACATCGCCGCCCTCGTCAACGATCCGCTCGTGGTGCTCGTGGAGGTACTCCGGATCGCGATCGAGCAGACGCTTCTCCTGAATGAAGTAGAGGAAGATCATCCGGTCGAGCGTCACTTGGACGTATCGTTGCTTGGCGTCCCCGCGATCGTCCGGCACGTTCGCGACCTCTTGGACGAGATCCGTCCTGAGGGCCTCGAACTGCTCGTAGAACTCCTCGACGATACGCTGCGTGTCGTAGAGATCGCCGTAGATCGCCGCCGAGGAGCCGTACTCGATCTCGTTCAGCTTCTGGAGGATAGTGTTCCTCTCACCGCCTTCGCCGGTGAATTGCGACCTGCTGAACGAGAGTTTCTGGTGTTTGATCTGGCCGTGCTGTTGGCCGAAGGTTCGGATTCGGGTGAGAAAGGTGAACTTCTCGAAATCGTTCGTGGCAACGAGGTTAGTGTGGCGACGGTCGACGTCCTTCGGCTTGAAGTCGGTCGCCGACTCACCGAGACCGGCTTCGATTAACTCGATGAATTCGTCGTCCGCGAGTTGGAGCACGAGCGTGTTCTCGTCACCTAGGTTCGGTTTCGGTCGCAGTCCGCGTTTTTCGAACGAGTCGGCGATGTCCTCGAGAGAGTCCCAGCCCTCGATATCAGAGGCGGTAATCGGCCGGAGAGTCATACGGTGGTGGAGACACTCACTTCATATGAATGTAGGGAACCAGTGACTACGGCTGTTGGTCAAATGCCGTTTGACATCCATTGCTATCCCTTGAGCAATGTATTCAGGACAACAATATCACATTCAACACTGCGTTCATTTCTCTCGGGCCGAGACAGATTCACCTGGGCCGACGAACAAAATAAATTCGAATCTGAATGTTTCCTCGGTAATGGACTAGGTACGTTGGAATTGTCCGTACAACCACGGAGGAACGGCCGACCGAACAGCAGTTGAAGGACCTCCACGCTCGCCGACAAGCAGATACGTTCAATTCCGTTTTCGCTGTGGGACTGCACGAAGACGGGAGTAGGGCGGGCGTCTGCAGTCTTGGTGTAGAACACCTCGCCACCGTTCGAAACCTGAGTCCAGATCGAGTCGAACGAATTTGCAAGACTATTTTGACACGTCGGGTTCGGATGACGTCCGACGGTTCCTTCGACTACAGCGGTAGGATCTCAACGGCGGCCAACCCGACGACTATCCACAACAGAAGCACGGAAGCCATGATTCGTTGTATCTAAACCAGTTCGACAGGTCAAACAGCTTTGCGAAGGTGGTGACTGTGACGAGGCGATCCAAGAGTTCTCTATCGGAACCATGATGATGAGTCGCTCTCCGAAATCACGGGTACAGCAGAATTAGAGCAGGCAGTTAGAGGCGAGTATTGGGATTCTAGGTATACGGAAAGATTCCGAACTCCAGAGGGGTGGTCGTACGTGGCCGGGAACGAGGTGGTATGGTCTGGAAAGCTGAAAAATCGTCGAGAAAACCTCCAGATGGATTTCGTATCGGTAGTGATCTCTTCAGCACTGTCCAACGTAGCGAAGAAGAACCAGAATCTGCTGTCAATGAAGACGAATCCTCAAAAAGCGTATCAGTTGTGATTTCCACGTTAGTCAACCGCTCAAAATCACAGTATCTGGTATAACTCGGAGAGTAGTATTCCCTCTCAGCTACGGGCGTTCCACTAGGTGTTTATTTGTCTATAGAAAACTCGAGTTCCGAACACTCGTACGTGTAGCACTTGATTCCGTTCTCCGCACAGTGGTCTGCCAACTTCGACGGCCAGACGTCCGTCTCGTCGAAGTCACCCAGATATGCGACCGTGACTTTATCACTACTCTGACTGGTTTCACTCTCGACCACTACGGCCGTATTCGGATCGTCGTGGCTCGTCTTGATCACGCAGTCACCCGGTACGTAGGGGTTCGAAGCGAACTCGAGATTCTCGTGTTTGTACCGCCAAAGTTTGATATCGGTATCGACACAGTACGACGCGAGGATGGCGGGGTGATACTCTCGCCACTCTGCCGGCCCCTCGTCAAGCGAACTCGGGAACGCAACGCTAACGGCTTCTCCGTCCATCTCTTGGCCGTACGCACCGGTATTCTTCTCGGGAGGCATCACCTCGATAACGACGCCTACCGACGGCTCGTCGGTTCCAGCTTTCACGACACGATCACCCGGCTTAAACGGGTTCTCGGGCTTTTGATTCATGTGGGCTGTGTTCGGACCGAGGTCGATCAGTTCGTTCATCGGTCGGGCCGCTAGATGGTCGAGTTTCTCCGGTGACTCCCCCGAGTACGCCGCTTCGGACTCGACCTTCGACTTGAGCGTCTCGAGTCGCTCCCACCCGAGCAACATCAGGCTGTCTTCGTTGTCTCGGTGCCAGACCATCACGACGATATCGTCGTCTGGATCACGCTCTACGAGTGACTCCGGGAGGAATGCAGAGACGTCTCGCGACGACTTGACGTCAACCTTGTAGCCGAAGACCTCAAAGTCATGCCCCGAGAAACTTTCGGAGTTGCACCGTCTAATTGCCTCTTCGTTCTTCCACTCCCACATCTCGACTGGCAGATATTCACGACAGAACTGTTCGAATGCAAGCTCCCCCAAGTTCCCAATTCGTTTGACATCCAAGTCGTCGACACCTTGAATGACTGCCTGATGATGTGCCCGTTTGTGGTCGATTTCATTTGGCGTATATCGATACACCATGTTGATTTATAATCCAATAAAAATAAAATTTCGCGTTTTTAGATATGAGCGCACAAGAACCTGTTCGAGCCGTAGAAAATACTATCAGATAGAGTCTATCTAACCACACGTTAGCTGTTCGATCAGTGTACAACTCGATCTAGTTGGCACTACAACTTCTGATCACCGTCTTGCTGGAACCCATCTTATTTGTTTGATTCTGTTGGTTACCCTACCCACAAAGCAATGCCCACAATCCGCCGAGTGTGAACACCATGCCAATACTGGCGTTCACTGCCGGATACCACCAGTACGCTCGCTCGAGGTCCACCTCGCCCAGCGTGATTCCGGCGAGCAAAATCGGATACGCCAGCATCAACAGCCCGAGTCGATGGTCGAGGAGTGCGAACACGCCCGCAGCGAGTGCCCAGACCGAACCGCAGTAGACCGTCGCGAGGTGCCCACCGAGACGGGTTGCGGTGGTTTCGATGCCCGCCCTACGGTCGGGTTCGATGTCCGGGATGGCCGAGAACGTGTGCATGGCCATCGCCCAGAGCCATCCCCCGAGGAGTGCGAGGGCGGGCGGTGTCGTTCCGGCGACCGCGGCGTACGCTGTCGCACCGGGGAGGATATAGAGGCCGTTCGAGAGCGAGTCCAGGGGTGGACGGGTTTTGAGACGCAGCGGCGGCGCGCTGTAGGCCGCCCCGAGAACGAGGAACCCGAGAAGCCAGGGGGCAGCGACGGTCGGGGTGATCGCCAACAGCGCGAAGCCGAGTGCGAACGACAAGGTGACTGACCAGCGAGTCGCGGCGTCGCCACGGTAGCGTGATTCCCGGTCGGCTTTTTTCGGATTTTTGCGGTCGGCATCGGCGTCGAAAACGTCGTTGATACCGTAGAGGAAGAGATTCGCGGGGACCAGGAAGTACCCGAACAGGACGAGCACCGTAGGGGTGAACAGCCCACCAACCGACTCGGCGGCATAGACGGCACCCACGAGTACGGGACCGGCGAGGTAGAGCCAAAAACGTGGTCGTGATCGAACCAGAAGCGCTCGAGAAGTCATATCGTCGGTGTCTCGGTGGCAACGTCGGCGATGAGCGCGTCGGCGGTGTGTTGCCCGCTGATAAGACACATCGGCACGCCGATGCCGGGCGTCGTGTACGCGCCGGTGTAGTACAGCCCCTCGAGTGCGGACGAACGGTGACCCGGACGGAACGGCCCGGTTTGGCGGAGCGTGTGAGCGAGACCGAGCGCGCTCCCTTCGCGGGCGTTGTACCGAGTCGCGAAGTCGGAGATGCAAAACGATTCCTCGACGAGGAGACGGTCCCGAAGGGCCACGCCAGTGTTGGCCGCGATATCGTCGAGGAGGAAGTCGCGATAGGCGTCGCGGATCTCCTCGTCGTCCTCGAGACCGGGGGCGATGGGGACGAGCGCGAAGAGCGCGCTACAGCCGTCCGGAGCGACGGTGTCGTCGGTGACCGACGGCGCACAGAGATAGTACGCTGGGTCGTCGGGCCACTCCGGGTCGTCGAAAATGGTCCCGAAGTGGGGGTCCCAGTCGGTCGGGAGCACGAGGGTGTGGTGGGCGATGTCCTCGAGGTCGCCGGTGATGCCGAGGTAGAGCAAGAAGGCCGACGGTGCGTAGGTTCGAGCGTCCCAATACGCTTCGTCGTGTTGCCGAGATTCGGGTTCGAGGAGTGATTGTTCGGTGTGGGCGTAGTCGGCGTTACTGACGACGAAGTCGGCGTCGACGTGCCCGGCCGACGTCTCGAGGTTGAACCCAGTTTGCTGGGGCGCGATCTCTCGAACCTCGTATCCGGTTCGGAATTCGACGCCGAGTTCGGTGCAGAGGTCGACGATTCCGTCAACGACGGCTGCGATTCCCCCTCGTGGATAGTAGACGCCGACGTTGAAATCGACGTGGCTCATCAGGTTGTAAAGTGCGGGGGTGTTCGACGGCGACCCGCCGAGGAAGACGAGCGAGTACTGGACGACCTGCTGGAGTTTCGGGTGGTCGAAGTACGACGACACGTGATCGTCCATCGAGCCGAGCAAGCCGAGTCCGCGGGCGTTTTTCAGGACGTTCCAATCGACGTAGTCGCGAAACTGCGGCCGGTTCGTGTAGACGAAGTGTTCCATCCCGATGTCGTAGGTTTCCCTCGAGCGCTCGAGGTAGTCCTCGAGTGCGTCAGCGGCACCGTCCTCGTAGAATTCGAACGCGGCTTTGGTGGCCTCGACGTCTGGTGTGACGTCGAATCGATCGCCGTCTTTCCAGAAAATCCGGTAGTGGGGATCGAGTCGGTCGAGAGCGTAGTAATCGGCGGGTTCGCGCCCGAATGCGGCGAAGAATCGCTCGAAGACGTCGGGCATCATGTACCACGACGGGCCCATATCGAATCGGAACCCGGCGCGCTCGAGGACGCTCGCGCGGCCGCCGAGTTGGTCGTTCTTCTCGAGGACGGTGACGGACGCACCTGCCGCTGCGAGATGGGCGGCCGTCGAGAGCCCACCGAACCCGCTGCCGACGATGACGACGGAGTTTCCCTCGAGAGCGTTCGGTGGGGCCGACCACGGCTCCGTAGTCATTCTGACCTCGTTCCGAAGTAGGCTCGAATGCGACCGACGGTACGGCGGGCCGAGTGCATCGGTCGGGGGAAGTTCGATTCTGATTGCGTCGATCCCGCGTTCGTCACTTGCGTGGTCTCACCCCGGCTGCTCGAGTCGGAATCGGCTGCGTCAGGATCGCCCGGTGAAATCGCGCTGACAGCCTCGAAGACGGCCTCCGGGTCTCGTGTTCGTCGCCAGTGATACCACGTTCGGGCGGTGACGGCGAGTCGTCGGGGTCTCGAGAGCGACGGCCGACTCGAGAGCGTGTCGTACCCGTTCTGGCGGATGAGTCGGTGGTGTTCGGCGTACAGTACGGCGGCGAGGAGGACGCCGAACTGAACGTCTTCTGGGAGGTGGGGGATGCCGGCGACGCCGTTCCTGTAGAGCGATTCGGTGCGTTCGAGTTCGTCTTCGATCACCGCGGCGACGCCGTCGTCGAACCGAAGCGATTCGATATCGTCGACGGTGACGCCGTGACGGTGGAGGACCTCGCGAGGGAGGTAGATTCTGTCGTACTTCCGGACGTCCTCGCGAACGTCTCGAAGGAAGTTGGTCAACTGGAATCCTTCGGCGAGCGCGGCCGCCTGAGAGTGAGCGGCTGGGTCGAGATTGGCGGCGAAGACGTCGGTCAACAGGTACGCGACTGCGACCGAAGAGCCACGAAGGTAATCGTCGACGTCGTCGATCGTGTCGTATCTGGCTCGCTCGAGGTCCATCGCCATGGCGTCGAGGAATATCTCGATCTCACGATGATCCAGGTCGTGTTCGTTGCGGACGGCGGCGAATCCCTTCATCACGTCGCTCGTCGGATCGCGTTCGCCGAGCGCTTCGGCGCGAAGTGCCTCGAGTTCGCGGCGTTGTGCCGTCGTCGACTCCGGTTCGGGATCGTCGACGATTTCGTCCGCGACGCGAAAGAACGCGTACAGGACGTGGGTCGGGCCCCGCGTTCGCGCGGGGAGAAGCCGCGTCGCGAGGTGGAACGTTTTCCCGGTGCGTCGATGGATGGACTCCGCGGTAGCCCGGTGAGACGATGGCGTAGACATGGTGGTTGCGTACCCTCACGTAGCGACCCTCGATCCGTATCACCGATACCTTACCAGTAAGTACTGGAGAGACTTCAGCCTAAAACGGCCGTGAGAAGCTTTCGTTCGGCTGCACGGAGGTGCTGGTGGAACGTCGGTCGAGAGACGCCCATCGACGCCGCGAGTTCATTACCAGTCGTCGTGCGGGGATCATCGTAGTACCCCGAGTAAAACGCGCTGTAAAGCGCCGTCGCCTGTCGGTCTGTCAGTCGGTCCTCCAGCGTCGCCTCGAACGCGCTGGGGGTCGTCGGGCGGTGCGTACGTTCCCGGTAGGCCACGAGTTCGAGCCCGTCGTATCGATCCTCGAGCAGTTCGAGGATCACCCGACCGCCGGTTTCGGCGGGCACGGTAATCTCGAGTTCTGCGACGCCGGGCTCGGCCGTCAGTGCCTGCACTTCCGCGCCGCGTTCGGCGAGGTGGTCGACGACCGATCCGGGTGCGAGTTCGAGTTCGATCAGTGGGGTTTCACCGCCACCGATCCGCGTCACCGACTCGAGATGTTCTGGCGTGGGTGTGGATTCGACGGTGCTCACCGCGTCGCCCTCGGAGGTGTCGACGAATAGGTGTAAACGACCGTCACCGCCTTTTGCGGAGCCACGAAGCTCGAGGGAAGTGTCCCAGGTGTCGGCGAGCGCCACCGGGAAGAACGACTCGTCGGTGATCGTGAACTCGAGCTCGATGAGATCGTCTGCTGTCAGTCCGCGCCGGCTCTGGGCTGCGTTGATCGCCGTCGCGATGGTTCGACCGACCGACTCGAGAACCACCAGTTCGCGCTCGTCCAGCGCGTCCGTGTTGGTCCCGACGACAACCAGCACGCCGTAGGTTGCGTCGCCGTAAACGAGGGGGATAGCGGCGAACCGTCCGGCGTCGCGCTCGAGTCGAAACCCGGGTTGGTCCTCGAGAGAGCCGAGGACGACCGTTTCCTGGGAGAACGCTCGAGCTATCGGGGAGTCACCGTCGAGACCGATACTGAGGTCCTCGAGGGAGTCGTCGAAGTGGGCGTGCGTGGAGGTCTCGAGAGTGTTCGTCGCGAGATCCGGTTCGCCGATCCACGTTGCGGCGTAGGACTCCGTCGCGGCGATTCGCTCGACGATGGCTTGTTCGGTTTCTTCTCGGTCGACCCCGTGCATCAGGAGTTCGGTGACGTCTGCGAGCAGGCCGTTGATTCGATCGACGAGACGGTCGAGGCGTTCGCGCTCGGCCGCCAGCGCGAGTTGGGCCTCCTTGCGCTGGGTGATATCGACCTGAAAGCCGACGTAGTTCGTGACGTCGCCGGTCTCGCCCCGAAGCGGTGCGACGGTGACTTCGTTCCAGAACGGGTCGCCATCTTCGCGGTAGTTGAGCAGTTCGACGGTGACGGGTTCAGCGCGCTCGATACCGTCTTTGAGCGCGCTAACGGCCTCCGGGTCGGTATCCTCACCCTGCAAAAACCGACAGTTTTTCCCGAGGACGTCTTCGGCCGCATACCCGGTGAGTCGTTCGAAGGACTCGTTCACGTAAACGAGCGAATTATCCGGCCGGTCCGGGTCACTGATCGTGATGCCGACGGGTGCCTCGTCGATTGCCCGTTCTTTGAGTTCGAAGTCGACCTGGTCCAGGTCCCGCGTCTTCATATGATGACTGACGAGTTCGAGGACAAGAAGGTTTGCTCGAGGCCGTCGTCTCCGAGCGAACCCAGTTCTAATCCAATTCTGCTTCTCGAGTGCGAAAGAATGATAAAAATATCGACTCTTCGCCGTCTCTTATACACCTTCATCCGCGCCTGACAAAGTAATCCGATACCTGATTTATCTCGATACACATCGATCCATGGTCTCGGAGATAATAACACGAAATATAGCTAGAAGCGATCTAATGCCGCCTTTTAGTAGAAAAGTTCCCGACGACCCAAATAGAGTTTGACCTAGTTAATAATAGTCGACTTTCAGAAGTGTTTCGTCTAAATTAGTACTGGGATTCGAGCTCACCACGGAGACTCGAGTACTCACTTCCCATACACGATTCGTTTGCAGGCATGATTTACCCCGAATTCAGTTCACATTATAATTCTGATACCAGAAACTCCAAATGAATCGTGGCCAACAGTATCGGTATGTCAGAACTGAATTCGGAGAGGCCGTGGATTCCGGCCGATACGGGTCCCGAGTTCGACCCGCTCGAGCACGCCGATATTCACCCGTCGTCGGACACCCCGATGGTCGTGACGCCGCGGGGTGGCGACCGCGAGGTCGGCCGAAGTTGCTATCAGGTCGATACCGTCTCCGGGACCTACCTCGTCGATTGTGGATTGAATCAAGGGGATGGCGACGCGTTTCCCGATTTTCGTGGCCTCGAGCCAGAATCCGTCGATGCTGTCTTTCTCACCCACGCGCACATTGACCACTGTGGCGGCCTACCGGTGCTCGAGGCCCGCGGCCTGCTCGCGGACGACGCACCGGTCGTCGCGACGCCGCCGACGGTCGACCTCGCGACGACGCTTCTGACGGACTCGCTGAAGATCCACCGACGCGAGACCACCCGTACGAAGCGAGATCAGGAGTTCACGCGACAGGATGTCGACGGGATATTCGAGCGGTTCGAAGCCGTCGACTACGGCGGTGGAACGCTCGAGGCCGTCGCGGACTCCGTCGTGCAAGATCCGATCGTCTTCCAGTTCGGAAACGCCGCTCACCTCCTCGGTTCGGCGTGGCTCGCCCTGCAGACCGGCGGCTATCGCGTCGTCTTTTCGGGCGATATCGGCGACAGGGCGAGCCACTTGCCGGATCTCGCGGCGCCGCCACAGGCCGATCTGTTGTTGCTCGAGTCGACCTACGGCGCGACGCATAGCCATACAGCCTTCCGAGACGCGCAATCGACGATTTACGAAACGGTCGAACGCGCGCTGAACAACCACGAACCGGTCCTCGTTCCGACGTTCGGCGTCGGCCGGGCCCAGACGCTTCAGTTACTGTTCGCCGATCGATTGCACACGCTTGCGAGTGACCTGCGCGACGACGTGCGACTCGTCGTCGACGGGATGGCGGAGGAGGCCACCGAAATCTACCACGAGTACGTGAGAAACACCGACTACGTGGACGAGTCGATCGCGAATCGCGCGACGGAGAGCGGCGATACGACGCCGTTCTCTCCGCCACACACCGAATTTCCGCAAAGTGATGCGGACCGGCGGGCAATTCTCGAGGACGCTGACCCAACTGCTGGCGGAAACATTCCGATCATCGTCGCCCCCTCGGGCATGCTCACCGGCGGTAACTCGCCGAGATACCTCCTCGAGATCGCGGCCAGATTCCACTCGGCGACGATCGTGCTCACCGGCTATCAGGCGACGCGGACGACGGGGCGAACCATCCAGAACCAGGTCGATGCCGGTGCCGAAGAGATCCAGTTCACCGTCGATGCCGATCCGTTCGGAACCGAGTGGCCAAGCGCCGAGAACGTCTCCTGGGTCTCCGCCGAGAACTCGAGCGAACTGGTGACCAGAGCGACGATTCCAGCGGAGTGGGTGTCTCTCGTCGGCGGCCTCAGCGCCCATGCCGCCCAACACGGACTACTCGAGTTCGCACGGACGGCCGACCCGGAGACGATCGCGCTGATCCACGGTCCGAATTACGCGCAGGAACACCTCGGCCCCCATCTGGCGAAGAACGTCGAAAGCGTCGAGAACGTAACCCGTAGTCGACGACTGACGCCGATCGCCGTCGACCGTGGGGCGACTCCGGAGACGCCAACGCTGTCTCCCGAACAGTTCGAGACGGACCACGAGAGCGCCTACGACCAACTCGAGGATGTCTTCGACCGCCTTGCAGCGTTGAACGAGGAGGTTGCCACGGCACGGACCGAAACGACTCGGAGCGAAGCCGAGATCCGCGCCATCGTTCGAGACGAACTCGAGCGAGCGGGTGTACTCGAGGGAGAGTGAGGACGCCTCGGAAATTCGGTATCGTCGCAGTGATTGCCAGTGTGAAAATCAGGGTTCAGGACAACGAACGCTTACAATCGTTACTGCCGTACGTTCCCGTATGGCATACGAATTGCACTGCGACAGCTGTCACCTCGAGCGAGAGTGTGCCGATTGGATCGAGGCGAGCAGCGACGCGAACGACCACGAAGCCGCGTATCCCGACCACTGGGTGACGATCGTCGCGCTCGAGTGATCGTCTGCAAGCGGGTTCGCCTTCCCATACGCTCATTGTCGTGTCGAACACAGTAGCGAGCGATGCAATACTACGAGGATATCGAGGTTGGCGACACTGCCGAGTTCGGCGAGTATCACGTCACGAAAGAGGAAATCGTCGACTTCGCCGAACGATACGATCCACAGCCGTTTCACACCGACGAGGAGGCAGCGGAAGACTCCGCCTTCGGCGAACTGGTCGCCTCGGGATGGCACACGGCGTCGATGTGCATGCGGATGCTCGTCGACGGCCCGCTTCAGGAGCGAGCGGGGATGGGTGCCCGCGGTGTCGACGAACTGCGCTGGAAACAGCCAGTGCGTCCCGGAGACACGCTCTCGATTCGCTCGGAAGTCATCGACAAACGCGTCTCCGAAAGTGACCCAAAACGCGGTTACGTGGACAGTTTCCTCGAGGGCCGAACCCAGGACGGCGACGTCGTCATCTCCTGGATTGGTCTGGGGATGATCGAGCGCCGAAACCCCGGTGAGGAGTGACCGAACGGCTACTCGCTCGGATCGGTCTCGAGGTATGCGGCGAGAATCGCCGTCTGTACCGTCCGAAGATCACTCTCTTGGATCGTCGCCGCAGCCTGAAAGCGCTCGCGTAACTCGGAAATTCGGCGGGGTTTCGCCGCGAGGTGAACGAGCGAAAACGCGTTCGGATCGACGGTGCGTGCCGCGTCGAACGCCGCGCGATCGTACAACGGCGCGAACGATTCGAGAACGGCCTGAAGGAGTTCGTCGGTCGCATCGGCACCCGGATCGCCGACGGGGACGGCGTCCTGACTCTCCTCGAAGTACGTCTCGAGGTCAACGACGCCCGCGTCGTCGTAGAGCGCTTTCGCGAGAGAATCAACGGTCGACGGCGAGAGGTAGACGCCGTAGAGTTTGTATCGATCGTCGCTCGTCATATCCACTCGTTCGTGACCGACCTACAAGAACGGTCGCTCGAGAACGAACGGACTCCAACGGTGATTTATCGCGTCGACGGGCCGTATCAAAATACGTAGTGAGCGATTTCGCTCGAGTCACACGCTGGGCACGCCTCTGGCTCGGCGTCGAATTTCGTCCCGCAGTTTCGACACTCGTAGAGTTCAGCCTCGTTTTGTACGAGTACCCGAAGCCGTGTCACTACTCCCATCCCACGTAGTGCTTGGATCGGCACAACCATGAATTGTCTTGCCAGCATTGTTCGAGAACAGACTTCGGTCGTGAGTCTCACGACGAGGCGACAGTCGTTTGTTACTCACCTTGCACTTTCAGTCCTAACTCCTCTCTTTCTCAACTATCGTTGTATTCTTCCATATATGGGGCGTAATAACTACTGGCTGACAACCACATACGATGATTCCGGAAGTATACAAAACTGGGCGAGTATCTGCGGTAGTCTGTGACTACTAACCATCATTCACAGGCAAATCTATAACTTGTACTCCCATCTTACCACAATATAGGGGCAATTCCTCTCCGCCTATGCAGTACATATCAGGAACGAGGCCTTTTCTCTGAATCATACTGAGTCTATCATAAGTTAGTGAATCGGTGAATGGACTCGAGACGATCCGTCGACGTACGTTTCGATGTTGGTGTACGAACGGGAAGGCCAGACAACAGTCGACGCCGCGTTCAGATCTCGGTGACGTACGTGTGCGAGTCGGGGAGGGCCTGTGCGTCCTCGTGAAGGAGAGCAACGACGAGACAGTCGGCGTACTCTTCGAAGTACGCGACGAGATCGGCGATGCGATCGGAGTCGATCGCCTCGAGTGAGTCCAAGAGCACAGTTGGGACGGCCTCGTGGACCTCGTGGACGAGGAAGCCCGCGAGGGCGAAGATCAATCCGGTCACCTCGCGTTCGCTCTCCGAGAGGTGGTCGATGCGATCCTCGTAGGTCGTCCCGTCGTCGGCCGCGCGGACGACGTGGAGGTCGAAGGCAGTCTTCGTGACTTTTCGACGGCCCTCGCGAACGGAGCGCTCCCGTCGTTCGATCCAGATCCGCTCGATGTTTCCGTACTCGAGGATCGAGAGAATCGAGTCCATGTGCTCGTTGAACGCGTCGACGGCGTTTTCTTCGAGTCGGCCGACGCGGGTTCGAAGGTCGGTCAGTTCGTCGTCGATCTCCTCGCGTTCGGCTTCGAAGTCCGCTCGCTCCTCGAGTTTCGTCTCGATCTCGTCGATCTGGGAGTGGACGTCGTCGTACTCCGATTCGAGGGACTCGATTTCCATCTCGAGTTGGGTGCTCTCACGGTGGGTTTCGATGACGTCGCCGTAATCTGCCGTCTCGAGCGTCTCCGCTTCCTCCTCGAGTTCCTCGACGCGGTCGCGCTGTTCGGCCTGTTGGGTTTCGAGATCGTCGATCCGCGACTCGCGGCGCTCGAGTTCCTCCTCGACGGCGGACCGACGGTCCTCGAGTTCTCGGTGATTATCTCGGCGCTCGCGAAGTTCGCGCTGGCGCGTTGAGAGTTCGTCGATCTGGGATTGGAGGTCGTTTCGCTCGCCGAGTTTGGCCTGATGCAGCGATCGAAGCTTTTCGACGGTGGTTTCGATGCGTTCGCGTTCGACCGACGATCCGCAGGTCCAACAGACGACGTCGCTCGACTCTTCGAGGAGTTGGTCGGTGACGTCACCGTCTGTATCGGAGCCTGCACCGGTGTCGCCGTTTGGCTCGATCTCGAGGTCGAGTCCGTCTTCCTCGAGTCGGTCCTCGTTGAACCGGATGACGCTCTGGAGTTCGTTCAGCGTCGTATCGAGTGCGCGTTTTCGGTTTCGAAGCTCCTGAACACGCCCCTCGAGGTGCTCCGGTGAATCGAGATCGTCGTCGACGGCCTCGAGTTGGTCGTCGATCTCCTCGCGTTCGGCCTCGAGTTCGGCCTTGCTCTCGCGTTCGGTTTCGAGTTCGTACTCGATCGAGTCGAGCGTCGACTGCGCGTCCTGGAGGTCGGCGACAGTCTCCTCGATGTCTGCGCGTTGCTCTCGACTCGCGTCGATATCGAGGTCGAACGACTCGAGTTCCGATTCGAGTTCCTCGAGTCGCTCAGTTTTGGCTTCGATGTCGTCTTCGATGGCCTGCCGTCGCGTTTCGAGAGCCGGCCGTTCGGACTCGAGATCGTCGAGGTCGGCGAGTCGGTCGTCGATCTCTCGCTTTCTGGATTCCAGTCGCGATATTTCGGCTTCGATCTCGTCCGTGTCGATCGGTCGCATAATCAACTCGCGGAGGTCGTCGCCCCGTCGAACGGTCTGTCGAGCCTCATTGGACTCGAGTAAGAACGCGAAGAGATCGGCGAGTTCGGCGTCCTCGAGGTACGGATCGCCGTCGAATCGGACGGCACCGTCGTGGCGCTCGAGCGTGCGAGTGTAGGTTTCGCCGTCGAGAGCTAATTCGACGTGGCCCGACTCGGCGTCGCCCTTCAGCGACGGGCGGTCGCTACCGATCGCGGCCATGATGGACTGGAGAAACGACGTTCGGTTAGTCGCGTTCCGGCCAGTCAGGACGTTCACACCGGGTTCCAGCGTAACCTCGGTGGAATCGATCCCGCCGATTCGCTCGGCGGAGACAGTGATCGACGACGTAACTGACTCAGGTGGTGACACACGGGTTCGTTGTCTGTCGGAGTAAAAAATAGTATCGACTGGCGACTGCTGTCGAATTGTCGCCATCATCGATCGCGGCTGTTTCGTTCCGGTCAGGTGCTACCCGCCGGCTCGCAATCGCAGCCGCCTCGCTCGAGTAAGTCGACGATCGGATAGTCTGAGCCGCAGTTCTCACAGACGACGCGGACGTTGACGAACACCTCGTAGCTGCGGTCCGTGAGCCGGTCTGCGGTCACCAGTTCTTCGAGTGTGGCGTCCGTGACGACCTGCGTCCGGCCGGAGAGGCGTTCGATCGTGGTCCGCTTTCGCTCGAGGCGGTCGGTCGGGTCTTCGTCGGGGAGGGCAGCGTCGCGGACGGACGTCAGGTAGGTGTGGACCGCCTGATGCGTGACGAAGTGTGACTGGAGCGCCTCGACGTCGATTCCGGATCGTTCGAGGTCACGGCGCTTTCGGACGGTGTCGGACCGGGGGACGCTGTCGTCCGTCAGCGTCTCGTAGAGGTGACCGACGTCGGCGTCGGTGACGGATTCGCCCGCATCGATGAGTGCAGCCCTGAGAACGGCCCGGTTGAACAGGTCGGCCAGGTCGCGCAGACTCGTTCGCTCCGTTCCGTCACCGATCCACTCCGCCTCGAGGCGAGCGCCCCACTCCTCGAGTCCGTACTCGTCGATGATGCGTTCGACTTTCGTTCGTCGTCGCCCGCTCTCGTCCTCGCCCATACCAACTGAGACAGAAGCCGCCGATACAAGCGTTGTGGTTACGGGCGGAAAGTTCGGTGTACTCGGTCGGTTGCAATCCGCGCCGGTTCGGCGGTCGACACAGTAAGACTATCGGCTGACGCGGGTGCCGATAGACTGACGGTACAATTACAGACATATATTTGTAATGGGTGGCTGTGTTCGTATCGGTCGAACGGGAGTATTTCGATGATTTCCGTCAATTGGCCGCCGTGCTCGAACAATTCTATTCTCGCGCATTCGATGAGCCGTTCAACCCAACCGAACACTCGCGCTCTTTCGCCGTTGGGTGGTTTACTCCGAGAACAAGAGGTTGACTTCGACGGTGTTCGCCGCCGAGAGCAGTTGGTTGTGCAGTTCGTCGTGTTCCCACTCGTTCTCGAGGCGGTGTTGTGGGCCGGCGACCGTAATCGCGCCGTGGACCTCCCCCTCGTTCGAGAGTACCGGGGCACCGACGGCGCTAATACCGGGCAAGTACTCGCCGTGGCTGTACGCGATGCCGGTCTCGCGAATCGTCTCGAGTTCGATTTCCAGCGTCTCCCGGTCCGTAATGGTCTCTTCGGTGAACGCGGGGAGGCCCCACCCCTCGACGATCCGACTCACACGGTGGGATTCGAAATGGGCGAGCATCGCCTTTCCACCCGCAGAACAGTGGAGGTACGTCGGCGTCCCGACGGTGATACTCGAGGAAACGGAGCGTTCGCCATCACACGCGCGGATGATCGTTCCTAATCCGTTTTGTACGGTCGAACACAGCACTCGTTCACCGGTCCACTCGGCGAGGTCTTCGAGAGGGGTTTCGGACGCAGCGTGGAGTGGTTCGGCGTGTTTGACGTGCTCGCCAAACGAGAGGAATCGAAGGCTCAGACGATAGTCGGTTCCGTCCTGAACGACGTACCCTTTCGAAGAGAGTGTCGTCAAGTGAGCGTGTACCGTGCTTTTGGGGAGCCCCGTTCGCTCGGTCAGTTCGGTAACGCCTGCGCCTTCGGCCTGCCAGAGTGCCTCGAGGATGTCGAGCGTCTTGACGACCGCTTGAACCCGATCCACCTCGTCCGTGCCCTGGATTGTCATACCAATAGTTCCAGAGAGAGCGCTATAATTGTTCTGTTCTGTCGAACGGCGTAATCACAAAACACCCCGAAACCGGGCACCAATTGGCGCGACGACGGCCTGTGAGCCACGATAACACTTATGTAGTCGGTTCTGTCATATAGGATATGGACTTTAGCGAACCGTCCGAGGCAGTGCAGATTACCCAAGCGCTCGACGATTTCATCGATCAGGAAGTCTCCCCACTCGAGAGCGAGTACGAGGAGTTCCTCGGCCCGGATTACGAGAAACACATCGTCGACGAGAATCACCGACAGGTGCCCGAATATCGAGATATCGTCGAAACCATCCGGAAGAAATCGGTCGAGGCTGGGTTCTACGGGATGACGATGCCGGAAGAAGCGGGTGGCGGTGACGTCGATATCCTCACTCGAGCGATCGTCGGCGAGCACATGTCGAACCGACCGCCGGGCTTTCACAGTGCGATCTTCGGCGGTGCAGGCGGACCGACGCCCATTCTCCTCGCCTGCGACGAAGACCAGCGCGAAGAGTACCTGAAGCCACTGATGGACGGTGAGATCACGACCTGTTTCGCACTCACCGAGCCGGGTCACGGTAGCGACGCCCATTACATGGACACGACCGCCGAGAAAGACGGTGACGAGTGGGTGATTAGCGGCCAGAAGTGCTTCATCACGAACGGCCCCTACGCGGACTTCGTGATGGTCTTCGCGCGAACGAGCGGCGAAGATGGTGACCTCGGCGGGATCACGTGTTTCCTCGTCGACGCGGACAACCCCGGCTTCGAAGTCGGGACGATCCACCGCTCGATGGGAATGACCCCCGGCACGCACTCGGAACTGTACTTCAACGACTGTCGCGTCGGCGAGGACAAAGTCCTCGGCGAGGTCGACCGCGGTTTCCAGTCGGCGATGGACTGGATCGGCGGCGGCCGAATCAACATCGCCGCTGGCTCCGTCGGCACGGCGCAGTTCCTCCTCGACATGTCCGTCGAGTACGCCCGCGAGCGAGAGACCTTCGACAAACCGATCGGACACCGACAGGGCGTCTCCTTCCAACTCGCCGAACTCGCGACTGACATCGAGCAGGTCAGACAGCTCTATCGCTACGCCGCCTGGAAGATGGACGAGGGCGAGCGCGCACGCAAAGAGGAGTCTATGGCGAAGCTTCGCGGAGCACAACTCGCCAACGACGCCGCCGACATCGCGATGCAGGTCCACGGTGGTGCCGGCTTCATGAAGGAACTCCCGATCGAACGCAACTACCGCTCGGCTCGCGTCTTTCGCATCTTCGAAGGAACCGACGAGATCCAAAAGCGCACGATCGCTCGAGAACTCATCTGAGCGATGTCCAAGCCGACCAAACAGACCGAGCCGTCGGTCGCCTCCATCACCCGACTCGAGTTCGACATCGAGTGGCCGCCCAAACACGCCGCCGCGTACCTGATAGAGGCTGACGCGCCAATCGTGATCGACGCGGGTGATCCAAGCGACCGCGCGAGTGAGACGATCCGTGAGACCCTCGCGACGAAGGGGTACGCCCCCTCGGACGTCGAGGCAGTCATCGTCACCCACCCCCACAGCGATCACATCGGACAGGTCCCCCTGCTTCGGGAGGCCGGTGCGACCATCTACGCGCCCCAACCCGTCCTCGAGCGACTCGAGCGCGACGGCGACGAGTTGGCCGCGGGCGTCAGTGAGGTCGGACAATCCGCTGGCTACCGCGGAGAGGCGATCGAACGCGAGATCGAACGCGCGCGAGACTCGTTGCAGCGAAATCGTCGGCTCCTCGCCCCGACGGAGGCGGTCGGTTTCGAGTTCGGCGAGGCGTTTACCGTCGGGGGCCTCCAGTTCGAGGCGGTTCACACCCCCGGCCACCAGCTCCATCACGCGAGTCTCGCGACGACGATCGGTGACCAGCGAATCCTGTTCAGCGGCGACGCACTCATCGAGCCGTTTCGTTCCGGCGCGATCCACGTCGGGATCGACCACGGCGCCTACGAGGCGATCGACGCGTTTCACGACGCGTTGGATCGCCTCGAGCCGTACTCGTTCGACAGCGTCTTCCCCGGCCACGGGCCCGTGTTCACGGATTTCGACCAGACGATCGAGTTCACGCGCAACGAACTCGAGTCGCTCACGGCCGAGACGCACGAAGCGATCGTGACCGTGGGGCCGGCCACGCCGATGGAGATCACGCGCCACCGAATGGGCGAGGTTCGCTATCCCGCCCAACTCCTCGACACTCTCGGCGCACTCGGGACGTTAGAGCGCCGCGGCCGCGTCGAACACGTCACTCGAGACGGCGTGCGGTCGTACGCGACGGTAAAGCCGACGCCGTAGCCGCCGTAGCCGGATCTGACACGGTGTCTCGACTCGACACTCATTTTTGCGTCTGCTCTCTGTGGGAGCTGTTGCAACGACCAGCACAATAGACTCAGATTCCAGTGCGCGAATAAAACTCGAGACAGATGCGATTCGGCGAAAATGTTAACAATTACCTTGTGTATAGTGTTGGCATGGCAACCGACATGGAGCCTGTCGACCAGTCACGTCGTTTTTACGACGACGGGATTTCGATCGGCGGGTTCGAAATTACCTCGGAGGACTTCTGGGGCTGGTTGACGATCCTGCCAGTGTTGGTCCTCTACACGCTCGTCGCACTGATACCGATCGGCTTCGCGTTCGTCGCATCGTTACACAACCTGCCGCTTTTGAACCCACAGTGGGAGTTCGTCGGGCTCGACAATTACATCGAGGTCTTCCAGATCGATCGGTTCTGGGGATCGATGTGGCGTGGCTTCGTGTTCATGGTCGGTTCGACGGTGATCCAGTTGGTCGTGGGCGTCTGGATGGCACTCGTCTTGAACAAGATATCGCGCGGCAGTCGGTTGCTGAGCACGCTCGTGTTCACGTCGTATCTGATCCCGACGATCATCGTCACCATGGTGTTCTTGTTCATGCTGGATCCCTACGACGGGGTACTCCACGCGGCGGGGACGCAACTCGGTCTCTGGGACGACTACTTGCTCGGGAACACGAGCCTCTCGATGACGGCGGTTATCCTCATCAGTAGCTGGAAGTTCTCGGCGTTCGTGACGCTGTTCACGCTCGCACAGTTGCAGTCCATTCCAGACCGGTTCTACGAGGCCGCGAAGGTCTGTGGGGCGACGACTTGGGAGATGTTCCGCGACATCACGCTGCCTCGACTCTACGGAGCGATCTTGGTCGTGATCTTCCTGCGCGCGGTGTTCATGTTCAACAAGTACGACATCATCTACCAGTTGACCCAGGGCGGACCGGGAAGTGCGACGACGACGATGCCGATTCTCGCCTACAGGGAGACGTTCGAACTCGGCGCGTACGGAATGGGTAACGCTGTTGCCATCGTTATGTTCCTGTTCTTGCTCGTGAGCGGGATCCTCTACTTGAAACACATGAACCCGAGCCAGGAGGTCCAAACATGAGTACCCAGACCGGCGGAGACGACACGCCTGACGAACCGTCCCTCGGCCGCTCGTTCCGCCTCTCGCACACCTACCGGAGCCTCATCTACCGAACGGGACTCTACGGCAGTATGACCGTCCTCTTCGTAATTTTGGGCTTCCCGATCTACTGGATGGCTCAGAACGCGTTCAAGACCCGTCTCGGGCTCCAAGAGGGGATTACGTTCTTCCCCACGCCGGACATCTTCACGGTCCAGCAGTTCGACGTGATCTTCAACCCGACTGTCGGTCGCTACCTCTTGAACAGCGTCATCGTCACGATCGGGGTCGTCGTGACCGTCATCGTCGTCTCCCTGATCGCGGGCTACGGCCTCGCCCGGTTCAACTACAAACACAAGGTCAAGACGGCGCGATTCTTGCTGGTCGGCTACATGTTCAGCCCGATCGTCCTCGCGATTCCGCTGTACCTCATCTGGGATACGCTCGGACTCCTGAACAGGTACGTCGGCCTCATCCTCGCACTGAGCGCGATGTCGATGCCGTTCGCCGTCTGGTTGATGTGGAAGTACATCCAGACCATCCCGGCCTCGATGGAGGAATCCGCGTGGGTCGCCGGCGCGCCGAGGTGGCGTGGCTTCCTCGACGTGATCGTCCCGCAGACGAAACCGGCGATGATCGCCAACTCGGTCTTCGCGTTCGCGATCGCCTGGGGCGACTTCACGTTCGCGTACATCCTCATGCCCGACGATTCGGCGACGACGTTCCCGCCGGGGATCTTCCGACTGTTTCACTCCTCGTGGGAAACCGGCTGGCCTGAGTTCATGGCCGTGAGCCTCCTCGTCTCACTGCCCGCACTCCTGTTCGCGTTCTTCCTCCAGTCGTACCTGCTGAAGGGCTTCAAGATTCGCGCACTCTGAGCACAGTCATTCGAACAGACGATCACACGACACAATCGACACAACCACACTAACACAACAAAATCATGGCAGCAATCACCATTCAGAACCTCACGAAACGATTCGGATCGCTCGTCGCCGTCGACGACTTCAGCCTCACCATCGAGGACGGCGAATTCATCACCCTCGTCGGCCCATCGGGCTGTGGGAAGACGACGACGCTTCGCTGCGTCGCCGGCCTCGAGAGCACGACCTCCGGCACGGTCATGTTCGGCGAACACGACGTTACCGACTACCCCGTCCAGCAGCGGGGAATCGCGTTGCTCTTCCAGGACATCGCGTTGTACCCACACATGACGGTCGAAGAGAACATCGGCTACCCGTTGAAACTCGAGGGCCAGAGCAAGGAACAGCGCAGCGAACGAGTTCGCGATGCCGCGGAGATGCTCCAGATCGAAGATCAACTCGAGAAACACCCGAGCGAACTCTCCGGGGGACAACAACAGCGCGTCGCGCTGGGGCGGTCCATCGTCAGGGAGCCCGCGATGTTCCTGTTCGACGAGCCGATGAGCGACCTCGACGCGAAGCTCAAACACGAATTGCGGCCGCTGTTCGCCGAAGTAACTGAGAAGGTCGGCTGTCCGACGATGTACGTCACCCACGATCAGGAAGAGGCGATGACGATGTCCGACCGTATCGCCGTGATGAACGACGGCGAACTCGAGCAGGTCGGGACGCCGAGGGAGGTCTACGACGAGCCACAATCGTCGTTCGTCGGGGAGTTCATCGGTCGACCGAACATGGAGTTCTTCGACGCCGACGTCTCTCGACAGAACGGAACGATGGATCTGTCGATCGGAGATACGGCCTATCAAATCGCCACCTCGGAGGCGTTAGCCCAGTACGAAGACGGAAACGTTCGAATCGGTATTCGACCACAGGACATCTCGGTTTCCTCGGATGCCGACGACGGACTCACCGGCGAACACGTCTTCGACGAGACGCTCGGCGATCAGACGCACAGCCTCTTCGACACGCCGCTGGGACGGCTCACCGTCGTGACGCCGCCGAAGTTCCGCGGAAACGGCCAGCAGTACGGCCTCGAGTTCGACACGAACGCGATGAAGGCGTTCGACCCGAAGAGCGGGCTTCGGATCGAGTAATTACCACTGCTCGATTTTCCGTCGTTCGTCGGCGAACGCGGTGAATACAGACGATATCTTTATAATGATTGTTAACAACAAGCACGGTATATGCCAGGTAGTGGTATACACAGGCGACAGGTACTGTCAGGCCTCGGCGTCGGAGCGGCCGGACTCTTCGCGGGGTGTCTCGGCGGCGGAGACGACGACGAACTACACATCCTCACCGATCTGACCGGCGGCGAGTGGGAAACGTACTGGGAGGAAGAGCTCATCCCGGGATTCGAGGAAGACTCGGACGTCCCGGTCAACATCGAGTACACGGGCTTACACGGGTCGGGCGAGCAACGGCTCGCGACGCTGTTACAATCCGGTGACGCACCCGAGTTCTATCACGGAACGACCTCCGAGTTCGGCGACCTGATCAACCAGGGGCTGACCAGACAGGTCGACGACGTGGTCGACGACCTCGAGGAGGAGTGGGGTGACGCGCTGTTCAAGTACACGCTCCAGCCGATGACCGGCGACCGCGACGAAGAGACGCACTCGATTCCCCACGGCGTCTACGTGGGTGGCTGTCTCAACTACCGAGCCGACGTGTACGAGGCGCTGGATCTCGAGGTGCCCGAAACCTGGGACGAACTCGTCGACAACGCCCAAGCCATCGACGAGTCGGACGAGTTCGAAGAGATGCGCGGGTTCGGCCTCGCCGGAGAGCCGGTCGGCAAATCCGGCTCGGACTTCGCTAATTGGCTCTACAACTCCGGCGGCGACGTCTGGCAGGAAAACGGCGACGGCGAACTCGAGTTGTGGTTCGACGAGGAACACGTGATGCCGGTGTTAGACGTCTTACTCGAGCTGTCGGAGTACTCACCGGACGCGTCGGCGATCGGCTGGGAGGACACCATCGAAGACTGGATCGGCGGCAGATACGGCCAGTGTTTCATGAACAACGCGTGGCTCTGTGGTCCAGCGTACGAGGCGGGCGCGGAGGACCTCGCCCTCGCAACCGAGCAAGCGCTGATACCGACTCGAGATGGTGCCGACCCGGTAACGCGAGGGTGGGTGCTCGTCAACGGGACGCCGATCATCGACGGCTCGAGCAACCCGGAGACCGCCGAGGAGTTCAAACGGTACATGTACGGGGCGGACAATCACGTCGAGGTCTCCCTGATGGAGCCGATGCGGTTCATCCCGCCCTACGAGGAGATCATCGACGACGACGAGTATCAGGAGGCGGAGATCTTCCAGGTCGAAGACGGGGCGTTCCTCGAGAAAAACGAGTTCATCATGGACGAGATCGTTCCCGAACTCGAGAGCCCGGAACTGCCCTCGAGCCCGGAGACGCTCCACGTCGGGACGTTCGACATCCCCGCAGAGTTGACCAACCGAGTGCTGGTCGACGGCGAGGATCCCGAAGAGGCCTACGAGTGGGCGGTCGGCGAGTACGAGACACGCTACGATGACGTCCAAGACCAAGCAAACTACTGACGCTCGCTCGAGGCGGAAGCGCCTCGCGCGTGCCTATCGCGATCATAGAGCGACTCCGCGGTCGTGACCGGTCGGACGACGAGCGTCCCGGCGAGACGATCACCTAATCTACGACCGGTCGGCGAGCGACGAACGACGAACCAGCCGAGGACGTAGCCGACGGGGAGCCAGTCGACGTATCGCAGGACGTTTCGAATTGCTGCATCGTGGACGGACAGGTGAGCGCCGTCTTCGCTAACGACGAGGAGTCCCATTCGCTTTTTCCCTGGCGTTCGGCCGTAGCGCCACTCGAAGCAAAACGTATAGCCGAGGTAGATCGGGACGAGCCCGACGAGGCTCAAGAGAAACGCACCGTTTCCGAGTGCCAGAAAGGCGTCCGTGAACGCGACCAGCAACACGGCCAGTATTGCCGTCTCGATAACGAAATAGCACACGGCGAGGTCGATTCCCGTCGCGATCGCTCGGCGTTTGAGCAACGACGGCGACGCCGACTCGAGGTCGGGGTCGGGCACTCGTTTGGTGGGAATCGAATCGAGCACTATTGCTCACCTGTATTAGCCACCGAGAGGCGTGTCGAGGTCCGCTCGTGGCCACGCTCGAGCGCCGGGTCGATTGCGATTGCGGAGTCGTTTCGTTCGCGTGCCGTGACGTCCATCAGTCTTCGGTGGTCGATGAGGTGTTCGATTGCGCCTCTGGCGTCTCAGTCTCTGCTTCGTCCTCGGACTCCGAAGCGCGAGAACCCTCTTCGGCTCGCTGTTCCTCGTAGTCGTGCAGTGATTTCATGCGCTTTACGAGGTCGACATCTTTTTTCTTCTGAAGGGAACGAACCCGGTAGCGGTAAGCCGGGTACGCGAGGATGATCCAGCCGAAGATGATCGCGAGGATCCAGCCGAGTTCGAGCGAGACGCCGGCCAAGAAGATCGACGACACGAGCGCACTCGAGACGGCGACAACTTTCAGTACCGGTCGTGGCAGTTTGTAGATCGAGTACTCGTAGCGACGCTCGAAGCGCTTCGGCAGGTTCCACAGCGCGACGGCACTGATGATCGCGCCGATCATCGACGTGATCGACAGAACCGCGGCCATGATGACGGGCGTCGTCGAGCTAATCGGCGGCACCATAAGCAACGCCGGGACGGCGAGCAACAAGATCGCTCGGTGTGGCGTCTGGTACTTCGGGTGAAGTTTCGCGAAGAACAGCGGAATTGCCTCGTCTCGAGCCGCTCGCATGAGCTGTCTCGAGTAGGCGGTATAGAGCGTGTTGAGCGAGGTGAACGCCCCGACGACGGCGGCGAAGGCGACGAAGTAGGCACCGCCGGTCGGCAGGAACTCGAAGGCCGCGTACGCGACGCCGGCATCCCGATTCTCGATGTAGAAGTCGAGCGGAACGACGCCGACGGCGACGACGACGAGGAGCACCATGAGCCCGATCGAAATCACGGCGCTGAGTCCTAACACCCTGGGAATGTTCTTCACCGGATCCTCGAGTTCCTCACCTAAGTCGGTCGCGAGGTTGAACCCGTGCATCGCGATCGATAACGAGACGATCGCGAGGAAGAACGCACCCGTTCCGGATTCGAACATACCCGTGTAGTTCGCGGTGTCGATGTAGAGCGATCCCGGCACGATAAAGAGCAACATGCCGCCGATAATGATCGAGACGAGGACGATCTGAACCTGCGTCACGATCCGGATGCCCAGAATGTTCAGGATGATGAACGGAATCATGACGGCGTACATCAACGCCCACATCGGGATCCAATCGAACGTCGGGAAAAAGCGCATGAACTCGGCGAACCCGAACGCGAGGTACAGTTGACCGAGCCAGATCGAGGGGATGACGATCCACGGGAGTAAGAATCCGAAGAACGGACTGATCAGCCTCGAGCCGTAAACGTAACTCCCACCCGCCGCGGGCATCGCGCCACCGATTTGGAGCGTGCTGAGGATGCTGAAGGTTACCGGCAGGATGACGAGCATCATGGCGATGGCGACCTCCGGTCCGAGGCCGTCGTCGGCGATCAGGTGAGCCGGTAACAGGAACGCCGTCATCGCGATGACGTTGCCGACGAGGAGTAACGTGCCCCCGAAGAGACCGATCTTCTCGTCGATAATCTTGAACTCTGCGTTAGACATGGGTATCGACACACTCCACGTTACTTCCCGTGACGTTCACGCCAACAACGCCCTCCAACGGCGGTCGGTTTCGCATTTTCTGTCGTCGAGGAACCGACGTCCTTCGAGACGGCCAGTCGAGTCGAGCGTCTCGTCTTCCGTTTCGGCTAGATCCCAATCGAATAGTCGGCTGTCTGACTATATTCACCCACGTATCCATGGCAAGAATATTCGATCCGAGTGCCGTAAATCTAGTGGTTGGTTATCACGGTTGATAGTAACGTGAATGGTGTTCACACTCAATGTGCTTCGACGTTACGCACGTAAACGGTGTGGTCGATGGCGTTAACGGTGAGTGAACGCGTCCTCGACGAATCCGACTCCCGACTCTCACACTCAGTGTCTCGTGGGTAGCGATTCAGGTGTACGCTTGCATGTCGGTCAGTTCGTAGCCGACGACCAGTTTCTGAATTTCGGTGGTGCCGTCCGGAATGGTCATCGTCCGCGCATCTCGGTAGTAGCGCTCGAGCGGGTACTCCGTCGAGAGGCCGTTCCCGCCGTAGATCTGCATGGCGTCGTCGGCGACGTCGACCGATTTCTCGCAGACCCACCCCTTCGAGAGTGAGGAGAGCATTCGGGCGTCCGGGTCTCCGGCGTCGATCTTCTGGGCGGTGTGACGCGTCAGGAGTCGCCCCGTCTCGAGGCCGGCACGGATATTGTAGAGCTTTTCCTGGATAAGCTGGTGCTGGCCGATGGGTTTTTCGAAGACCTCCCGATCGGTCGCGTACGCGAGTGCGGCCTCGTAGGCGGCTTGCATGATGCCCACGGAGATGGCGGCCATTCCGTTTCGCATCGAGGCGAACATCGTGTTCAAGGGGTTTCCGCCGGCACCACCGCCCGTCGCGAACGACGACTCGCTCGGATCCATTCGACCGTCGCTCATCGCCTCCATCACCGCTCGAGAGAGTTTGTTCTCCTGTGGAATGCGACACTCGTCGAAGAAGAGTTGGCCCGTCGGTGAGCCCTTCCAGCCGAGTTTCTCGAGCGGTCTGGTCTCGAAGCCGGCGGTCTTCTGGTCGACGAGGAACATGTCCCGTTGGTCGTGTTCGTCGTCCCAGGCGACGACAAGCGCGATATCGGCGATGGGGGCGTTCGACACCCACGTCTTCTCGCCGGTGATGACGTACTCGTCGCCGTCTTTAGTCGCGGTCGTGTTCGGCACCTTGGTATCCGACCCGCCCGCCGGTTCCGTGATCGCGAAACAACCGATGAGTCGGTCGGTCTCCCACTCCTCGGCGTAGGCCTCGCGCGTTCGCTCGGAGAAGATTTCGAACATCGTCACCGGTAGCGACATCCCCATCGTCACCTGCAGGCTCGGCCACACGCGAGACACCTCCTCGCTGACGATGGTACTCGTCAGCGGGTCGTCGAAGCGTTCCTCGGCGTACGGCCCCACGTCTATTTCGGCCATCTTTTGCATGTAGTCGATCGCGTCGTCTTTCGACAGGGGTTCGCGATCGGCCTCGGGTAACTCCGGTGCGATCTCTTCGTCCATGAACTCTCGAACCGAGTCTCGAACCATCCGTTGTTCGTCGTTGAGCATCATCGTGTATTCACTCCTGACAGCAACTCGACTATCTCTGCAGATTATGTTAAAACTTCTCACAAGAAGGGGAAGAACAAAACGCGACTCGAGCGCGGGGATCCGGACGACGCGTCGCTCGGACGCCAAAACGACGCTGCTCGGAGAAGTATCGTGCGCTCGAGCGCTCAACTCGGGAGTTCGCCGGCGTCTTGAAGGCCGTCGACGATGTCGTCGGCGACTTCCTCGGGGCCGTGGTAGGGGTATCGATCGGAGTCGCCGCCGTCGGACGCGTTCTGGAGTTCCATAATCGACATCGAGAAGTCGCCCGACTCGAACGTCGTGGCCGGGCCGTTTGGCAACGCCGGGAGGAACTCCATCGGGTTCGAGACGGGGTAGTCTGCACCGTCGAACGCCTCGACGAGCTGTGATCGGATCTCTTCGGGATCTGGCTCGGACATAGTACGGTTTGTGGTAACAGTATCCATCCACATAATCTTTTCCGCCGAGCAATCTCCGTTGATTCAAGCAACCAACACCTCGCACACACGCAACTGACTGGTCGAAACGGCCGACTGTGGCTCCGTCGCTTCGTCGCGCCAATGACCTTTGTTACCGGCCAGCGTGGCACACCACCACAATCTATTTGGCGACCGTCGGAAAAACGCCGTCCATGACTGCACTCGCTGTCAGGAGGCACGACTGTGGCTGAACCGATCGTCGCCGGCGTCGCCGAGAGCGACCTCGGTGAAACACCCGACCGAAACTGGCTCGACAACGCGGGCATCGCGACCGTTCGCGCACTCGAGGACGCCGGGCTGGCACTCGAGGACGTCGACGGCGTCGCCGTCGCCGGCGGGAACGACTACATGCCCGCGCTGGTCCTCTCGGAATATCTCGACCTCGAGGAGCCGTCGGTGCTCGAGGGCACCGAAATCGGCGGCTCATCGTTCGAGAGTTTCTGCGGGCACATCGGCGACGCGATGGCTCGCGGGCGAGCGGACGTCGTCGTGATCGCCTACGGCTCGACGCGCAAGACCGGACCCGGCCGGGATCAGTCCCTCGAGATCACCCACCCCGTCGACGGGTTCGTCCGGCCGACGGGGCTCTTTCGCCCGCCCGGTGCGTACGCGATGGCCGCCCAGCGGCACATGCACGAGTACGGGACGACCGAGGAGCAATTGGCCGAAATCGCCGTCTCAACGCGCGAGTGGGCCTCAATGAACCCCAAAGCGGCACACCAGGACTCGATCAGCGTCGACGACGTCCTCGAGTCGCGTCAAATCGCGGAGCCGTTCAACCTCCTCGACTGCTGTCTCGTCTCCGACGGCGGTGGCGCGGTCGTGTTGGCCTCCGAGGAGAAGGCTCGAGAACTCGGGGTTCCCGAAATCGCCGTCTCCGGCGTCGCCTCGACGAGCACGCACCGACAGGACATCAGCGAGATGCCCGACATGACGACCACCGGCGCGGCTGTGACGGGACCGAAGGCGTTCGAACAGGCCGGGATCACCCCCGACGACGTGGACGTCGCCCAACTCTACGATTCGTTCACCTACACCGCGCTCGTGACGCTCGAGGATCTCGGCTTTTGTGAGAAAGGCGAAGGCGGCTCGTTCGTCGAAGGTGGAACCACGGCTCCGGGCGGCGAGTTGCCGATGAACACGCAGGGCGGCGGCCTGTCGTACTGCCACCCCGGCCACTTCGGCGTGTTCGTACTCATCGAGGCCGTCCGCCAACTTCGGGGCGACTACACGGGTGATCGACAGGTCGACGGCGCGGAGGTCGCCGTCGCACACGGCACCGGGGGCATCCTCTCCTCGAGTAGCACCGTCGTCCTCCGGAGGGAAGCATGAGCGGCTCCGAACCCGCCCCCGTCGAGGATCGACGAGACTCGTGGGAGGGGCCGGTCCCGATTCCCAGCGGCGCGAACGAGACGTTCTGGGAAGCAACGCTCGAGGGCGAGTTGCTGTACCAGCGCTGTGAGGAGTGTGGAACGTCACAGCTCTACCCGCGAGCGGTCTGTACGGGGTGTGGGACCACCGATCCGCCGTTCGAGACGAGTGAGGGCGTCGGGACGGTGTACTCCTACACCGTCTGTCACGTTCCCGGCGAACCCGGCTTTAGCGACCGCACGCCGTACGCCGTCGCCGCGGTGGCGCTCGAGGAGGGACCGCGGCTGCTCGCTTTGCTCGATTGCGATCCGGAGGCGGTCGAAGTCGGCATGCCACTCGAGGTCACGTTCTGGCAGGTCTCCGAAGAGGCGGCGATCCCGGTGTTCGTGCCTCGGTGAGTGGGCTGCGCGAAGAGCGTCGTCACTATCTGATTTTCCTATTCGAACACCTGGATGGCCTCGAGTTGGCTCCCCTCGAGAATTTCTCGTGACGGCTGAAGCGACGGTCGCTCGCTCAGTCGTCGGACAGCGTCGCCGTGGCGGAGCCGGTCAGCAGCGTTTCGCCGCGTTGGTTCTCGACAGCGAGATCGATCTCGACGCCGCCGTCGTCGGGGTGGCTCTCGACGACTTCAGCCGTCGCGGCGATCGAGTCGCCGGGGAAGACCTGCGACTGGAAGCGGACGCTGAAGGAATCGACGGCCGCGAGGCCGAACCAGTCGGTGACCGCTCGAGAGGCGACGCCGGCGGTGAACATTCCCTGCCCGAAGACGCTCTCGTTACCCGCTTCGCGGGCGTAGGGTTCGTCGTAGTGAATCGGGTTGAAGTCCCCGCTCGCGCCCGCGTACTTGACGAAGTGCATTCGCTCGAGGTCCTCGACGACGACCGTCGGTCCCGTATCGCCGACGGCGAGGTCGTCCGCGGAACGAACGCGTTCGACCTCCGTCGCGGGTGGGACGGTGTCGTCTGTAGCCGTCGAATCGTCTCCGTCCGTCGGGTCCTCACCGTCACCGGCGTCGCTCTCGTCGTCGTCGACGGCGCCGTCGGTCTCGATGACCGTCGCGCGGTCGGTGAGTACGAGGTCGTCGCCCTCGTCGCGGTACTCGGTCTCGTAGACGGCGAACGTCATCGTTCCGGCTCGGCCGCCGTCGCGTTGGAAAACGTCCGTCAGGGTGGTCGTCCCCGTCAGCACGTCGCCGACCTGGAGCGGTCGCTCGTACTCGTAGCCTTGTTCGCCGTGGAGGACGTACTCCGGTCGAAAGCCGAGGTCGAAGCCGTACATCTCGAGGTCGTCGGGTCGATAGCGCGGGAATCGACTAACTCGAGCGTACGTCAGGGGCGCGGGCAGGCGGTCGAATCCGCGTTCGGCGGCGACGTCGGCGTCGCGAAAGACGGGATTTGGATCGGTGATCGAGCGGGCGAACTCCTCGACTTTCCCCGGTTCGATTCGGAAGTCCTCGACGGTGACTCGCGAGTCGCCGACCATCGCCTCGAGGTCGGCCATCGACTTACTCGGCACGAGCGACACCCCCGAGGATCGTCCGGCGGGATGGTTTGGGATACTGACTCGGCGATCGACGCGCGGTCTCGCTGTGAATGGTCACCATTTCCCCTACCGTTTTTCGACGAATCTCATAAGCGTATTCCTCGCGGTCAACGAAGCGAGGCGGGACCGAATCCGGAGACGCGACCGGTCACATGATTTATTACACCGATTGTCGAAGTTGCGTGCTGTATCATGATAGCAAATGCCACGTTGTGGCCAACAGTGAGTCGACTGTTCGCGGGGCGGTATCGATGACGACCAGCCAGTTCAGCCTCGAGGGCGAGACGGTCGTCGTCACGGGCTCCTCGAGCGGGCTCGGGAAGGCGATGGTCGAACGCTTCGCCGAGGACGGCGCGAACGTCGTCGTCACCTCTCGAGAACTGGACAACGTCGAACCGGTCGCGAGCGCGATCAACGAGGGCGACGCCGATGGGCGCGCGCTCGCACTCGAGTGCGACGTGCGAAATCGCGGGTCGGTCGACGAACTGGTCGATCAGACCGTGAGCGAGTTCGGGTCGCTCGACGTGTTTATCAACAATGCGGGCGCGAGCTTTCAGGCACCAGTCGCCGAGATCAGCGAGAACGGCTGGAAGACCATCGTCGACATCAACCTCCACGGGACGTTCCACGGCTGTCAGGCCGCGGGCGAGTACATGCGGGACAACGGCGGCGGCAAGATCATCAACATCGCGAGCGTCGCCGGCCAGCGAGGCTCGAGACAGATGAGTCCCTACGGCGCGGCGAAAGCTGCTGTGATCAACTTCACGAGTTCGCTCGCGGCCGACTGGGCCGAAGACGACATCTGGGTCAACTGCATCGCGCCCGGATTGGTCGCCACCGAGGGCGTCAAGTCCCAGATGGGCGTCGATGACGACGCGGACGCGATCGATCGCTCGAGAGCGGATCGAACGATCGGGAGGCCCGAAGAGG
Organism: Natronorubrum daqingense; assembly: GCF_001971705.1. Classification (NCBI taxonomy): domain Archaea; kingdom Methanobacteriati; phylum Methanobacteriota; class Halobacteria; order Halobacteriales; family Natrialbaceae; genus Natronorubrum; species Natronorubrum daqingense. The sequence goes on from NZ_CP019327.1 coordinate 1,461,138, forward strand.
TCGCGGATCTCGCGCAGTTCCTGGCCAGTCCGGCTTCCTCCTACATCGTCGGCGAGACGATGACGATCAAGGGAACGCCGCGCCTCGAGTGAGGCGGTCGGCGTCTCTGACCAGCGTCGTCGGTATCCACCGACCAGCGAGAGTTCCGGTTCGTGTTACCAAGATCCATACACTTTTCAGTGATATCGACAAACCACTTGACAAATGAACGACCTCGAGTTGGTTCCAGCAGCGTCGCTGTTCGAACCACCCTACGACGGAAACATTGCAAAACTCCTGGACAGAGCGGTCGCCGAACAGCCCGAACAGATCGCGATCGAACACGCCGGAGAGACGGTAACCTATCGGGAATTTTCGCGCCTCGTCGAAACCTACACCCGCGGATTGCGCGGGCTCGGTATCGAGCCCGACGATCGGCTCTGTCTCTACATGCCAAACGGAATCGCGTTCAGCGCCGTCGTCTGGGCGTGCGTTCGGGGCGGGATCGTCGCGAGTCCACTCAACCCGGCCTACCGTCGCCGCGAAATCGAGTACCAGGTCGACCACGCCGACGCGAAGGCCGTCGTCGTGGCCGGCGAGGCGAGCGAGCACGTCGTCGACGCCCTCGGCGGCCTCGAGGCGGAAATTGTGAGTACGAGCGCCGACGCCGACCACACGTCACTCCCGTCGGTTGCGGAGGGAGGTGACGACGGCAACGGCAACCTCGTCGAACGCTCGGACGACGACGTCCTCCTCCAGCCCTACACCTCGGGGACGACCGGCGATCCGAAAGGCGTCCTTCTCACCCATCGAAACTTCCGGGTCCAGATCGCGACCAGCGTCTCGAATTACAGCGCGAGTCCGATTCAGGGCGATTCGCTCATCATCCTCCCGATGTACCACATCACCGGCCTCTTGCAGATGCTCTCCTCGCTGTGTTCGGGGCGGACGCTTCACTTACTTCGACCCGATCAGTGGGACCCAGAACGCGTCCTCGAGTTGATCGACGAACACGACATTCCGGCGTTCATCGGCGTCGCGACCATGTTCAGCGACTTGCTCGAGGCCTACGATCCGGAGAAACACGGCCTCGAGGCGCTCCAGCGGGCGGGACAGGGTGGCGACAAACTGCCGAAGCCGGTTCAAGAAGCGTTCGAGGAGCGAATCGGCGTTACGCTCTCGGAGGGGTACGGACTCACGGAGACGACGGCGACGACGCACACCATTCGCTGGTCGACGCTCGGCAACCGACCGGGGAGCGTCGGCCAGCCCGCCGGACACACGCGCTCGAAAATCGTCGACGAGAACGACGAACCGGTCGGGACCGGCGAGGAAGGCGAGTTGCTCATCGACGGTCCACAGGTTATGGCGGGCTACTACAAGAATCCCGAGGCGAACGAGGCCGTCTTCACCGACGACGGCTACTTCCGGTCCGGCGACATCGCGTCTCGAGACGACGATAACTACTACTACATCAAGGGGCGCGAGAAGGAGATGATTCTCACGGCGGGATACAACGTCTACCCCCGCGAAATCGAAGACACGCTCTACGATCATCCGGGCGTGCTCGAGGCCGCCGTCTTCGGCGTCCCCGACGAGCGACGGGGCGAGACCGTCGCCGCAGCCGTGGTGCCCACGAACGGGGCGTCGATCACCGACGAGGAAATCGAGGAGTACGTCCTCGGCGAACTCGCACCGTACAAGCACCCTCGGTACGTCGAAGTCCGTGATGAACTGCCCAAAACCGGGAGCGGGAAAGTACAGAAGACGGTCCTGCGCGAGGAGTTCGGTCGAGAGTATGTCGATGAGTGAGAGTCGCACACAAGCGCGGGACGTGGTGAACGGAGGCCCCGCGCTTCGATGAGTGACCGAGGGAAAGGGACGGAGTCCGCAGGTGGCGAAGCGCCAGATTCGGAGTCGGCGTCCGAGTCGGAGACGTACTCGAATCGCGAAATCCGAACGATCGCCCTCGCGGTCATCGGCGGCGTGTTCTTCGGCGGCGTCGCGACGGGTGTCGCCTATCCGACGCTCCCGTTGTTAGACGAGCACCTCCTCATCAGCGCCGTCATGTTGAGCATCATCCTCTCGGCGAATCGAATTGCGCGGCTATTCATGAATACGCCGGCGGGGTCGATCATCGACCGCTACGGGACGCGAAAGCCGATGATTTTCGGCCTCTACACGCAGGCACTGGCTCCGTTTGGTTACATCGCCGGCTTGTACACCCCGGCGTACGTATTGGGCACGCTTCCGATCATCGGCGAGGTGTCCGCACCCGGTATCGTCTTCGTGTTGGCCCGCCTCTTCTGGGGCGTCGGTAGCGCGTTCGTCTTCATCGGCGCGTTCGCAACCATCACGTACGTCACGACGACGCAGAACCGCGGCCAGTGGGTCGGCTACATGCGCGGATTCGACTCGCTTGGCTTTCCGGCCGGACTCATCGTCGGCGGCGTGCTAACGGACCTCGCGGGGATGGAAATCGCGTTCCTCGTCGGCGGAATCCTCGCGCTCATCGCCGGAACGATCGCGACGCTCGTCCTACCGGACGTTCACGCCGGGACCGACAGAGACTCGGCGAGAATCCGCGACATTCCGGGTATTCTCCGCGAGCGGCCAGCCGTTCTCGCGATCGGCTACGGTAACTTCACGATTCAGTTGCTCTGGGGCGGCATCGTCCTCGTCACGCTCGCGCGCTACGCCGAAGTCCACGGAATGCAGATCTCCGCACTCGAGGCCGCGGGCATCAGCGGCGTCGTCATGGCACTCGGCGTGGTCACGTCCGGCGTGACGACGTTGTTTACGGGCTGGGTCTCCGATCGAATGCGAGATCGATCGCTCCTGACGGTCCCCGCGTTCGTCGCCATGGCCGTCGGGTTCCTCGTCATCGCGTACTACCCCGTCCTCGAGTTGCTCCTCGTTGCCATCGTCCTGATCGGGTTTGGCATCGGAATGTCGGCACCCGCGTTACTCGCGATTCTGGGCGATCTGACGCCGGGGGACGAACTCGGACGGATGGGCGGCGTCTACAACGTAATGGGCGATATCGGGTTGAGTCTCGGGCCGCTCGTCGCGATTCCCGCCGTCGAAAGCTGGTTCGGCTACCAGTGGACGTACGTGCTCTGTGCACTGTTGGTCGTCAGTTGTCTCACCGTCGTCTCGATTCCGCTCCTTCGAGACCCGGCAGTCTCGACGACGACCGTGAACGCGGACTGAACATCGATCTCGAGCACCCGTCTGTTTTGGAGAAAGTCGCAAGCAAGCGGAGTGTTCACAAGAACTAAGTTCTCTCCTGTGAAGCGTGATACCATGTCCCGAGACACAGCCGCCGTCGTCGGCGGCGGAATCATGGGCGCAGGCATCGCACAGGTACTCGCACGAAACGGCTACGACGTTCGCGTCCGCGAGATCAACGAGGAACTGGCCGAGGAGGCCAGAGAGCGCGTCATTTCGGGAAACTACGGTCTCGACGACGCCGTTTCCGGCGGCTATCTCTCCGAGGAGGAAAAGGCAGAGACGCTCGAGCGAATCACGTTCACGACGGATCTCGCGGCAGCGACGGACGGCACCGACTTCGTCATCGAAGCCGTGACCGAGAACCTCGCGATCAAGGGTCAGGTCTTCCGTGATCTCGACGAGGTCACCGACGATCAGCCGCTGTACTCGAACACGAGCGGTTTCTCCGTGACCGCGATCGCGAACGCCGTCTCCGATCCCTCGCGCGTGGCCGTGACGCACTTTTTCAACCCGGTTCCGGTCATGGACATGGTCGAAATCGTACGCGCGCCCGAGACCGACGACGCGGTCGTCGAACGCGCGGAGGAACTGATCGACGAACTCGACAAGACGCGAGTGACTATCGACGACGCGCCCGGCACCTACGGCTTCATCGCGAACCGCTGTCACGCGGCGATGCGCGAGGAGGCTCAACAGATCGTCGACGAGGGAATCGCGACCGAAGACCAGGTCGACAAAGCACTCGAGGACGGCTACAACCTCCCCGTCGGCCCGTTCTCGCTGCGCGGGATCGGCGAGGAGTGGGACTGACCGAACACAAAAACTGCGAACCCGCGAACCCGCAAAATCGAGAAACCGAGAACCAACGAGACAGCGCGTTCTTACTTCCCTTCGAACTCGGCGTCGCGCTTTTCGGCGAACGCCGCGGCGCCTTCTGCGTGGTCTTCGGTCGTCAACAGCTCCGCGAAGACCTGACTGTCGTAGCGCAGGCCTTCGTTCAGGCCGGAGTGGACGGCCATGTGGGCGGACTTTTTGACGGCCTGCACGGCGAGGGGTGCCTGTCCGGCGAGTTCGGTGACGAACTCGTCGACGTCCTCGTCGAAGGAATCCGCGTCGTAGACGTGGTTGATGATTCCTTCGTCGGCGGCGCGTTCGGCCGAGATGTGGTTGCCGCGCATGGCCAGTTCCTTCGCGACCGCGGGGCCCGCCAGTTTCGTCACGTACTGGACGCCGCCCGCACCGGGGATGATCCCCAGGTCGACTTCCGGGAAGCCGAACGTACTCCCCTCGGCCGCCAGCCGGAAGTCACACGCGAGGGCCGTCTCGAGGCCGCCGCCGAGACAGTAGCCGTCGATCTTCGCGATGACGGGCGTCGGGAAGTCCCGGATGAAGTCGTAGTGCGTGCGCCCCGAGGAGCCGCCGGCCGACTCGTCCGAGAAACCGCCGATGTCCGCCCCGGCACAGAAGGCTTTCTCACCGGCCCCCTCGAGTACGACGGCTCGCAGGGCGACGCCGTCGGCGTCTTCGTTTGCGGTCTCGAGTTGCTGGAGTCCAGCGATGATGTCGTCTCGGAGCTGTCCGTTGAGGGCGTTGAGCGCGTCCGGACGGTTCATCGTGAGCGTGCCGATGCCAGTTTCGCTGTCGTACTCCACCAGGACTGTGTCGAGGTCGTCCATGGCTGACAGTCAGTATCGATCACCAAATAAGTACACGAATCGGGTATGCGAATCGCGTCTCTTCCCCGAATGTACTCGTTCGAGCCGACAGTTCGCGTAAGCCTTGCCGGTGAACAAACCATCACCCACACCGACCCCGAATGCGAGTACGTGTCATGGACGAATCGACCGGACGCGGACAGCGATCGGTCACGAGTTCATCGCTTGGAGTGCAGCGTCGAGTGGCCGCCCGGTCACGTCGCAGCGTATCTCCTCACCGGAGCCGAACCGATCCTCGTCGACGCCGGCATGGCGGGCGAGCAGGGTCGCGACGAGTTATTCGAAGGACTTCGATCCCACGGCGTCGATCCCGACGCTATCGATCACCTCCTGCTTACGCACCCACATACGGATCACGCCGGCCAGGTCCAGACCCTTCGCGAGCTTGGAACCCCGACGGTCCACGCGCCCGGACAGACCCGAGACCGGTTCGAACGCGACCTCGAGACCGTCGAGGCGGCGACCAGACGGAACCTCCGCGAAGCGGGAGTCGACGAACGGTACATCGAGAGTTCCCTCGAGCGACTGCTCGACGCCCATCGGTCTCACCGCGACTGTTTGCCACTCGAGGCGGTAGACAACTGGATCGAGGACGAAGCACCCGTAACGATCGGAGACAGAACGTTCGAGCCAATTTACACGCCCGGTCATCACGCGCCACACTACTGCTACGCAACGACGCTCGGCGAGGAACGCGTCGTCTTTGCGGGCGACATGGCCATCGAACCGTTCCGGGCGATCGCCCTCCACGTCAACTTCGACGACGGCGTTCGCGACGGGATTTCGGCCTACCTCGAGGCCCTCGAACGACTGGAGGGTCACTCGTTCGATCGCGTCTACCCCGGACACGGGCCGGTCCACGACCGATTCGACGCCGTCGTCGATCGTTCGATTTCCGACCTCGAGACCCAACTCGAAGACTGCCTCGAGGTCCTCGAACAGGCTGGCGACGCGCTCACCGCAACCGGGGTTGCACTCGAGCGGACGGATTCCGTCCGCGAACGAGCCCGGAAGATGCCCGAAATCGTCGGTTCGCTGGCCACACTCGAGCGCGAGGGCCGCGTTCGCTCGCGCCTCGAGGAGGGGGTTCGATACTACGAACGTGAATACGAACACGACGAATACGAAGACGAACACGTGTAACGCGAACAGAATTGCTATCAGTGTGGTCGTGTAATGGTGTGTCATGCACGACGCAGTTATCGTCGACGCAGTTCGAACGCCATTCGGAAAACGCGACGGCTCGTTTCGGGACACCCACCCGCAGGATCTAGCCGCCAAGCCACTCGAGGCCCTCGAGGAACGCAACGACTTCGAGCCAGAGACGATCGAAGACGTGATCTACGGCTGTGTCTCGCCGATCGACGAGCAGGGACTCAATATCGGCCGTCTCGCGCCGATGGTCGCCGGCTGGGGCGATATCGTTCCGGGTGTGCAACTCAATCGAATGTGTGGTTCGGGCCAGCAGGCGCTCAACTTCGCCGCGGCGAACGTCATGGCCGGCCAACACGACGTATTGATCGCCGGCGGCGTCGAGCACATGACCCGTGTCCCGATGGGGTCGGACGGCGGCGACGGGGCCGGCGTCACGGACACCTACTTCGAGCACTTCGACGAACTCACGCACCAGGGAGAGGGAGCCGAACGCATCGCCGAGAACTACGGCTTTTCGCGCGAGGAACTCGACGAGATCGCCGTCGACTCCCAGCGCCGCTGGGGCGAGGCGTGGGAGGAAGGGCGCTACGACGAGCAGGTCGTGCCCGTGGAAACGGAAGTTGACGGCGAGCCCGTCACCGTCGAACAGGACGAACATCCGCGTCCGGAAACCGACCTCGAGACGCTCTCGAACCTCCCGCTTTCCTTTCGCGAGGAGGGCAACGGTAGACACCACCCCGGCAACTCCTCGGGAATCGTCGACGGCTCCTCGGCGCTGCTCGTCGCCAGCGAGGAGACGGCCCGCGAGCATGGCTGGGAACCCATGGCTCGAATCGTCCAGACGGAAGTCGTCGGCGTCGACCCCGTGACGATGCTTACGGGTCCGATTCCGGCGACCGAGCAGGTCCTCGAGCAAGCCGACCTGGATATTTCGGACATCGACCTCTTCGAGGTCAACGAGGCCTTCGCCGCCGTCGTCGCCGCCTGGCTCGAGGAGACGGGCGCGTCCTGGGAGCAGGTCAACGTCAACGGCGGGGCCATCGCTCACGGCCACCCACTCGGGGCGACCGGCGCGATGCTCACCACGAAACTCGCCCACGAACTCGAGCGCACGGGACAAGACCGAGCGCTTTCGACCATGTGTATCGGCTTCGGGCAGGGAATCGCGACGATTCTCGAGCGAGTTTGAGCCGTCTTCGGGCGGGTCGCAGATCGCGACGGGGAAGGCCCGTTTTCTGACGGGAAACGCGCGCTCGTCGGGACGGGCTCCCTCGAGACGCCGCTTACGACTGTGTATGCTCTGAAACATCGCTTACGACTGTGTACAGTGGCAACGAGGAATTCCCACATCCTCCCCAGCCGATTCGCTCTCTCGCGTCGCTCGCTCGCTCATCCCTCGCACAGGTCGATCCGCGCTTCGCCGGTGGCTCACCGCGGATCAGCGCGCGCCACCACAGATTGTTCGGTCAGTCGAATGTCGGTCAAATCTCAGTTGGTCGAATGCGGTCGGTCAAATGTCGGTCGAACCTCAGTTGGTCGAATGTTGGTCAGTCGAATGTCGGTCGGTCGAATCGACAGACCGTTGCTCGACTCTCGAAGTCGGACGCCGACGACAAAAAACCGTCTTTCAGAGACCGCGTACGTTACTCGTCGAGGGCGTCGATTCGAAGGTCCTCGTCGAACTGGAGGGCGTTCTCCACTTCCGTTTCGTCGATGTCCTCGAAGGCCCAACGGGCGATCGAGCGGCGGTGAACTTCGTCGGCACCGTCGACGATTCGGAACGCGCGAACGTTCTCGTAGAAGTGTGCGATCGGGAGGTCCTTCCCGATACCGTTGCCACCACAACACTGGAGTGCGAGGTCGATGGTCTCGTTCGTGACGTTCGCGGTGAACATCTTCGCCATCGCGACCTCGATCCGAGCGTCGCTTCGGTCGAGTTCGCGGGCGGCGTGACGGACCATACAGCGAGCGGCGTGAAGTCGGGTTTCGGCGTCCGCGATTCGGTGGCGAAGCGCCTGCTTTTCCTCGAGTGTCGTGCCGAAGGCTTCGCGCTCTGCGAGGTACGCCTTCGCGACGTCGAGCGAGCGTTCGGCCATGCCGGAGTAGCGCATACAGTGGGTGAGTCGGCCGCCACCGAGTCGCATCTGTGCAATTTGGAAGCCCTCGTTCTCCTCGCCGAGGGTGTTTTCGACGGGAACGCGCACGTTGTCGAACTTCACTTCGGCGTGGCCACCTTTGCGCTCGGTGATGCCGTGACCGCCGAGGTGGGGCACGTTGCGGACGACTTCGACGCCGTCAGCCTCGGACGGCACGAGGATGATCGAGGTCCCCGAGTAGGGGTGTGCATCGAGGTCGGTGCGGACCATCGCCAGGTAGTAGTCCGCGTTGAGACCGTCGGACGTCCACCACTTGTGGCCGTTGATGACCCACTCGTCGCCGTCTTTGACGGCCGTGCTCTGGAGCATCTTCGGGTCCGAGCCACCACCCTGTTTCGGCTCGGTCATCGCGAACGCCGTCTGAATCTCTCCCTGGACGAGCGGTCGCAGGTACTCTTCTTTCTGTGCTTCCGTGCCGACCATCTCGAAGGTGTGCATGTTCCCTTCCTGTGGAGCGTTTGCACGGATGGCGAGCGCGCCGATGAGCGAGCGCCCGACCTGCTCGAACGACGGCAGCATATCCTGGAAGTCGAGACCCTGCCCGCCGTACTCTTCGGACACTTGGGGGGCGAACAGGTTCCGTTCTTTCGCCTGATCCCAGAAATCGTGAATCTCGTCCATCGTAATTTGCTCTCCCGTGGCGAGCGCTTCTCGCTCGCGAGGGAGGACGACTTCCTCCATGAAGTCCTCTACCCGCCCTGCAACCTCTTTCGCCTTCTCGGAGTCGTGGTACTCCATACCGGGATATGCACATACAACATTGTAAATGTACAACAAAGCGGTCAGATACAACGTTGTGAAATGAAGTCGCGATACTCGTCTAGTTCTGTTCCGTCGGGCGGTCCCGCGTACACAGCCACTGATTGTGAGAGAGGGGATATTGGCCGGGATACGTTTTAGTACCAGAGTGTGTTATATGAGAACATGGATCTCGACGATGTCCGCGAGACCGCGAGAGCGGGGAATGCAGCACGATTGCACGACGAAACGGCCCGTCTCCACGGCGATGCGACGGCCATCGAATACCACGGAACGACGCTGACTCACGACGAACTCCGCGAGGAAAGCGCCCGTTTTGCCGGCGGGTTGGCAGCACTCGGCGTCGACCCCGGCGACGTACTGCTCCAGTATTTGCCGAACTGCCCGGCGTACCTCATCGGTGCTCTGGGGGCGTTTAAAGCCGGGGTCGCGGTCTCCCCGGTCAATCCACAGTACCGCCGTCGGGAACTCACCTACCAACTCGAGGATACTGACGCTTCGGCCGTCCTGACTCACGCGGCGTTGCTCCCGTATCTGCAGGAGGCACTCGAGGGAATCGACTGGGATCCGGTGGTTATCGGCGTCGGCAGCACCGAGGAGGGCGTTCATATGTTTTCAGACGTTCGAGAGGAGGAGCTGTTCGTCGAACGCTCGGACGACGACCTAGCCCTGCTTCCGTACACGTCGGGAACGACGGGGAAGCCGAAAGGCGTCCGACTCACCCATCGGAACTTCCGCGCGCAGATGTTCTCGGTGCTCTCCCAGACGGGCGAACTCGAGGACGAGGACGTTCGGAGTCTCGTCTGGTTGCCGTTGTATCACATCACGGGATTTACGCACACGGCGTGGCAGCCGCTGTTACGCGGCGGCAGCGTCTTCCTCCGGAGTGCAGCCAATTGGGACGGCGACGCGGCCATGGAACTGATCGAAGAGGAAGGGATCACCCACTACGTCGGCGTCACCGCGATGTACGTCGACATGGTCAACAGCGAGAACTTCGGCGAGTACGACCTGACGAGCCTCGAATCGGCAGGCGAGGGCGGCGCGAAGATGTCCGTCGCGATCCAAGAGGAGTTCGAAGCCGTCGCCGGCGTCGAAATGGGTGAAGGCTACGGCCTCACCGAAACCCACGGGGCGACCCACTCGCAGGCGAGTTCCACGTTCGGCCTTCGCCACGGAACGATCGGGCAACCGACGCGCCAGACCGACTGCAAGATCGTCGACAGCGCCGGTGAGGAGGTCCCACCCGGTGAGGAAGGAGAACTCATCGTCCGCGGCCCGCAGGTGATGGACAGCTATCACAACCTGCCCGACGCAACCGACGCGGCGTTTACCGAAAACGGCTACTTCCGGACCGGCGATATCGCCCGCAGAGACGCGAAAAACTACTACGAGATCGTCGACCGGAAGAAACACATGATCAACTCCGCGGGCTACAACATCTACCCCAGCGAACTCGAGGAGTTGCTGTCGGAACACGAGGCCATCGCCGAGGGGGCCGTCGTCGGGATTCCCGACGAGCGACGCAACGAGGTGCCGAAGGCGTTCGTCGTGCTCGCACCCGACGTCGAAGCAGGCGTCGACGTCACCGAAGAGGCGATCAAAGACTACTTCCTCGAGCGAGTCGCCGCGTACAAACACCCGCGAGCGGTCGAGTTCATCGACGAACTTCCCCGAACGACCAGCGGGAAGATCCAGAAGTACAAACTCGAGGAGTGAGCCGTTCGAAGGGACCGAACAGTCTCGCTGAATCTACTGGGTCGAACGACACCGCTGTCTGGACCGTCTCATCGATTGTGGCAAGTATCCCTTTACAGAATTCGGTTCAACAGTTGAACGAGTATCCGCCAGTGCGTTCACTCAGGCGGAACGCCAGTGTCAATCGAGTCACTGAACCACTACGGTCGATTTCAACCGTGTGCGTCGTACACACCTGAACTCTCTAGACGAACCGTTCGTCCGGTAGCGATCATTCGACCCGTGGCCGTGTCCCCTGTTCGGTCGTTTCGATGGTACACGACGGAGGCCCCCAAACGTGTTCACCACAGCAAACCGAGTGAATTCGAACCGAGACACGTCATATTCCGTTGTCGATCCGGTTTCGATCGATATCTCACGAAAGAGACGTGTTCAATCGGACAGAACAACACCGATAGTAGTTAGCAGTCGAGAAGGTGATGGAAAACATCATCACACGATTACGTGTGTAATGTTTGGGGACAAGTGCTGGAAGACGCACTACAGGCGTTAGCGAGTCCCGGCGTCGCATCTCGTTTGCGGTGGCGCTGAGTCCCAAAGCAGGGAAGTGACCGAACCAGTTTCCCGTCAGTTTCGAGAGAGTAATAGTTTAACAGAGCCAATGTATTGTCATTACTGTCAAATATTAGGTGCTTCTACCAATTCGACGTACACGCGTGTCGACTCGAGTTCCGATACCGATGAGTTAGTAGCTATCGGCCACCAGTTCGCCGGACGACTCGAGGAGTGGAGTGCCGGGTGCCATCCATTCGAACCAGTCGTCGAAGCGGTCAGTTGCTACCGACGGACCGTCCGCTTTTGGAAGAAGAGATGGGGTTGGACTATCGATCGACCGAAACCCGATTCGCTGAAAGAAAACGCTTGATCCGGGACAGATAGGCGTATACAAGTGCCGCGTATCGTTCTCGAGTCGGTTCAAACTCGAGCATGGTGTCTCGCGTTCGATTCGACTGTGGCTCTCAGATCAACTGTCGTAGTGACTGCAAGTCAGTGCACAGCTACTCGGCAGCCGCGTTGGTCTGGAGCGTGTAAATCGATGTAACCGATCGGAGACGGGCTGGCGCTTGACTCCGAATACCGACGGACGCTCGTCCACCTGACGTACCGGATATCCTCAATATATGTCGGATATAAGAGTACTATGTGAAAGAGGTAGCTTTTGGAAAGTAGGGGAGGTCCATTGTGTAAACGATCGCGCAAAATGCCGGTGTGCGTTCGTTCGTCACGACCAACTAGATCCGTATGTCACATACTTTTGTATTGCCACGTAAAATGATGAACGTATGCGAGCCGCCGTAATCGACGAGCATGGGGAACCACTCGAGATCGACGACGTCGACTATCCGGAGCCGCGATCGGATCAGGTCATCGTCGAGACGAAAGCGTGTGGAGTCTGTCGCAGTGATTGGCACGCCTGGCAAGGCGACTGGAGCTGGATCGGGGCTGGCGTCCCCGAAGGACAAATTCTCGGCCACGAACCGGCCGGCGTCGTCTCTGCCGTCGGCGAAGACGTCGAAACGCTCGAGGAGGGTGATCGAGTCGCCGTGCCGTTCCACCTGGGCGATGGCACTTGTACACACTGTCGAGAAGGTCGGGCGAACAACTGTGAAACGGTCTTGCCACTCGGCCTCTCTGAGTACGCACAGGGTGCATTCGCGGAGGCCTTCCCGGTTCGGGAAGCCGATTACAACTGCGTCAAACTCCCCGATTCCGTCGGGTTCACGGAGATGGCCGGCCTCGGTTGCCGGTTCATGACTGCCTACCACGCGCTGGCCGACCGCGCGAACATCCGTCCCGGCGACTGGGTCGCCGTCCACGGCTGTGGTGGCGTCGGCCTCTCGGCGATTCACATCGCACAGGCGCTGGGCGCACACCCGATCGCGATCGACGTCCTCGACTCCAAACTCGAGCGTGCCGAGGAACTGGGTGCCGTCGAGACAATAAACGGCGCGGACGTCGACAGCGCCCCCCAGGAGGTAAAGCGCATCACCGACGGCGGCGCAGACGTCTCCCTCGACGCGCTCGGAATCGCCGAGACCTGCCAGAACTCGGTCAACAGCCTCGCCACCCGCGGCGATCACGTCCAGGTCGGACTGACGACCGGCGAAGAACAGGGGCAGATCGATCTCCCCGTCGACGTGATGACGATGCAAGAAATCGATTTCCACGGCTCCTTCGGCATGCCCCTGGTTCGCTACGAGGAATTGTTCAACCTCATCGCACAGGGAACGCTCGAGCCGAGTAAGATCATTGGCGAGACGCTTTCACTCGAGGAACTGCCGGAGACGCTGGGTTCGATGGACGACTACGAGACGGTCGGCATTCCCGTCGTCACCGAGTTCTGAGTAGCGCTGTTCGCCTTCCGAACCCGATTTCGACTTTTTGTCGGATCACTCGACGGAATGCACAGCCGTCTCGGGTGGTGTACGTCGTGACTACGTTCGAACTGTCGGAGAGAACGCTCGCTCGAGTCGCGTATCGGTACCCTGGTAGCTCAAAACCCGGGCGGGGACGGGAGCCCGCCCTGGCGTGAGAGACATGAGCTAACTCGAAGCGGGGGCGAGTCCACTTCCGAGCGATCCGGGTACGAGTGCAACCCATTTGGCTGGTCAACACGTCGCAGACTGGTGGAGCGTGTACCCGACGGGGCCTTGCATCCCCGCAGCACCACCGATGGGTGTGTTACCCATTGTTATGCAGCTACTTGTCCACGAGTAGTTGAGACAATCCACTGACAGGAGAACACTAGCACGAGCCAACGGCCGAATTCGGTGACGGAAACGCTGACGTGTCCCATCATGTCTCGAGTGCGCACCGGCCACGACATCGCTGGCACGACGATATCCGAATTCGACTCCGGTCACGGTTGAGAGGGTCTCCTCGGCGGAAATTGTAGGGCCGACCCCGTGATGGAGTCCATTGGAGTGACCCCTCGGTGTCCGTCGGTGGGATGGAAAGACCGTCGATTTGTGCGCGTTCGAACGGTTGAACGTCGGTTTCGCCTCCCTCACTCGTTCTTGTTGGCTCAATTCCCATCGTCTCCCAAGAAATTCACGCGAGTTCGAAAGCAATGGGCTAGCTGTCGAATCCAGTCGAACGTCGACTCAGTACGGGTTCAAATCGTCGCGGTGCCTGGTTCACCCGTCCGGGAAACGGATCGCTATCGCTCGGTAACGACCCTCTGACGACTGCGTGTGGGATCACTCGAGGTCGATTGTCCGACGAGCAATCCGAGCCGTTCGGGCGAGTAGGCGGTGGTTACGAGGGGGCATGTGACATCTTGACAAATGCTTTCGAACGATGACCGGGTTGTAGCCCACGTTCGGGTAGAACAGTTGGTAAGAACTCCATAGGCGGTCGTGGCTTTCCGTTACAAGCCGGATAACTACAACTGGTCACAGCTATCGGTCGAGTATGATCACCTGCAGTAACTGCGAGACCGCCCAATTCCTGCAGATCACGCAGAGCCGCGTCTACTTCGAGGACGGCGAGATGATCAACGAAATCTCCGAAACCTACGAGTGTACGCTCTGTGGGTCGACAGGCCAGTACATCTACGACGAAGACCACGACGAGGAAACCGTTACCGGCGACGTCGAATTGACGACCGAACGACCGAAGTTCGCCTGACGGTCACCGCCCGAATCGGAGTCGATACTGCGTATCGATTCGGTGATCCCGTCTCCGAGAGAACCCGATAGTTTACGAGTCGCGTCGGACGTGGCTACTTCCGACGGCGATTTCGTCTCGCTCTCTCGCTTGCAGGCGCTGTTCTCGATCGTACCCCGGATCGTCGACCCCTCGGTGCTCGCGATCCCACTCTCGGAAGAAGCCGTACTCCGTCATCGTGTCCATCCCCGCGAGGGCCGCGGAGAGTTTGAGCCCGACGAGGGGAATGCCGGCGACCGAAACGATCACGTCCGCCCGAAGGACGGCACCGTCTCTGAGCAACACGTCGATGACGTCTACGAGCGCATCGTCGTTCTTTTCCGGTTTCATGGCTGTGATCGTGCGTTCGTCGCGTCCTCACCACCGCCCAGTTCGGGGGCGAACGTGTACGGCGGCCACGGTCCCGTGAATCGAACCTCGAGGCCGTCGTGGGCCGCCACGTCGTCGAGCACCGACCCGATCGACGATTCGTCGGTTTCGTGTGCGAGGACCGTTAGCCGACAGAGCGTTTCGCCGTCGTCCGTCTCTCCAGCACCGGCGATATCGTCGGAGATCGACGCACCGGCTTTTCGCTCGAGGGCGTGGACCTCCCGTGCGTGCTCGTCGAGTCGCGTCTGGAGGTCGGCGGTGATCGATTCGCGACGATTCGCCCGGACTTCGGTGAGTCGCTGATCGAACTGTTTCTCGAGTAAGAAGGCCGTGCCGTCTTCGGACCCGCTCATCTGTTCGTCGAGTTCGCGCAATCGCTCGTCGTGGTCGATCAGCGCCTCGTCACTGATCGGCTCGGTTTCGACGACTTCGATTCGATACTCCCAGTGGTCCGCGAGCCCCGAGAGCACCTGCTCGAGCGTGTCGGATTCGGAGCGAATCCACTCGCGGACGCCCTCGTCGTCAGATTGGAGGATCGTGTCGAACTGGAAGGGGACCGGCGTGCCAAACGCCTCGCCGGCCTCGTCGACGACCGTCTGGTGGCGGACGAGCCAGCGTCTGATCTGTGCGAGATCGTCCGAATCGTAGATCTCCTCACAGGCGTGAACGACCGCGCCGATGCCGTCTTCCGTGACGACCGAAACGGGTTCGCCGTCGACGCCCGTCGTCTCGAGCGTCGGTTCGTCGCTCTCATCGACCCGTACGAGGCAGTACAGATACCGCCCGTCGTCGATCGACGGCACGGCGTCTGCCTCGGCGTGGTCGTTCGCTCCGTGCTCGTCGCTTCGATCCGAACTCACGCGTCATCACCCTCGAAGACGGAGTATCCGGGCGAGTTCGTGTTCGTCGTCTTTCCGTGTAGTTGTTCGATCGCATCGCTGACGAGGCCGTCGAGGTCTCCGCGGAGATTGTCGACGCTGTCTTCGATCCCTTCGTCGGATTTGAGCTGGTCGAGTTCGGCCTCGATCCGCGCGAGTTGTTGGCCGAGGCGTTCGATCTCCTCGTCGGAGAGGTCTCCCGATTCCATGCGACGAACCGCCTCGCGCTCTAAGGCGTCCATCAGGAGTTCGACGACAGTGACAACGAGCGACATCAGCCCCTCTCTCGCGTCTTCGCCGTCGCCGACGTCGATCTGTTTCATGTATCGTGGGCCCCCGCACTCGTCGCTTCGGTGGGTTCGTCCTCGTCTCCGGTCTCCTCGGCTGTCTCGCTTCCGCTATCTCCGTCGGCTCCGTCGGCCTCCGATTCGTCGCTGAGGAGGTCGAACCCGCCGCTCGTCGGCTCACGCGGGTCTGGCCGTGCGTTGAAGTGGTCGGTACCACGGTCGGACTCGTCGCTTTCGGTTCCGGTTTCGAATCCCTCGAGTCCGTCGAAGACGCTCGAGGCCGCTCGCTCCTCGCCGTCGCTCGATTCACCGTCTTCCGTTTCGGACTCGCTCGAGTCGTCGTCATCCTCCTCGGTCTCGTTTGGAGTGACGTTGACGGATCGCGTCGGATCGATCGGCGGCGCTGGCCGATCCATCTCGGCGAGTTCCGGCTCTCCGGCGGCCGCGGCAACGCGGCGCATGTCGGTTCCCTCCGGGAACTCGAGGCCGTACTTCGCCGCGGTTTCGAAGGACGCGATTGCGGCGCGAATCTGGACGCCGAGGAGTTGGGTGTCGCCGATCGAGACGGCGATGTCAGCGTTGATGACGATGCCTTTGTCGAGGAGCATCTCCACGACTTCTGCGAGGTCTCCGCGATGTCGTCGCGGTTGGAATTCAGTACTCATGTGACTCACCCCCTATAACGGAGCGGGCTTGCTGGAGTGGCTGGGTCGGTTGCACCGCTGCTCCGACCGGTGTGATCTGTGAATTGAACGGTCGACTTTCGTGATCCGGCGGCCGGGTGGTCGACGCAGTTGGGTGGTTCACCTCGTTTCGGCTGGTTGGTATTCGGTCAGTCATGTTGTGATCTCTTTCGTTCTCGTTCGATTTCGAATCGACGGCCGTAGATGCGCTTGAAGCCGGAGGCAGTCGAGCCCTTGACCTGTTTCGGAACCGTCGAGTGGAGCGTTCCACCGCCGGTGTCTCTGCTACCCAGTTGCATCGTCGAAACGGCCGTTGGATTGCGCGAGTTCGTTCGCGAACCCTCCTGGCTCGTCTTCTTTCGATTCTCTTCAACGATATGCTCGAACTCCTCGTGGGTCTCGAGGAGGGCCTCGCGGAACGCTTCGATCCCTCTCATTGCCTGCTGCTGGATGGCGACCTGATAGGCTTCTGGATCGTCCTCGATGTCGATATCTCCGAGCAGTTCCATGGCTTCCTCTCCGTCGAGATCCGTCTCGAGGAGGCCGTCGTCATCGTCGCCGTCATCGTCGTCACCGAGCAGACTCTCGTCGTCGTCGGAGACCGTTTTGGCAGCCTTCGCAGCCAGTCCGTCGTCGTCAGCGTCGTCGGCGAGGTCCTCGACGGCGTCGTCGACGGCCCGTTTTTGCTCCCAGACTTTGCCGAGATCAGCCGCGTCCCAGGTGTTGAGCAGGTCGATGGCCGAGAGCACCTGCGAGAGGTCGACGACGTCCGTTGCCCCCGTCTCTTCGTCGGCGATCGCTTCCGGGATAGCCTCTCCTTGAATCGCATCCAAGAGGTCGTGAGCGTCGACGGCCTCGGGGAGGTCGCTCACGTCGAGCGTTTCGAGCATCGTTTCGACCTCCGAGACGACCGTCGTGATCTTCTCGACGTCGCCGAGAAGCGACTCGAGGGTGCTGTCCTCGAGGGAGTCGAGATCGTCGACTCCCTCGAGCGTCTCAGTCACTCGCTCGAGGCTCTCCGTCCCGTTCTCGAGGAGCGTCTCGAACGCGACGTCGCCGGCTTCCTCGAGTGAGGAGTCGTCGCTCACGGTGTGTTCCCTCCGTTCGGGTCGGACCGGCCTTCCTCGTCACCCTCGTGTGCGCCCTCGTCGATAGGCTCGACCTGGACGGTGAGGATGCCGTTTTTGATCGTCGCGTCGGCCGTTCGGTCGCGCCAGGGGACCTCGACTCGATCGAGTTCGGTTCCCGAAATGGCGACGACGAGCGCCGAGTCGTCGAAGCCGACGGTGACCTCGTCCGGGTCCGTGCCGGCAACGTCTGCCGTAACGGTGAGTTCGTCGCTCGTCGTTCGGGTCGTCAGATGTGCCCCCGACGTGGGAGATTTGCGACGTCGCGTTCGTGATCGGGACTGTCGATCCGGACGCTCGTCCGTTCCCATCTCGGGTGACGATGGACGCCGTCCCCCCTCGTCGGGACGATCCCTCCCCGACCTGATCGAGATATCGTAGTCGAGCACCGTCCGATTCGTTCGCCGCCGGCCGGACGCGGCTCCGCGCTCGAGTGACTCCAGCGCCGAGAGGAGACTCGAGAGCCAGTTCCCCTCCCGATTGGTCGACTCCTCGCGCGTCGATCCGACGGGGACGTGGCTGGCGTCGCCGTCCGCTCGGTCGCCGTCTTCACCGGGGTCGTCTGCGTCTGCTGCGTCGTCGGACGCTGCACTTTCGTCGGTCCCGTCGGTGTCGTCGAGGCCTGTCCCCCTGTCGGAACTGGCGACCTCGTCAAACTCTTCGGTCTCGTCGACCTCGTCGGCGTCGTCGATATCGACGGAGTCGTCGTGCTCGTCTGGCGATTCCTCGCGTCGGTCGTTCGAGTCGTCTGGCGGTGTCATTAGGATTTTACCTCCACGCGACCGCTCGTGAGCCGTTGGTGGACGTCCCGCGCGATTTCGATCTCTTCCTCGAGTTCGCGTTTGCGACGCCGGTACTCCTCCTCGGGGCGCTCGCCGAGTTCGTACAGCAACTGGTTCTCCTTTAGTTCGTCCTGTAAGGCCTCGATATCGTACATCTCGTTGAGCGCCATCGTGTGCAGTGAGTTGACGATGTTGACGAACGGCCGGAACAGGAGGTCGTCGATGATGAACATGGTCTACTGTTGAGTGCCGATCGCCACGTCGACGAAGCTATACGGCGCGAACGGACCGGTGTAGCGAAACATCAACTCGTCGTGCTCCGCTTCGAGTCGGGCGACGGCGTCGTCGAACGTCTCGCGGTCTTCCTTCGCAACGAGATACGACTGATTGAGCACGAGTCGGTCGCTAAACAGCCCGTTTGGAACCGACTGGTCGGCGATGGACTCGAGTTCGTCGGCGACGGCTTCCTCAATCGCCTCCTCGTTAACGTCGGCGTCTTCCTCGCGGACGACTTTCAACCCGAGTTCGATTCGACCCTCGATGTCGTTTATCGCGCGGCGAAACGCCGGTCGCGCACCCCGAAGGATGTTTTTCAACGCGCGGTCGCTCTCGAACGCCATGCCGAATTGCATCGGAACGATGGTCCGTCCACCGTCGCGTTCCATGATTTCTCGGAGGATTTCGTCGTGACGTTGTGCGTCTTCGTCCGTCTCCTCGGGATCGGTCGTGTCGATGTCGGAGACGACCGCATTGAGCCGACGGTGAGACACCGTGTACACGTAGTCTGCTCCGCCGACGGCGTCGGCTTCGAACTCCACCGGATCGTCGTTCATGACGCCGTAGACGTAGCGGTTCGTCATCCGTTGCTCACCCCGATTCGACTCGGTCGAGTTCGCCTGCGAGAGCCACCAGCGTGTGCTGCGTGGCTGGTTTTCGGTGAACGTCGGCTACCGGCCAGTGAGTGCTGTCGAGTCGTCGCGTTCGATCGAGAGATCATGGATAGGGAGCGTCGACTACCCGAATGGATGTGCGTCAACGCGCGCGACGTGAGGTGCACCCGCGGGTACTCGAGGAACACGTCACGTGAGATTCGATACCACGATGGGTTATCGTGGTGCTTGCAGGTGCAGCCGCGAATTGAGTAGTCGTCACGGAGTGAGCGTTCCACTAAACTGACTGTACAGGTCTCCTACCAGTCGATGGTCGCATTTCCCAAATATGTGAGGGCGGCTTGCACGTGCAGCGCAAGCCGTGTTAGGAAGTCGGAAAGAACGTGTCGCCGTAGTATGGCACAACCACAACGGAGACCCGACTCCTCGAGTCTCGCAGAGGTGCTGGATCGCATCCTCGACAAGGGTGTCGTTATCGATATCTGGGCTCGCGTCTCGGTCGTCGGGATCGAGTTGCTGACGATCGAAGCCCGCGTCGTCGTCGCCTCGGTCGACACCTTCCTCCACTACGCGGAGGAGATCGCAAAAATTGAGCAAGCGACGGCAGAGGGCGACCTCGAAGAACTCGAGGAACTCGAGGTCGAAGAACGTCCGGAATCGTCACCCCAGTCCGCTGGATAACACTCCATGGCCGACGATTCCTCGCGCAAGCGCAAGGTCAGAGGTCGAAAGATCAGGAGTGACCGCTCCGGGAAGGAGGGTCGGCGAGCGAAGAAGGAACTGGCCCGCAAGGCGTCCAAGGCCCGATCACAGAACGGCGACAGTCCGCTCTCCGATCCCGAGGAGGTCGAACCGGAGCCGTTCGTCGAGACCGACGCCGTCACGTCCGTGCGAAACCGGATTACGGGCTGGTTACGAGCGGATCAGCCAGTCCACCTCATCGGTCCCACGGGCTGTGGGAAGACCGCGCTCGCGCTCTCGGCGGCCGCAGAGCGTGGCCGGCCGGTCGTCTGGCTCAACGGTGACGAAGCGGTCGACACCGCGGCGCTCGTCGGCGACCACGCCGGCGGCGAGCGCTACAAAGAGGACGACCGCTTCGTCAGCGGCGTGAGCAAGCAAACGGAGATCGTTCGCGAACGATGGGTCGACAACCCACTCTCCGTGGCCGTCCGAGAGGGCGCGACGCTCGTCTACAACGAGTTCTCCCGAAGCGATCCCTCGGCCCACAACGTCTTGCTCTCGGTCTTCGAGGAGGGCGTCCTCGAGCGACCGGGCAAACGCGGCGAGGATCGATCGATCGACGTTCACCCCGAGTTTCGAGCGATCGTGACCTCGAACGACGTCGAGTACGCGGGCGTCCACGAACAACAGGACGCGCTGCTCGATCGCTTCGTCGGCGTTCACGTCGACTACCACGACGAAACGACCGAGCGAGAGATCGTCGACTCGCACGTCGACCTCTCCGAGGCGGACGTCGAAACGATCGTGAAGACGACGCGAACCCTGCGCGAGGACCTCGAGGTCGTCGTCGGGACGCGAGCGGCCATCACGGCCGCGAAAGGCCTCGCCGTCTTCGAAGACGCGCGCCAGAACGGTGCCGCCGACGGCGAGTTCGACGACGACCTACTGACCGACGTCTTCATGGACGTGCTTGCGCCGAAAATCGCCGGCGAGGGCCCGGACGATATCGAAGCGTTGCGCACACAGATCGCCGAGTCGGTGTAACTCCCCTCTCTCTGCACGAGGGGCGTCGAGATACCGACTCGAGGTGCCAGCCACGAACCGACGACCAAAATTTACCAGACGCCAATGGCCGAAGCCGATACAGAGCAGTCGACGGATCAGTGTAAGGCGCTCACTGCGGACGGTGAGCGCTGCTCGCGGCCGGCCCGGGAGGATGGCTTTTGCTACCAACACAACGAGAGTGACCAGACAGTGAGTGACAGTCAATCAGCACAATCGGAACAGGACGAACAGGAATCAGACTCAGCGGACGAGCAACAATCAGAATCCGAAACCGAGGAGGAGTCCCGAAGCCACTCGCTCGGCTCGGTCGAGATGAGCGACGAGGAGAAGACGGATCCCGACGAGGTCGACGTCGATGTCGAGACCGAACACGACCAGATCGCCGGCGTCCTCGGCGTTCGCCAGTCCGTCCAATCGTCTGCCGGCGAACTCATCGGTCGGGAGTTCGACGCCGTCAGCGAAATCGTGCCGACCGACGACGGCTGGCGTGCGGTCGTCGAAGTGATCGAACGCCGCTCGGTCCCCGACACGCAGGACATCATCGGTCGCTACGAGATCGAACTCACCGAAGACGCCGTCGTCCACGGCTACCGCCGACTCGATCGCTACCGTCGCGGCGATACGGCAGCCTTCGAGTAACGCCGTCGATGAGTCGACCAGGCCGTCGCTCGTGATTCGATTACGAGTTTCCATCGTGCGTCGACTATGAGTACCCTGACACGTCGACTATCGGTCGGGTGTCCGCTCGAGTTCGAGAACGCAACGGCGAAATAGCACGCTCGTGTAGCGGCGACTACGATCCGTGTCTACTCACTCCGTCCGCGGGCTGACTGTCGACGACGACACTCGGTGTACACACTATCGAACCGACCGAGACGTCGTCGCGTTCAAATTCGACTGCTGTGAGCACTATTATCCCTGTTTTCGGTGTCACCAAGCCGTCACCGATCACAAAGCGATTCCCTGGCCGAGCGATCGATTCGACGAACCCTCGGTGTTGTGTGGTGTCTGTGCCACCGAACTGACCGTTCCGGCGTACCTCGAGGCCGACCATCGCTGTCCGTCGTGTGACGCACCGTTCAACCCTGGCTGTCACGAGCACGCGTCGCGCTACTTCACACCTGGTGATCGATGAGTCGATCGACCGGTGTGGCTCGGACAAAAAGCGACGAAACGTGAGGAAGATCACACGGGAGTAAAACGGCGACGAAGCGTGCGCGAAGCCCAAAACGGAGACGGGTGATGGTGACGGGATGAAGGCTACTCGTACTGGATCTCTTCGATATCTTCACACGTTTCGACCAATGCTTTCAACGTGTCCGGAAACGTTCGACAGCGGATATCCCCATTTCGCGAATCGAAGTCGATCGCGCCGATTTCGGCCAGTTGCGGGAGGTCTGAGTGGTGAAGATTCAGTTTGATCTCCTCGTACACTGGCTGTGGAATGTCGTCGATCGGTTTTCCTTCGCGTGCAACTGCAATCCTCGAAGCGAGCGTCTCGAGGTCTGTAGCGTCGACCGAATGGAGATGATAGATCAGAAATCGGCGTTCGCTATCCGCGAGCGCGTGCAAGATTTCGTCGACCCAGTTGCGTCTCTCCTCGCTTGCGCCGATCGGAATGTTTCCGTTCTCCGGCCGATCATCACCGCTCATAGTAGGACGAATGCCGTGGATAAATAAAAGTAAGCGGGTAACGGCCGCTTCAGCGGCCCTAACGCGTCGTTTAGTAAATACGTTACATCTTATCTTTCTCGGGGTACCCAATCGAATGATTCACGTCGGTGCGACCCCTGTAGTACCCATATGGAAATCGACGAGGTGGACTGCCGCTGGCCGTTCCCGATACGCAGTGCGCCTCAGGTGACGCACGCGGTCGACCTGGGGAATGTGCACGTGGCCTCAGCGCTCGTCGTCCCTGCGACGAACATACTGGATACCGATCCATACGAGCTTTCCGCACTCTACGATCGTATCGATCCCGACAGTGTGGATCAGCTGTTGGATTCTATTCCGCGTGAGTCCCCGACCGGACTCCGCGTCGCGGTCGAGTCGTCGTGGGAGGACGCATCCGTGGTCGCCACGGATTCGGGCCACGTTGCAGCCTATCCGTCCAACCGAACCCCCAATCGGTTGAACCCCACAGCCCAGATTCACCACGAGTGGTCGGACGACCCCTCGCTCGTCTGGTCCATCGGACGGGCAATTTCGACGGCCGCGAGCGACGCTGTGACTGGCACGGATTCGAGTGCCAAACCCTCCACCGCCGATATCGCCGACTCGCTCCTCGAGCAACTCGATGCCGACGCCCTCGAGCGGACACTTCACCCGCGGTTGACCGACGAGCGCACCGACAGCCGACTGCTCCTCTCGACGAACGGATACGAAGTCCAGATCGAACCCGATGGCACAATCGCTACTGAACCGTCGCTCACAGTGTTAAAACGGGCCGGCGGAACCGTTCTCGTCGTGGGCTCCGTTCCAGAGGACGCGTTCGATCGTGCCACGGCGACGTTGCTCGGCTCTTCGGACGAAGAGAACACCCCACTGTTCGTCCACCACGGCCAGAATGTGGCGACGGCCCGACGACGGCTCTCGATGGCCGGTCACCCACAATCGACGGCCACCGTTCTCGACCATCGTCCCTCCGCCACTCGATCGACGGCCGCCGCCCCCGGCGGGGACAGCCCGCTCGACCACGACGCAAGCGGTCCGACCGTTATTTCTCATACCGACAGCATCGAATCCCTCCCCGGGGCCGTTCACAACGCGATCGTCGACGGTGAGTTGTCGGATCGCGGTCAGTTGCGAGTCGGCGTCGATTCCGTTCACTCGATGCTCGAAGCGACCTCTCTCGAGCGGACGCAAGCCGTCATCGACGGAATCGGCCGGGAGGTTCGTGAACATCGGGGAATCGCCCATTTCCACCTTTCAGCTCCGAGAGACGGCGACGCAGTGGCCTCGCTCGAGCCGTTGTTCGATGCGGTCGTCGAGTTGCGAGTCGGCGACGTCGACGTCGAACAGCGGTGGCGTCTGACCGAAACCGGCTACGAAACCGCCTGGTTTCCGCTTCCATGACCGTCGAGTTCCGCGCGAACGAGGACGGGCCCGGAATCGTCGCCGTCGATAGCGTCGAAGGCCGCCAGTTCTCGCTCTCGACCGACGAACCTGTCTCACTCACGCCGGCTAGTCGTCCCTCGTTTAGCGAGCCAGTCGATGCAGTCACGAGCTGTCACATTAGAACAATCACGTTACCGTACGTCGTTCCGGTCTTCGTCCGTGAGGCGGACGAGACGCTGCTCGTCGAGTGCGATAATTTCACACACGAGAAGCTTCCTGCCGGTGAGTACGAAATCGAAATTGCCGCGGCGATCAAGTTCTTCCTGCGAGTGTCGGGACCCGTGACCGTCCAGTCGCTAAGCGACAGTATGCACATCTCATTCGACGAGACAACTCGCGTGGAACTGGCCGCGCAGTCGTACTCCGAAGGACCGACAGCCACGGTTACCACGACAGCCGATCCGGAAGACGTGATGGCGGCAGTGTCGACGTTCGGTTCCTCACTCGAGACGACCAGTCCGGAACGGTCGTTTCCGTCACAGCGAGGCCATCCACCCCAACTCGAGCTCGGTTCGACGCTGATGATCCCCGATTCGATCGACGTTCCGGAGACGGGACTCGAAATCGAGGTACCACCGGAGCTCCCGGCCGTCTACGCGGTCGCTTCGCTTTCGTATTACCTCGGCGCTCGAGTGGTTCCGGGTTCGAACCCTCGCCTGTTGGCTAACGGAACGGAAATCGTCTCACTCGCCGACTCGAGTGAGATCCGGGGAGAGCCTACCGGCGTCGATACGTCGGAGACGAACGCTGAGCGCACACCGCTCGAGCAAGCGGTTACTGACGTGTTACAACACGTATTCGTGCTGGACTGTATCGTTCGGACGGAGGGACAGTACCCGATCGATCTCGCTGAACGAAGGCAACTCGAGGAGCGCGTCGACCTCCCGTTGGCGACGCTCTATGCGGCACCGATCGCCGAGCGAGTGACGACGTACATGGACGTCCCATTCGATGTCACGGACGACCTCGTCCCAACGTGGCAGCTTTCGACGCACGTCTCGCCGGATCCCGACTCGGTCGAGATTCTCTCCTACGCGGCGAATACGCTGTCACTGATCTCTGTCGAGCACCAGCACCAACAGGTCGAGGCGGCACCCGAACCGCCCGGATACGGCGCGCTCATCAGGAGCATCTCCCGTGAAACTGAACCCGTAGAACCAGCCGTCGAGCCGTCTTACATTCGGATTTCGTCGTCCGAAACGCTCGAACAGGCCTGGTTCGGCGAGGGTCGCTCGGTCAACGCGAACGATCTCTCTATCGAGAGCGTTCAAAATCGGTTCACGTCAGAACCCGCCGACGGCCCGATCGAAATTGGTGTCGTGTGCAACGAAGCGCAGATGGTCTCCGAGGTGAGCGAGGAGGCGCTCTACGGTGATCGAAAGGACCTCCCGTTCGACATATCGTCGTACCGAAATCTCTCGTGTCGCGAACTCGAGAACGTGCTTCGGAGCGACCTCGACTTCCTCCACTACGTCGGCCACGTCAACAGATCCGGGTTCGTCTGCCACGACGGCACGCTCGACGCGAGCGACCTCGAGGGGGTCGGCGTCGACACGTTCTTGCTCAACGGCTGTCGGTCGTACGATCAGGGGCAGGTGATGATCGAACGCGACAGCATCGGCGGCATCGTCACCACTGGCGCGATCAACAATACGAAAGCGATTCCGGTCGGACGGCTCATCGCCGGACTGCTCAACAGAGGGTACTCGCTGCGTTCGGCGCTGACCGTCGTCAGTCAACGACACACGGTGGACGGGCGCTACACCGTCATCGGCGACGGTGGGATCCAGATCGCTCAATCGGAAAATGGGACGCCGAATCTCCTGCAGATCGATCGGGCATCGGACGGGCACGGCTACGACGTTCGGATCGCAACCTTCCCCGTAATCGGTCGCGGAATGGGGTCGTGTTACACGCCGTACGCGCCGAGCGTCGATCGATATTTCCTCGTCGGCGGCGACCTCCCGACGCTTACGATGTCGCTTCCCGACGTCGTCTCGTTGCTCTCACTCGAGCGGGTCCCCACCGTTATCGACGGGGAGTTCAGGTGGTCGACCGACATCGCGCCGACAGAACTTCCCGGCAGAGATTCAGACGCCGAGTAATTCGGGGTTACTGCTCGAGGATGCTAGCGCGACTCGCTCGAGGGGGTGTCGTCTGGGACCGATACGTGCGAGGCTGGTGTCCTATCGACGATGTCCGCAAGAAAAGCCGTTCGAATTCGAAACTGGTGAGCGCACTTACGAGATTGTTCCACCGTTCGCTGCAGCTGCGGTTCCGGCCTGGGAAATGAGCAGGCAAATCGTAAACAGCGCGCCGATTAATCGTGGGTTGTTCGCCAGGTAATCCGTGCATGAGTTTCTCTCGGACATTGCAACTGATCATCAGGAGGGTGTTATTGTGGGCTTTTTGGTTTTAAACGCCGAATGAAATAATATTCCAATGGAGTAATTAAATAGAAATAGTTGATTTACTTTGTCTAGTCATCCCGTAGCCTACTAATTAGGGAGCAATGGTCGATTACTACCGGTCGTTTCCTGAGGGTTACGCTCGAGGGATTCGCCCAGGAGGTTTATCGGGTTGAGCAGTCCTCGTAACGTTCCCGTGTGGCGACTAGCATGGGCAAGAATCACCTCTTTACGCGTGGTATGGCACCTATGAACGCGACCGGCGAGTTCGACGATATCCTCGTCCCGACTGACGGAAGCGAGGCGGCCTACAACGGTGCCCAGCAGGCGATCAAATTGGCCCAACGAAACGGTGCGACTGTACACGTCCTGTACGCGATCGACATGGGCGACGCCGACTTCGTCGCTGTTCCAAGCGATATCAAAGAAACACGAACACGAATCGAAAAGAAAGGACAGACGTTCGTAGCGGAGATCGAGGCACTCGCGGATGATGCCGGGGTCGAGACCGTAACGACGGTCACGCCGAATACGCCCCTCCAGGCTATTCGGGAGTACGTCGACGAGCACGGCATCGACCTCGTCGTCATGGGCAAACGCGGCCGATCTGACCCGGACAAACCACTCATCGGTTCGGTCACGAATCGAGCGATCGGCGAACTCGACGTTCCCGTATTCACCGCGTGAACGCCGTTCGATATCGCCCTCAACGCGTTTCAGGACAGCGTGATCGACCGCGAGGTATCGACGCTGACGCCGCCGTCGAAGTTCAACTCGAGGGGTTCGGAGAGGACAGGTCCAAATCGATTCTTCTCGATCGAGAGATAGTGCTCGATAGCAGCATCGGTTCGCTCACTCGAGAGTGTCCAGACCGAGTCAGAAACGTTGAGCGTGTGTTCTCGATTCGTGATTTCCGTCGGTTCCAGTTGCTCGTCGTTGAGCACATGGACGTAGAGAACGTGACCCGCGTCGTGGACGATCGATTGCACTCGCGTGAGAAACTGTAGATACTCCTGTTCGGACTCGTCCTCGAGACGGTTGATCGAGTCGAGGATGATCGTCGTTGGAGCGGACAGTGCAGCAATCTTCTGCTCTACAGCTGAAAGCGGCGTTTCGAAGTCTGCGAACGTGATTGTCACCGAGACGCTCTCGGGTTGGTGAGTACTGGAACCCGAGGCGGACGTCCTCGAGCGAGGGCGCGTTGACAGTGCTTCGGCGTCGGTTAACCACTCACGAACCGCCTCGGGCGTACGAACCGTCGAGATATACAGGACGGTTTCGGCAACGGTCAGTTTCCGTAACAGGATCTCTCCTTCGGTCATCGGGTCTGTCAATAGACTTATGATAGATCCGTTTGGGACACCTCCGTTGAACAGTCGGTCCAAAACGTCGAGACCGGTGAGTTGGGATTCGTTCATTATCTGTGAATTAGAAACACAGCGTTATAACTCCACGCGTTACGAATGGGAATTACCTCCTCTCAAACTCTCTACCCCGTTCACACCCCGTCTTCTGAAATCAGTCTCGACTCGAGATAGTAGTACTAACTATCTTATGCATTTATAAAAAGGAAGCGGCGAGACGAGTCGAACCTGGCTACGTTCTCTCCCCAAATCATCTCTCTCAAACACAATTGTTTTCTGATACTTATTGGCCTCCCTCGGCTAACGCGTCGCCGTCTACTACCGCGTCGTCTCGAGTCGACCGGTTGATCCAGCAAGCTATTTCCGCGTTCGGGGCCGGCATTCTCGGTATGGATCCGGCGCTTGGCCCGCCCGAAAAGATGGCCGAGAAACGCGACGAGTTGACGCCGATGATGCGTCAGTACCACGATCTCTGCGCCCGCTACGACGACGCGCTCGTGCTCTTTCAGGTCGGCGACTTCTACGAGGCATTTTGTGGGGCCGCCGAGCGAACCGCCCGCCTCCTCGAAATCGCCCTTACCAGCCGGGAGGACAGTACCGGCGAGTACCCGATGGCGGGCATTCCGATCGACAACGCCGAGTCGTACATCGAGACGTTACTCGAGGCCGGCTACCGAGTCGCCGTCGCCGATCAGGTCGAAGAACCGGGTGAGTCACCGGGGGTCGTCGAACGGGCCGTGACGCGAGTCATCACGCCGGGAACGCTCACCGAGGACGAACTCCTCGCCAGCGACGACAACAATTTCGTCGCCGCTCTCGCCGGCGACCCACACTCGAGCGGACAGACCGAGGACGAACTCGCGCTCGCCCTGCTCGACGTCTCGACGGGCGACTTTCTCGCGACGAGTTCGAGCGCGAACGAGACCATCGCCGACGAAGTGAGTCGGTTCGATCCGTCGGAAGCCATCGTCGGGCCCAACGCACCGACGGATCTGCTTCCCGAGACGTGCATGGTGACGCCGTTCGACCCGAACACCTTCGAACGCGAGCGCGCAGAAGACACCCTCTCGCAGTACGTCCGTAATCCCGACGCGCTCCTGGCGAGTGCGGTCGAAATCAGCGTCTGCGGCGCGTTGCTCGCGTACGCGGAGTACGTCCGCGGCGGCGCTCACGAGGGCGAACGCGGCGAGGACGAGCGAAGTGGCGGCGACGATGGCGACGGAGCCAACCGAGGAGAGTCCGCCGACACCAGTTCCGAAGAAACCCGTCTCGAGTACATCACCCACCTCACGCGCTACGACCCGAGGGAGTACCTGCTGCTCGACGCCGTCGCGCTCGAGAGTCTGGAGTTGTTCGAGCCGCGAGCCGTGCAGGGTCGCGAAGACGCGACGCTCGTCGACGTGCTCGACGAGACGGCCTGTGCACTCGGCGGCCGGCGGCTTCGCGACTGGATCCGTCGCCCGCTGCTCGAGCCCCGACGGATCGACGCCCGACTCGACGCCGTCGAGGAGTTACAATCGGACGTCCAGACGAGAGAATCGCTACACGACGACCTCCGGGCCGTCTACGACCTCGAGCGACTGATCGGACGCATCTCGCGCGAACGAGCGAACGCGCGCGACTTGCGTTCGTTGCACGACACGCTAGCCGTCGTCCCCGACGTTCGCGAGAACCTGGCCGACGCCGACTGCGAGCGCCTGCTGGACCTTCACGAGCGTCTCGATCCTCTGGCCGACGTGCGCGAGTTGATCGACGGCGGTATCGTCTCGGACCCGCCGATCGAGATCACGGAGGGCGGAATTATCGCCGACGGTTACGACGAGCACTTAGACGAGTTGCGATCGACCGCCCGCGACGGCAAACAGTGGATCGACGACCTCGAGGACCGCGAGCGCGAACGGACGGGAATCGACTCGTTGAAAGTCGGCTACAACTCGGTTCACGGCTACTACATCGAGGTGACGAACCCGAACCTCGAGTCGGTGCCCGAGAACTACGAGCGCCGACAGACCCTCAAAAACTCGGAGCGATTCGTCACCCCGGAACTCAAAGAACGAGAGGACCAGATCGTCGGGGCAGAAGAGCGCGCCGACGAGCACGAGTACGAACTCTTCCGTGAGATCCGCCGGAGGATCGCGGACGAAGTCGAACGAGTCCAGGACCTCGCGGACGCCCTCGCGACGCTCGACGCGCTCGTCTCGCTGGCGGACGTCGCCGCACAGTACGATTACTGCCGCCCCGAACTACTCGAGCACGAGACGGGCGACGATGGTTCGGGCCTCGAGATCGAGATCGACGGCGGTCGTCACCCAGTCGTCGAGCGAACGCAGGAGTCGTTCGTGCCAAACGACGCGCAACTGACGCCCGAGCAGCGACTGGCCATTATCACGGGGCCGAACATGTCGGGCAAGTCGACGTACATGCGACAGGTCGCACAGATCGTCTTGCTCGCACAGGTCGGGAGCTTCGTTCCGGCGACCGCCGCGCGACTCACTCCCGTCGATCGGATCTTCACTCGAGTCGGGGCGAGCGACGATATCGCGGGCGGTCGCTCGACGTTCATGGTCGAGATGGACGAACTCGCGACGATTCTCGAGGAGGCCGACGAGCGCTCGCTGGTCTTGCTCGACGAGGTCGGTCGGGGAACCTCGACGGCGGACGGACTCGCCATCGCCCAGGCGATCACCGAGCACCTCCACGACGACGTCGGCGCGACGACGCTCTTCGCGACCCATCACCACCCGCTGACGGAACTCGCCGACGACCTCGAGTCGGCGTTTGCCCTCCACTTCGAGGTCGAACGGTGCGACGACGACGTCGTCTTTCACCACGATATCGCGCCGGGTGCGGCGACCGGTTCCTACGGCGTCGCGGTCGCCACCGTTGCGGGGGTTCCCGACGAGGTCGTCGAACGCTCGAGAGAACTGGTTGTGGACGCGGCCGAACGCGATAGCGGGGTTAGTCTCGAGGGTGGCGACGGAGGTGAGCGGGACGATCCAACCTCGGCAGTCGCGAGCGCCGACGGGGGCGAGTCGCCTGTCGAGTCGCGACCCTCGTTAGGTGACGAAGCGGACGCCGACGAGGTACCGGCCGACGTGGCCGACGAACTCCGGGCGCTCGATCTCGCACACCTCACGCCCGTCGAAGCGTTAACCGAACTCGATCGATTGAAACGGTTACTCGAGGAGTGACAGTCGCGAGTGAATCTGGGGCTACTCTCCTGAGAACGTCGATTATCGACTGTACTCGAGTATCACTCCGATCGCTGGCCAACCTTGAGGAACGCGAGCGCGGCACCGAACAGTGCCATATTCTTCAGGAAGTGAATCATCTCCTGTTGTTTCTGCTCGGGGTCGTCGACGTTCCAGAAGTCGTGCATCACCGGCGTGACGCCGAGCAGAAAGCCCGCGACCGCTGCGGCGGCCGCCGCTGGCACGCGCCAGAGTGCGACGCCGAGGCCACCGACGAGTAAACCCGCACTGATCGTGGGAACCGAGAGCCCCGGCTTGGGGGAGTCCTTCGCCTCGGCGTACGCGATTCGTTCCTCGAGATTCCGCAGGTTGTCGAGCGCGTTGAAGGCGAGAATGCCGCCGAAAAGTGCCCTCCCGAGACGGAAGATCGGCGTCTCGGTAACCGGCGCTGTCGAACTCGAGTCGGCGGATTCGTCGCTCGAGCGATTCTGTCGTGCGGTCGACCCCGATCGTACTCGCATGGATATCACCCACAGTTCGAGGGGGAGTAGGTGTCCGGGTAGCAGGTGCATGGATCGCCGATGAGATCGGACCCCGTCGAAGCGAAACCGATCGATGGAGAACCGGGCTACTGCGAGTCGCTGGGTGGCTCGAGCGAAACGAACTCGAGGCCGTGTTCGCCCAGCAGTCGACTGGCCCGGTCCGTGACGGAGGGGGCGACCAGAATCCCCCGCAGCGAAGCGTCGGCGTGGAGGTCACGCTCGAGCGCGTCGACGTACCGCCGGAGTTGGCCGACGGCGTCCGGCCCGACGCGGCGGCGTTTGAGTTCGACGACGACCGTCCGTCCGGCCGTATCCTCGCCGTAGATGTCGATCGCACCCGCCGGCGTTGTCCGTTCGGTTGCGAGGGGCGTAAATCCGGGCTCGAGCAGGTCAGGGTTCTCGAGTATTCGCGTTCGAAGGTCCGCTTCGGTCCCCGAAAGCGTGAGGTCAGTTTCGTCGGTTCCGGAAAACGTCGACACCTGCAACACGCGCTCGAACTGCACGAGGAGGTGTTCCTCGGGTGTCGAGCGCTGGCTCTCGAGGACGAGGGTCGTCTCGCTCGCCGTCTCCTCGGTATCCTCGCAGTACACCTCGTGCTCACAGCCCGGGGGCTGCCAGTTGACGGGCTGTTGGCCCTCGTCGGTGTGGACGAGCGTCGTCCCGTCCGGTTTGACCATCACGTGTCTGTCGCCCGCCTCGAGCGTACTCGAAGCTCGTCCGTCGTACTCGACCGTACAGTGCCCGAAGATCGTCACGAGGGCCTCTCGGTCGATTCCGGCGGCGATCGCATCGCAGGCGGCCTCGAGCGAGGGCTGCTCGAGGGTGATTGCGGTCGACGATTCCACGGACGGCTGGCCGGATGTCACTGGAGAGTCGTAGCCGACCGATCCCTAAAAGCACCCCGGACGGTCGGTGGGTGCGTCCGACAGCGAACCGATCCGAGGCCACGACAGGACGATTCGGGTGCGCACAGCGAGTACGAGGGTTTATTCGCCCACGCCCCTGAAATCCGGCCACGATGACACCCGATCCGACCCGACGCCGTGTACTGCAATTGACCGGCGCGGGGGCGACCGCATCACTCGCTGGCTGTAGCTCACTCGTCGGTGACAACGACGAGGAACTCGAGGCCGACGAAGAGCCGGATATCGAGCCGTCCGAGGGCGTAACTGCCCTCACGCACCCTCCCGAAGAGGAGATGATGGAACTCCAGGAGGAGGTGATGGCTGACGTCGAAGCCGGCGAGATTGACGAAGCCGAAGTCGAACAGGAGATGATGTCCCGTCAACAGGAGGTCGTCATGTCCACCGCGGTCGAGTTCGAATCGGCGCACGCCGACGACGACGATATTACGATCGAAGCCGGCGTCGGTGAAGAGGGAGCGTTCTTGTTAACGGGGTCGGAGGAACGCTTCATCGAATTGCTCCAGGAAGGTGAGATCGACGGCCTGCTCGCCGGCGAGGAGTACGAAATAGCACTGGGAGCGGACGACGGTCAGCCCGAACCGGAGCCCGAACCGGAGCCCGAACCCGACGAGGACGAAGTGGAAGACGATGACGACAGCGATGAAACGGACGAAGACGAGTCCGAATCCGACGACGATTCGGACGACGAGGACGCCGACGACTCGAGCGACGACGGTGACAGCGATGCGGGCGACGACGGTGACAGCGACGCGGGCGACGACGAAGCGTAGTCGACGCGACAATCAGTCAACGCTAAACGGACTCTCGCGCTCGGTCCAGTCCCAGCCGGGAATCCGCTCTTGGAACCCGGCAGCGAGGGCCGCCTCGAGGTCGTCGACTCCCGCATTTTCGCTTTCGGATCCGTGTACCTGCAGATCCGCGTAGTGAAACGTCGCCTCGCCGAGTGTCCGTAACGGTTGCGTGCCGGCGATCGTCGCGGCGAGTTCGCGGCCGAGGAGTTCGTCGACGACGAAGCCGGGATAATCGCCCTCGACGTCGAGTTCTCGGAGGATGGCGACCATCGCGGCGACGTTGACCGCGAGGTCGCCGTCTGCGAAGACAGCGTCGACTTCCTCGAGATACTGTTCCTCGGTGACGTGATCGACATCCGTTTCGAAAATATGCCCGAGATCGTCTCGCACGTCGTTTATGATGGGAACGACGGTTTCAGCCTGTGTTGCGACCCAATCGCGTTCCGAAGCGACGCGTGCCGGTGTGAGGTGCATAGCTCCCCGTTCGTGTCGGAGATCCCTGGTTTTTGCGAAGGCTTATATACGACGCAAAGAATAGCGTCGAATAAGCGGGTTCTCCCTGGCATCTTCCCGCACGAACCAGGACACCGACCTGGGAGCGTGTTCGTCACAGCACGGGACAACGCGATGATTCGGGATCGTAAACTGTCTACGACAGACGGTGTTTCACGACGGCGCTCGACGATACTGCGTCTGATACGTCGTGTCGATCGTGTTATCAATGCGTTCGTCGGTCCCCGATCACTCGACTCCCATTCGACACGTATTCCAGTCGGCGAGTTCACGCAAGCCACAATTGGCGACATATGAGTACTGTAGAGCAGCAACTCGACGATTTGCAAGCAGAGATCACGAGCGAGCTACCGGCCGACATCTCGGTCTCCTCGGTGAAATACGAAGGCCCCGAACTGGTGGTCTACACGCGTGACCCGAAGAAGTTCGCCCAGAAGGGCGACCTCATTCGAAAACTCGCGAGTAAGCTTCGAAAGCGGATCACCGTTCGTCCCGACCCGAGCGTGCTCTCGCGGCCCGAAGAGGCTCGCGAAGAGATCATGGACGTCATTCCGGAAGAAGCCGGCGTGACCGACCTCGATTTCCACGCAGACACCGGTGAGGTCGTCATCGAAGCCGAAAAGCCGGGCATGGTGATCGGCCGCCACGGCTCGACGCTCCGCGATATCACCAAGAACGTCGGCTGGACGCCCGAAGTCGTTCGAACCCCACCGATCGAGTCCTCCACGGTGTCGAACGTCCGGAGCTTCCTGAAGCAAGAACGCGACGAGCGACGGGACATCCTCGAGACGGTCGGCCGACAGATCCACCGCGAGGAGATGTCCGACGACGAGTACGTCCGTATCACGACGCTCGGGTGCTGTCGCGAGGTCGGACGCGCCTCGTTCATCCTCTCGACACCCGAAACGCGGATTCTCGTCGACTGTGGTGACAAACCCGGTGCGGAAGGCGAGGTTCCCTACCTCCACGCACCAGAGGCTTTCGGCGCTGGTCCACAGACGATCGACGCTGTCGTCCTCACGCACGCCCACCTCGACCACTCCGCGCTCATCCCCCTCCTGTTCAAATACGGCTACGACGGGCCGATCTACTGTACCGAGCCAACGCGAGACCTGATGGGACTGCTCACGCTCGACTATCTCGACGTCGCCACCAAGGAAGGACGCTCGCCCCCATACGAGAGCGAGCAGGTTCGTGAAGCGATCAAACACTGTATTCCACTCGAGTACGGCGACGTCACGGACATCGCGCCCGACGTCAAACTCACCTTCCACAACGCGGGGCACATCCTCGGCTCGGCTGTCAGCCACTTCCACATCGGAGACGGCCTCTACAACGTCGCGTTTTCCGGTGACATTCACTACGAGGATACCCGCCTGTTCAACGGGGCGACCAACGACTTCCCGCGCGTCGAGACGCTCGTCTTGGAGTCGACGTACGGTGGTCGAAACGACTACCAGACAGACCAACAAGACTCTGAGGAAACGCTCAAGGAAGTCATCACGGAGACCTACGAGCGTGGCGGCAAGGTCGTGATTCCCGCGTTCGCAGTCGGTCGTTCACAAGAGATCATGCTCGTCTTAGAACAGGCGATGCGCAGCGGCGACATCCCCCGGATGCCGGTCCACCTCGACGGAATGATCTGGGAGGCGACAGCGATTCATACGACCTATCCCGAGTACCTGCGCGACGACCTCCGGGATCGGATCTTCCACGACGACGAGAACCCGTTCCTCGCCGAGGAGTTCAACCATATCGACGCCGGCGAGGAGGAGCGACAGGACGTTGCGGACGGCGAACCCTGCATTGTCCTCTCGACGTCGGGGATGGTCACCGGCGGTCCGATCATGTCCTGGCTCGGCCACCTCGGTCCCGACCCGGACTCGACGCTCGTCTTCGTCGGCTACCAGGCCCAGGGGACCCTCGGCCGTCGGATCCAGAACGGCTGGGACGAGATTCCGACGAGCGAAGTCGGTGCCATGGGCAACGGCGGCGGTCGCGGCACCCTCGAGCTCAACATGGATGTCGAAACCGTCGACGGCTTCTCCGGCCACGCCGACCGCGCCGGCCTCGAGAACTTCGTGAAGACGATGAACCCCCGGCCCGAGAAAGTCCTCTGTGTCCACGGCGACGAACGCTCGACACAGGACCTCTCGAGTGCGCTCTATCACGACTACAATATGCGGACGTTCGCACCGAAGAACCTCGAGACGTTCCGCTTCCTGTAACGGCTCTCCGGAAACGAGGGGCGTTTCGAGATACGAACAATCACAACGCGATTCTGAGCGGGCTCGTAACCGCTTAGCAGCGGTCGCTCCCGCTTTTATTCCACGGGAAGAGGCACCTGCTCGCGTCGCTGCACGAGCAGTGACTTCCGAGCCCGGCTCACGTCGGTCGCTGCGAGACAACTGACCCACACCACAGCGCGCCACACGAGTCTGCGAGCCACGCGAGTCTGCACGCCACGCGAGTCTGCACGCCACGCGAGTCTGCACGCCACGCGAGTCTGCACGCCACGCGAAGCGCCTGCCCTCCCCCGTGCCTCGAGCACTCGCCTCAACTGGAGGCGAGCGCGCTCGTCGGCCGGGTCGACTGCCCGGGCAGCGACGGTCAACGGGAGGTCGACCGGTAGTCTTGAAGCTGCCCGTATCCGGTTCGACTCGAGACGAGTCAACAACCGAGTAGCACAGCCGCCGCTACCGCGATTCGGTTCAGCTGCGGGCCACCACGAAGGCGGTCGACTCGAACTCAGTCGGCGGCGAACACGTCCGAAAAGCCGGTGTGAGTCGCAATTTAGGAGAGTTGCTTCGAAACCCACTCGAGGTTCGTCGCGATCACGGCGAGCACGAGCGTGCCGAGCGAGATGAGGATGAGGAACGTCGAGACGACGCTCACCATCGGATCCATCGCCTGCCGGAGTTCGGTCCAGGCCAGGACGGGAATCGTCTCCGTGCTGGACGTCGAGAGGAACAGCGCCATCACGAACTCCTGAAGGCTGATGATGAACGCGAGCAGGCCACCGACGAAGACGCCGTGTTTCACGTTCGGAAGCACGACGTGGACGAACGACTGGACGGGGCCGGCACCGAGGTCGTGAGCGGCGTCTAACTGTTGCCAGTCGAAACGGCTGAACACCGACCGCATCACGAAGTAGACCAGCGGCGTCGCCCAGAGGGTATGTGCGAGGATGATGCTCGCGTACGAGCCCCGAAGGCCGACTTCGTTGAAGTAGATCAGGAGCGTGATGCCGAGGACGACGGGCGGGATCAACAACGGC
Organism: Natronorubrum daqingense; assembly: GCF_001971705.1. Classification (NCBI taxonomy): domain Archaea; kingdom Methanobacteriati; phylum Methanobacteriota; class Halobacteria; order Halobacteriales; family Natrialbaceae; genus Natronorubrum; species Natronorubrum daqingense. The sequence continues at coordinate 1,498,454 of NZ_CP019327.1, forward strand.
ACGAGAACCAGCGGTGCGACCACGGTCCCTAACAGGCCGTCGTCGAACTCCTGGCCGAACGCTCCGAGGACGCCCAGCGCGGTCGCGAGCACCGCGGTGCCGACCCCGACGAGGATGCTGTTGGTAAAGGCCTCGAGCCAGTTGATCCGGTCGAAGAACTCGCCGTACCAGGCCAGCGAGAGATTCTCGGGCGGGAACGCGATTCGAGCCCCGTCCGAGAACGAGGTTGCGATGACGACTAACAGCGGCGTGACCATGAGCGCGAACAGCGCTAAGTAGCCGGCGCGGAACGCGACGGTTTCGACGGTTTCTCTATGCAAGTTCGAACTCACCTCCGAATCGGTTGAGGACGCCAAAGATCGCGGCAATGCAGAGTGACATCAGACCGAGCATGACGGCCGAGAGCGCGGCTGCGGTGGGGTAGCTCATATCGCTGAGCATCAACTGCTCGACGTAGATGGCGAACGTGATGTTGTTCGAGAGGAGTTCCGGCGCCGCGTACGCCCCGACGCTCCAAGCGAACGAGACCACCGTCGCCACGATGATTCCCGGCATCACTTGGGGTACGACGACCTCGAGGACCGATCGCGGCCGACTCGCCCCGAGGTCGCGGGCGGCCTCGACGACGTGCCAGTCGGTCGTCGCCATGACGCTGTAAATCGCCAGCACGGCGTACGGGAGGACGATGTAGAGCTGTGCGATGACGACGCCGACTGTGCTGTACAGCAGGCCGGCGGGTTGCAACAGCGGATCGAAGGCGTACGTCCGGATGACCAGCGTCGTGAGTAACGGGAGAACGACCGAAAACAGCAGGAGCGACTTTACGAGCCCGCTCGAGCGCCAGATCGCGTACGCGTAGAACAGCCCGATCGCGACGGAGAGCACCGTCACGACGGCACCGAGGAAAAACGAGTAGCCGACGATGCTCCAGATTAGGTCGGTGGCGAGGACCTGCTGGTAGGCCTCGAGCGACCACGTTCCGTCGGCGTACACCCCGTCGCTCGAGGGAGCGGCGAAGCTGATTCGCAACAGGATGGCGAACGGGATCACGAAGATCAGGAGTTCGAACACGATCAGCGGCGCCATGAGCAACAGCGCGCGACGCGACCCCGACTGGGTAGTCAGCCGGGACCAGGCGGAGCTAATCGGGTTCGACGGCGTCGACGTTGCAGTGGACGGTATCTCCGTCATGGGTTATAAAGTGGTACACGAGTTCCGTCCGCGCGAAATGCGAGGACGTCTTCGCTGTTCCACTCGAGGGTCACGTCGTCGCCGGCCGACAGCGACCCCGAACTCGCGTCCGTCCGTTCGGCGAACACCGACGTGCCGTCGATCGACACGGAGTAGCGAACGGTCGAGCCGCGATAGATGACGTTCGCGACCGTTCCCGTGACGGCGTTGGTCGTGCTGCCGTCGGTGACGGCCCGCTGATCGGCGGGCGCAGTTGCGTCGGTGCCGGGCTCCCCTCGGTCGATCGAGAGAATCTCCGGTCGCAGCGAGAGCGTGAGTTCGTCGCCGGACTCGAGGCCGTGGTCGCCGCTGCTCGGAAGAACCAGTTCGGCACCGAGTTCGGTTTCGACGGCGACCGTCTCTCCCGGCGATTGTACAATCGTCGCGTCGACGAAGTTGGTGTCGCCGAGGAAGGCTTCGATGAACCTGTTCTTGGGGTTCTCGTAGACTTCGTCCGGATCGCCGACCTGGATCAGCTCGCCTTCGTTCATGATGCCGATGCGGTCGGCGAGCGTGAACGCTTCGTCTTGGTCGTGGGTTACGTGGACGAACGTCTCCTCGAGGTCGTCGTGGATCTCGCGGAGTTCGATCTGCATGTCTTCCCGGAGGCGCTTATCCAGGTTCGATAACGGCTCGTCCAGCAACAGGACGTCCGGATTGACGGCGAGCGAACGCGCCAGCGCGACGCGCTGTTTCTGGCCGCCACTCAGCGTCGTCGGATCCTCGTCGTCGTAGCCGCCCATCTGGACGCGCTCGAGCATCGCTTGGGCGCGCTCCCGGCGCTCGTCTTTCGACACGTCGCGCATCTTGAGCCCGAAGGCGACGTTCTCCAGGACCGTCTTGTGCGGGAACAGCGCCCAGTCCTGGAACACGGTCGACGTGTTTCGGTCGTAAGCCGGCTGATCGGTGACGTCCTCGCCGTCGAGTCGGATCGCGCCCTCGGTTGGCGTCTCGAGGCCGGCGAGCATTCGCAACGTCGTTGATTTGCCGCTACCGCTCGGTCCGAGCAGGCAGAGCAGTTCGCCGTCGTCGATCTCGACGGACACGTCTTCGACGGCGGTGGTCTCTCCGTATCGTTTCTCGAGTCCCTGCAGGGTTATATCGGTCATGACTGTTGAAATGTAGTGAAATGGAAATCCGTGCGAGTTGTCTATGAGGAGTGTTGCATACTGTCGAACGCCTCGGAGAGTTCGCCGTCGTAATCCGAGAGGTACTCCCAATCCGGGAACGCGACATTTCGAGCCTCCTCGTCGGTCGTGGGGAGGTCGTTCTCGAGTTCCTCTGGATACTCGATGTTCTCGTTGCTGAACATCATCGGGTGGTCTTCGGCCCACTCCGACTGGACCTCGGCGTCCAGCAGGAAGTCGATGAACTCCTCGGCTTCGTCTTGCATGTCGGTGCCACGGACGACACACCAGTTGTTGATCCACCCCGTCGTCTGCTCGGGCATCGTGTGGGTCAGTCCGTCTTCGTCGTCGATGTCGTAGGCCGTCTGGTCGTAGTACCACTGTGCGACGTCGATCGCCTCGTTGTCGAACGCCTGCCAGATGTCCTCGCCGGAACTGGCCCACTCGTCGACGCCCCACTCGTCGACGCCGTCGAGGATCTCCTCGTGATTGGTATCGTCGTACATCTCCTCGGCCTCACCTTCCTCGCCCATCCCGAGCGCCGCGGCGTACATCGGGTACCACCAGAAGCCGGTGTCGATGCCGACGCCCTCGCTGTCGGCGACGGTGTCGCCGGAGAGGTCGGCCCACGTTTCGGGGTCGACGTCGGCGTCCTCGCGGTGGATGATCGTACAGGGCGCGCCGTCGACCGGCATCCCGTACTCGGGGTCGCGAATCTCCGTAAAGAAGTCCATGATCTCGTCTTCGTTGGAGATATTGTCTCGGTCGATCGGCTCGAAGAGGTCGTCCTGACGGCCGTAGTAGTAGAAGTTGCCCTCCGCGACGGTGACGTCGAACGGCGGATCGTCCTCGGGCGCGTTTCGGATCTGCTCTAAGACGCCGTCCCAGCCGCGTTCGATCTGGATCTCGGTGTCGTGGTCTGCCTCCCACTGACTCACCAACCCATCTTCGAACCGGTCAGCGTAGTTCCCGCTCCAGACCATCACGCGGAGCCCCTCGTCCCCACCGAAGAGTTCCGCACATCCCGCCAGCGCGGTGGCCGAACCGACCGCCGTCGCCGATAACAGCCCTCGACGCGAGATCGCCGACGCGTCGGCGACTGATTCGGAACCTGTCTCGCTCGTCTCTGCAACCCCATCTGGGTCTGCAGCCATTGGTGCTCCGGTTCTTCTTTGATGGCGACATAAAGACGTTGTGAACTCCGATGACGTGGACAGACGACTGCCGTCGGTCGAGGCCGACTCGAGCGTTCGTCTCGATTGACTATCCCCCAACCCAATCATGGATATGAGTCGGTCACTCCTCCGACACAGGCGTCAGTTCCATCGGTCTCGTCGGTTCCACAGTCATCTCCCATCCGTCTCCGTCCGAGACGTGCGCGCAGGCGACGAGCGAGACGCGGAATCACCGCCACACCGCTCGGACGGTCACTCGTCCCTCCAGGCCCCCTCGTGGACGAGTTCGTCCACCTCGAGTCGTTCGCGCCACCCTTCGGTTTCGAGGACGGGTTCTTCGGGAAAGTCGCCCTCCGGATAGCCGAGACAGAGGTACGCAATCGGGTCGATGTGCGGCGGGATTTCCAATACTTCTCGTACCTCTGCAGGATAGAGCACGCTCACCCACCCGACGCCCACCCCCTCCGCTCGAGCCGCGAGCCAGAGGTTCTGCACGGCGAGACACGTCGAGTAGACGTCCGTCTCTTGCATGGAACTCCGTCCGAGGACGTGGGGTTCTCCCCGCGTCGGATCGCAGGTGACGCAGATGTTGATCGGTGCCTCGCGGATGCCCTCGAGTTTTAACTGAGCAAACTCGGATCGACGCGGCTCCTCGTAGCCCTCTCGAGCGGCAGCGATCGCTCGCTCGGCAATCTCGGCAATTTCCGTTTTCGTCTCGTTCTCGCGGACGATGACCAAGTCCCACGGCTGAGAGAAGCCGACGCTCGGGGCGTGATGAGCGGCCTGAATGAGGCGATCGAGAACGCTCTCGGGCACCGGATCCGACCGAAATCGTCGAATGTCCCGGCGCGCGTAAATTGCCTTGTAGAGCGCATCGCGTTCTGCATCGGTGAATGAAACCATTGTTTGTGAAGATCAAGTGCGGTTGGTTAAACCCGATGATCGGCGCGGACGGGAGCGTCGCTGGCGCGTAGGGACGCCTGCGTGCAAAAAGGGACCTCGAGAATAGACGACGCGACGAACCGACGACCCGACAACCCGATGACCCAATTATTCGACTATCCGACTCTTCGACTATTCGACTCTTCGCCGGTCACTCGGGCGCATCCGCCGGATCGATTACGTCGTCCGTCTCCGGGTAGACGCCGACTTGCTCGCACAGATCACCCATCGGACAGGCGTCGGGATCCTCGAGACAGGCCGGTTTTCGGGCCGTGCAGTACTCGCGGCCGAATTGGATCGTCGCGGTGTGGGCGAAGCCACACTTTGGGGCGGGAACCTCGCGCTCGAGGACCTCCCTGACGGTTTCGTGATCCGCGTCGGCCGGCGCAATTCCGAGGCGGCGATAGATTCTGTGGACGTGCGTATCGACGGGAAAAACGCCGGGGCGGCCCCCCGCGAAGAGCAGGACGCAGTCGGCAGTCTTCGGCCCGACGCCGCGGACGGAGAGAAGCGTGTCACGAACCGTCTCCGGCGCCTCGTCCGTGACGTACTCGTCGAAGGCATCGGCGGAGCCGAACGCCTCGAGCACCCACTCGGCCGTCTCGATCATGATTTTGGACTTCTGGTTGTAGAGCCCTGCGGCGCTGATCGTTTCGGCGAGCTGGGAGCGTTCGGCAGTGGCGAGGGACGCAGCGAGGTCTCCCTCCCCACCGTAGCGCTCGAGCAACGCGTCGTGGGCAGGCTGACTCGCTTTGTCGCTCGTATTCTGACTCAAGATCGTGCGGACGAGGCAGGTGAAGGCGTCCTGTCCGCCGTAGGTCTTCTGCCAGTAGCGTTCGCCTAATCGGTCGACGATTTCTTCCGCGCGAGTGTCCGCGCTCGCGGGGTCGAACTCGACGGCCACGCCGCCGCCAGCCGTGCCGCCGCTAATGTTGGCCGTCGGCTCGGAATCGTCGCTCATAGCTGTCCTTGGAGTCCACGAGACAAAACGACGGCGGAGCCCGTTCTCCGTTCACTCGACGCTGATCGTCACCGTCGCCTCGGCTCCGTCGGCCAGCGCGTCGACGAGCTCTCGATCGAAGCCCTCGGCTGCGAACTCGGCGTCGTTCACGATCGTTCGGTCGTCGACGTACTCGCTCGTCCGGCCGACGATGCTCCGCTCGTTGGTCAACTTGAGGTCGGGATCGCCACGGCCCGTGACGGAATCCGCGTGGCCGCCAGCTTCGATCGTGATCGTGATCGTCGCGTCCGAGTCCCGGCAGGCGTCGACGAATTCGGGGTCGAAGTCGGTCGGCGCGCGGTCGGCGTCGACCGCGAGAATGCAGTCGCCCGCCGGGGTGAGATAGTCGTCCGTCGTGACCTCGAACGTGCTCGCGTGCTCGGCTGTAACGTGCTCGTGACCGCGAGCGTGGATGACTTCCTCGAGAGACATTGGATAGTACAGCGAACTCATTGCGGTCGGAAAACGAGTTCGAATTCACCCGGGAAAAGGCGTCGACGGGGACGAGCTAGTCGAAGTGGTCGGTCGCCTCGGTGTCCATCCACTCGGTGTCCTCTCTACCGGACGGTGGCCCGGTGAGAAAGCTGACGACGACGAAGCAGACGAGGCTGACGCCCAGTCCAGTGACGATCGGGAGGTCGGATCCGAAGCCGTAGAGCGCCATACTTCCCACGACGGCGACGTTGCTGACCACGATCGAACTGATCGCCCCCTGCCAGGTCGCCCCCTTCCAGAAGAACGCCCCGAAGATCGGAACGAAGATCGAACCGACGAGCAGGTTGTACGCGAGCGTCAGCGCGTTGACGACATCGCCGATCCAGACGGCCGTCGCGGTCGCACCCGCGCCGAGAACGAGAATCAACAGTCGAGAGATCAGCGTGTACTTCTCGTCCGAAGCGTCGTCGTCGACGAAGCGCTTGTAGACGTCGTTCGTGAAGAGGGTGCTCGAGGCCAGCAGCGCCGAGTCGGCGGTCGACATCATCGCGGAGATGAACCCGGCGAGGATGAGTCCCGAGAGACCGACGGGGATGACCTCGAGGACCATCATCGGGAGTGCGAGGTCGGGGTTGTCGAGTCCCGGAAACAGGAGCAACGCGATCATGCCGAGGACGGCCGTCGCGATTCCGTAGAAGATCGCGTACGCACCGGTCGCGATGTTACCGATACGAGCGGTTTCGGGACTGTCGGCCGTGAAGACGCGCTGCCAGATGTCCTGGCCGATCATGATCCCCAGACAGTACAGGAGGAAGTAGCTCACGACCGTCGAGACGCCGATTCCGGTGGGACTGAAGTAGGAGGGCTCGAGTTCGGCACTCAGTCCCGAGACGCCGCCGACCTCGACGAGACCGAGCGGCAGCGCGAGCAGGAAGATCCCGATCGTCATGATGAACCACTGAACGAAGTCGGTAATCGTCACCGACAGCATGCCGCCGAGTGCGGTGTAGACAACCACGATCACGCCGGCGGTGATAATCGTCGTCGTCATGTCGATCGCGAAGAGCGCCGTGAGCGCCGTCGCGATCGAGATGATCTGCGTGATCGCGATCGTCAGCGCGTAGACGCCCGCGATCGCCGCGCCGACGGTTCCGGAGTACTTGTCGAATCGACGCTCGAGAATGTCGCCGATCGTGTAGGCCTCGAGGTTCGCCAGGTCGGTGGAGATGAGCACGCCGATCACGGCGACGCCGACGCCGAGCCAGATAGTGAGCCAGGCACCGGAGACCCCGTGTTCGTAGCCGAGTCCGCCACCGCCGACCGTCGACGCACCGCCGAGAATAACTGCCGACATCACCGGAATGTACATCCACAGCGGGATGTTCCGGCCGGCGACGAAGTAGTCGTCGAGCGACTCCGACTGTCGGTACCCCCAGTACCCGACGCCGACCATCGCCGCGAAGTAGAGTGCGACGATCGAGCCGTCAATGAGTAACTCTGTCATGGAAACACCATGCCACCTAATGCTATTTAGGAGTTTCGTGACCGGGCGACCGATCTGGAGCACCGAAACTACCGAAAACCATCACATGCGACTCGCGTTCGCAGCGGATTCGAACTCGCTCCGAGCCGTCAGTCCGGCGAGCGTTTCGAACGACGTTGGTAGCGAGCGCTCGACGAGTACCGAGAGGGCAATTTCACCCGCACCGTACGTGAGCGAGGCAAAATCCCACGACGGCGTCTCGAGCGGGAACGGTCCGCTCGCTCGCGGGCGTCGGAGATCGAGTATGCCACCGAGACGGCTTCGAACAGCGTCCGAAATATCGCGCGTCTCCTCGTAGCGAGCGAGCGGAATTTCGCGGTTGTCGACGACCAGCAGGGCAGAATCCTCACCCTCGAGTAGCCGGTTCGTGGTCGTTCGACCGGCCTCGAGCAACAGGGAGACGACGTCCATCGTGGATTGCTTTCCGCTGATCGCGTCGGTGTAGCGAACGATGGTCCCGCCGTTTCGAGTGCCGACGTGAGGGGCGGTGGACGCGGGGCTCTCCGCTGCGTCCGGATCGGAGTGGAACTCCGCGAGCCCCGCCGTCTCGAGGTCCGTTCTGATCCCGCGAGCGAGCAAAACGCCGTCGAGCGTGAGACTCGACGGGACGAGCAGTCGATACTCGTCGTCACCCTGCTCGATCGCTACCGGGACGGGTCCAACCGGTGTTTCGCTGAGTGCCGCGAGCGTCTCGAGCGCGTCGTCGACGTGGTCGCCCGGAACGATCGCTCGAGAGGCGATGACCTCGCCGGTATCGTCGAACGGGTCGTACGTGACCTGGCTCGTCAGCGTCGCAATTCGTGCGCGCACCTGTTCGCGCCGACCGTGAATATCGCCTCTCGAGAGTTCCGCTCGGCCGTCGTCGGTGAGGCGGCGTCCCTTTCCGGGAACTTTCTCCGTCAGTCCGCGTTCGTCGAGATCGGAGAGCGCGAGGCGAACGGTTCGTCCTTTGATCGAGTACCCTCGCTGTTGCATGGACTCCACCAGTCGAATGCTGCCGATCGGCTCGCGGTCGGCGATGAGACGCAAGAGATCGTACGATCGACGATCGAGAGAGTCGGCCATTGGTGAGTACTGTCCAGTCCTGGGAAATAAACGTACCCCACACTTTTGGTGGTGCACGCCAAAGTTGGTGGCAATACCTTTCCACCATGTCAGAGCAGACGTCACGGTCGAACGACGCAGTAACGGCCCAGTACGACGCGTATCTCACACCGATCTGGAAGAACCTCAACGTGCCGATCAAACGCGCGTCGGGTGAAACGCTCGAGGATTTCGACGGCAACGAGTACCTCGACGCCTTTTCCGGAATTTCGGTGACGAACGTCGGACACAACAACGAAGCCGTCGTCGAGGCGGCGAAAGACCAACTCGACGAGTTCGTCCACGGCTGTTCGTACGTCCACCCGAACGCCCCCGTCGGGGAACTCGCCGAACGCCTCGCGTCGGAAACGCCGGGTGACCTCACCAAGTCCTTCTTCTGTAACTCCGGCACCGAAGCCGTCGAGGGTGCGATCAAGTTGGCCCGAAAGTACACCGGCAGCACGGAAGTGCTGGCCCTCGAGATGGGGTTCCACGGTCGAACCCTCGGGAGCCTCGCGTTGACCGGCAACAAGGCCTATAAGAACGGCATGGCACCGACGATAAACGACGTCTCACACGTCGAGCCACCCTACGGCTATCGGTGCCCCTCCTGTGAGGGCGAGACGTGTACGGCTGCCTGCGCCGAGAACGTCGAACGGGTCATCGGCACCCACACCGCAGACGACCTCGCAGCCATCGTCGTCGAACCCGTCATGGGCGAAGGGGGCATCATCGTCCCGCCGGAGGGCTGGCTCGAGCGCGTCCAAGAGATCGCCCACGAGCACGACGCGCTGTTGATCGCCGATGAGGTCCAGACCGGCTACGGTCGGACCGGCGAACTCTGGGCCGTCGATCACTTCGACGTCGTTCCGGACATCATCACGCAGGCGAAGGGAATCGCCAACGGCCTCCCGCTGGGCGCGTTCACCGCCCGCGAGGAGATCGCAGACGCCTTCGAGTCGGGAGACCACCTCTCGACCTTCGGCGGGAATCCGGTCGCCTGCGCGGCCGCGCTGGCGACGCTCGAGGAACTGCAGGACGGGATTATCGACAACGCACGCGAACAGGGTGCGTGGCTGGAAGACGAACTCGCAGCACTCGAGTCCGAATTCGACGTCGTCGGCGACACGCGTGGACTCGGACTAATGTACGGCCTCGAGATCGTCGATCCGTCCACCGACGGGCCGCGAGGCGTCGCACCGGCACCGGACGCGAAATTGGCGAAGTCCGTCGCGGCCGACCTCCGCGAGGAAGGCATCGTCATCGGCGTCGGCGGCTACTACTCGAACGTCATCCGTCTTCAACCGCCGCTGACGATCGATCGCTCGCAACTCGAGCGGATCGTAGCCGCGCTCCGCTCGGCGCTCGAGGCGGAGGAGGAACGATGAGCGAAGAATCCCCCGCGTCGGCGTTTCGCGAGCGGACGACTGGATCGGACGTCGAACTGGCCTACGCAGGTCACAACACGTTCCTGAAAGGCGACCCCCGCAGCGTCGACGACCTCGACGACGTCGACGTGGCGGTGCTCGGCGCACCCTACGACGGCGCGGTCAGCAACCGTCCGGGCGCGCGATACGGTCCCGAGGCAATTCGACGAGCCAGCGCCTGGTGGGCGTACCTCTCGGGGTACAAGGGCGGCCTGACGAACATGGACAGCGGGAAGCAAGTCGACTTCTCCCGGTTCGCCGTCGCGGACTGTGGCGACGTGCCAGTCTTCCCGATGGATCGAGAGACGACGGCCGAGAGCATCACGGCTCACGTCGCGACGGCGGCCGAACGGGCGTTTCCGGTGGTACTCGGCGGCGACCACTACTGTACGTACCCCTCGGTGACGGGCTTCGCGGAGGGGATCGACGCCGACAGTATCGGATTCGTCCAGATCGACGCGCATACGGATACCGTCAGCGAGAGCGCCGTCTTCGGCGAGCACTTCCACGGCTCGCCGACCCACCACATCGCCGACTCCGAGTACGCGGCGTACGAGAACGTGAGCCACGTCGGCATTCGTGGCTACGAGGGTCCGGCCTTCTTCGAGTTCGCCGACGAGTCCGGATTGAATCTCTTCACGATGGCCGACGTGCGCGAGCGAGGGATCCGTTCGGTCGTTACCGACGCGATCGACGCGGCCGCCGACGGCGTCGACGCCGTCTACGTCACCTTCGACATCGACGGCGTCGACCCGGCCGTCGCACCCGGCACCGGAACTCCCGTTCCCGGCGGACTCTCCGCCAGAGAAGCGCTCACCGTGATGGACATCCTCGGCGCTCGAGACAGCGTCGGGGCGGTAGACCTGATGGAAGTCGCGCCGACGTACGACCCGACCGAGGGCACCCAGCGGCTCGCGGCGTACCTCCTCGTGCGATTCCTCGAGCAAAAATTCGCCAGCGCATAATCACTCCGTGGCTCACCACGGCCTACCGTGTCTATCAGCGCGATGAAAACAAATCAGCTTTCCCGGTCTTGTCAACTCGACCGATCGAGCGGCGCTTAGATCAGGCTCGCACCGTCGAAATCGCCGCGACTGTACTCGACGTCCATGAGGTCGAGGATAGTCGGCGTGATGTCGAAGAGGTCGGCGTCGCCGATCGTCGCGTCGGGATGATCGATGTACAGCGAGGTGTCGTCGAAGCTGTGCATTCCGTTTCGCGGACCCGTCGTGAAGACGTCCGAATCGGCCTTGAAACCGGACTTGAGGTCGAAGCCGTTGTTCGGAATCGCGACGAGATCCGGCGCGATGTCGTCGTGGTCGCCCCGGAACGCCGCTTCCTTCTCGACGACGCGGTCGACGACCGGGTTGCCCTCGGGCCCCTCGAGTGCCTCGAGGTCGGCTTTGAGTTCGTCGCGGACGTCGTCGTACTCGTCTTCGGAGACGCTGCCGCGGGGCTCGCGGCCCTCGAGATTGATGTAGAACCGCCCGGGGATGAACGAGTAGGCTGTGGTCTCGTCGGCGATGTCGCCCAGTTCCTGTGGCTCGTCGGTGTCGAAGGAGAGCCACCCTTCCTCGCGAAGCCACTCGTTGAAGTGGACCTCGTAGTCGAGGCTCGTAAAGCCGTGATCGGAGGCGACGATCATCGTCACGTCCTCGGGCAAGGCCTCGCGCAATCGGCCGATGTAGTCGTCGACCTTTTGGTAGAACTCGATAAAGTCGTCCTTGTACTCTCCGTCGCGTTCGTAGTCCTTGAAGAGGAAGTGGTTGACTCGGTCGGTCGTCATGAAGACGCCGAAGAACAGGTCCCAGTCGTCCTCCTCGATGTAGTGTTCGAACGCCTCGAAGCGTGCGTCGAGGGTCGCGTGAGCGTCCTCGATGAAGTCCCCTTTGTCCGCCTCGTGACCGAGTTTCGGGTTGACGTCGATACGGTAGTCGAGTGACTCGAGGTAGTCGCGAACGTCGTCCGGATACGCTGCCTTCTCGAGGTCGGGCGAGAGAAAGCCGGAGACCATCCGCTGGACGTTTCGTTGCGGTGGGAACGTGACGGGGACGTTCATCACCGTCGCCCGCCGTCCCTCCTCCTGGACGCGATCCCAGACGCGATCGGCCTGGACCTCGTTGCCCATCGGAACGTACGTATCGTAGGTGCCGACCTCCCGATCCTGGAAGCCGTAGACACCAGTTTCTCCCGGATTCTTACCGGTGGTCAACGATGGCCAGCAGGCGCTGGATTCGGGCGGGACGATACTCGATATTTCGCCGGCCGTCCCGTCGTCGGCGATCGCGGCGACGTTCGGAAACAGTTCTTCGTTCTCCGAGAGGAGACTGTACGGCACGCCGTCAATCCCGATAAATGCGACTCGAGGCGTTTCATCGCCCCGCAATCGGTCGAACAGACCCATGGGCGGACGTAGTTCAACCGGATACAAGAAGGTTCGTTTCGGAACACTGTATTGAGAGGGGATGGCACTCGTTGACGTGACGTGACGTGATCACCGAGTGCTCGAGTCGCCGCGTTCTCGTGAGAGGGGGTGGGATCGGAGCGGGAGGGGGTCGAAATCGTCGGACGTCGAGTCTGGGTCGGAATCGCCGCTCGGAGCGTCGCGAATTACTCCTCGCGGTCGTCGGATTCTGGGGGCTCGAAGTTCGTCGGAACGACCGTCAGGTGTGCCATTCCGACGCCGGATTTGGCCGCGTCGTCTGCTGGAGCGGACGATCGGGCGGACGAGTTGGTTGCTGCCATAACGAGTCGTGTTTCGGTCGCAGCGGGGATAAAATTACCCATGCTCATAATGCATGAGCCACGCCGGTGGAGATAACTCTCGAGAATCGGCGCTGATCTATATCGAGTGGAGATACCGAAAATGGACCCGCCGAGGGTCGTGGTCGGCGTTAGGAGAAGTTCTCTTCGTAGAGATCCTGTGCGTGTTCGATCGCGTCGTAGGCGGCCTGTTTGTCCTCCCAGCCGAGCGTCTCGACTTCCTTGTCCTCCTCTAAATTCTTGTAGGTCGCGAAGAACTCGTCGATCTCGTCGAGTTGTTGTTGGGTGATGTCGTCGAGGTCCTCGATGTGGTCGTAGCGCGGGTCCTCGCTCGGAACGGCGATGACCTTGTCGTCTTGCTCGCCGTCGTCGTCCATCTTCATCAGCGCAACGGGACGGGCTTCGATGACGCAGCCGGGGAACGTCTGATCCTCGACGAGTACCAGCACGTCGAAGGGATCCTCGTCGTCGTAGTACGACTGCGGGATGAAGCCGTAGTCGCTCGGGTAGTGAACGTTGCTGTGAAGCACCCGATCGAGGACGACGCCCGGCACGTCCTTGTCGTACTCGTACTTGTTTCGCTCACCCTTGAGACACTCGACGACGGCGTAGATCTCTTCGGGCGGGTTCGGTCCGGTCTCGAGGTCTTCCCAGAGGTTGACCATGTACTGCACACTCCGCGGTCGATCAAAAAGTACTTTCGTAATCGAGTGTCATATCGCAACTGAAGGTCATCGGACACCGACAAGACAACACCCCGACGATATTCACCAGTAGTCGCCGACGTAAACCCGATCAACGGCCGTTAGATCGGTACTGATGAAGGAATGGTTGGGAAGTCTTAAATAGTCTGATGACATTACCATAGGTATGTCAGAGGCACAATCAATTACCGGCGAACAGAGTATTGCACGCGAACTTACTGCGTTCCAGAACAACATCCTCGTCATTCTCGCAAAAGAGCCGATGTACGGCCTGGCGATCAAACGCGAACTCGAGGACTACTACGGAACGGAAGTAAATCACGGACGACTCTACCCGAACCTCGACGAACTCGTCGAACTCGGTCTCATCGAAAAGAGCGAACTCGACAAACGAACGAATCAGTACTCGCTCACCGACGACGGCTACGACGCCGTCCTCGACGGCGTTCAGTGGTCGCTCTCGAAAATCGTCACCGGCGACGACCGAGCGGCCGAAATCGAAGAAATCGTCCAGAACAGCTACTAATCGCGCGGTCAATTCCACCAGAATTTTACCGATCGTGCGGGCCCGGGGTCGATTCCCCACCCTGTTCGTACACGTACTCGAGTGACTCCTCGAGTGCCTCCCGTTGTCGTTCGGACGGCCAGACGTTTCGCACGAAGTACTCCGTTCGAAACTCCTCGAGTTCCTCGTCGGTGAGGTCCTCGATCCGTTTTGCGTAGTGATTACCGACGAAATCCGCGAGCGAAGCAACGTTGTCGCCGTGAACGTCGCCGTACTCCGATCGAACCTGTTCGACGAGCGTGCGATTGTGCGCGTCCACCGCGTCCCAATCGTCGGGGTCTCTCGTCCCTTCGAGCGGGAGTTCGACGGCACGGGACGTATCGTCGATTCGGTCGGTTCGGATGACATTTTCCTGGTCGTCGTGCCACTCGTCCGGGTGCAAAACTAGCACGTCCTCACCGTCGTCCTCGCGAACCCGCGACGTGAAGTCGTGCTCGGTGAGGAGCGTTTCTCGCCGCGTCGCGTGTGCTCGCGCTTCATCGTCGTCGGCGACGGAACGCTCGAGTCGCGTGAGTCGCTCCGCTTCGTCGACGACGCCGGCCGGAAGCTCCGAGTTCTCGTCTGACTCGGCGTCTTCGTCCCGGTCGTGCTCGTCTCGATCCGCCGCGACGTCGGACGCGGAATCTGCATGGGCCTCGCTCGAGTCGGTCATACCGGTCGGTACGCACTCGAGTGGTTTTGGTGTGCTGGTCTGGATTGCGTGGGACAGTTGCAGACGGCTCTCGCCTCAGCGTCCGTCGAGGGCTTCGTTAGCTAACTCGTCTGCGCGATCGTTGACCTCGCGCGGCACGTGCTCGAGGGTCCACTCGTCGAACGAGGTGAGAAGTTCGTGGACCGTGACGCGTTTCTCGCGGAGTTCGGGGTTGTTCGTGTTGTACTCGCCGCGAACCTGCTTGACGATCAACTCTGAGTCACCGCGTACGTGAATTTCGTCGTAGCCGTACTCGCGAGCGGCCTCGAGTGCCTCGATCAACGCCTCGTACTCGGCTTGGTTGTTCGTCGCGGTACCGATCCGTTCGCCACCCTCGGCGACGATACCGTCTCCCGTCACGATGAGCCAGCCGGTCGCCGCAGGACCGGGGTTGCCGCGACAGGCGCCGTCGAAGTAGACGTGTGCGCGACCGCCACTCTCGCGCAGAATGGCCTCGATGTCTCGTGGACTGTCGCCCTGAATCACGACTTTGTCGTCGTAGGCCACGGCTGTCGCGCCGCCGCGACTCGCTCGCCATCGTTCGTGATCCGTGTTTCCGGACTCGACCGTCACACCTGCGTCCTCGAGTCGTTCTCGAGCCGTCTCGACGTCGCACTCGATAACCGGCATTCGTAGCTGTTCTCGTCGAGAACCGGATAAATGCTTTCCGGTTCCGAATCGTAAACCTCGCATTTGAGTGCCTCTATTGCCCCATATCGGCATAATTGCGACAACCGGCAAAAGTGATTACCGAGGATTTATATACCTTGGTGATACTACTATAAAAGTGCGATGACACGGTCCACCCGCCAGCGGGAGCGAATGCGTGAGACGGACGAGACCGAAGACCAGGAGGGGGTTCGTGCGTGCCCCGAGTGCGAATCGGATAATCTCGTTAAGGACTCCGACCGGGGTGAGCTCATCTGTGAAGACTGTGGGCTCGTCGTGGAGGAAGAAAAGATCGATCCTGGACCCGAGTGGCGTGCGTTCAACCATCAGGAACGCCAGGAGAAGTCTCGTGTCGGTGCGCCGACGACACAGACGATGCACGACAAGGGGCTGACGACGACGATCGACTGGAAGGACAAAGACGCCTACGGTCGTTCTATCTCGTCCAAAAAACGCAGTCAGATGCACCGACTGCGCAAGTGGCAAGAACGCATCCGAACCAAAGACGCCGGCGAACGAAACCTGCAGTTCGCACTCAGCGAAATTGACCGAATGGCATCCGCGCTGGGTGTCCCACGGTCCGTCCGTGAGGTCGCGTCGGTCATCTATCGACGTGCACTCAAAGAAGACCTCATCCGCGGACGATCCATCGAAGGTGTCGCGACCTCTGCGCTGTACGCTGCCTGTCGAAAGGAAGGCATCCCGCGGAGCTTAGAGGAAATTTCGGAAGTCTCACGCGTCGAACGAAAGGAGATCGGTCGCACGTATCGGTACATCTCGCAGGAACTCGGCCTCGAGATGCGCCCCGTCGACCCGAAAAAGTACGTCCCGCGCTTTTGTTCCGAACTCGAGCTGTCCGAAGAAGTCCAGACCAAGGCCAACGAAATCATCGAGAAAACGGCCGAGGAAGGACTCCTCTCGGGCAAGTCACCGACCGGCTACGCTGCCGCCGCGATTTACGCTGCGTCGTTGCTCTGCAACGAGAAGAAGACGCAACGTGAAGTCGCCGACGTCGCCCAGGTCACTGAGGTGACGATCCGGAATCGGTATCAAGAGCAGATCGAAGCGATGGGAATTCACGGCTAAGTACACGCACAAATTCGCTATTTTTGATGGTGTCATCCCCTCGAGCGACGCCACTACCTTCAGCCGGTACTCGGTCCCGAGGGAGACGACGTATCCGTGCTGCAACGTCCGTATTCGTCTCTCGCGCTCGTCGCAATCCTCGCCTGTGAACGTGACGACGGATCGACCTCAGCACCACCGAGCACTGACTCGTACGGACGCGAGTTCGCACTATCTGTGCGAGACGGTACGCAGGTCGCTCTCTCGTTTACATTCGTCACCCGAAAAATCGTCGTTCGGAGGGCAATACGTCCGATTGGAGGTCTCGAGGCTGTGGGCGATTATGATTCGTCCTCGTCCTCGTCCTCATCCTCATCCTCAGGATCGTCTTCGTCTTCGTCTTCAGGGTCCTCCTCGTCCTCGGGATCTTCTTCGTCCTCATCTTCGTCTTCAGGATCCTCTTCATCCTCAGGATCTTCTTCGTCTTCTTCATCGTCCATCGGATCGTCTTCCTCGTCCTCAGGATCCTCTTCATCCTCAGGATCCTCTTCATCCTCAGGATCCTCCTCATCCATCGGATCATCTTCTTCGTCGTCCATCGGATCGTCTTCCTCGTCCTCAGGATCCTCCTCGGCAGGGTCTTCTTCCTCTGGATCTTCACCGTTGTCGTTACATCCAGCGATCGCTGCGAAGCTCACTGCGCCACTCAGCGCGAGCAGTCGTCTACGTGTTAATCGATCCGTCATTATCCCACCCGAGAGTGGGGCAGTGACGGTCAAGAGAATTCGGAGCCTAGTATCAAATTCCAATGCACAACCGGCTGTTACATCGAGGGCGTTATTTCGTGAGTTTAACGACAGTGGTATATCGTTTCGCTCGTCCTCGAGACGACTAAGCGGCTGTAGGCGTACGAACGAAATCCACAGCCCGAACGGCCGAACGAAGTTGCTGAAAACAAACAATTACTCGGCGTCGTCCGGTTCGATTCGGTTTTACTACGGATTGATTCTGGCGCGATACGGGGCGAAACACGTATTGAATCGTTATTCGTCCTTTCCGACGCTGATTACTTGTAAGAGCGAGTAAATTGGCACGCCCTCTAATTCCTCGAGGCCTTGTTTGTCGGCGAGGACGACACACGCCAGTGGCTCACCCCCTTCTGCGCGAATCGCTTCGATCGTCTCGCGCATGGTGGTGCCGCTGGTGATGGTGTCGTCGACGATGTAACATTCCCGGTCGCGAATGCCCGCGAAGTTCCGGCTAAACGTACCGCCGAGGTCCTCGATGTCGCCTTCCTCCCACTGGTGTTTCGCCGGCGTGTACGTCGCCAGATCGGTCTCGAGTTCGCGCGCGATCAGCGTCGCGATCGGGCCGCCTGCCTTCTCGATGCCGATCGTGAGGTCGACGTCCTTACCGTGTTTGACGAGGAGGTCGGCCATCGCCTCCGCGATCGCCCCCATTCGTTTGCTATCTCGACCGATGGCGGACCAATCGACGTGAATGTCCTGTGGCCCACCAGCGGGGCTGGCGGCTGATTCCTGTCCCGACTGATTCGTTTGCTGGGTCGTTGCGCCGCTTCGTTCGACGAGCCAACTGGCCGTCTCCCGGGAGACGTTCAGTTCGTCCGCAATTTCACCCTTCGAGAGGCCACGAGCGGCGAGCTCGGCGGCACTCTCGATCAAGTCGTCGACGTTTTTCATATACTCGCGAATTCGAGCGCCGTTTTTATAGTCGTGTCGTCGTTCTCCGACGAATCGGAAACCCCGTTCGCTCGAGCAATCGGGCACCGACCTGTCTCCACCTGAAAACGATTATCTGCCTGCTCCTCTCTGCTAGGACCATGGAACGGTACGATCTCGTCTATCAGCTGTACGACGAGTACGACACCGGAACGTTGGGAGAGTATCAGGCGTTCGTCGACGTGTTTCCGGCCGTCGACTCCCGGGTCGCCCTCGAGCACTGGCAGGACGCGAACGAGGAACTCGAGCGACGTAAGAACGAGATCCGGGCCGATTTCGCGGCCGGAGAGACGTTCGCCGAAATCGCCTCGCGTGCCTCTCGCGATCAGGCGTTTACGGCGCTCGATCTCGAGGCGAAGTACGGCCGCGCGGTGAACGTGCTCGTCCTCGACGTCGACGAGACGCTTCGATCCGCCGGCGGCACGGACAACGAAATCCCACGCGATACGCTGCACGTACTGACCGAATTTCACGAGGCCGGCGTGCCGATCGTCATCTGTACGGGCCAGACCTTAGAGAACGTCAAGGGGTTCGCGATCCAGGGATTAGGGAGCGAAATCGTTCACTCGGGCGAACTCTCGATCGTCTACGAGGCTGGGACGGGAGTGTTCACACCCGGCCACGGCGAAGCGACGAAGCAACTGCTCTACGAGGAACTCGACGAGACGATTCGAGACGTGTTCGACGACATCCGCTCGCGGGTGTTGCCCGAGGCTCCGGGAGATCTGCGACGTGGCTGTCACCTGCAGGGCAACGAGTTCAACGTCACGATGAAGCCGAACTACGAAACCGGCTCGAGCAAGGCCAGAGAGACCATCGACACGGCGTTGGTCTACCTTATCGACTTGCTCGCAGACGCCGTCGGAACCCATCTCGGGGACGATATCGAAAGCGAGGAAACGCTGGTCGACTGGACGCGGGCGTTCTACGCCGCGCAGGATCCCGAGATCAGAGCGGTTCTCGAGAGCGAAGGCGGATACCCCGACCTCGATGCTGATGAGCTACCCGGCACGCTCGAGTCGGTCTTAGAGCGCATCGACGTGGCCTACTACGAAGCCGACGCGGCCGAAATCGGGAGCCTCGAGTTGAACAAGGTCGTCGGTGTCGAACGATCGCTTGACGTGCTCGGCGTCGACGACCCGTTTTCGCTCGTGATGGGCGACTCGAAGAGCGATCTACGCGTCATGCGGTGGGTCGACGAGAACGACGCGGGCATCTCAGCAGCCCCCGAACACGCCTCACAGGATACGCTCGAGCACGTCCTCGAGACGGACGAACTCGTCTTCGATCGCGGGAAGAGCGTCGACGTGTTGCGGACGGTGTACGCGCTCAATCGGTTGGCTCGACTCGGCTAATTCTCGACTTCGGGTACTCCTCGAAGAGACCGATCTCGTGAGTTCCATCGCTCGTGATGGGCTGTGGTAAACGGCCGGAACACACAGGCCAGCACATCAACCGATACGAGGCAGTACGGGGTGGTACCACGAGCCACGTGGGTGTGTCACGGTCACGGAGTGTCTGATACTATGAGCCGAATCGAGTCCCAACCCTTACCCGACGACGGTCGAATGATAGTCAAACTGGACGCAGGTCCGCCGATCGATCGATCCGTATTCTCCGATCGACCTCAGAGGCAGTTGCGTCGACCGAGAGATCGGTACCGGTCGACAGGGAGTCGTCTGACCGACGTGATCGGCCGATGACGACGATCGCAGAACTCACACTCGGTGCCGACGAGTTCGCGCTCGGCGATACGTTGGCACAATTGCCGGACGTGTCGATTTCCGTCGAAAGCGTCGTCGCCGAAGGGCCGACGCGCACGATGCCACTCGTCTGGTTCTCGAACGTCGAACGGGAGGAACTCGAGGCGACGCTCGAGGCCGACGAGACGGTCGACGACTACCAACGGTTGCTCGAGGCGACCGAGGGCGGAGACTGGTTCTACCGGCTGGAATACGGGGAGGGCGTCGGCTCCGTCTGTTGTGCGGTCTACGAGAACGGGGGGACGGTCCTCGACGCACAGGTAACGGACGGCCAGTGGACGCTCCGACTGCTCTTCCTTCACCGAGAGGAACTCTCGGAAACCGTCTCGGCGATGGAAAATCGGGGTTGTCGCGTCGACGTCCGTCGAATGGTCGAAGCCGGACAGGACGACGACCTCGAGACGACGGCCGCACTGACGGATCCACAACAGGAGGCGATCGCCGAAGCCTACCGCCAGGGCTACTACGACGTGCCGCGCAAGATTTCGCTCGAGGAACTGGCGAGCAAACTCGGAATCTCCCATCAGGCGCTCTCCGAACGACTTCGTCGAGCGAATCGCGTGCTCGCGAGCGAGCAACTCGAGAACCCGACGGGCGAACTGGCGACGGAGTAACCATCCGACGCAGCCACGGCCGACTTTTATGCGCGTCCGCGACGGATACCACCCATGGCGTCTCACGATTCCGGTACAGCCGATCCGCTGTCGCTCCACGGCGTCGTCCCGCCGACCGTTACGGCCTTTCACGACGACGAGTCGGTCGACTACGAGACGACGGCCGAACACGCTCGGTTCGTCGTCGACCGCGGCGCACACGGCGTCTTTCCGCTCGGGACGAACGGCGAGTTCCCGCTCTTGACGGGCGAGGAGCGCCGCGGCGTCGTCGAAGCGGTCGTCAAGGAAATCGACGACGTTCCAGTCATCGCCGGCGTCGGTGCGCCGAGCACACACGAGACCATCTCGCACGCAGAACACGCGGAGTCGGTCGGCGTCGACGGCGTCGTCGTCGTCACGCCCTACTACTATCCGCTCGATCACGAGGCGGCCCTGACTCACTACCGACGCGTCGCCGAATCCGTCTCCGTGCCGATCTACATCTACCACATTCCGAGCAAGACAGGGAACGAACTCGGCCTCGAGACGCTCGCCGACCTCGCAGCGATCGACGCCGTCGCCGGCGTCAAGGACTCGAGCAAGGACGTGCCGTGGCTCGCCCAGGCGATCGACGCCCACCCCGAACTCACCTTCCTCGCCGGGTCGGACTCGCTCCTGTTCACGGGCCTCTCAATTGGCTGCTCGGGGCTCG
The DNA here is from genome assembly GCF_001971705.1 of Natronorubrum daqingense. Taxonomy (NCBI): domain Archaea; kingdom Methanobacteriati; phylum Methanobacteriota; class Halobacteria; order Halobacteriales; family Natrialbaceae; genus Natronorubrum; species Natronorubrum daqingense. The sequence goes on from NZ_CP019327.1 coordinate 1,519,680, forward strand.
TAAGCGCCGTCGCGAACGTCTTTCCGGAACTCGTCGTCGACTGTTACGACGCCTTCGAGGCGGGCGAGGAAGACCGCGCTCGCACGCTCCAGAGTCACGTCTTCGACGTTCGCGACGCGTTCAAAGCCGGCGGCGCGTACATGTCTGGCGTCAAGACGGCACTCGATTTGCGCGGCTTCGACGCCGGACCGCTTCGCGATCCGCTGCGGCGAAAAGACGCCGAGTCGGCGGGCGAGTTGCGCGAGCAACTCGAGTCGCTCGAGTCGATCGACCTGTCGCCGTAGTCTCGTTCGGTTCGGCTGCGATGTGAGCACCTTTGTGGAACGATACCGTGGACGACCGTATGGAGCTCTCGGCGGAGCAATCGGCGATCGAGGAGACGGTACGAGCGTTCGCAACCGAGGAAATTCGACCGACGGCGATGGAGGCCGACGACAAGCAATCGTTTCCGGAGGATGTCTGGGACGGGCTCGCGGAACTCGACCTGACGGGGCTGACGGTCCCCGAATCCTACGGCGGGTACGACGCAGATCCGCTCACGTCGGCTATCGTTTACGAGGAGGTTGCCTCCGGCATGCTCGCGGTCGCGACGGCGCTGTCGGTCCACTCGCTCGCGACGTCGTGTCTCGCCGAATTCGGGAGCGAGGAGCAACGAGAGCGGTGGTTACCGGAGATGGCGGACGGACGCCCGGTCGGCGCGTTCGCCCTCTCGGAGCCCCACGCTGGCTCGAATCCGGCCGAAATGTCGACGGTGGCGAGACGCGAGGGCGACGAGTACGTCATCGACGGCGAAAAGCAGTGGATCACCAACGGCGAGCGCGCAGGCGTCTACATCTGCTTCGCGAAGACGGACCGCGACGATCCCGGCTCCGTCACGCAGTTTCTCGTCCCCGGCGACGTCGACGGGCTCTCCGTCGGCGAGCCGGAGGACAAATTGGGGCTGCGAGCGAGTGATACCACGAGCCTCACCTTCGACGGCGTGCGCATTCCCGCCGCAAACCGACTCACTGAGGAAGGAAACGGACTCTCCGCGGCGTTCCACATCCTCACGGGCGGCCGAATCGCCATCGCCGCTCAGTCGGTGGGTCTCGCACAGTGTGCGCTCGAGGAAGCCCTCGCCTACAGTCAGGAACGCGAACAGTTCGGCGGCCCGATCGCCGACATTCAGTCGATCCGGCACAAGCTGGCGGAGATGGCCACTCGAACTCGAGCGGCGCGTCTGCTCACCCGTGACGCTGCTCGGAAACGACACGAGGCGGACGGCGGGGCAGCGCTCGAGGCCAGTATGGCGAAGTACTTCGCCAGCGAAGCGGCGATGTTCGTCACGAACGAGGCCGTCCAGATCCACGGCGGCTACGGCTACGTCACCGAAGGCGAGGTCGAGCGACTCTACCGTGACGCCAAGATCACCGAAATCTACGAGGGGACGACGGAGATTCAGAAGACGGTGATCGCACGGGAGTTGCTCGAGTGAACGCGGTGTCGACGGTTCGGAGTTGCGATCGCTCAGTTCCGAACTCACCGAAGTCACTATTCGTCTCCCGTCCCTTTCGAACGGTATGAGCGAGTACGATGCCGTCGTCTACGATATGGACGGGACCCTCGTCGATTTGGACGTGAACTGGGACGTCGTCGCGACCGACGTCCTCAAGGTGTACGAACGGGCGAACGTCGAGGCTCCGAGCCAGGACCTTTGGGACCTCCTCGGCGGAGCGAGCGACGTTGGGTTGGGGCCAGACGTCGAGTCGGCCATCGCTGCACACGAGCGACAGGGTGCCGAGACGGCGCCACGGCTGGCGCACGCGGACGAACTCCTCGAGCGAACGGTGCCCGTCGGCGTCTGTTCGCTCAACTGCGAGGCGGCCTGTCGGATCGCCCTCGAGACGCACGATCTCTCCCACGCTGTCGATGCAGTCGTCGGGCGAGACACCGTCGAGACGCGAAAGCCCCACCCCGAGCCGTTGCTCGAGACCGTTCGCGCGCTCGAGGCGGAGCCGGGGTCGTCGCTGTTCGTCGGCGATTCGGAGCGAGATCAGCTAACGGCCCAGCGAGCGGGCGTCGCCTTCGAGTTCGTCGGAGAGGGTCCATCAGGCGTCTGAGTGTCAGTTCTCGAAATCCGATCTTCCGGTCGTCTCACTCCTGGTGTCGCTTCGCGTACGCGAAGACCGAAATTGCGGTCAAAAACCAGATTGGGGCACCCACGCGAATCGCGAACTCGGCTCGAGCGCCCCAGGAGGGGAGGTCGGCGGAGAGCGAGAATACGGCGACGATGGGCGCACCGACGAGGATGGTGACGACGAAGGTAACCTGCATCACCCAACCGTAGTCGACGCCCTCGGGAGCGGTCGTTTCGACGGGTTCTGGCACGACTAGCAGTCGTTACCCGCCCCCCTTAATTTCTCCGAGTTCCTGTTCGTGGTCCGCAGATTTCGTCGTCGATAGCCGGGACGCTCGAGCGTGGCCGAAGAACGGTGACGTTTACTTGTCGCGGACGAACGTGTGTGTATGGCTACCGTGCGGGATGTCAGAGCGAAGGCAGGGGAGGAAGCGATCACGATGCTAACGGCCTACGATGCTCCGACGGCAGGAATCGTCGACGACGCTGGGGTCGACATCATCCTCGTCGGTGACAGCGTCGGTAACGTCGTCCTCGGCCACGAGACGACGGTTCCCGTCTCCGTCGATGGTATGGCCCACCACGTCGGTGCTGTCACACGCGCGACTGACGAGGCACTGGTCGTCGCCGACATGCCGTTTCTCTCCTTCGGCGTGGACGAGGCCCAGAGCCTCGAGAACGCCGGCCGGATGCTCAAAGAAGCGGGTGCGCAGGCCGTCAAACTCGAGAGCGGCCCACACACCGTTTCGCTCACCGAGAAGATGGTCCAACTCGGCATTCCGGTGATGGCTCACCTCGGATTGACTCCACAACACGTCAACCAGTACGGCGGCTACCCACGGCAGGGAACCGATCAGGAGGCCGCCGAGCGGATGCTCGAGTTGGCACTCGAGCACGAGGAAGCGGGGGCCTTCTCGCTCGTTTTAGAGCACGTTCCCGCCAATCTCGCCGCAGAAATCACCGACGCGCTCGACATTCCGACGATCGGAATCGGGGCCGGACCCGACTGCGACGGCCAGGTTCTCGTCTTCGACGACGCCGTCGGCATCAGCGAGTGGACGCCATCGTTCTCCGAGCAGTTCGGGAACGTCCGCGCGGAGATGGAGTCGGCCGTCGACGACTACGTTTCGGCCGTCGAATCCGGAGATTTTCCCGCTGAAGAGCACAGTCACGAGGAGAGCGACCTCGAGGAGTTGTACTGATTTTCGCCGCTCCGTCTCCGGTCTACGTTCTCCGCTACCCAACCGAGACCGGCCTCGGCCCAACTGCGCTCCGGACATGTTGGGAGTCGTGTCACTCCAGCGAGCGATGGTCGTAAACGATGTCGAGAAACTCGCCGACGGCACCGTTGAAGGACTCGGATTGTTCGAGCATCGCCAGGTGAGCCGCATCCGCGAGTTCGGCGATCCAGGCGTCGGGAATCTCCTCGGCGAGGTACTCGTGGAACCAGGGTGGCGTGAGCTGATCGTACTCGCCGTACATTGCGAGGACGGGTGGCTCGATTCCCGAAAGCTCGTCTCGAACGTCGAACTCGTGGCAGGTGAGGAAATCTCGATGTGTGACCGATTGGCCGGTGTCGGTGAGTTGCTGTTTCGATACGTCCTCGAGTCGCGGATCGGGGTCGTGAAAGAGCCGGTTTGGCCCGTGAAGGAACTCGACGGCTCTCTCGAAGTCGTTCGCCAGCCACTCGAGTAAGTCGTCGAGGACGCCGAGTCGCGCGCCGGCTCCCGTCAGGACGACGGCGTCAGGGTCGTACTCGCGCTCGAGAAGGATGTGCATCACGACGGCTCCCCCGAGCGAGTTGCCGACGAGTACCCGACTCCCGGTCTCCTCGACGACGGCCAGTACGTCGTCGGCGTACGCTGAGAGCGTCGTGTACCCCGCACTGGCGGCGATGTCGTCAGACTCGCCGTGGCCGCTCAAATCGAGCGTCACGATCGGGTGTTGATCGGCGAGTCGGTGTTGTGATCGCCAGACGTTGCGCGACGCGCCACTCCCGTGGACGAAACAGACCGGTGGCCCGTCGCCGCCGCGGTCGGCGATGTCGTACGCCGTCTCCCGTCCGTGATGTGTTACCGAGTCCATATTGGTTCGAACGGGGGGCAGCGGCTTAAGTTCTCGAGACGAACGCTGGTGATACGCTGTCATCGATACGAACGAACAGCTAGCCCGGACTCGAACTCAACCTGGTGTGAACTACGAACAACGTTCTTTCCGGAAACACCCCCACGTGTGGGCCCTTGCTGGCGGTAGGTTTAAATAGTAGTATTGCTTACTTTGGGTTAGTTGAACATGAGTCTCGAACAATTCACCCGAAACGAGGGACAGGTTGCTCGTCGGTTCCAATACGACGATGCAGTGGTGTTCGCCGTCGACTTCGGGGCCAGCGAACCCGAGGCCTCGGTCGATCTCGTCGACGAAACCGTTATCGTCGTCATCGGCGAGGACCAGTACGAATTCGAACTGCCCGAGACGGCAGATGAGGCGCACACGTTTATCAAAAACGGCGTCCTCACTGTCGAACTGGAGGGCGATCTATGAAACTCACCGTCAAACCACTGAAACAGAAGGACGCAGGCCGTGGACTGGCTGCGATCGACCGCGTCTCGATGCGCGAACTCGACCTCGAGAACGGCGATTACATCCTCATCGAAGGGAAAGACGACAACCAGGCCGTCGCGCGCGTCTGGCCCGGTTATCCCGAAGACGAGGGTCGTGGGATCGTTCGGATCGACGGTCGGCTCCGACAGGAGGCGAACGTCGGCATCGACGACAGCGTGACGATCGAGCCAGCGGACGTCAAACCCGCCAAGTCGGTGACGGTCGCGCTTCCACAGAACCTCCGAATCCGCGGTGACATCGGTCCGCTCGTCCGCGACAAGCTGAGCGGACAGGCCGTCACCGAAGGGCAAACGGTTCCGTTCTCGCTTTCGTTCGGCCCGATGGCTAGCTCCGGTCAGTCGGTCCCGCTAAAGATCGCGAGTACGTCGCCGTCGGGAACCGTCGTCATCACGGACTCGACGAACATCGATATCTCCGAGACGCCGGCCGAGCAGGTCAGTTCCGGTGGCCCCGGGACCTCCGCCGAGGGCGTCCCGAACGTCACCTACGAGGATATCGGTGGGCTGGACGACGAACTCGACCAGGTCCGCGAGATGATCGAATTGCCGATGCGCCACCCCGAGTTGTTCCAGCAACTCGGCATCGAGCCGCCGAAAGGTGTCCTCTTGCACGGTCCACCAGGGACAGGCAAGACGCTGATGGCGAAGGCCGTCGCCAACGAGATCGACGCCCACTTCGAGACGATCTCCGGCCCGGAGATCATGTCGAAGTACTACGGCGAGAGCGAGGAACAACTCCGTGAGGTCTTCGAGGAGGCCGAGGAGAACGCCCCCGCGATTATCTTCATCGACGAACTCGACTCCATCGCCGCCAAACGCGAGGAAGCCGGTGGCGACGTCGAGCGCCGCGTCGTCGCACAGCTCCTCTCGCTGATGGACGGACTCGAGGAACGCGGTCGCGTTACCGTCATCGCTGCGACGAACCGTATCGACGACATCGATCCCGCACTCCGCCGCGGCGGCCGATTCGATCGCGAAATCGAGATCGGCGTCCCGGACAAGGACGGTCGCAAGGAGATTCTGCAGGTTCACACCCGCGGAATGCCACTCGTGGAGGAGATCGACCTCGATCACTACGCGACGAACACGCACGGCTTCGTCGGTGCCGACCTCGAGAGCCTCGCTCGCGAGGGCGCGATGAACGCGCTCCGTCGAATCCGTCCGGATCTCGACCTCGAGGAAGACGAAATCGACGCCGAAGTGCTCGAGTCGCTCGAGGTCACCAAAGGCGACTTCAAGGAGGCGCTCAAGGGCATCCAACCCTCGGCGATGCGAGAGGTCTTCGTCGAAGTTCCCGACGTCACGTGGAACGACGTCGGTGGACTCGGCGACACGAAAGAACGCCTCCGCGAGACGATCCAGTGGCCACTCGACTACCCCGAGGTCTTCGAGGCCATGGATATGGAAGCGGCCAAAGGCGTCATGATGTTCGGTCCACCCGGCACCGGCAAGACCCTGCTCGCGAAGGCCGTCGCCAACGAGGCCGAGTCGAACTTCATCTCGATCAAAGGCCCCGAACTGCTGAACAAGTACGTCGGGGAGTCCGAGAAAGGAGTCCGCGAAATCTTCGAGAAGGCCCGGTCGAACGCACCGACCGTGATCTTCTTCGACGAAATCGACTCGATCGCTGGCGAACGCGGCCAGCGACAGGCTGATTCCGGCGTCGGCGAACGCGTCGTCTCCCAACTGCTGACCGAACTCGACGGACTCGAGGAACTCGAGGACGTCGTCGTCATCGCGACGACCAATCGACCGGATCTGATCGACAAAGCGCTGCTCCGTCCGGGTCGCTTGGACAGACACGTCCACGTACCCGTGCCCGACGAGGACGCACGGCGGAAAATCTTCGAGGTCCACACCCGTGACAAGCCACTGGCGGACGCGGTCGACCTCGAGTGGCTCGCCGGCGCGACGGAAGGCTACGTCGGTGCAGACATCGAAGCCGTCACTCGCGAGGCCTCGATGGCCGCCAGCCGAGAGTTCATCAACTCCGTCGATCCCGACGACATCGACGACACCATCGGCAACGTTCGGATCGGCAAAGACCACTTCGAGCACGCACTCGGAGAGGTTAAGGCGAGCGTGACCCCGGAGACGCGCGAACGCTACGAAGAGATCGAAGAACAGTTCCAGCAGGCCGAGCCAGCCGAAGAACAGGACCAACTCGGTCGAACGTTCCAGTAACGTCCGAGTGACGCCGAGTGCGTCTCTCCCCCCCGTCCGTTCCATTATTTTGCTGTTTGTCCCAGAGACGAACGGTAACGGCGCGTATCGAGACCGATACGTCGACGCACTATCAATCGTCAGCACCGCTACTCGAGTGGGTGCTCGAGTCGCTACCGGGCGGACGTGGGCGAACCACCAGCCCGACGGAGATTGCTGCACCGACGAGGGCGAACAGGGCGAGCGTCGCGAAGAGGACGGCGACCGAGACGTGATCGAGTAAGAACCCGCCGAGAGAGATGCTGAGCGCCCCGAGTCCGAACATGCCCAGATACGTGTAGCCGTAGGAAAGCCCGCGCGTGTCCGGTGGCGTGTAGACCGCGACTGCCTCCTGATAGAAGGGCTCGATGGCGAACAGCGAGAAGCCGAGGACGAGACAGTAGGCGACGACGGCGAGCAGCCCCATCGACGACACCGGGACGAAAAGCGCCGCGAGAATCGCCAACCCGAGGAAGACGACGACGAGTCCCCTCGAGACGGCGATGCGATCGGTCAACTTCCCAGCGACGTACTGTCCAGCCATTCCCGCGACGAGCAACCCGACGTAGACGTACTCACCGAGGGAGAGTTCCTCGAGCCCGCCCGGCGGCTCGATCCCGTCCAGCGCCGGCAGTCCCTGGAGCAGTTCTGGCAGATAGGTCAACACGCCGCGATAGTAGAGGCCGACGAACGTGACGATCGCGAAGACGAGGAGAAACGAACTTGCGAACAGCGTTCGCGAATTGGTGAGGAACTCGCTCACGCCGCCAGATTCGTTTCGACTCTCAGTCGAGGCACGCTCTTCTGGATTCGTCGAATCGAGTGCCGCGGTCGGATCGAACTCGAGGCGGAGGCCGTAGAGCGTCGCCAGAATCCCCGGTATCGCGAGAATCACGACGACGAGTCGCCAATCGAACGCGAGCAGCAAGGTCGCGGTCGCGAACGGCCCGAGTGCGATCCCGACATTGCCGGCGATGCCGTGCCGGGCGAACACCGTCCCGCGGCGTTCGACGCCCGTACTGATGAGCGCGAGTCCCGCCGGGTGGTAGATGCTGGCGAGGATGCCCCAACAGAGGAGGCTAATCGCGACGGCGTAGATCGAGGGTGCGATCGCCAGCGTCGCGAACGCGACGCTCATTCCGGCGAGACAACCCAAGACGAGTCGCCGCGGGCCGTAGCGATCGACCAGCACACCCGCTGGCAACGCGCCGAGTCCGAACGGTGCGTAACCGAGGGCGACGATCACGCCGACGAGCGCGACGCTCACGTCGAAGGCCTCGAGCCAGACGACCAGCAAAATCGGGATCGCCAGTTCGAACCAGTGGACGATTCCGTGGGCGAGCATGGTGAACGAAGCGATGGCCCTGTCGTTCTCACTGAGCCCCACGGCTACGCCACCTCATCGACCGTCAGTTCAGACATCGCGACTGTCGGATACCTCGACTCAGCGCACGGGTTCGCCACCACGGCCGTCACGTCGATCGATTCGGGTGTCACTACTGCGAGGTCTTCGCCGTCGCATTTAGGGGTGCTGAAATACCCTCACTCGATCACTCGAGGTCCTCGAGCACGGCTTCGGCGTGGCCTTCGGGCGACACACCCTCGTAGACTTCCTCGATTCGGCCCTCGGGCCCGACGACGTAGGTGTTCCGGAAGACGCCGTCGAACGTGTTGCCGAACATTCGCTTCTCGCCGTAGGATTCGTAGAGCGTTGCGACTTCGCCGTACTCGTCCGAGAGCAGGTCGAACGAGAGGTCGTACTCCCCGGCGAAGGACTCGAGGTCGTCGACCGGGTCGTCGCTGATTCCGACGATGTGCGCGTCGAGATCCGCAAACGCCGATTTGGCGTCGTCGAACTCGCAGGCCTCGGTCGTACAGCCGTCGGTGTTCGCACGCGGGTAGAAGTAGACGACGAGTCGCTGGCCGTCGAAATCGGATCGGCGGACGGGTTCGCCGCGTTGATTCGGCAGTTCGAACTCGGGTGCGTCCTCGCCAACGTCGAGCATGGCCGTGAGTTCGCGACGGTCGTTGTAGGCGTTGTGATTTCCCCTTGCAGGCATTCGAGTCGTCGTTCCTGGGTCGGTACACGCACCCTGACCGAAGTCGGTTCTATCGGATGCGTTCACTGACTTTCCGCGGAGAAAAACGGCACCTCACTCGAGCGATTCGGCGGCTTCTTGCTCGAGCAACGGCGTGGCGTTCTGTTCGGGGAGCGTAACGATGTCGTCGGTCGACAGCGAGTACTCCCGCTCGTCGACGCCGAGAATCTGCCCGATGTCTCGAGTGATTTTGACGGTGACGCGTTCGACGGGCGACGATTCGTCTTCGTTGGGAGTCATGGAACCGTCCGAATCGCGTTCCGCTTCCGTCTCCGCGGATGGCTGCGAGGTGGCTTCGTCGTGGGCCGTCGGGCCGTCAGCGCCCATCACGTCCGCTGGTGTGACGCCACTCTCGTCACCATCCGCGTTCGCCACTCGGGGAGACTCATCGTCCGTAGACGCTGCCGGCGAGTCCTGGGTCGCCACCGGCGGTGCGTCGTCGCCGGGGTCCTCGGGGACAGCGTGATCGGCCGCACTCGAGTCCGATCGGGCCGGGTCGCTGGTGTCGGGCGACCCGTCGCCAGCGGCCGAGGTACTCGAGTCGCTGGCTGTGCTCGCCGGTGAGCCGATGTCGACTCCCTCGAGCACGTCGAGGACGCGGGATTTGTTCGAGGAAATTCGCTCGACGAGGTCGTCGAAAAGGTCGACTTCCTCCGCGGTCAGGCCCTCGTCGTTAGCTGGCATTCCGGCCGCGGCGAGACTCGCCTGTTTGACGAGTTTGCCCATTCGTCGCTCGTAGATGGCTTCGACGACGTCTTTGGCGGTTTCGATCTCGTCGGTGAGTCGGCCGACTTCGGGCGAGGAAAAGGGATCGTCAGCCTGTTCGGCGACGCGATCGCGTTCGTCCTCGAGATCGGCGATATACTCGCCGACCTCCTGATAGAACGAGGGGCGCAGATTCTGGAGGCTGTCCTTCTGGCGCTCCTTGCTCTGGACCGAACGCAACTCGTCTAAATTCATTCTTTCTCTTTTTCGGCTCTGCCGCGTGCCATCAGGAACACGGCAACGTACTCTCTTAGTGACTGGTCTCCCTCCGAGACCGTAAAGCTATCCCCACCGAGTTCGATCTCGCCACCCTGGGTCACGTCGACGGCGATTTCGTGCTCGCGGAAGGTCTCCGGGACGGCGTCGTCGAGCGGATCGAAGTCCGCGATTTCGTCGCGCTCGAGTCGCACCGTCTTCAGCCCGCTCCCGCCGTGGAGACTCCCCGGAAGCCGAATGAGTCGATTCGTGTCGGTCGTGACGGGCTCGTCGATCGGCGCGTTGTCGCGTTCGACGGCCTGTTTCGCGAATCGCTCGGCCAACTGCGCGACGGCCGTGTGGACGGTGACGTTACCCGCCTCGAGTTGCTCGCGGTTGTTTCGGGCCGCGTTGAGCGTTGCCGTCGCCTTCCCCTCGCCGATTCCGTCGAACGCCTGGAGTCGCTCGAGGGCGGCTTCTTCCTCCAGTTCGAGCAACTCGTCGACGAACGCCATGAGGTGGTTGTGCGTGCGCCCGCCCCAGCCGCCGTCGACCTCGAGCGTCCGTCGCTCCGTCGGCGTCTTGCGGCCGAGACCGGCGACGGTTTCGGCCTCGATCAGTTCCTCGAAGTCCATGCCGATGCCCCGAACGTAATCGACAATCTCGCGGCGATGTTCGCGCTCCAGGTGGAGGATGTTCTCGTCTCGGACGTGAACGTGGTATCCGCGACCGCCGGAGAAGACGATCTCGAGGTCGTCGAAGCCGAAATCATCCTCGAGGAACTCGAGGAGTCGCATGAGGGCATCTTTACACTTTGCGAGCATCTCGGCGTAGGAGTCCTCGCCGAGGGTTACACTCGGCAGGTGGTCGGCGTCGAGGTCGAAGACGAGGTCGGCCGATTGCCAATCCTTCTCGTTCATCGAACTCGCGCCGGGATCGCGAAAGCGCCCCGCAGAGAAGTAGACGTGGCGCGGTCGCTTTCGGACGAGAAACTCCGAAATGTCGCCTAACTCGAGGAGCGACCGGTGACGGACCATCGTCGTGTCGGGGCCGTCGGTCCAGGGGATGAATCCCCACTCGCGTTCGTTCGCCGCGGGCGGCGGCGTGATCTCTGTCCGTCGGTAGTGATCACGAAATCGACCCCGGAGATAGGCTCTCGTTCGCTCCTCCATGCACCTGACGTAGTCGTCGATACGGGACTATAGTTGTGCCGGACTGTTCTGGACGCTAGTGGTTGTAGTATATTCGACGGATTCGTGACGAGTGTTGGCGCGGTATGACTCGTAGCGGAACGTCGCTGACGGCAGGAAACAACCGGAGCGATTCGTCGCGTGTTACCGTCGCATCAGATCCGAGATTTTGTCGGTGATGCCGACGTCGGAGCCGAGTTTCAGGTAGTAGGCGTCGCCGCCGTCCTCGTAGTAGTCGTCGATTCGGCGTTTGATCTCGAAGCCGAGATGTTCGTAGAACTGGAGGGCGTTTTCGTTACTGGTTCGAGCGTGGCAAGTGATCGTGTCGTTGTCCGCTGCGACGCGGGCGATCAGTTGCCTGCCGATTCCCTCACCGCGGAGTTCGGGCGACACTGCCAGAAAGAGGATGTATCCGTCGCGACGAACGGCTGCAAATCCGACTAGCTCGCCTTCTTGAACGTAACAGTGGACCGTCGAACGACGAAACGCATCGGAGAAGAAGTTGCGTCGCTGCTTGAGTACGCCTTCCTGGCGATTGATCTCCTCTTTGAGTTGCCAGGCCGAGTCGACGAGGTCGTCGTTGCCCGGCGGGACGACACGACTGTCGATGTTGACGCTCACTAGCTGGTTCTACCAGCGTGGCCAATATAATTCCACCGGCAGCCACCGACCACACGGTCGATCGTGTCGGTTCGACACGACGTGATCGAAACCGACGGGCATACCACCATCGTCGTCGAATCCGAACGCATCGAGTAATGACACGATCACAGGACGAGCGGTTCGAACTCCGCGACCACACGGCTGACATCGCGGTCGAAGCGACCGGCGACTCCCTCGAGGACGTTTTCGGTGCCGTCGCCGACGGACTCGCAGCCGCCTCCTGTGATTCGATTCCGGAGGAGGCGACGGAGCGCTTTTCCCTCGAGGTGAGCGCCGAAGGTCGCGAGGCCCTCCTGTTCGACTATCTCGACGAACTGATCTACCTGCGAGACGTGCGAGCGGAACTCCCGGTCGACCACCACGTCGGGCAAATTCGTGGACCAGAGGACGAATCGGCGGCCGGCGCGACAGGGGCGGCCACCGACTCCGACACAGCTGCTGTCGACGAGTGGGTGCTCGAGGCCAGTGCGCGCGGCGTCTCACTCGCGGACATCCACGCTCGAGAGATCAAAGCGGTGACGTACTCGGAGATGCGCCTCGAGCGATTCGACGATGACGGCGGGCGAGACGGCTGGGAAGCGTACGTCGTCTTCGACGTCTGAACGAGATAACTGTCCGCTCGAGCGACGAGACGAAGCCCTTTCACCCTCGGGAACCGACGGACACGTATGAGCAACGCCACGTTCGACGCCGACGGAATCACGCTCGAGCAGGTGCGTGAGTACGTCTGGGAGGTTCCACAGACGGGTGACATGCGCACACCAGCTCGCATCCTGGCGAGTGAAGCGCTTCTCGAGGAGATCACGGAAGACAAAACCCTCGAGCAGATTTCGAACACGACTCACCTGCCGGGGATCACGAATCACGCGATCTGCATGCCCGACGGCCACCAGGGCTACGGCTTTCCGGTCGGCGGCGTCGGTGCACTGGACGCCGAAAACGGTTGTATATCGCCGGGAGCGGTTGGCTACGACATCAACTGCTTGTCAGGAGAGTCGGACGTACTTCTCGAGCACGGCCGTCGAATTCCGATCGAAGACCTGGAAGATCGATTCGAAACGGAGACTGCGATGGTTGCCAGCGATGAACTCACCACATCACCGATCCAACTGTTTACCGGACGGGACGACGCGGAGGTGTACGAAGTCGAGACGGAAACCGGGGATACGATCACTGCAACTCCAGACCATCCGTTCCAAACGCCGGCAGGCATGCGCCCACTCGAGGAACTCTCCGAAGGTGACGAGGTTCGGCTACAACCGTTCCGTGGCGTTCCAGACGAAGAACCCGAGGAGTTTACCGTTCTCAGTGAAGCGGATTTTTCCGACGCAAATTCACAACTCGTCCGGGCACTCGACGACCGTGGCCTGCTTCCGTTGAAGTCGACCGACGACGCGTTCAACCGGCTCCTCAAACTCGTTGGGTTTCACACTGGCGACGGTGCGATCGGAAGCGGCGGGCAGACGTGGTTTTATGGTGAGCCAGCGGATCTCGAATCCATCCAGGACGACATCGAAGCGATCGGGTTTACTCCGTCGAAAATCTACGAACGAGATCGATCACACGAGATCGACGGGAAGCGCTTCGAGACGACGGAATACAGCGTTCGAGCGAACTCGAAAGCGTTCCAGAACGTCCTCCTTGCACTCGGTGCGCCCGACGGACGAAAGATCGAATCAAACTTTACGACGCCGTGGTTCTTCGACCGGCTGCCGAACTGGCAGAAAGCGCTGTACGCCGCAGCCTATTTCGGGGCCGAAATGAATGCTCCCGCGGCACAGCACGACAAGAATCTCTACTGTCCGAAAGTCTCGCAAACACGAGTTGTCGACGTCGCTGATGCGGGCGAAGAATTCATGGCTGATCTCGCTGCCTTCCTCAGCGACCTCGGTATCGAAACGAACGAGATCGAACGGTTCGAGACCGACTCGAGTGCGGACCGTGAGACGATCAGACTTCGGCTCGGAATCAAAAACGACTCCGAGAATCTGATCCGATTCTTTTCGTCCGTCGGCTTCCGCTACAACCACGAAAAGCGTCGAAAAGCTGTGAAAGCCCTCCAGTATCTCAAAACAAAAGCAGCAGTGATCGACCATCGGGCGACGATTGCCCGCGAGGCGAAAGCGATGGCCGATGGCGGAACGCCAGCAGGTGATATCAAGTCGGAGTTCGACATCAACGAACGGTTCATCGAACGGAGTATCTGGGGTGGACGAAGCGGCCGACCGCGACCGCCAGCGGAGTTCCCTGGATTCGACGAGTACTGTGAAACCATTTCTGTTGGTGACGATTATGCCGTCTCAACTCGAATCCGATCTATCGAACTGGTCGACGAAGAGCACTCGGTATACGATATCGGTGTGGCCCACGACGCCCACAATTTCATCGCTGATGGTTTCGTCGTCTCCAACTGCGGCGTCCGAATGATGCGGACGAACCTGACCTACGACGACCTGAAAGGCCGCGAGGAGGAACTCGTCGACTCTCTCTTTGCCAACATCCCGTCGGGACTCGGCGGCGGCGGGGTCGTCGAGGCCGGCGTCGACACCGTCGACGAAATTCTCGCACGCGGCGTCGATTGGGCACTCGAGAACGGCCACGCCGTCGAAGACGACTTGCGCCACTGCGAGGACGAAGGAATGCGCGAGGGTGCGGACCCCTCGAAGGTCTCCCAGAAGGCCAAAGATCGCGGAAAGAACCAGATCGGCTCGCTCGGGTCGGGGAATCACTTCCTCGAGGTCCAGCGGGTGACTGACGTCTTCGACGACGAGGTCGGCGACGCGTTCGGACTCGAAGAAGACCAGATCGTCGTCCTCATCCACTGTGGCTCGCGCGGACTGGGCCACCAGACGTGTAACGATTATCTTCGGAAGATCGAGAAACAACATCAGGGCTTGCTGAATCAGCTTCCGGACAAAGAGCTGGCCGCAGCGCCCGCCGGCTCCCAACTCGCCGAGGACTACTACGCGGCGATGAACGCGGCGATCAACTTCGCGTGGGTCAACCGTCAGCTCATCATGCACCGTACGCGAGAGGTGTTCGAACGGGTGTTCGATCGCTCGTGGGAGGCAATGGAGATGGACCTACTCTACGACGTGGCTCACAACATCGCGAAGAAGGAAACGCACGACGTCGACGGCGAGGATCGGGAGCTCTTCGTCCACCGGAAGGGTGCCACGCGGGCGTTCCCCGCTGGCCACCCCGAAGTGCCGAAAGCGTACCGCGACGTCGGCCAGCCGGTCATCATCCCCGGCAGCATGGGCGCGGGCAGCTACGTCCTCCGCGGCGGCGAGAACTCGATGGACCTCACGTTCGGCTCGACGGCCCACGGCGCGGGGCGGCTGATGAGCCGAACGCAGGCGAAAGACGAGTTCTGGGGCGGCGACGTCCAGGACCAACTCGAGGAACAAGACCAAATCTACGTGAAAGCGCAGTCGGGCGCGACGGTCGCCGAGGAAGCACCCGGCGTCTACAAGGACGTCGACGAGGTCGTCCGCATCTCGGACGAACTCGGCATCGGCGATAAGGTGGCGCGGACGTTCCCCGTCTGCAACATCAAAGGGTGAGCGAGATTCGGACCGTAGCACGCTCGAGGAACGTGTTCTCTCGAACGCGACGCTACTGGAGCCTGTACGGGTTCTCGTCGTCCGAACTGTCGTTCTCGTCGTCGCTCTCGTAGGGCTTTCGCGCCGTGATCGTCACCGTCGCTTCGGGGTCGTCCTCGTCCGCCCAGGGACTGTCGTAGGCGGAGATCTCGAGATCGGTGACGTCCCACCCCTCTGCCTCGACGAGTTCGACCAGTTTCCGCTGATCCTCGAGCATGTCGTCGTCCATACACCTGCGTTTGCGAGTCAGTCGGGTAGGTCTTCCGCCGGTCAATTGAAACTAATTTTCCCACTAAACTGTCCGTTTTCGAAACCGAAATAGGTTACATAACGGTCCGCGAACCCAGCGAGTTTAAGCGGTTCCGTCTGCAATCAAGTGGCATGCTCACCGACGAGTTCGGGCGGGACGTGACGGGGGTTCGAGTATCCCTGACCGATCGGTGTAATTTCGATTGCGTCTACTGTCACAACGAAGGGCTCGGTGATACCCGCGGGCCGATGGATCCGCAAGACGACGAGATGTCGACCGACGACGTCGTTCGATTTCTCGAGGTCGCAGCCGAGTTCGATGTCGACTCCGTCAAATTCACTGGCGGGGAACCGATGCTCCGACAGGACTTAGCAGAGATTATCGAACGCACGCCGGACCAGATGGAGGTCTCGATGACGACGAACGGAACGTTTCTTCCCGGCCGTGCCGAGGACCTCGTCGACGCCGGCTTAGAGCGCGTCAACGTCTCTCAGGACGCACTCGACGCGGACGATTTCGCCGCCGTCACGAAGAGCGGGGCGTACGAGAAGGTTCTCGAAGGTGTCGACGCGGCGCTCGAGGCGGGTCTCGATCCGGTCAAACTCAACATGGTCGTCTTCGAGCACACCGCGGGGTACGTGCCGGAGATGGTCGATCACGTCGCGGAAAACGATGGACTCCAGTTGCAGTTGATCGAGTACATGCCCGAGCTGACGGGCAAGCCGGAGTGGAACATCGACATCCAGCGCGTCCACGACTGGCTGGCCGAACAGGCCGTCGAAATCGAACACCGCGAGATGCACGACCGGAAACGCTATTGGATTGAAACCGACGACGGCGACGGAAGGGGAATGGTCGAAATCGTCGATCCGGTCGAGAATCCGACCTTCTGTGCGAACTGCCACCGCGTTCGCGTCACCCACGAAGGCTACCTGAAGGGCTGTCTCAATCGCAACGACGACCTCAAATCGATGGGGGAGATGACCAAACCGGAGATTCGCGAAGCCTACCGTGACGTCGTCGCGAATCGCGTTCCCTACTACGGCGAGTACATGGTACAAAACGACGCCGGCGAGTGGGAAATCAACGACGAGTACGTCGGCGAGTACGCCGAACCCTGAATCGTTCCGTCGGTGAACGGAAAACCCTCGAGCGCCCGTCGTCGATTACGGCTCCGTTCGTTCGGGGCGCGTTCCGAGACCGATCGTGAGGAGGACGGCCGCGAGCAACAATGTGACGATCGCAGTCACCGGCTGTCCACCGCCTGCAACGCTGTAGACCACGAATCCTGCCGTTCCAGCAACCAACCCGACGAGCAGACTCGAGACCGCATGGACGGCCTCGAGTCGAATCGTCGTTGCTTCTCGCCCCAGTTGCTCGCCGAGGACGATTGCACTGTGTCCGAGCTCCCACGCGACGATGGCTGCAATTGCGCCGACGACGGTCTGTTCGATGGGGGGTTGTTCGAGGGCGGCGATTCCGACGGCGAGACACAGGAGTACGCCGCCGAGGTCGAGTGCCGTCGATCGCGATCGAGAGAAGCCGAACGCGAACGCGGCGAAGCCGGCGACTGCAACCGGGATTGCCCTGAACGAGCCACTCGCAGCGATCGCCGAAACGAGGGTTGCGACGAGCGAAACGGTCTGTAACGCGACGGTCGGTCGTCGCGTAATCGCGTCGTCGTCCGTCATCGTCGCCCCCTCGAGTATCGTGCGAGCGCCGCATCTAGAGATTCGTCGTCGGGCCAGTCAACGACCGGAATGCCCGCTCGCTGGAGGTCGAGTCGTCTGATCGATCGGGCGACACTCGAGAGTTGCTCTCCGGCGGTTCGGTCGGCCGTCGGATCGGGACTGACGACGGTCACCTGGTGGCCGTGGGCCTCGAGGGTGCGCGCGAGTTTTGCCGCCTCGAAGTCCAGAAGCGGCGTCAACAGAACGAGTTGACTGTCGGCGGGCAGCCGACGGCGAAGCGACCGAAGTTGGCGTCGCCATCGACACTCAGCGGTCGGCGGGCGGGTGTCGAATTGGGGGTGCGTCGCGAGTTGCGAGCGAAAGCGCGCCTCGTGATGGCGACCCGAGCCCGGTGGGAGCCAACACGCATCGACTCCATTCGAGTCGACGCCGTCTCGAGCGACGGGACCGATCGCGGCGAGCCCGACAGTGTGATCCGTATCGAAGAGCGTCGCCCCGATTCTGCCAGCGGCATCGACTGCTCGGTCGACGGCGTGGGCCGTGTCCGCCTCCGGTGCTCGGTAAGACGCTTTACGCGCGTCGACCAGAACCACGACACGAGCCGCGCGTTCTTCGTGAAACTCGAGCGTCGCGAGGTCGCCCGTCTTCGCTCGCCGCTTCCAGTCGATTCGGGCGAGCGAATCGCCGCTTCGGTACTCTCTGACGGAGTGGATCGTCGTTCCAGTCCCCCCTTTTGCAGTTCGTATTCGCCCAGTAGCGGTCGTCGTCTCGTTTCGAAGTGGAATCTGCGTGGCGAGCGGACGCATCGATGGCTCGCTGGTGAGCGTCGTCTCCGCGAACAGTGAACACTCGAGTTCCGTCGACCGGGACAGGTCACGAACGAACACGAGCGCCGGGTCGAACGTGTGTCGCCCCCGTCGAGCGGTCACGGTGTACTTGTGAACGAGTGATTCTCCCGGCCTGAAAGCGGTACCGAGTCGACTCGAGCCGCCCGTTACGGCCAGCCCGTCGGGGACGCCGTCGACGAATCGAAGATCCGGAACGAATCCGTCGCTTTCGTTCGTAATCGTGAGCGAAACCGTCACGTCGTCGCCGGGTTCGGGATCGTCGTCGCTGAGCGTTCGCTCGAGCGCCAGATCGGGTCTCGTGGGCTCGAGCGCGCGAGCGAAGCCGGCATAGCCGATCCCGACGACGCCGGCGAGGACGAGTGCGGGTGCATCGGCGAGGGCTCCGCTGCCGACGGCGAGCAGTGCGATCGCACCGACACCCATCCAGTGATTAGTCGGGTGGCGACGGTGCTGGACGAGACCCTCAGAGTCGGCAGTTGCGTGAACCGATGTCGTGAATTCGTCGCTCGAGAGCGAGTTGGTCGCCGACGACGATGACCACTCGAAGGTGGGTAGTGACTCCTCCCTACGGAGCGTTCCCCTATCGTCTTCGAGTGGATCGGCATCCCGAAGTGCGACGATCGCCGCGACCGTGTGTCGAACGCCGAGTCGAAACGGACTCTCGACGCTCCGAGTGACGACGGACTCGAGTCGCGTTCGAATCGACCGACTCGGCAACTCCTGGGGCGATTTGAGGAAGTCCGTCGCGATCTGATTCGACGACCAGGTCCCATTCGCGACTCGTGTGGCAGCCTCGTCCGTCGAGAGTCCTCGAAAGCGAGTCAAGCTAGTGACGGCAGCGCCACGTAAGCCAGCCGTAATGCGAGGACCGAGGTCCGTGGACCCGCTCATCAGCGCACGGAAGTCGGTGAGGACCGTCGAGATGGAGTGGCCGGGAGTCGGAACGGTGAGTCGGCGCTCCGGATCGGGTGTCTCAGTGTGACTTCGCGAATCGTAGCCTCGAGAGAGTATCGAGAGACCGAGTATGACGGTGGCAACTCCGACGAGGACGATCGTCTCGTCCGTCAGCCCGAACCCCGGTGAGTCGACGACGATGGCACCGACTCCGAGGAGGAACGTCGCGACGCCGAGTGCCGTCGTGATGGATTGTCTCCTCACGACAGCTCACCTCGTCCACCACGGGTGTCAGCTCCCTCGCGTTCGTCGGCGTACTCGGCTTCGATCCGCCGGAGTACCTCGATCGCTCGGCGTTCTCGAGTCTGCGTCGTCGCTTCGCCGCCGTATCTGACGTCCTCGAACAATCGAGTTAGTTCGTCGACATCGTCTCGATCCAATCCGGCATCGGTGGCTGCACGAGCGAATTCGCGCGGCGTGCTCGAGGCCGGCCGGTCGACCTCGAGGAATTCGGTCATCTCTCTCCACGCGCGGTAGACCTCGTTGTCGAACTCGTCGGCCGACTCGAGTCGGTCGGCCGCCACGCCTGCGGCGGTTCCGACGGCAGCGCTCACGTCCGCCGGAGACTCGGCGTCGGTCGGGGAATTTGCGTCGAGTCCGGAACGTTCCGACTCAGAGCGTCCGCGCGTGAGGAACACGCCGCCGAGGAAGATAGCCGTGAGCAACGCGAGCGTGACGAGCAACGGTCCGGGAGAGATGGTGGTATCGGTGTCCGCCGAACCCGACGTCCCGTCGGATTCGTCATCACCACCCGCCAGTACCTCTTCCATCGGTTCGACCTCACTCCCGGAAACGGAGACGAACTGAAGGAGCGTATACACGATTACTACGAGAAGAAACACGGCGAGTAGCGTGATCGCGACGATTTTGACGGCTTCCCGTCTGTGTGCGAGAAAGTACCAGACGACTGCGATTGCCAACACGATGAGAACGGCATAGATCAGGTACTCGAGAAACGGTGGAACCCCACCGTCACCAGCCGATCCGGGAGTCATCGGCTGACCGGTACCCTCGCCGTCTCCGGGGTCACTTCCGGACCCCGACCCGTCGCTCCCGGACTCGAGCGGTGTGCGAATCGTCGCAGCGACGAGCGCGGTTGCGACGATGGCACAGCACGCGATTGCAATCCGACGGATCGAGAGAGAGTCTGTCACTTGATGTCCCCACGCTGTCGTTGTCGCTATCGTGTCGTCGGACGATAATAAATCGATGCGATTGCACTCTTGCCTGTAACACCGGTAATCCATCGAATCGGATCGGACGATTCATAGGGTGTGCTGTGATACCACGGCGGAAGGATCAACGGCGAAACACGGGTCAAACTACCAGAGCGAGGTTACCCGGACGTCGCTACCTTTCGTTGCGCTTAAGTACCCGTCGGCGGTAGGTTTGGCTGCAATACGTGTAGGGGTGCAGTCCCCGAGTCCGTGAGGGCGATGATAGATCACGGTGTTGTGGTAGCCAAGCGGCCCAAGGCGCATGGTTGCTAACCATGTGGCGTCAAGCCTCCGGGGTTCAAATCCCCGCCACAACGTCGGATATGCTGGCGACACGACGTCAGTAATCACTACACCGGCGACTTTCGCCGGTCGGTTTGCAACGCGCGCATACCAGACAGACATACACGACACATGAGCGAGGAAGAACCTCAAGAACAACAGGACGACGAAGATCTCCAGTACTTCGTCCGCATCGGGCAGACTGACCTCGATGGGACGAAGTCCGTCGAGCGCTCGCTCTCGGAGATGAACGGGATCGGTCGACGAACCGCCCGACTCATCGCCGACGAAGCGAGCGTCGACCGAACAGCGACGTTCGGTCGACTCGACGACGACGTCATCGACGAGGTCGTCGAGATCGTAGAGAACTACGCTGCTGAAGTACCGGACTGGCTCAACAACCGCCAGTCGGACTTTTACACCGGCGAGACGACTCACGAGATCGGAAACGATCTCCAGTTGACCCGGCAGCACGATATCAACCGGATGAAGATGATCGACTCCTACAAGGGCTCGCGCCACAAGCGCGGCCAGAAGGTCCGCGGCCAGCGTACCAAGTCCACCGGTCGTACGGAGGGCACCATCGGAGTCAACGTCGAAGAAATCCGCGAAGAACAGGCAGAGGAAGCTGCCGCCGAAGAGGAGGATGACGAATAATGCCCCTCGGAACCGATACCAAACAGTACGAGACACCGAATCACCCATATCAGGGTGAACGCATTGCCTCCGAGCACTCCCTGCTCGACCGCTACGGCCTCTCGAACAAAGAGGAACTCTGGCGAGCACAGTCCGAACTTCGCTCCTACCGGCGCGAGGCTCGAGAACTGCTCGGCCAGGCCCAGGACGACGAGACCGTCATCCGCCGCTCCGAGGAGTTCCTCGGTCGACTCAAACGCGTCGGCATTCTCGACGAAGCCGACGAACTCGGCGACGTCCTCTCCCTGGAAATCGAGGACGTCTTAGAGCGCCGTCTTCAGACGGTCGCCTACCGCAAGGGACTGGCAAACACGCCACAGCAGGCCCGACAGTTCATCGTCCACGGCCACGTCGTGGTCGGTGACCAGCGCCAGCGCATCCCATCGTACGTCGTCGATGTCGACGAGGAGGACCTCGTCGCGTTCGACGAAACGAGTCCACTCGCGGACGATCTCCACCCAGAACGAGCGGAGGGTCAATAACATGAGCCAAGACGACGACAAGTGGGGAATCGCCCACGTGCACGCATCGTTCAACAACACCGTCATGACCGTGACCGATCTTACGGGCGCGGAGACGATCGCTAAGTCCTCCGGCGGGACGGCGGTCAAACAGAACCGAGACGAAGCGTCGCCGTACGCGGCGATGCAGATGGCGGAATCCATCGCCGAGGAGGTCAAGGCCGCCGGTATCACTGGCCTGCACGTCAACGTGCGCGGTCCCGGTGGAAATCTGCAGAAATCCCCCGGCCCCGGTGCACAGGCGACGATCCGCGCACTCGCCCGCTCGGGCATCGAGATCGGACGCATCGAAGACGTCACGCCGATCCCACACGACGGATCGCGCGCACCAAAAGGAAAGGGCGGCTACTAGACCATGACTGAATCGTACGACGTCGAGTTCGTCGAACGCGAGGATCGTGACGCACGCTTCCTCGTCCGCGGTGTAACACCCGCATTCGCTAACGGGATCCGTCGCGCGATGCTCGCCGACGTCCCGACGATGGCGATCGACACCGTTCGGTTCGTCGAGAACTCGTCGGTCATGTTCGACGAGCAACTCGCGCTCCGACTCGGACTCGTTCCGCTGACGACCCCACCCGAGGGAGAGTTCGGCGAGGACGAGGCCGTCACGCTCTCGATCGACGTCGAAGGGCCGGAAACCGCGTATTCGGGCGACCTCGTGTCGAGCGACGACCTCGTCCAGCCTGCGGACGAGAACGTCCCGATCATCGACCTCAAGGACGGCCAACGTCTCGAGGCCGAGGCCGACGCCGTACTCGAGCGTGGCAAAGATCACGCGAAACACCAGGGTGGCGTCGCCGTCGGCTACCGACACCTCCAGCGTGTCGACGTTGGCGACGATATCCCCGAGTTCGAAGAGCAAGAACCACAGATCGTTCGCGGCGTCATCGAAGACGATGGCGAACTTATTCCGACGAGCGAATTTGATCACGACCTCTCCGAGCGCTATCCAGGAAAGGAAGTGACGGTCGAAGACGTGCCAAACGCCTTCGTCTTCCGCGTCGAGACTGACGGCTCGTTCTCCGTCGAGGAGATCGTTACGCGAGCCGCCGACTCGATCGAGGCGCGTGCGACCGAACTCGAAGACGCAGTACAGCTGTAGACATGATCCGACGCCCCAACACCTACGCGAACGAGACCGCTGCCGGCGCCGTGAGCGACGAGACCGGTACAGCCTCGTTCACTGGAATCGAAAGGGGTTTGAAGGGGCGACGGATAGACGGAAGTGCGAGCAGGGATAGCCAAGTCAGGCCAACGGCGCAGCGTTCAGGGCGCTGTCTCGTAGGAGTCCGCAGGTTCAAATCCTGCTCCCTGCATCCACTTCTATTCAGCCGATCACGAAGAAACTCCGGCGACGAGTCGACAGCCCGTCGACCACCGTCGGAGTTCGATCGGCAGCATATCGATTCCAACAGTACTCGAGACACGACCGATCGTGTCCTCGAGCCCGCAGTATTTGGAGGAAATCAATGAGTAGCAAAACCAATCCGAGGCTCAACGATCTCATCGCCGAGCTGAAGTCGACGTCCCGCGAAGCGGACGCCGACGTCTGGCGAGACGTTGCGGATCGACTCGAAAAGCCCCGTCGCACCCACGCTGAGGTGAACCTGGGCCGCATCGAGCGATACGCACGCGAAGAAGAGACTGTCGTCGTTCCCGGCAAAGTGCTGGGATCCGGCGCACTACAGAAGAATGTCACCGTGGCCGCCGTCAACTTCTCTTCGTCAGCAGAGACGAAGATCGATCAGGTCGGCGAGCCAGTACCGCTCGAGCAACTGCTCGAAGAGAACCCAGAAGGATCCGACGTGCGGGTGATTCGATGAGTATCGCAGAATTCGACGCGGACGTCGTCGTCAACGCACGTGACTGTATCCTCGGTCGCGTCGCCAGCGAAGTCGCACAGCGAGCGCTCGACGGCGAGCGCGTCGCAATCGTCAACGCAGAAGACGCCGTCATCACCGGGGACAAAGAGGACGTGTTCGGAACCTACCGAAAACGCCTCGAACTCGGTTCCGACCGTGGTCCCTACTACCCGAAGCGACCGGATACGATCTTCAAGCGCTCCGTTCGCGGAATGGTGCCACACAAGAAGCCACGCGGTCGCGAGGCGCTCGACAACGTTCGCGTCTACGTCGGCAACCCCTACGAAGACGACGATGACCGCGAGGCCGAAGTTCTCGAGGGCACGTCGTTGGACCGCCTGTCGAACATCCGCTTCGTCCACCTGGGCGAAGTCTCCGATCAACTCGGTGCTAACGTCACATGGTAACGAATACGAGTGGGAAGAAAAAGACCGCCGTCGCCCGCGCGACCGTCGACGAGGGCGAAGGTCGTGTCCGAATCAACTCCAAACCAGTCGAACTGGTCGAACCCGAAATGTCGCGGCTCAAGATGCTCGAGCCGTTTCGCATCGCTGGCGACGAACTTCGTAACGAGGTGGATATCGACGTTCACGTCGAAGGTGGCGGAATCAGCGGACAGGCAGACGCTGTCCGAACCGCTATCGCTCGCGGAATCGTCCAGCATACGAACGATGCAGAACTCCGCGATGCGTACATGGAGTTCGATCGCTCGCTGTTGGTCAACGACGTTCGCCAGTCCGAACCAAAGAAGTGGGGCGGCCCGGGCGCTCGGGCGCGCTACCAGAAGTCCTACCGCTAAGGTGATTCAAGTATGATGGTACCGGTCCGGTGTTTCACCTGTGGCACTGTCGTCGGCGAACACTGGGAGGAGTTCGACGAACGAGCGAACGAGGGCGACGAAGACCCACAGAAGGTCTTGGACGAACTCGGCGTCGAGCGCTACTGCTGTCGGCGCATGCTCGTGAGTCACACCGACCTCGTCGACGTGGTCTCCCCATACCAGTAACATGCAACAGGAACATCACAACCGCTACGAGAAGGCACGCATTCTCGGCGCACGAGCGCTGCAGGTGTCCTACGGCGCGCCGGTGTTGATCGAATCGGAGCAGACCCAACCGATCCTCATCGCCGCCGAAGAGTACGACGCTGACGCGTTGCCGTTTACCGTCAAGCGGGGGTACGATCGAAAATGACGCTCATCACCGACGTTCGGCTCCGACGGATCCTCGACTCGCGGGGGAACCCGACTGTCGAGGCTGACGTCGTCACCGAAAGCGGCGGATTCGGCCGTGCTGGCGCACCAAGTGGTGCCAGTACGGGCGAGTACGAGGCCGTCGAACGGCCGCCTGCGGAGGCGATTGCCGCGGCCCGTGAACACGCTGTGCCGCGACTCGTCGGTGAGGCGTACGCCGGGAACCAACGAGAAGTCGACACCATTCTACACGCTGCAGACGGAACGGACGACTTCTCGAAGATCGGTGCGAACAGTGCGGTCGCCATCTCGATGGCCGCCGCAAAAGCAGGTGCCGACGTGCTCGGCGCACCCTTATTCCAGCACCTCGGTGGTGCGTTTCGCGGCGAGAACTTCCCGATCCCGCTCGGAAACGTCGTCGGTGGTGGCGAACACGCCGCCGATGCGACCGACATTCAGGAGTTTTTGGTCGCACCAGTTGGCGCGCCCAGTATCGAAGACGCCGTCTTCGCGAACGCCGCCGTCCACGGGGTCGTCGCCGAATTGCTCGAGGAACGTGACGTTCCATCGGGCAAGGGCGACGAAGGTGCGTGGGCACCGTCGATCGACGACGAAGCGGCGTTCGAAATCGTCGACGAGGCGGTTTCGCAGGTCGAAGACGACGTCGGCTTCGAGATTCGATTCGGTCTCGACGTCGCGGCCGCCGAGATGTACGACGCCGACTCGGAAACCTACGAGTACGAGTCCGCGGGCATCAACCGCGACACCGACGAGCAGATCGAGTACATCGCCGACCTCGTCCGTGAATACGACCTCGTCTACGTCGAGGATCCACTCGACGAGAATGACTACGAGGCGTTCGCCGATCTCACCGACAGAGTCGGCGACCGGACGCTGATCTGTGGCGACGACCTCTTCGTCACCAACACCGATCGACTCACCGAGGGCATCGACCAAGGGGCTGGAAACAGCATCCTGATCAAGCCCAACCAGATCGGAACGCTTTCCGACGCCTTCGACGCGATCGAACTCGCGACGGAGCACGGATACGATTCGGTCGTCTCCCACCGTTCGGGCGAGACCGAGGACGCGACGATCGCACACCTCGCCGTCGCGACCGACGCACCCTTCATCAAGACGGGTGCCGTCGGCGGCGAGCGAACCGCTAAACTCAACGAGCTCATCAGAATCGCAGACGACGCGACATGACAGATAACGACGCAACCCAGGAAGGGCTCGACGCTGCCGAGTCGGAGATCGACGAGGAGCCAGCAGAAGGTGCTGGTCCCGCCGCCGACCCCGACGACGACGTCGAGCCAGCCGACGAACAGTCCACCGACGCCGAGGCCGACGCGGCCGACGCTTCGGAAGAACCAGTCACTGGCGAGGACGCCGACGACGCCGGTCCAACCCTCGACGACGACGTAATGTCCGACGAGGAAGCGGACCTCCTCATTCCCGTCGAGGACTACCTCGGTGCCGGTGTTCACATCGGGACCCAGCAAAAGACCGACGACATGGAGCGGTTCATCCACCGCGTCCGAACCGACGGTCTGTACGTGCTGGACGTCTCGAAGACCGACGGCCGTATCCGAACGGCCGCGGACTTCCTCGCGAACTACGACCCAGAACAGATTCTGGTCACCTCGAGTCGTCAGTACGGTCGCTTCCCAGCGGAGAAGTTCGCCGAAGCCGTGGGCGCTCGTGCCCGTACCGGTCGCTTCATCCCGGGAACGCTGACGAACCCCAAGTACGACGGTTACATCGAGCCTGATGTTCTCGTCGTCACGGACCCGATCGGTGACGCCCAGGCAGTCAAAGAGGCGATCACGGTCGGAATTCCAGTCATCGCGATGTGTGACTCGAACAACCAGGTCAGCAACGTCGACCTCGTCGTCCCGACGAACAACAAGGGTCGCAAGGCCCTTTCGGTCGTCTACTGGCTGCTCGCCAACGAAGTCCTCGACCGCCGCGGCGCAGAGCCGTCGTACTCGCTCGAGGACTTCGAGAGCATGGTCTAACCCGTTGTAATCGACGCTGTTCGTTTTCGACACTGTGTACTGCCATATTGGCGCTCATCGTTCCTAGCGAGTGCGAACAAAGGAATTACGTAGCGTCCGGGGCAACGACGAGTATGCTCGAGTCGCTGTTCGACTTCGAAACGGAGAAAATCCCGCTTCCAGTTGTGGCTGCGACAGCGGCACTGATCGCTATCTTCGCCGTTGGGATTCCAGTCCGACTGCTAGTCGGATTCGGGTAGGTTATCGGCCGATATCGTCGCTGATAAGCGAATTCACGCGTCAGCGAGACAGCGTTCGTAGACGCCACGGAGACGCGTCCCCATCTCGGCGGTCGTATACTCGGTCACTCGCCTTCTCCCATCTGAGGGCTCATCACGCTCGAGGACTGCTGCCAGTTCCTCGCGGAGTGAGTCCACGTCGTTTGCGATTGCAGAGTTTGACACGTCCTCGAGTACCTCCCGGGCAAAGCCGACGTCGCGCGAGACGACTGGCGTGTTGCAAGCGGCAGCCTCCTTGAGCGACATCGGGCCGCTTTCGAATCGTGAGGTGATCAACACGGCGTCAGCGGCATTGAGATAGGACGGCATCTCGTCGTAGGGCTCGTTGGCGACCGTTCGGAGGCTCACTTCGTGCTCGAGTTCGTCGACGACACGTCGTGCCAGTGGGTAATTCTTTTCTTCGCGCGACGGTGCGTAGGGAAAGAGGACGATCCGTTCGTCGGTGGGCCACTCAACGCGTTCACGCGCCTCGGCTCGAGGAATCGGTCGAAACTGAGTCGTATCGACGGGAAATGGGACG
Organism: Natronorubrum daqingense; assembly: GCF_001971705.1. NCBI lineage: Archaea > Methanobacteriati > Methanobacteriota > Halobacteria > Halobacteriales > Natrialbaceae > Natronorubrum > Natronorubrum daqingense. Next base: position 1,547,471 of record NZ_CP019327.1, read on the forward strand.
ACGTGGCTCGGTTGGTCGACGCGATCTGCCATCGTGTTCGAGGGAACGACGATCCGATCGCTTCGAGCGGTGAACCGTTCGATGATCGACGCGAAGGGGTTGTCTCGATACTCGCCGCCCCAGAGGGTCGAAACGACCGGTAATTCGGTTCGTGGGAGCGACGCTGCGGCGACGGCGAAGGGGACGGTGAGGCCGTAATTCGCGTGAACGAGGTCGTACTCGCCCCTCGACTCGCGGAGTACCTGTGGCAGATACTGCACGTAGTCGAAGGGCGTTCGACGACTGACAGCGTCCTCACGAGCACGGTGCTCTCCGGGAACTGGAACGGTCGTCACCTCGATACCGGCGTGCTCGAGAGCGGTCATCTGTGTTTGATAGAAACTGCGCCAATCAGTCGTGGTGAGGCTGAGAACGTGCATATTCCTGATCAGTTTGGAATCGAGTCGTTGCGCTCGTCCCTCGTTGCCTCCGATGTCTGGGGTGTGAGACGGTCCGTCGTCGAAACGCCACGCTCGTGAAGTTGGGAAATTACGTACGCCGTAACGTCTGTCGTCTCCGACAGGAGCGTCTCACGTCGATCCGCCCAGGTCGCTGTAGCAGTCGGATCACGATCGATTCGTTCGATGACCTCGAGCGCCTCGGCTTCTCGACTCGTACGAAACGATCGAACGAGCCCTCGGTCTTCGAGTTCGCGGAATTTTCCCATTTCGTTCTGACCAGCAAATGGGCTGATCCGAACGGTTGGCGTGCCGAGAACGCCGGCCTCGAGCGTTGTCGTCGCGACTTCGCCGACGACGATGTCGGCGAACGCGAGTAAGTGATGAAACGACTCCGGTGGAACGGGAAGAGGTTCACCGCCCATCGGAACCTCATCGTCACCCTCGACGGAGACGTACACGTCGCCGTTCGCTGCAAGCATGTCGGTGATCTCCTGTCGGCATTCGGGCGAGATACCGTTCTTTCCGACGTCGTGATTCCCCTTCCACGCACCGAATCGGAGCACGGCGTATCGGTCGTCGGGGTCGACACCGTGTCGTCTGAGAATCGACTCGTTCGGCTCGAATCGACTCGGGTGGAGATACGCAAGTTCGTGAAATCCTGGGTAGGTAACGTGGTCCCCACTGTATCCCTCACGGAAGCTCTCCGGTGTGTAGATCGTGTCCGCAAACGGAGTCGTCAGACGGTTCCCACCATTGATCGCCGTCTCGGTGTCGATGTAGACGTGACTCCTCGCACCGACGAGCGTCGCGACGTGTGTCGCTGCAATCCCGTGACTGGAGACGATAACCGCTGGCTCGATTTCACGTGCTCGTTGAAGCAACCGATATTCGTATCGTACCTGCGTCAGCCCCAATCCGAACCACCCGTCGGGTTCTCCACACAGGAGTTCGTACTCGATCCGATAGGCGTCGAGCAGTCGCGTCGTCACACCCTTCTCCCGAGCAAACACGTGCACGTCGTGTCCCACCGCCTCGAGCTCGCAGATAACGTGTTTGAAAAAGTGCACGTTCGCTGCATGCTGAATCGTGATGATGATATCCATACGATCGGCTCGTCTCGGAATACCCACTACTCAGCCATTATTATCGAATCCATAGAAGCGTCCGACTCTGTGAAATCGACCTCGAGGACGTAACGATCGTCGAATGTAAAACATCACTGTGATGGTATGGTCGGGCGTTTGATCTCACGAAGCGAACTGGTAATCTGTCGTCGCCGCCTGGTAGGTCGAAGCTGATACCTGCGGACATTTATATACGAAAGCGCGGCCAACCCGGCCATGGATTGGGAGGCCCCTCTCGACGGATGGTACGTCTTTTTGGCCGTGTCCCTCGTCAGTATCGCGGTTGCTGGTCTGGTTCTCGGCCTTCCAACGGGACCACCGCCAGACGCGCCCGAAGCAGCCAACGCGATCGAACCGGTTGCCGCGAGCGACAGCGAATCGAGTTCGTCGTGGGAGTACGACGCCGAAACTATCGTTTTCGACGGTTCGACGCTCGAGTTAGCGAACGATCACGGCACTGCACACGCGAGTGTAGACTACGACACCTTCGTCGTCCCGGTAAGCGGGTCTGATCGGTTAGAAAACATTACGCACGGCGTCGCGTTCGAAGACGAATACGAAGCGGAACTCGCCGACGGCGATACACATGCGGTTAGCGAGTTCCTCGCGGACGCCGGTGACCGATACGACGAAAACAGTGGCACGGAACTGACCGCAAGCGGTGAGTTAGTCACCAGACAGATCAGCGTCGAACCGGATAGCGATTCGCTCGATCCGCTCGTCGAAACTGTCGAGTTCGAGACGACGACGTCCGAATTCGGGATCGGCGGCGCATCCATTACCGGGATCGGCACCGTCACTGCATCGTACGACGGGGTCGCTGGCAACGAACTCGAGTTAGACGTCGACGGCGAGTACGTCTGGCTAGACGGTACGTCCATCAGCGACGCAAGCACCTCGGAGGTGATTCCCGGCCGAACTGGAACACTCGACGTAGAAATCGAATCGTCGAACATCAACCGCCCCGGTAGCGAACCGGTCGATGCGACACTCGAGTTCGACGACGGCGAGACGTGCGAACGCGAACTCGGGTTCGACACGACCGAAACGTGTACGAATTCGATCCCGCGAACGGCAGCGTTCGACGATGACGAACCGTTTGTCGACTACAATACAGAGACTGAACACTATCATGTCACACTCGTCAGCGTCTAGAGGCCAAACCGAACCGATCGCCGCACTCTTCGCCGTGATGGCACTCATCGCCGGCGTCGGATTGTACACCGTCTACGTGAGCGATGTCCTTCCGGGAACGAGTGATCGCACCGTCACAGAGACCGCCATCGACAACGTTTGGGACGACCTCGAGGACGCCGAGCGTGGCACCTTCCCGGCCTACGAGTACGAATCCGAGATGGACCAGGAGATGCTCGAAGCAATCCAATCCAACTCGTTGCCAAACGGCGAGAACGTATACATAGAGGTCAGGGCCTACGATGACGGTGAACCGACCGTCTTCGCTGCTGCACACTTCAATTCTGACGGCGACGACCTGCGTGACAGACAACTTCAGTCTACCCACAGTGACTTCGGTCCGCCTCGAGCGGCCGGTGAACCGGATGAGACGGACATTTCCACGCGATCAATCTCCATCGAGGTCACGGAAGCCGACGTCCGAGGTGGGACCGTACACGTGGAGGCCTGGTAATCGTGACCGACTTTCCGTCTGAACGTGGCGTCAGTACGGTCATCGACGTTGCACTCGCACTCCTCCTCATCTCCGCGAGCGTGATGATCGTCGGCTACTATCTCGCAACGACAGCAGACGAATCCCCAGTAGATAGCCACGGACACGAAACGACAGGTGCAGGGCAAACTCACGGCGGCGAAAGTCTCTCTGCGGCGCAAATGACGGATGTGCTGAGTGAATCCACGATTTCCGTTACGTACAGTATCGAAGACATACGCGACGAAGACGAATTTTCTGAACCAGTGATTACGAACGACAATACTTACTCGCGAACCGATCACGGTTCACCCCTCGGGTTGCTCGCTGATGCAGCCGTGATGAATTACCAGATCGACGGGAAATCTGTTGTAGCCTACAGTGATGCATACGAGGAGGCCGTCGACTGGTCGATTCGTGAGAATCTCGTTGGAACGGAACAGGACTTCTACGTCGTCGCTGAGTGGGAGCCGTACGCTGATGCAACAATCAACGGCACAGCGACGGCTGGCACCCGACCGCCTGCAAATGCTGACGTGTCGAGTACCTCGACGACAGTTTCGAGTGGCGTCTCTCCAATCGACGACTCACACTTCCAAGACTATCAAATTGATGATAACGAATCGTCTGCCGTCGCAGCAACGGTCATCGGTAAAGAAATCGTCGATGGCTTCTTCCCCCCAGAATCGTCCCAGTACGCCCTCGAGGACCAGGGCATCAACCGCGAACAAACGGTCTATCAGTACCAGTCGATGGCCGAGGCAGTCGGTGAGTTCTCGTTTCGCAGCCCGGACACCCACCCACCATTGACGCGCACCGAAGCAAACGCACAGGCGGCCAATCGAAATCTCCTCGTCGGGCAGGAAGGCGGGTACGATGTTACCGACGCCGACGCCCTTGCGGCGTGGCTCGCGTCAGACCTCGAGGACGCGTTCGAATCCGAGTTCGAGGAAATCGACGACAACAACGACGAAACCGACCGCGACGAAAAGCAACTCGAGGCAATTCTCGATGAAACATCGACCGATACGGTCACGATTACGATTCAGACCTGGAACGAATGAGACGCACCCGCTCCCAGACGATTTCGATTGCATCAGACGACAGAGCACGGATTCCGTTCGCGATCATCGGCGTCTTACTCCTCGTGAGTTCGATCATGATTGTCGCGATACTCGAGACCAGAGACGAACCAGAAATCGACACCAGCACGGAGAGGGCAATCGACCGTGGCGAGGCGTATGCGACTAGCGAAATCCGTCACGCGACCGTACGCGCGAGTGACGACGTCGTTCAATCTCCACTCACGACCGTCGATTCGGATCTAGAGGAGGTGGTAGACGAAGAGAATGCGTTCGAAGAACAGACGAAACTCACCATTCTCGCCGAAGCCACCGCGTCCCTCGAGGGCAGACACCAAGACGTCGGGCAGGGACAGACAGTCTCGGTATCACTCCCCGAGGTCGACGACTGGGGAGACGGAACGGATCTCGAGAGCGCACTCGAGGTCGTCGACATTGACGAAGATGACGGCATCATGGATGTAACGATCGACGATGTCGAGATCACTGTTCGAGACGAGGATGGCACTGTAGTGGCGGAACATTCCCGCGATATTACCGCGTCGGTCGGGACCACCATGATGGAACTTCACGAACACGTCGAGGACTACGAGGAGCACCTCAACAAGGGGATGATCGAGAGCATTGACGATCGAGAAGGCTATGGTTACGATTTGGCGAAGCGAATGTGGCCACTCACCTGGGGGAAGGCCTACTACGATCGGTTATTGGGTGATCCAGCGGACCGAGCGTTCGAAAACGTTACGCCGAACGACCACACGGAAGTGATGGCCAACGATGCTCGGTTTACAGCCCAACAGGAGGTGTTTGGTACGCAAGATGACTACGCCAATCGCGTCATGGCAGGGCCGCAACTCTGTATGGCCTACGACCTCTCGGAAGACGCACTCGATTTAAACTACGATTTCGACGATATCGCGGCCCAACTGCATCCTGACGAGGACGTCGACACCGTCGATGCACTGTGTGAGGAAGGGATCGTATCACCGGATGGCGAACTTCCCGACATGCCGACCATCGAGGAGCTCGTCGTCGGCATGCTCGAGGGAGTTGACATGGAAGGGGAAATCCAGGGACACGTCTTTGCAGATATGGCTATGTACGAGATGGAGGCCGATCTTAGTGAGGGTGACCTCGAGAGCGAGATGCGAGAGCCGCTTAACGATACGTCTACGTTTACTGAAGAATATCTCGAGGACTACTATGGTAATAGTGAAAGGTCTGAAAACATTGATGAAGAGGACCATGACGACGAATCTATTGCCAATATTGGAAATATTCAAAACGATTTGGAAAGCATTCGGGAGACTAGTATTGAAGAAGTAGATAATACGGAAAATATTGTTGAAAGCATATATTCTATTGACACACGTATCGGGGAAGGGTATAATAGTCCAAGTAAAGATGGCCCCGCTTATCCTACAACACCTACACTTAATCCAGATGAGTATGACATCGACAACTTATCTGAGATGGACCCGACGTACACGTCTTCTGTTGAGGATGTGGTCGCCAATATCAACGAGGTTGGTTCGGATAATGGTGACTCGAGCTTAGAACGGTCACTAGTCGATGTCGATATCGACGTCGAAATGAGATACGGTACGACTGGCCGATGGAACGACACCAACACGAACTCTTCGCCAGATGTCACGAGGTCAGATTTCACGACAACGAACTACACGACATCTTTCGAACTAGATGGCGAGATTGCACCAGACATAGAAATCACCCCACACAGCGTCGAACACGTTCTCGATAGTGGTGGGTCACCAGATCCATACGTCGGTGGATCGCCGACAAATTGGGAGGGTGCATCTGAAGCCGTAACTGAGGAGTACTTCGGACAACGTATCGATAGTGATGCAGAGTTAGAAGAATGGGTTGAATCGAGATCGGATAACATCGAATCTGTCGACGATTTTGAGGATGCGATCAATTTCGAGAGAGGGTTCAACGAAGAAGTTCAACTGTCGCCCCGAAGCGCTGACGAACTTCAGACAGAAATTGTACACGACGATCTCATGGATGTTCACCTCGAGGTAGTCCAAGAAATTGAACCGGTCGAGGCAGACATTATGGAGATGCTCACTGCTGAAGAGAGCCCGATGCGCGAGATTGAGGAGAACATCGAAGAGGTAGAACGACAGTACGTAACCGAGACTGACGACTTCGAGAACGCACCAGCTGTTGCTACGATGGAGGCTCGTCAAGTGTACTTTAATAGCATGTACGATTACGTCGATGAATTGGCGACCCATCACGAACAGATTTCGACCGGCGGTGGGAATCTCATCGACGATTTGCTCGGTGGAATGCTTGACTCTGCAAACGACCTCATTGGTGGGCCGATGGATCTTCTCGATGAGATGCTCGGCTCAGGTGAAGAACTGCTTCAAGACGAAGGTGGCTCTGAAGTCGACACTCCGGACGTACTCAACGACGTTCACATCGATGTCGATGGTTCTCCGACGTATCACTCCTCACAGAGGACGGTGAATCAAACGGATGTACCAGCAGTACGGGGAGAGGGTGAAGGTCCACTCGATATTGACGAGAACACTGAATTTGCTCCGATGGGTGCTGCCTACGAGAATCAAGTCGGATTCCCTGGTTTTCCGTTGATTCCGTGGCCGCCTCTGTTCTACCTGCAAGTAGATGCCTGGGAGGTCGAACTCGAGGGAGAGTACACACGGTTTGAAGTCCAGGCAACGAGTGGTGATCCTTCCTCGACTGGCACAACGACGTATGTTCGCGAAGACAGGGACGTATCGTTAGAAACACCAAGTGGAAGCGAACTCGAGTTGGGTTCGAGTGACGCTATTAGCTACGAAAATAGTCAAACGATCATGGCTGTGGTACCTGCTCCACAGTTTATGCCACAAGGTGCGCCAGGTGTTGGTGATAATGAGTATAGTAATGCCCCCGGGGAAGCATGTTCGGAGTTTTGGAATGATGTAGGGCCAAATACGAACACTCACTCTGAAGGAGATTGCTTATAGAATATAGAAAAGTGACAAATAACTATCCGATGATAGTTCAGGTGTCTTCAAGGGAATACAGTTTTCCATTAGTTGATATACAATATATGGCATCATCGAACACCGCTGGCGGTGTTGAGAAGCCGTCTTCAGTTGGTTCCTCAATTTCGAATTCCCATTTGAGGGTTCCGGAATGCATATCGTGAGCACGGAGGCCAAAAATGTCTGAACTATATACTGTCTCATTTGCTACAACAACCTCGTTAGTTCCCGCAGGTGTCTCTACATCCCAATCAATTTCACCCGTGTGTGAATCAATTGCAGTTAACTTCTGACCATCATCAATATATATCAACTCCTCAGCAACAGTAGGACGTTCTTCAATACTGTCATATATTTCGACCGTCCATAATTCCTTACCAGAATCAATATCAAAAGCGTATATCATTTTTCCACCACCAGGTACATAGATGATATCGTCAAATACTGATGGGTTACCAATGTGTAGGACGTTTTCACTCTCGACACTCCATTTATGCTCACCACTTTCAATATCTAATGCAAATAACTCGATCCCCATAGCATGATAGAGTACACCATCATTGTATGCAGGAATATCAGTAGTTCCAGTAAGATCACGCGAATCTCGAGGGTATTCACGGACACTAATATACTCTCCAGTGTCTATATCAATCTTCCAAACGTTGTGATCAGAGATGACAAAAATACCGTCTTCCGTCACAATAGGCTCGTTGTTTAGATTGAGACTTCGCTGAAGGTCAATTTCATCTGATTCCCATCGCACCCCATCTTCTCTGTCGTAACCGTATATACGGTGGCTTCCACGCGGACCATAGACACGGTCCTCGAAAACCATCAGTGGGCCATGACCTTCTGCTTCCCAGATGAGTTCCTCTGTTTCACGATTTAATGCTAATACGACACCATCGCGACTCGTCACATAGATGTGGTCGCCAGCAGTTACGACTGGATACGAACTTCCACCACCAATATCATAAACTTCTCTCAGCTCGATATTATCGCCTTCTGGTCCAGATACATTCGGTTGATACCCAGTGTTTTGCACATCGATCCCGTACATTGGCCAATTTGGGTCTTGATTACTATTCTTTCCATTACTATTATCATTGTTGTCTTCCTCGACACATCCTGCAACTGCAGTTCCACCTACGACAACTGCACAAGTATTGATCCACTCGCGGCGTGTCTGGTTAGGTGTATACACCATTATTATACAGTATGATTAAATAAACAAATAATATATATTAACATAAAACCACTACGAACCAGATCGAGCCTACACTCGATATGTTGGATTTTCCAGGCAATCATATCATGAACCCCCAATAGAATACAATTTTTCATCGTCAGACGGGACGTATATTTGTCCATCCGAAATAGTTGGGGGAGCATTGAAGCCTACATCACTCTCGTCGGGAATACGATATTCCCAATTGAGGTCGCCTGTAGACGCGTCATGAGTCCAGATACCAAATCGAGTTGCTGTATAACACGTTTCACCCACAATTACCATATCTTGTGGTTTTCCGATGATTGATTCAGCATCTTCCCACACTATTTCACCGGAATCAGCATCAACAGCAACTGCACGTCCTGATTCTGCGAGGTAAACAATGTCATTTGCGAACGCGGGACTGGTTTCAGCACGTGTGTCTGTGTCAATTGACCAAACTTCGTTTCCGGACTCTATCTCAATAGCATGCAAATTTTGATCACGACTCGTTGTGTAAATTAGCCCGTTCCCAATTGTCGGATTACTATCTGCCATACTTCCCCCACCCTCAGGTTCGAAAGTCCACAGAATTTCGGGGGTTTTTACGTTTATTGCATGCATTTCGGACGATCGAGACATATAGATGACACCATCTTGAAATGCTGGCCACTCACTATAACCACCAATATATGGTGGTAATTCAATAACTTTCGTGTATTCTCCTGTTTCATAGTCAACCTTCCAAAGTACTTCCGAACTAAAAACGAAGATTGCCTCTTCAGTTGGTAATGGATAACCAAGTCCATCAATGGAATCAATTGTTTGTGATTCCCAGTGGTCGCCATTCTTTATATTATATCCGTGAATTCGTTCATCTGTAGTTGGGCCGTAAACAGTGCCATCATGAATAATAGGCCTGCCAAAATTCTCTCTTTCCCACAATATATTTCCAGTGTCGATATCTATCGTAAACATTTTCCCGCCGGTACTATGGCCACAAATATATCCTTCAGAAATAGTAATTGGATGGGTACTAATCCCATCCAATTCAATAACACTGCTTTTGGTTAATTCATCTCCCTCTACCTCTGTTGCATTCGACTGATAGTTTGTGTTCTGCAGATCAACGCCATACATCGGCCAATCTGCACCTGTCACATTTTCCTCTTCAGGGCTCGAGTCATCATCACTGTCACTTCCGAAACACCCTGCAAGGACGGTCGCACTTCCAAGACTTGCACAGGCACCGAGCCACTGTCGGCGCGATTGATTCCAACGCTCTTTCATCAGTCAATAATATATAATCTCTAACTAAATAACTTCTGAATTTCCATCTTATTTACTAAAATGAGGGGGTGTAGATGGAGTTATTCGCTATCATCGATTCGAAGCGCCAGGCGATTCCAACCAATTGCGCTGGGAGTGAATAGCAGCGAAATGCGTGATCAGAACGCTGCGTTGAGGCTACAGCCTCGTCAGTTTTCGCAACTTACGTCAGCGACGAAAATTAGCTCTCCGACGATTCAGTAACGAGTGTCCGAACCCGTTCAGTTGCTGCCCCAGCGTCGACTCCGAACACGTACGTCGTTGGCTCGATGCCAAACGCACCACGGTGATACGCGACTGGTGGGACACCACCTCGTTCGTCGAAGCGTGACCGAAGGTGATCGCCGCGGTTTTCGTACTCCGCGTCGAACTCGAGTGGATCTAATCCCAGCACTCGAGCGGTTTCGAGCAACGCGTCATCGGTCGCGATGTTGGTCGCCCCGCGGATCGTCTGGTCAGTATCGTTCGCTGCGAGAATGGCGGTGGCGACGTGTTTCGAGGCACCGAATTCGGGATTTGCGGGAATCTCGATTCGTCTTCCCATCGCGTATATTCGGCCGGGAATTGCGGCGATGTCGGTCTCGTCGTGTGGGTCCGGAAGTGCCATTCCGACGTTGGTTCCAACGTTTGGGACGTAAGATACCATTTCAGGGATGGCTGCAAGCGTCCGCGCAGCGGTTCGAACGGAGGCGAGCACGTCGCGCTCGGCGCGGACGTCGGAATCGAGTCCGCGCACGCAGAGGTCACATCCGAGCCCTTGGAGCCCTGGCATTTCCTCTTCGTGGAGTTCACAGATTGGCCCGCGATCGACGAGACTGTGAACGAGGGCTAGTAGCTCGGACAGCGCGTCGTAGCCGTCCATCTCTTCACTCGAGAGTCCATCGGCGATCCGATCGACGGTAGCAACCGTTTCAGGGTGCTCTCGAAAGCGATCGTCGCCGCCGCCGTCACCGCTAATGTACTTACTGACGGCAGCTTGTGTCACTCCGAGATTCGTTGCAATCTCCTGTTGGGTCAGACCGCGCTCAGCCAGTCTGGTCGCGAGCATGGCTCGAACCGTCGGGAGAAACCGATCGACGACGAGTTCGCTGGGTAAGACGAGAGACATACGACCGCGTAGCGTGGACACTGGCTTAAATCCGACTACCGATATTCGAACACGTCGTCGGTGGGGGTGCCAGATTCGCGCTCGAGAGGATAGGTATTAACCATCGTCGTACGAACGCTCGAACATGGCAGTTTCGAGCGCTCCCGGGAAGGTGTATCTGTTCGGGGAGCACGCGGTGGTTTACGGCGAACCCGCAGTTCCGTGCGCGATCGAGGTACGGGCGCAGGTGGGCGTCGAACAACGGTCGGATAGCAAACTTCGGATACACGCCGAGGACCTCAGTTTGGATGGCTTTACCGTCGAATACGGTGGTACAGCAGGCTCGCCACCGGATGTCGACGTCTCTGAGTCCCTTCTCACGGCGGCGATGGGGTACGTCGACGTCGCGATCGAGCACGTAAGAGACGTGACGGGTGAAGAAGACGTTGGGTTCGACGTTACTATCGAGAGCGATATTCCACTCGGTGCAGGCCTCGGATCGTCAGCCGCTGTCGTGGTTGCGGCCATCGATGCCGGGACTCGAGAACTCGGAACGACGCTCGAGATCGACGAACTGGCCGAACGAGCGTATCAAACCGAATCGGCGGTTCAAAGCGGCGAGGCCTCACGAGCCGATACCTTCTGTTCGGCCACGGGTGGAGCCGTTCGAGTCGAAGGAGACGATTGTCGAACGCTCGATGCCCCGGATCTACCGATCGTCGTCGGATTCGACGGCGGGGCGGGTGACACGGGGCAACTCGTTGCTGGCGTCCGTTCGCTTCGTGAGGAGTACTCCTTCGCCTCGGATACGGTCGAAGCGATCGGCGACATCGTTCGAAAGGGTGAACGGGCACTCGAGAGGGGAGATATCGAAGAACTCGGCCGGTTGATGAACTTCAATCACGGGCTTCTCGGGGCACTCGGTGTCTCCTCTCGGTCGCTCGATTCGATGGTCTGGGCTGCTCGAAACGCGGGAGCACACGGCGCGAAACTGACCGGTGCTGGCGGTGGCGGGTGTATCGTCGCGCTCGATCCGAGCGACGAAACGGAGACTGCACTGTCGTACACGCCCGGCTGTCGGGACGCCTTCCGTGCGGAACTTGCCGAAACTGGGGTGAGGAGGCTCGAATGATCGTGTTGAAACTCGGGGGGAGTGTCATCACTCACAAGGACCGGGCTGAAACCCTCGATGGAGCGTCCCTCGAGCAAGCGGCTGATTCGATTGCACGTGCCCTCGAAAACGAGGGGGGTGCACTCGAGGGCGGACTCGTCCTCGTCCACGGTGGCGGCAGTTTCGGCCACCACAACGCCAGCGAACACGGTGTGAGCACGACGACGGGAACGCACGACGCGGGCGCTGTCCTCGAGATTCACGGAGCGATGAAGACGCTGAATCAGTTCGTGTTGACGCGGCTGCTCGAACGCGACGTGCAGGCAGTTCCGGTACATCCGTTTTCGACAGCGTGCCGGGATGGGGACGGGGCCCTCGAACTTCCGACCAGCCAGGTGAAGTCGATGCTCGCGGAGGGGTTCGTTCCGGTCCTTCACGGCGACGTGATCGCACAGACGGGCCGCGGGGCAACCGTCGTCAGTGGCGACGAACTGGTCGTCGAACTGGCTCGAGCCCTCGAGGCCGATCGAATCGGCCTTTGCTCGACGGTTCCGGGCGTGCTAGACGAGGAGGATGCCGTAATCGAGCGGATTTCGAACTACGAAGCCGTCGAGTCCGTACTGGGTGCTAGTGAGACGACCGACGTCACTGGTGGAATGGCTGGGAAAGTCAACGGGTTACTCGAACTCGAGGGAGCGTCGTCGATCTTCGGACTCGACGGATTGGCGTCATTTCTCGAAGGGAAGAATCCAGGGACGACGATCGAGTAGGTATTCGAGTTCTCTGTGGAGAAACGGTGCTCATTCCTCTATTGTCTGATCTGTAAGAGTGAACGAGTGTGGAGACAGCTAACCCACTGTGTTTTTAACACCCCGGGATGTATACTTCACTAGCGAAACCCGCGGGCAAGTGCGCACGGAGTGTACAAACGTTGTACACGTGGAGGCGGTTTACCTCCTCGTGCGCATAGCGGGAGGCCGACGCGCTGAAAGACGCCGGGGCCGAATAACCGGGAGTCCGCGGACCGTTTCGATGAGAGTCAATCCACACGGCTTTCAGTACAACGAACCATGGAAATAGAAATTGCAACAATCGGCGGCTACGAAGAAGTTGGACGGCAGATGACTGCCGTCCGCGCCGGTGACGACGTCGTCATCTTCGATATGGGCCTGAACCTCTCGCAGGTTCTCATCCACGACAACGTCGAAACCGAACGGATGCACAGTCTCGATCTGATCGATATGGGTGCGATCCCCGACGATCGGATCATGAGCGACCTCGAGGGCGACGTTCAGGCGATCGTCCCGACGCACGGTCACCTCGACCACATCGGTGCGATCTCGAAACTCGCACACCGTTACGACGCACCCATCGTCGCGACGCCGTTTACGATCGAACTCGTCAAACAGCAGATCGAAGGCGAGCAGAAATTCGGCGTCGAGAACGACCTGATCAAGATGGACGCCGGCGAGACGATGTCGATCGGCGACTCCGGCAAGGTCGACCTCGAGTTCGTCAACGTCACGCACTCGATCATCGACGCGATCAACCCAGTGTTGCACACGCCGGAAGGCGCTGTCGTCTACGGACTGGACAAGCGTATGGACCACACGCCGGTGCTCGGCGATCCGATCGACATGGAGCGATTCCGCGAGATCGGTCGCGAAGGCAACGGCGTCCTCTGTTACATCGAGGACTGTACGAACGCGAACAAGAAGGGCCGCACGCCCTCCGAAAACGTCGCTCGCGAACACCTCCGTGACGTTCTCTACAGTATGGAGGACTACGACGGCGGCATCGTCGCGACGACGTTCTCGAGTCACATCGCACGCGTGAAGTCCTTAGTTGAGTTCGCAAACGACATCGGCCGTCAGCCAGTCTTGCTGGGCCGTTCGATGGAGAAGTACTCGGGAACCGCAGAACGACTCGACTTCGTCGACTTCCCGTCGGATCTTGGGATGTTCGGTCACCGGAAATCCGTCGACCGCACCTTCAAACGCATCATGAACGAAGGCAAGGAGGACTTCCTACCGATCGTGACCGGTCACCAGGGAGAGCCTCGAGCGATGCTTACGCGGATGGCCCGCGGCGAGACACCGTATCAACTGGACGACGGCGACAAGGTCGTCTTCTCCGCACGTGTCATTCCGGAGCCGACGAACGAGGGCCAGCGCTACCAGGCCGAGAAACTCCTGGGTATGCAGGGCGCTCGCGTCTACGACGACATCCACGTCTCCGGGCACATGAACCAGGAGGGCCACTACACGATGCTCAATGCGCTGCAGCCACAGCACATCATCCCGGCTCACCAGGATCTCAAGGGCCTCTCGGGGTACGTCAACCTCTGTGAGAGCGAGGGGTACAAGATGGGCCGAGACATCCACGTCTCGAGAAATGGCAACCTCATTCAGCTCGTCGATTGATATGACAACCCCAGAGGCACGAGAAGAGGCGGTGCTCGAAGCGGTCCGGAAGCGCCGCGAGCAGGTCAACGACGCGATCCCGGAAGAATTGCCAGTCCAACGGCCCGAACGGCTCTACGAAGCCTCACGATACCTGCTCGATGCGGGTGGTAAGCGACTACGCCCGACCGTGTTGCTTACGACGGCAGAGTCGCTCGTCGACGTCGAACCACTGTCGAGTGACTACCGTACATTCCCGTCGCTCGATGGAGGCACGATCGACATCATGAACGCCGCGGTCAGCGTCGAAGTCATCCAATCGTTTACGCTGATACACGACGATATTATGGACGACGACGACCTCCGACGCGGCGTTCCTGCCGTACACAAGGAGTACGACCTCGAGGCGGCTATCCTCGCAGGTGATACGCTCTACTCGAAGGCGTTCGAGATCATGCTCGAGACGGGTGCCGACCCCGACCGAATGGTCGAAGCGCTCGGCATCCTCGCGACGACGTGTACGAAAATCTGTGAGGGCCAATCGTTGGACGTCACGTTCGAAGAGCGAGCCAACGTCTCTCCCGAAGAGTACCTGGAGATGGTCGAGCAAAAGACGGCCGTGTTGTACGCCGCGTCGGCGTGTCTTCCGGCCGTCTTGCTGGGAAGCGACGACGAGACGATCGAGGCCCTCTATGGCTACGGACTCGATATCGGTCGCGCGTTCCAGATCCAAGACGACGTGCTCGACTTGACGGTTCCGAGTGACAAACTCGGCAAGCAACGAGGGAGCGACCTCGTCGAAAACAAACAGACGCTGATTACCGTCCACGCTCGAGAACAGGGCGTCGTGATCGACGATCTGGTCGACTCAGACACCGTCGAAGCCGTTACCGAAGCCGAAATCGACGCTGCCCTCGCCGAACTCGAGAAAGCAGGCTCGATCACCTACGCGAAGGAGACGGCGGAAGACCTCGTCGAACAGGGGAAATCCCGACTCGAGGTGTTGCCTGACAACGAGGCTCGACAGCTCCTGTGTGAGCTGGCGGATTATCTGATCGAACGCGGCTACTGATTCGCCAGCCCGCTGATGTGCTGATGCGCTGATTCACCAATTCACCGATTCGCTGGCTCGCTACCGTGGTGCCTCGCAAACGGGCCACCACACACCACAAGCACTCCGTTTCTGTTGCATGCTACCTATTCGTGACCTCCCGGTCTTGCGCTGGTTCTACCGCGTCTCCCTTCGTCTCAGGTTCCGTACTCGTACGCGGCTCTCCTCTGTCGGACTCGAGTCTCCCGTCTCCCTCCATCGACGCCGCCGACGCCACCCGAAAGCCGCGGTCGTTCCGCGACTGATGTGTCCGTTGTGGGTACGGAATCGTAATCGCTTCTTGCTCGAAGGCGTTCTTGATCGCGTCGATAACGACCGTCTGGGCCTGCCAGACGCGCCGGCGCTTCGGGTCCTCGATCCAGAACTGTAACTCGAGTACCACTGCGGAGTCGCCGAAGCGTTTGGAGACGACCTGGGGTTCTTTGAGTGGGCTGATGATGTCGATGCCGTCGACGGCGTTGCGGATGACGGTTCGGGCGCGGTTGAGGTTGGTGTCGTAGTCGACGCCGAGTTCGACGTCGACGCGGAGGCGATTGCTTCGCGAGTAGTTGATGAGTTCGTTCGAGGTGAGCTCGTCGTTCGGAACGAGGACGTGTTCGTCGTTGAACGTCCGGATCTTCGTGTGCGAGATGGTAATGTCCTGAACGATGCCGGCAGTCTTGCGATCGTTCTGGTTTGCGACCTCGATCCAGTCGCCGGCCCGGAAGGGACGTGTAAAGAGGAGGAGGAAGCCGGCGACGAACGCAGCGACGGTTTTCTGGGCGGCCAGGCCGAAGACGGCGCTGACAACGCCAGCGCTGAGGATGAGATTCGTCAGTTCGATCCCCCAGATCGACATGATAACCAGGCCTGCGATGACGAAGATACCGGCGTCGGCCGTGTGGTAGGCGACCTCTTTCTGGTGGTTCGTGATGAGGTCTTCTCGGTAGAGACGGTCGAACGAGCGGTTGACCATTCGAACGAGCAGATAGCCGGTGGTGAGGATTGCGACCGATACTGCGCCACGGATGCCGGTGAAGCGGTCGACGAAGATGACGTCGAGAACCTCGCCGAAGACGAACGAAAGTGCCCAGATATCGGCGAGCACGTAGGCCGCGACGACGATACTGCCAGCGAAGACGGCCATCTCGACAGCCTCGGCGAAGTTCCGCGTATAGCGGTCGCCGAGAAGACGTCGCAGACCTCGAGTCAGTGCAAATAACGCGACGAGTGCGAAGATAACGGCGATACTGGTCAGCAGTTGCAACGGCGGGGAGCCGTAAAGCACCTCCTGCACCCAGTTACTGTAGAACGCAGTCACAGGTCAGTTTTTCGTCACTCTGCCGTTCTAAGACCACTACTTGCGATAGACGGCCCGCTACCGTTTGCGAACGAATCACTCGGAGCGTGTCATCCTTCTCATCTGACCACGACTACTCCGCCACAACACCGACCCGACACCGCGGAGGTTTTGGTCCGTGCATGAATACCCCCCAGTAATGAACGACGATCTCCGCGAGCGTGTCGAGCGCGAAGCCGAGAAACACGCGCTGTTGAACGCTGTCAAACACGAGAGCGACGCCAACGTCGGTGCGATTATGGGGCCGTTGATGGGTGAGAACCCGGACTTCCGCGAGCACGGGGACGAAATTCCGGGCGTCATCGGTGGCGTCATCGGCCGGGTCAACGATCTCTCATACGACGAAAAGCGCGACCGACTCGAGGAACTCGCCCCCGAGGAACTGGCAGAGATCGAAGCCGAGGACGAAGAAGACGAACACGACCTGCCAGACCTTCCGCGGGCCGACGAGTACGACGAGATCCGAATGCGGTGTGCGCCGAACCCGAACGGCCCGTGGCACGTCGGCCACGCTCGCATGCCGGCCGTGATCGGAACGTATCGGGATCGCTACGACGGCTGGTTCTGCGTCCGCTTCGACGACACCGATCCCGAGACGAAACGACCGGATCTCACGGCGTACGACTCGATTCTCGAGGATCTCGAGTACCTCGGCTTCGAGCCTGACGACGTGTTCCGGGCGAGTGATCGACTCGAGACCTACTACGACCACGCCCGCGAATTGATCGAACTCGGCGGGGCCTACACGTGTTCGTGCTCGGGCGAGGAGTTCTCGGAACTGAAAAATTCGGGCGAAGCCTGTCCTCACCGTGACAAGGACGTCGAAACCGTCCTCGAGGAGTTCGAGGACATGATCGTCGGCGAGTACGAAAGCGGCGAGATGGTTCTGCGCGTGAAGACGGACATCGAGCACAAGAATCCGGCACTCCGCGACTGGGTCGCTTTCCGGATGATCGACACGCCACATCCGCGCGAGGAGGCGAGCCAGTATCGCTGCTGGCCGATGCTCGACTTCCAGTCGGGTGTGGACGATCACCTGATCGGCATCACGCACATCATTCGCGGAATCGATCTTCAAGACTCCGCGAAGCGCCAGCGATTCGTCTACGACTACTTCGATTGGGAGTATCCGGAGGTCGTCCACTGGGGACACGTCCAGATCGACGCCTACGACGTGAAGATGAGTACCTCGACGATTTCGGAACTCATCGACGCCGGCGAACTCGAGGGCTGGGACGATCCGCGCGTGCCGACGCTCAAGAGCCTCCGTCGACGCGGGATTCGTGGCGAAGCGATCGTCGAGTCCATGGTTGGGCTCGGAACCTCGACCAGCGACGTCGACCTCGCGATGAGCACGATTTACGCGAACAACCGCGAGTTGATCGACGAGGAGACGGACCGGCGCTTTTTCGTCCGCGAGGGTAACCAGATCCCGTTGGGCGGAAGTCCACCTGACGAAGCGAACCCACTGCGTCACCCGAATCACGAGGACCGAGGCGTGCGCGAGATCCCCGTCGGCGATTCAGTGTTGCTCGAACCGGACGACCTCCCACAGCGCGAGGAACGAATTTGGCTCAAGGGACTGGGTTGTTTCCAGTACACTCGAGACACGCTCCAGTACACCGGCGACGACATCGACGTCGTTCGAGAGGGAGACGTCGACGTGATTCACTGGGTACCAGCGACAGAGAGCGTCTCGTTTCGAATGCGAACCCCCGACGGCGACGTCCGCGGGCACGCCGAACCCGGCGTCGGCGACCTCTCATCGGACGAACTCGTCCAGTTCGTCCGGGTCGGCTTCGCGAGAATAGATCGACAGGACGAGGATGAGACGGTCGCGTACTTCACGCACGAGTAACTCGCGCTAGGTTTGGATCAGGGGCTGAGAACTTACTCTTCGCCGCTGGTGTCGGTGTCGTCGGGGCCACTCTCACCAGTGGAATCGGAGGCCGTCTCGCCAGGTTCTCGGTCGGTTTCTCCCTCGCTGTTTGGCGTTTCGCTCGTGGAATCGTCCGACTCGTCTGCCGTGGGTTCGTCAGCGACCGACTCGACTTCGGTACTGCCACACTCGGGACACGACGATTGTTCGTTGTAGATTTCGGACCCACAGTTTCGACACCGGTACTCGGCACTGTCGTCACGGGCGGCGACCGCTTCCTGTTTGAATCGCTCGACCTTCTCACCCAGCCGTTCGAACATGCTCATAGCGATGTAATGGAGCCACAGCGGGATAAATTCCACCGCTGACAAAATGCGCGAACCCGTTTGCGTTTCTCCTGACCGCGAAAATGGGTGTTGTCGGTTAACTGCCCGTCTCTTCGGGTGCGTTCAGCGATCGCTCTCGAGGAGGTCGTCACCGCGTTCGACAATCGGGTCGGCGACGACGCCGTCTTGCCGGCCCAACACTCGAGCGTGGGGGGCACAGACCAGTCGATTGTCGCGCCAGGGAATGTGGAGTTCGACGGCGACTGGTCGGTCGCAGTCGTCTTCTGCACAGGTCATACTCGCGCCCACGACGGCCAGTGACTCATCGGTTTCGGCGACGGACGGCGTGGGGAGGATTCCCCCGCGCGTTCAGAGGGCGAAGACGGAAACGACGAACACGAAGAGCATCGTCGCGGTCAACATCGCCTGAATCGCGCTCGAGGCGAGCGTCCCGACGGTCGCAAAGAGTGCAGAACGGGCGCTGTGGTTGGCGTCGCCTCGTCGGAGGTACTCGACGACGAAGACCGTTCCAAAGAGCCCGATAAGCAAGCCGACGGGGCCGACAACGAGTAACGAGACGACAGCGACGACCCCCGCGATTGTCGTCGTTGTCCACGACGCACCGCCGACTCGAGCGGCGAGGGCCCCGGCGAAGAACTCGGCGAAGATCGTCACCGCTCCGAGTACCGTGAGGATGACGATCGTGATCGTTCCGGGTTCGCCAAAGCCACTCGTCCACCAGTAGAGATAGACACCGGAGAGCGAGAGCAATCCGCCGGGAACGAGCGGCACGAGCGTTCCGACGACGCCACCCACGAGCAAAGCAACTGCGACCATGGTGACCGCGTCGACCATATTCGGGCCACGACGGGGTGGGGTAAAGGCGTAGCGTCTTCACACCGACGTCGTACGTGTGCTCACTCGAGTACGTCCGAACCTTGTACGTCCGGCCGTCATTTTGATTGTGAGTCGTCCGTCATCACTGTTACCCATATCATTAGGTGTGTCCCTTCGAACGTTACCACATGACGGAAACTCGCGGTGCGATCGTCGTCGGCGCGTCGTCGGGTATCGGCGAGGCACTCGCCAGAACGCTCGCCGAGGAGGGATACGAGGTCGGATTGACCGCCCGCCGAACCGAGCGACTTCGACAGATCGGGACGGAACTCCCGACGAAGTCGTACGTCGCGACGATGGATGTCACGAACCCCGAAGACGCTCGAGCGGGCTTTTTCGAGCTCGCCGACGCCATGCTGTCGGTCGATCTGGTCGTCGTTAGTGCGGGCGTCGGGGACGCGAACCACGATCTCGAGTGGGAGACGGAACGGCGGACGATCGACGTCAACGTGCGCGGGTTCGCAGCCATTGCAACGGCCGCCGTATCGTACTTCGAGGAGACGTCGACTTCGACGGGCGGACGCGACGGTCACCTCGTCGGCATCTCGTCCGTCGCAGCCCGCTTCGGAACCGGCGGAACGCAGGCGTACAACGCCTCGAAAGCGTTCGTCTCGACCTATCTCGAGGGACTTCGGAGTCGCCAACGAGCCCGCGAGAGCGACGTGAGGATCACCACCGTCGAGCCGGGGTTCGTCGACACCGACCTCGCCTACGGGACGTTCTGGGACTGCAGCCCAGAGACGGCGGCGACACAGATCGCCAGAGCGATTCGGAAGGGACGAACGCACGTCTACGTGACCCGGCGCTGGCGTTTGATCGCGTGGTTCTTCGAACTGGTTCCCTCGAGGATCATCCGACGACTGCTTTGAATTGCGATCCATCGACGCTGGGCGCGTTCACGGGTCACGGAATCGCTCTCGCACCTCACGAGCAACGTCGGTTCCGTAGTGGTCGACGAGTGGGCGAATTGCGTCACCGAGGGCTCGTTTGCACTGCCCCGTCGAGTGGTACTCGAGACGAGACGCAACGGTTTCCCAGTCTCGGGCCTGGAGCCCTTTCTCGACGAGCAGTCGCTCTTCGCGCTCCGTCAACTCGATGTTCGGCGGGTTTTCGACGAAATAGTGCACGATCAGGTCGCGAAACGGACCGGGATCGACGTCGAAGAGACCCGGTCCGTACGCAGCAGCGGCGAGGAGTCGCCACTCGTGGGCGGAGAGTCCGAGTGAGGTGAGCGCACAATTATCGACTGATCGTAACGCTTCTCGAACGGTATCGGGCTCGAGGGTTGCGAGCGAATCGGTACACAACGCCTGCACCCGACTCGCGAACCACTCTGCGTGCCGATCGTGGAGGGTGCGCCCGCTGTCGCTCGTCGGTGCGAGCATGAGTGCGGAGTGCTCGCCGCTGGCCTCGTTGCGCGTCGTCGAGAGGTGTACCGTCCGATAGCCGTTTTCCCGCCAGAAGGAGAGCAAGTCGGGCGTCGCGCCGAAGCCGGTTCCGAGCCAATCGAGCGAGTCGGCGAATTCGTCGTGGATGCACTCGAGGACGTGCGAGCCGAGGCCGTTAGATCTGACCGCGTGGTGAGTCGCGATGCGAACGACGCGGAGCCCCGACGGCGACGCGGCGGCTTCGTCTCGCAATTGGCTCGTAAGCACGTCTGGAAGCATGTTCCCGCGAACGCGACCGCCCTCGTACATCGTCCTCCGCGTTTCTGCAGAGAGGTTCCCTTCGCGAGCGAGCAACGCGACACTGGCGACGTGTCTCGATCCGGCGGCGTCCGGCTCGGTAAGGAGGGCACGAGCCTCGAGGTTCGGTGCATCGAGCAGCCTCGCGAGGTCGTCGGGTGTGGTCCGGTAGTGTGCGAGGACGAGGAGTCCGAACGCCTCTCTGAGCAGTCGTTCGTTCCCGTCAGTGTCGTCTACGGTGTTCGAGACGAGTTCCGACGGTTCGATGCGACGATACTCGACGGTTTCCGGCCGGGCGTCGTCGACCAGTGACTCGACGGGTGGTCGAGCGTCGAGCAACAACGCGTTGAACGCCCAGACCTCGATCGGATCGCCCCCGGCGTAGCGAATCGGCTCGAGGAGCGTTCGTTCGACCACCTCGTGTTCGGCGTCCGCGAGGCGGTCTCGGAACCGAACCGAGAAACCACGTCCCGCGCCCTCGTAGCCGTGAATCGTCGTCGCGAACGCGACTCGGTCGGCTTCGAGAAACGACTCGAGCCTCGAGACGGGGAGCGCGGCCGCCTCGTCGACGATGACGGCGTCCCAGGGCTCGAGTCGAGCGGTAGCCTCGGTCGGTTCGAGGTACTGCACTCGCCCCCCGGTACTCGTCTCGAGGTGACGGGGCGTTTCGTCGGTAACCGTCACCTCCGGAAGCGCCTCGTACAGCGCGGTCGCACGCTCGAAGAGTTCGCTCACGTTTCGACTGCGCGGGGCCGTAACGAGGACTGAGTGTCCCGCGGCGGCCATCGCCCCCGCTGCAAGTCCCGCGGCGCTCGACTTGCCTCGTCCTCTGTCAGCCTCGAGAACGACGGCGCTCGGACGGTGTGACTCCGGCGTCGATTCGGGCGGCTGCATTTCCTCGACACTCGACGCTGATCGTGGGTCTATCGACTCGAGTGTGGCGACGGCGTCGGACTGATCTGCCGTGAGACACGCCTCGTAGACGGCAGTCGGAAATATTCCGTCAGGTGGCTGTGCTCGGTCCGGTCGTCTGCTATCGATCAACTTCGGCGAGGGCTCGGTCAATCCGCTGTCGACGATTCGCTCTGCCTCGAGGTCGACGATGCCGATTCCCCGATGCGCGCGGAGGGTGTCGATCAGCCGGCGTTTAAAGTTGCTCGTCACGTCCGACAGCGAGTACGGTGGAACGGCGAGGGACTGGGCGAACTCTCCCCGATGAGTGGGCCACTCATCGAGCGATGGTGTAAGGAAGATGAGTAACCCCCCGCCGTCGACCGCACCGACGAGCTTACCGAGTGCGTTCGGACGAAGTCCCGCGTGTGCGTCGAGAGCGATCGCGTCTCGAGTCGTTCCGAGGAGTTCGCTCGCGTTCGACTGCGGGAGCTGTTCACAGCGGAGTCGGTCGTCGGGACCGACGAGCGTCGTGGCCGTGATCGGAATCGGAAGGCTCTCGAGCACGGACGCGAGCGTCTCGTATCCGCGCTCACGCTCGCCTGCAAGTACCAGCAGCCGTCGCTCGTTCGTCTGCTGTGCTTCCTCGAACAGCGAGTTGGCGAGGTCGACGGCAACCGCGTCCATGTAACCGACTGTGGCTCTCGAGAGTAATAGCCATCGGAGCAACCTGACACGACCGGTGAGATCTCCTGACGAAATCCTGTGTGGAGTAATCGCACGGCCCTATTCGTTTGAACACGCTTTTAAGGGGGGCAACGCTACAGACGTAGTACACCCTACGCGGGGTTGATGATGCTCCTAGCCCCACAGGACTTTCGCCGGAAATCGGTTCCGGAACGGGGTGTCCAGCGCCCCGGACGGCAGGGGAGCGAGAGCCCACGTGTAGGAGAGGTGAACAACCAATGTCAGTTTACGTAACAACCGATATCCCAGCCGACCTCGCCGAGGACTCTCTCGAGGCCCTCGAGGTCGCACGAGACACCGGACGAGTAAAGAAAGGAACGAACGAAACCACGAAAGCGATCGAGCGCGGCAACGCCGACCTCGTCTACGTCGCAGAAGACGTCTCCCCCGAAGAGATCGTCATGCACCTGCCAGAACTCGCAGACGAGAAGGGCATTCCTGTCGTCTTCATCGAGACCCAAGACGACGTCGGTCACGCCGCCGGCCTCGAGGTTGGCTCGGCTGCAGCCGCCATCGTCGACTCCGGAGAGGCTTCGGACGACGTCGAAGACATCGCTGACAAGGTCGAGGACCTCGACTGAGGTGATCAGAGATGAGTGCTGAAGAGGAAGAAAGCGGCTCTACGCCCGCCGAGGTCATCGAGATCGTCGGCAAGACCGGCATGCACGGCGAAGCCATGCAGGTCAAATGCCGAATCAAGGAGGGCGAGAATCAGGGACGAATCATTACCCGAAACTGCCTCGGGCCGGTCCGCGAAGGGGACGTACTCCAGCTTCGCGAGACCGCTCGAGAGGCCGACTCCATCGGAGGACAATAACCAATGGTCGAGAAACGAACGTGTGATTACACGGGCGAAGACATCGAGCCCGGCACGGGCATCATGTACGTCCGCAACGACGGCACCGTGCTCCACTTCGTCGACTCGAAGGCAGAGAAAAACTACAAGCTCGGACGCGAACCGCGCGACCTCGAGTGGACCGAAGAAGGTCGTGCCGGCAAGGGCCCAGCCCAGGCCGACACGCCAGCCGACGAGGACGAATCACAGGACGACGTCGTCGAGGCGAGCGAAGACGAGGACCTCGAGACCGAATCCGATCTCGAAGACGAAAATGAAGACGTCCCCGCCGGTGACGAATCGGTCGACGAGACCGAAGCCGACGGTGACGCTGACGTCGAAACTGACGCCGACGAATCCGACGAAGCGGAAGAAGCGGCGGACGCAGACGACGCTAGCGACGAGGACGAGGACGACCAATGAGCGACCACGAACGCACCTTCGTGATGATCAAGCCCGACGCGTTCGCACGCGGGCTCGTTGGCGACGTCGTCTCGCGACTCGAGGACCGTGGTCTCAAACTCGCCGGCATCAAGGTTATCAACATGCCCGAAGAGCGAGCGAAAGAACACTACAGCGAACACGAGGACAAGCCGTTCTTCGACGACCTGATCGAGTTCATTACGGCCGGTCCCGTCGTCCCGATGGTCTGGGAAGGTCAGGACGCGACCCGCCAGGTTCGCCAGATGATCGGTGCGACCGATCCGCTCGAGGCACAACCGGGAACCATCCGCGGTGATTACGCACTCGACCTCGGTCGAAACGTCGTTCACGCCGCCGACCACGAAGACGAGGGCGCGAACGAACGCGAGATCGCGATTCACTTCGACGACAACGAACTGATCGACTACGAGCAACACGACGCCGAGTGGCTCTACGAGTAACGACGCCCTCACGATCCAACCGTTCTCTTCGAACTGTTATTTTTACGAACAGGTTACGCGGATTTTCCTCAGTACTACCACCGACGGGTTTTCCTCGAGTGGCAAAACGTGATATACAGTCGACTGGTCGAACGCTGACCGGTGACACACGAACGACGGTAAAACGCACCAGCGTCGGACCTCCGTATTACATATTTCGCACATGTGTTTTTCTAGATAAACGCAACATCTAATGTGGCGGCAGTGGTAGCAGTTGGTGGTGGTTTCGAATGGTAACACAGGGTAGGTGGTTCGTGAATGCGTGAAACCGAACAAGGCCCAGCCGAACTCACAGCCGAAGTGACGCCGTCACTGAGTGTCCTCTTCGACATCCTTTCGAGCAGTTGTCGCCGGTACGCCCTCTATTACCTGTACGATCAGGCTGATGGCGTTGCAACTGTCGACGAACTGACCGACGCAATCGCCACGTTTCAAAACACGGTTACAGCCCAGTCTTCGGGGGAAAATACGGTCGAATCGGCCAACTCGAGTGATTTTGAGTCCGAACGAGAGGAACAACGCCAGCGAATCCGGATGGAACTTCAACACACGCATCTACCGAAACTCGCCGATATCGGTGTCCTCGAGTACGATCAGCGAAGCGACACCGTTCGCTATTGGACGCAACCGTCACTCGAAGAGTGGCTCGAACACGCCAAACACAAAGAACAGCTCTGAGAGAGACTCTCATCAGCACTGGTGGGTGTTGTAAGTTTTAACCCGAACCCCGTGGTGTGAGTACCGTCGGTAGCGAATCGCACAACGAAATCGGGGCGAAACATGAGACATGATACCGTCCCTCTCCTCAAAACTTAACAAGCGAGATGTTGATACAATACACAGGTGAATTCCAATGACTGACCACGAACTTCCACCACTCCCATACGATTACGACGCGCTCGAGCCATCGATTTCCGAACAGGTCGTGACCTGGCATCACGACACCCACCACCAGGGCTACGTCAACGGTCTCAACTCCGCCGAGGAGACGCTCGCGGACAACCGCGAATCGGGAGACTTCGACTCGACGCCCGGTGCACTGGGCAACGTCACCCACAACGGCTGTGGACACTACCTCCACACCCTGTTCTGGGAGAACATGTCGCCAAACGGTGGCGGCGAACCCGAGGGTGACCTCGCCGACCGAATCGAAGAAGACTTTGGCTCCTACGAAGGCTGGAAAGGTGAGTTCGAGGCCGCTGCCGGCGCTGCCGGTGGCTGGGCACTGCTCGTTTACGACCCGGTTGCCAAACAACTTCGTAACGTCGCGGTCGACAAACACGACCAGGGCGCACTGTGGGGCTCCCACCCAATCCTCGCACTGGACGTCTGGGAACACTCCTACTACTACGACTACGGTCCAGACCGCGGCGAGTTCATCGACGGCTTCTTCGAGGTCGTCAACTGGGACTCGGCCGCAGACGAGTATCAGAAGTGCCTCGACCACTTCGAGTAAGCGACGAGTACGTCAATCCTGATTCTTTTTTGCGCCGTGATTGGATAGCCAATAGCGACTGGCAACGAACGTGGTTACTTGCGCGACTCGCCACTCGAGGTGAATTCAGATGGCGACTCTCGACTCCCGCTCACATCACGGTCGATCCCTCGGAGTTCGAATCTCGCCCCACCCGTCGAACTCGTCGCTACCGTGATCGACCACCCGTGGGCCTGTGCGAGCTGCTCGACGATGCGCAAGCCGAGTCCAGTGTTCGTCTCCGCCGTGGTGACTCCCTCCTCGAAGATCCGTTCGCGAATACTCGAGGGGATACCTCGACCGTCGTCTTCGACCGTAAGGACGGGTTCCCCAGTGCCCGCATCCTCGAGAGCGACGGTAACCGTAAGTTCGGTCGACGTATCCGGTGATTCACTGGACGGCTCATCCGCGTAGTGGTGAGTAACACCGTTTTCCGGCGTGTGTGAGTCTCCGTCCTCGATCCCGTGTTCGACTGCGTTGCGAAACAGATTCTCGAACAACCGCTGGAACCGTGTCGGATCGGCAACGATCTTCTCACGCGAGTGGACCTCGAGTGTCGCGTTGTCGGTTTCGACGCTGTTCCACGCACGTCTCGCGAGAGCAGCGACGTCGACGGGTTGTGGTTCAGTTACGGTTGCCCCGCCTCGAGCGAGCGTCAACACGTCGTCGACGATCGCTTCCATTCGCTCGTGCGATCGTTCGACTCGGTCGAGATACTCCGCAGTATCCGCTTCGTCTTCGGTATCTCGTGCGATATCGAGGTACCCCGAGGCAACAGAAAGGGGGTTTCGAAGGTCGTGAGAGACGAGGTCGGCAAATCGGTCGAGCCGTTCGTTTTGTCGCTCGAGTTCGGATTCACGGCGTTTTCGTGTCGTAATATCGTATACGAGAATCAACCAGCCGACGTGGCGGTCGCGTCCGTCCGTAATGGGTGTTGCTTGAATTTCGAAGTGACGATCCTCGAGGGAGAACTCCGTCGTCGACTCGACGGGCGTCTCCGTCAGCTCCTCGAGCATGTCGACGATTGCAGGATTAGTTTTGAAGAGCGTGTGTACGTTGTGGCCGATAGCCGAGGAGGCGGAATCGACGGCGAGCATCTCACAGCCTGCGGGATTGACGTCGATGAGGTGATTATCGTGGTCGATCACGAAGACGCCTTCTGAAACCGTATCCACGACCCGATTTCGGGCGATCGGTGCGACGTCGATGAACTGGTATCGGACGATTGCAACCGTGTATAACACCCCCGTGAGAATGTACCCGATCGGCGTCGTATCGTAGGAGACCAGACCGAATATGTACACCATGTTTGCGAGCCACGGAATCGTCGTCGCGCCGAACAGTGCGAGTGCTTGCCCACGATACAAGCCTCGTGTCGAATAGAGGAATTCGAGAATCAACACGGTGACGCAGGCCAACAGCAGATACGAGTAGAGCGTGTGAAGAACGAATGCAACGCCGGGTTCGAAGTAGATGTCGGTAGGCGCGGCCGGATTGTACTCGAAAGTTGCAAAAAAGACGTTTCCGGGGTTCGTAACTGCGAGCGCGACGACCACGACCGGATGAATCGACAGGAGGCCGACCGTTTTGGGCGTCACGAGGTGCTCTCGACCGGTGTACTCGAGACTGAAGAGGAAGATGAATAGCACACTGGTACAGACACCGACGAACAGCAACCGAATCATGAGCGACGAGAGCAGATGCGAATCGGAAGCGGTTGCGACGAACACCGGACCCGACAAAAACGCGGTGGCGAACAGACTGCCAGCCAGCGGGACGACGCCTGGCTTGTCTCGATACTGGAGGAGATAGACCCCGAGTACAAGACCAACGAGTGTCGCAGCGGCGTAAATCACCAGCATCGCGTTATGGCCGAAAACCATCACGTTACGTGAATAGCGAACCGTATAAAATCTTGTGGCAGTTTTCACGACCCCTGAAATACGTCTCTTCGACCAATACCCGGACGAGACAGTTCGTTGGGTACGAAAGAGAACTCCGGGTCTGTTTACTGCTGGTGTTGTAGTATGACGAGAGACGAACGAACGATTTAGGCGTTGGCCGACAGTATGTCCTTCTATGCCGGTCTCAAAATCGGAATTCGATCAGCTTCCGCCGTGTGACTTCTACACTCCAGCGGAACTGCTCGAGGACGATCAGATGTACACCGTCTACGAGATTGCCCGACTCCTTCAAGGAGTCGACGTCGATGCCGACCTCGATCGAAATACCGAGGACATTCTCCTCGATTGGGCCATCCCATGGGTTATGACGAACGCCGACGAACTCGTCGTCGCCGAACCGCGAAACGACGACGAACCGGGCTACTACGGCCTCAAAGGGACCGACACCGACGACGGGGCCACAGACGAATCCGAATGATCCTCCTCGTCGTCGGATCGGATCGAGTCGATGCCGGCAAGACGACGTTCTCCGTCGGTCTCCTCGAGCGAACCGGCGCGGTGGGGTACAAGCCACGCGCGGGTAACGATTACTGGTTCGATCACGACGACTGTCAGCGTGCCCTCACCGAGGGGCGTCTCTACGGAAAAGACGCACGAAAACTGGCTCGAGCAGAATCTCGAGGTCGGGAACCGGAATCGCTCAATCCCGTCCATCGACTGTGGCGACCCACTCCCGACGATGGGACCGGATTGCTCGGAAAGACAGACCGTGAGTTCCTCGTCGATCGAATCGGACGACCTGGGGTCGAGGACGAACCGGCGTTCGTCTACAATGACACGGCGACGATTCCCGAGCACGTTGTCGAGTCCCTGCCACTCGAGGACGCCGTTCCGGTCGAGACTGTCGAGGAATTCAACGAAATCGCCGATCAACGGTACGTCCCCGCGTTTGAGGACCTCGCACGCGAGATCGAATCGACTAGCGTCGCCGTCGTCGAGTCCTACAGCGATATCGCACAACCACTCCAGTCACTCGACCACGCAGCAATCAGTGCCGTTGCAGCCGTCGAACCCGGCCGCGTGCGAATCTACCCGGGTGATCGGTACTGTCGCGCCTGTGAAGTCGCCAGTTCGAGCCCGAAAGACGGCACACTCGAGAAACGTGTTCCCGACGTGCTCGAGTTGCTCGATCCCCTCGAGCGGATCCGATTACCGCCGCTTGGAAGTGCGACTCGAAGCGCTCCAGATAGGGTTGCACGAGCGTACGAGACGGCCTACGACGAACTTCTCGCCGCCGCCAATCGCGTCTCGAGTCACTGACCAACCCGACGATTGATTCCGTTTCAGGCACGACGCGCCATCTGCGCCGAGAGTTCGACGTGATCGGCCGGTTCGTTCGTCACGCTCGGACCGTGTCCCGTGTGCATTGCTTCGAGGTCGCCATCGATCCACTCGAGCAGTCGATCGATGCTCTGAATCAGCGTCTCGCGGTCGCCCTCCTCGAGATCGGTGCGACCGAAGCTGCCGTTCTGGAAGACGAGATCACCTGCAAAGAGGACGCCAGCATCCGCCGAGTAAAAGCAGAGATGGTCGTTTTTGTGCCCCGGTGTGTGGAGGGCAACGTACTCGTGATCGCCGAGTGTGACGCGTTCCTCGTCATCGATTGCGTGGTCAACACCGTCGATATCGGTATCGTACCCCCAGACGTCGACGTCGAAGGCGTCCGCGACAGCCTCGAGGTTTCCGACGTGATCCCGATGGGTATGTGTTAGCACGACCGCGTCGAGGTCGTCGACACGTTCGTGAATCGATTCGACGACGTCGAAGTTCGCTCCCGTATCGATGAGGACCGTTCGGTCGCCGGCGACGAGATAGACGTTACTGGTGAAAGCCTGGACACCCTGTGCGAGGTTCGAGATCATGCCGGTCGCTACGTGTCGAAGTGGTTTGTGCGTATCGACACAACGAGAGAGACGCTCGCCGTTCATGTGGGGCGATGTGAACTGAATCGCTTGTTCTTCGAACTGTCGAAAATCGGGGAGTAAGCTATCAACGACGACGACTTCCTTGTTCGGGCGGGTGACCCTCTCGTATTCACAAGCATTTTTACCTCCGCCACGTAGTGATAGACGAATGAATCGGTCGGCTCCCGTTGGCATCGTTGTGCTCATCGTCACTGTCTTTCTCGTTAGTATGGGGAGCGTCGCTGCGCCGGCAGCGATGGCCGATACCGGTGTCGATGACCGCGCTACGTCCGCGTCGACGTATTCGACGGCGGATACACAATCGTCTCAGTACACCTCGAGTGAGTCCGCTGCGATGCTCGCGGAGGCTCAAGACTTCGATACGACGACGTTCGAGATTACCGTTCACGAAGACGGGAGTGCAACGTGGACGTTCCAACACGTCCACTACTTCGACGAAAACGACTCCGAGGAACGCGAGGCGTTCGAGGAGTTCGCCGACGAGTTCGAATCCGAGGAAACCGACCTGTACGAACGCTTTACCGACCAAGCGGAGCGAATGACTGAAAGCGGAGACGAAGCCACGGACCGGGAGATGAACGCAACGGACTTCGAACGCTCTGCAACGATCGAGGACAGCTTCGGTGAACGCGGTATCGTCGAAATGTCCTTCACGTGGGAGGCGTTCGCCGAAACCGACGGCGATACCGTCGAAGTCGGCGACGTCTTCGAGAACATGTACATTGGACAGAGTCAATCGATCGTCATCGTGGCCGAGGACGACCTCGTCTTCCAGCACGTCGAACCTGACGACGAAGTCGAACACTCACACAGCTCGCTCGAGAACGCAAGCGCCGTTCAGTGGAGTGGCGAACAACAGTTTCTCGATGGCAATCCACGGGCCGTGCTCGCACCAGAAGATGCCGATACGTCTGGGAGCGGTGGTGACGGAAGCAACCCCGGTACCTCCGCGCTCATAGATACCGAGGAGACACCGTGGGAACTCGGCCTTGGTCTTCTTTTTGCCCTCGCAGTTAGTGTCGGTGCCGTCTGGTACTATCGACAGGGCGACGGCCTCCCTCGAAACGACGGAGAGAGCGCGTCACAACCTCCCGGACCCGGGCCAGCGTCTGAACAGTCGCCAGCAAAACCGACGGAACAACCAGCTGAGACGACGACAGCCGTCCAATCCAGTCACGACTCGGCCGACCCGGAACCAGCCGCCAGCGACGAGTTCCTTACCGACGAAGATCGCGTGATGAAACTCATCCGCGAAAACGGCGGCCGGATGAAGCAAGTCGACATCGTCGACGAAACTGGCTGGTCGAAATCCAAAGTGAGCATGCTTCTCTCGGAGATGGAAGACGACGGCGCGATTAGCAAACTCCGTGTCGGTCGAGAGAACATCATTAGCCTCGAGGGGTTCGAACCAGAGGCGACGAAGTCACCCTTCGAAGAGTAACGCACCTGTCAGTGCTCGTATCTGTGACAGTGCCGAACAGTGGCGCTTCGAAACGGAATCCTTAAACTGTCCACCGCGTAACGAATGAGTGTACTTGCTTCGGTGATGAGGCGGGCGTTGACCCGTCGTGGAACGAAGCGAGCACAGTATGAACGAGCTCCGTTGGTGTAGTCCGGCCAATCATATTGCCCTCTCACGGCAATGACTAGGGTTCGAATCCCTGACGGAGCATTTTCTGTAAACGACGAGTGAGCGGCGAAGGCGACCAAAGATTCGAAGAAGAACGGTCACTGCCTGCGAACAACGTGAGCGAATAGGGCTGTCTTCGCGTGAGTACAATCCGTGATAGAGCGTTCCCCCTCACCGTTACCCCGTAGTTTTGACCCTGAATTACAGACAAACGTATGTTTATAACCAATCAGAATTGCCTCTCTTGTGTAGCATCCCGCAACGTTGTTGTGGTCAGATTTTAGTGACCGCTTCGAGGTCTGTCTTCGATAACGGATCAACCTCGACTTGAGCGTTGTCGGCCGTGTAGAAGATCGATGCAGTCACCGAGTAATCGCTGAACCACTCGGTAAGTACGTGATAGTAGACGCTAAGTTGAATCCGATACTCCGAGTCGGCGTTACGGGTGAGATCCGTTTTGAAGTCGATGATCTCGGCGGTGTCGTCGGTCAAGTGAACCAAGTCGATCACCCCCGAAAGTGTGACCCGTCTCCCGTCAATCTCGAGTGGCAGATAGGCCCGCTCCTCGACTAATAACTCACCCGAGAGTCCATCGAGAAAGGCCTTCACGTTCCGTTCGTCGTCGTTGTCGGGCGTAACGTCCATTCCAAGTGCATAGTCTTCGGCGAACTCGTGTACTCGAGAGCCAAAGTCCATCCCTCGTCCATCGCTTCCGTCCTCGTAGACGCTGTCGTCCATGAACGAGTGCGGCGAGTAGCTCTCGAATTCCGGTGACGAAGGTACGTCAGTGCGAAACTGTGTATGCGTCGTCTCGTCGACGTTCACTGGCGAAACGGCTGGCTCGAGTGCCTCGATATCGACTGGTAACTGCTCGAGAAATGTGTTGGGTTCCTCCCCGGCGGCGAACAACAGATGAGTTTCGGCACGAGTCATCGCGACGTAGAGGAGACGCCGTTCCTCGCCGTATTTGGTCGGCTGACAACACCCCAGAACGTCGGCCCGCCAGTTGTCGTAGACGTGTGGATCGCTGTGGCTGTCGTCGTAGCACTTTCGTCGACGGAGTCCGGTGGGTTCGGCGTACGTAATGGTGCCGTCGGATCCTCCCGACGGCGGGAATGCTCCGCTGTTCATGTTCCCGAGAATAACGATTGGGTGTTCGAGCCCCTTTACGGAGTGAATCGTCTGGACGGTAACTGAATTCGTACCTGCAACGGCCTGTACCTCCTTCGTGTAGCCGTTCTCGATCCCGTCTTTGATAATTCGAATCAGGTCCCCTCGAGTCATCGTCGTCGAACTGTGAAGCGACTGGACCGTCGTGAGGACGACGTCGGCCGTTGTCCCGTCGTAGCCGTAGTGATCGAACACACGTCGCGTGACAGCTGCGTGTGTCTCGAAGGCCTCGAGTTCGGACCGGAACGCGGCCATCTCGCTTGGGTACGCGTCGTGTTCGAGAACGTATTCGATCTCGTCGAGCGTGTACCCAGCACGCTCTAGGACGACCGCCCAACCTCGATCGGCGGCCGGTCCGCCCACGAGAATACGCAGCCAGGCGAGCAAGAGTTTCGCCTGGTCAGTACGGAAGAGTTCGATCCCACCTTCGTAGGCCATCGGGAATTCGTACGCGTCTGCGGTCGAGAGCAATTCGCGACCGAAATCGCGGGTTCGAGTGAGGACGGCGATATCGCCGTACGTTGGCGGACGAACTTCGCCGTCTTCTTCGATTGCGTACTCGTCGTTGCCGACGATTTTTTGGACCTTCGTGAGGATCGCTTCGTGTTCGTCTGCGTGCTGGAACGCCTCGATCTGTGAGTGGTTCTGGTCGGTGTTCGAGTGAAGGGAGACGACCCGCTCGAGAATCGACTCTCGATCGATCGATTCCCGATTGCTCCCCGGTGTAACGAGTGCGTTCTCGGAAAAATCTAGAATCGACTGCGTCGAGCGATAGTTCTGTTCGAGTTCGACTCTCGTGACGGATCCGAGGGAAAACGAGACGCGCTCTGCATCGTCGTTCAACTCGGCAGCGAAGCGCTCGAGTCGGGCCTCGAATTCGGTGATGTTCTCGACGGCCGCGTATTGGAACGAGTAGATGCTCTGTTTCCAGTCACCGACGACGCAGAAATTGTCCGTCCCCGAGAGGAGCAAGGCGAGTTTGAACTGGATCTCACTCGAGTCCTGGAACTCGTCGATCATCACGTACTCGAACGCCAGCGACTCGCGGAGATCGGCGTCCTCACAGCATAACACGAACGCAAACAGCTGGAGGAACGAGAAATTCAAGTAGTTCCGTCCGAGCGCGAACTCGAGATACTCGACGTACACGTCGTGAACGAACTCGATGAGGTGGTCCCGATTCTCGGTGAAGACCCGTTCGGCGACGTCTTCGGGAACGGCTTTCGACCCGTACTCACCGCGTAACTCGTCGCGGTCGGGTGCGTCCGGGAGGTAGCACTTGTTCTTCCCGTATCGGCCGAGATTCGACCGGAGTGTCGACTGTTTGTTCCCGCCGTTTCGCGGCCGATTCACCTCGTCGAACATATCTTTGAACGCGTCGAAATCACCCTCGAGGGCGTCTCTGGAGTCGCGATACCAGCCGTCAGCAGTCGGAAAGACGCCCTTCGCGGCGAGGTTTGTGATGAGATCGAGTAACGCCGTCGGGTCGGATAAACACCGAAGGAGATCGTGATGTTCGTCGTGATCGTCGCTGAAGCGGCCAATAAACTCGCGGAAGTACTCCCGTTCGATCGTTTCGTTCTCGAGGAGCTGCGTCGACCCGGTGATCGCATCGTCGATCCCGAGATACGACGGTGCGTGAAAACCGTGTTGATCGAGAATATCACGACACAGGCTGTGGAAGGTCTGAATGGGAGCGTCGGAAAGTGCCCGCATATCGTACTCACAGCTGGCGACGATCCTGTCTTTCATTTCCGTCGCCGCGTTTCGGGTGAACGTGAGTAACAGGGTATCGTCGGGCTCGACACCGTCTTTCGTGACGATGTTGGCGTACCGGTGGGTGACCGTGAACGTCTTTCCGGTCCCTGCGCCGGCGTCGACAAGATACAATCCGTCCGTTCCCTCGATGAGTTCACGCTGGCCCTCGTTGGGTGTTGGTGTTGCAGTCGACGACTCGTCAGTTGGTGACGTCATCGTCTCACCTCTGAGTCCGCTACACCGGATGTGGGCGTTTCTTCGGCCTGAACGCTCGAGGAGTCGTCTCGAGGTACTAGGAAGTCGTCTCGAGTCGATCGGGAATCAGTGAGTAACATATCGCGGTTGTCCACGTAACGGTAGTTCGGTTCGCCGGCGCGGCCATCGATCGGAAAGCGGTCTTCGCCGCAGCGATAATGGTTTACCTCCTCGAGTTGCCCGTCGACGAAGCGCTCGAAGGCGTCGAGATCTTCCGCGAAGTAGCCCGACTTACGGTAGCCACAGAGGTGTCTGAACGCTTGCATGCAGCCCTTCTTGACGTACTTGTAGTCGCCGACGTCGTCGACGAGGCGTTCGACCAGCGTCTCGCCGAACGGTGAGTGAGCCATCTCGTCTGCGTCTCGCGTTCTGGGGACATCGTCGGTGTCGAACACCGTCAAGTACGTCTCGTAGTCGGTCTTCGAGAATGTCTTGTTACAGTCGTTTGGGGCGTCTTCACGGAGTTCTTCGAAGACCGCCCGGGACTGCACGAACTCGTCGAACGCGGTCGGACGGTAGGTTATCGTCGTCAGGCAGTCCTCGAGCGTCGCGTCGCCGGTAACGACGTCGTCGAGCGTCTCGAGGAAGTGAACGAACGTGAACTCGAGGGACTCGTCGGGCTGTTGGCGACGCCAGTAGGTGAGGTACGAAAGCGCCTGAAAGTTCGGTTTGTCGCTCGGCTTGCCGATCGAACTGGCCTTCGTCACCTGCGACGCGGACTTTCGACTGCCGCTTTTGAAGTCGACGAGGTGCGTCGGAGACTGCACGAGATCGATCTTCCCCTCGAGTCGAAGGTCGTCGTCTTCGAACCACCGCTCGGTCACCGGCGAGTCGACGTCGCGGTCGAAGTGCTTCGCGAAGAAATTCTCACCCCAGCTCCTCGAGGGCGCTAGAACCGTCGCGTCGGTCGGCGCGTATTTGTCGAGGTACTTATAGATCGTCTCGAGACCGACTCGATACCGAGTGCGCTGCGTCTCGAGGTCGATTCGCCGATGAAACGCACGCGTTTCCTCGATCATGACGTCGGCGACGTCCTCGAGACACGCGTCGTCGACGAAATCGGGGTGATTGACGGCGAACTCGGCGAAGTCGTGAAAGAGGTTTCCGTCGACGAAGTAGTGTTCGTCCGGGGTCTCGACGAGCCGTCCGAAGCAGTAGTCTCGCGGCGAGTTCGCATACGTGTTCAGACTCGACTGACTGACCGTCTCGACGCGTTCAGGTTCGATGTCTGCATCCAGTGGCTCCCGGGCGAATCCGTCATCGATCGGTCGGCCGCTTCGAGCGTGGCGGACCGACTCGAGATCGCTGAACCGTTCGAACTCGGTCTCGAGTAACTCGTCGAAGTACAAACACGGCGTAACGGGTGAGCCATCGACCGCATCCTGCACGAGATAGTGCCGGTCGATGCCGCTCTGGAGGAGCGACTGGAAGCCGTCGACGGTTCGCTCGTACTCCTCGTCGCGGTCGACCCACGGCCGATTCGGCGAGTCCCGGGTCCAGTTCTCGTCGAGTCCAAGATAGAAGACGACCGGCCGATCGACGAACGAGGCCGATTTTGCGTCTGCCAGCAGAACTCCCTCGTTCTCCCGGTCGATTGGCACCTCGTAGGTCTCGAGATAATACGCGAGTTGATCGATCCTGTCGGTCGTAATCGGCTCTTCGAGCAGGCTAAGTCTCTCGAGTTCCTCGCGGAACGCCTCGAGTGTTCGTCCCGTTCGAGTCTCGTACGCGTTCAGCGCCGATTCGAAGGTAAGTGCGTCCGTTCGACCGATGAACTCGCGGAGCCAGTCGATTTCGGGAATGTCGACTTCGAGGTCAGCGAGTCGTTTCTTGTCGTGCTCGATTGGTACCGTCGCATCGAGACACGAGAGGAGCGGTTTTACGGAGTGAACGCGGGTATCTGAACCGGCTGTCGTACACCGAAGTAACTGGACGAACGCGCGGTGATCGCGATCGTCCATGAAGCCGGGGCCGCCATAGTAGGGAACCTCCGCCGTCTCGAGCGCCGACTCGACGAGCGGCGAATACTCGCTGCTCGAGTCGAGCACGATACCGATCTCGTCCGCGTTGCCCTGCGTGACGGTGTCGAGGATCGCGTCGACGATCGCTGTCGAAGAGTCGAAGAGTCGAAACGCCGGGAGAGCGAACGCGTCCTCAGTGAATCGGTCGATCGAATCGTACTTGTCGGGGAGGATCGACCGCTCGAGGTTCGTCAACTGGCGTTCACCGACGACTGCGACCGACCCGTCTGCACCGACATCGATATTGTACGTTGCGAGCAGTCCCGAGGACGTCTGCAGCGAACTGATGATGTCGACGATGGTTCTGGTCGCCGGTGTATCGAACGCGTCGTACTCGAAGATTGCGTCGGCGCGTCCACGGTACTCCCAACACTGGAGCACGTTGCCGACGGTGTAGGCGATTTCCCTCCAACTGAGGTTAGTTTGGCCGATTACCTCGAGGAACGCGGTCCGATCCTCTGCCGTCTCCCGGCGGCGCGTCGCGAGCCGGCGGGGCGTGATCGCGAACGGCCCGAAATGGGCCCGCTCGAGGCGACGGTTGAGGGCATCCGCGAGTGGTGAATCGGGAACGATGACGAGTTCGTAGTCGGAGACTTCCTGATACAGCCGATCGATCGATTTCGACTGCGTAAGTGACACGATGCATACCGTGTTGGATCACCGGACAATAAGTCTGTATGTCGGCCCCAACGGATAACCATCTCCGCGGATACGTCGGTATTCAGACGGGAATTCGGAAGGCAGGCAAACGCGACGGCGTCCTCTTCGAGCGCCGTTAAAACTCGTACTTCGCTATGCTACTGGTTCCGCACTCGGTACACGACTCCTCGTCCGATGAAAAGCAGGTGCCACACCGCCGACATTCGAACACAGTCGTCGTCGATGAGTACCCAACCATCCGCTTCAAAATACGTCTCATAGGTATTCGGAATAAGGTGTCGTAGAGTTGGTGAGTCAGCGAGCAGTGTTCGTTCTCAGTTCTATTCCTGAGTACCCGGCAACGACACATATACCTCCGCCAACCAGAGTGAAAGTGAACAGCCACGAACCGACCGCCGTCCGATTAGGGACACATCACAACTCGAGAGAGGGACCTCGCTTCGTACTGCACTCGCCAGTGGACCGAAGAGGTGGGTGACACGTCAGGTGTATTCAGTCAGAACACCAGCCCATGACACACGTTCGCGTGTTGAGTGCCGATGAAACGATCGCATCGACGGGCGGTTCTGGCGGGGCAACGCCGTCGAACGGCGGCGACGACCTCGTCGCTGCCGTTCCTGAACTCGAGGGGGTCGCGGATATCGACGTCGAGTCGGTTTGGGACGAACTGAGCTTTCACCTCTCGGTG
Organism: Natronorubrum daqingense; assembly: GCF_001971705.1. NCBI lineage: Archaea > Methanobacteriati > Methanobacteriota > Halobacteria > Halobacteriales > Natrialbaceae > Natronorubrum > Natronorubrum daqingense. The sequence continues at coordinate 1,586,123 of NZ_CP019327.1, forward strand.
TCGGATGTCGCCTCGCTCGCCGAATCGGTCGAAGCGGCGGCGACGGACGGTGTCGACGGCGTCGTCGTGACGCACGGCACGGAGACGATGGCGGAATCGGCGTACTCTCTCGATCTGATGACGGCCGACGCGCGCTTTCAGGACGGTGCCTGTATCGCATTCGGCGATTTCGTTCGCGCGGCCAGATAGGTGACGAAGGCTCGAGCGGGTCGTCCGGACGCCTACGCCTCAGCGGCGGGCGGTCCCGTCGCAGAGATCACAGCCGATAGGGTCGGACTCCGGCGAGAACCCAGGAGCGAGTCGGTGTCGATTCCACGTACCGACATGACGGCTCGAGCGACGTCATTCCCGGCGGAGTAGGAAGTGACGGAGACGAAATCGCCTGGTGCGGTCACGACGTGACGACGACCATTTCGGTCGCCGAATCTGCACCGGTGTCGACTTCGATGGGGAACGCTTCGCTTTCGCCTGCGGGCTGGCCCGCCTCGAATGGGAGGCGAAGTGTCGCTTCTTCGTCTGGCTCGAGTGTGAGCATCTCGCTGTACTCGACGACGGGGTCGTGGCCGACGACGAGGTCGATGTCGGTCGTTCCGGATTCGTCGCCGACGTTTCGAATTGTCGCTTCGGTTTCGAGAGTTTCTCCGCCGCTGACCGGTGCATTCGTCGACAGCCCCTGTACGTCGAACGTTGCCGGTGTGGGTTCAGCGTCTTCCACGACGATCTGAAACTCGGATTCGTCGTCGGCCGTTTCGATCACCCCTGGGAACGCTTCGCTCTCCCCAGCGGGGTCGCCCGCCTCGAACGTCAGGGAGAGCGTCGCAGCGTCCCCGGGCCCGATTTCGACGGACTCGCTGTCGGCCAGTTCCGGATCGTGGCCGACGACGAGGTCGACGTCGGTCGTGCCATCCGTGTCGCCCGCGTTCTGGATGGTGACCTCGACTTCCAGCGTCTCGCCGCCCGAAATCGGAGAGTTGGTGTCGACCCCCTCGATCTCGAATTGCGATTCGGCCGTCGGAAAGCCGAACTCCCAGACTCCCGATTCGACCATGCCCCCGTGCTCGTTGAGCACCCACGCGACCACGCCCTCCTGGACCAACTCGTCCGCGTCCGGGGAGATGCTCGCGGTATCTTCGCGTCCGCTAACCGGAGTGACGTCGTAGACCACATCGGCTGCCCGTACCCACCAGACGACCTGATCTAAATTCCCGTCCGGATCGGTCGCGGAGACTTCGAACTCGATCGTGTCATACTCGTCGAGGTCGGCCAACTCGTCTCGAGGCGGACTGCTATCGGTGATACTTGGCGAACCGATCCCGTCTGAATCCAGACTGACGTCCCACGCCGTCGTGTACACGTCGCCGTCGTCGTCGACCGCAGCACCGATTTCACCCTCCGATTCGACGGTGTGCAGCCAAATATCTGCCCCCTGGTGGTCGATGTACGCGCTCTCCCACGGTCCCATCGAGATATCCTCTTGTTCACCGTCGAGCAACCACTCCGTCCGTTGTCCGATCCCCGCCTCCGCACTCACCTCGAACATGAGCTGGGTTCCCGGCTGGACGGTGAGGTCGCGATCCGGCGGTCTGAGTCGCTCGAGCGATCCGTCGGAACGTTCCTCGTCGACGTCCGGTTCGGTCGTATCGCTCCGTTCGTCTGCTTCTTCCCGCCCGTCCGTTTCGTCCGTATCGCCCCCGCGTTCACCCCACGGTGGCCACCACTCACCTAGCATCGGCGACAGGAATGGTGTCACACCGATACCGAACAACACGGTTCGGCGGTTGTCGGAAACGCGTTCTGTCGAATTCGGACAGTCGTCCCCATCACTCGAGGCGCTTCCCCCATCGTCTCGGTTTAGCAACCGGCTCATAGACTACGTACCAGAAATGTGGCAAAATAGTTCACACAATGGAATCTGATAGCAATACGTCACACACTATTGTGATATCGAACACGTCGCGTTCCGTTCGCGTCGAACCTGTCGGTGGAGAACGTATTTACGAGAGACGGCACTGTCTAGTTTAGCACCTCCGCTGGCGTCTGTCCGTTGAGTGATTGATGTGGTCGTTGTGTGTTGTAGTAGTGTACAAACTGTTCAAGCCATTCTCTGACGCTCGCCCGACTGCCCACCCACGAGTTATGGAAGCGGTCAACTCTCATCTTCAAGGTGTGAAACCACTTTTCGATCAGGTTTCGATCAACGTAGTCGAGCTGACCGCTCAATCCTAATCGAGAGAGGGCAGTCAGATATCCATAGCCATCAGCGAGAAACACGGTATTGGATAGATCGTGTTTCTCGGTCAACCGATGCAGAAACGCAGCAGCTGGATCGGTGCCTCGACGTCCGAACACTGCGACATCGAGAATTAGTTTTGAGTCCAAGTCTATTGCAGCGTATACCCAAGACCAGTCTCCGTTAATCCTGACAGCGGTTTCATCAATGGCGACCCGCGACGGCTTCGCCGTCGGCGGGTCTGGAACGCTGTCAGCCAGCCGATGTACCCAGTTCCAGATCGCTTGATGAGAGCGTTCCACACCGATCAAGCGAAGAATTGCTTGTGTCTCTCGAAGAGAACAACCGGTCGCGTGGAGACGGACTGCGAACACCCTGACGGGCGTCGCCGTCCGCTCACGCTCCCAACATTCATCAAATTCCGCCGCGTAGCTCTCGCTGAGCAGGTCTACGAGCATTGTTCCAAACTAACTCTACGACCTGCTCACTTCTCAAACTGGCCTAACTAGACACTGCCCGAGAGACGGAGAAACTGCTGGTATGAACCGGCGTCGACTCCTCCAACTCTCGACACTCCCCGCCCTCGTCGCGCTCTCCGGGTGTAGCGAGTACGTCCACCGAGCGAGAGGGGTAGAGACGCCAGCCGACCTCGTCGTCCGAAATCAATCCGGCGATCTACAGACTATCGCACTCGAGATGAAACGAGACGGAGACCGCGTCTTCGATGGAACTGTCGAATTGGACGAAGACGGCAGCGTCCAACGGATCGAGGGCGACGATTTCAGAGAGGTGGAGTTTACGGAGGCAGGAACGTACGCGTTCGTCGTCGACGCAACCGGGACACGAAAACGGACGGAATCCGAGCTTTCCTGGAGAGACCTCGCCGATTGCAATACGAACACGCTGGAGGTCACCGTCCACGAAGACGAGATTCGTGCGGGTCTCTCTCGGACGGATGCGGGTTGTTCCTTCCCCGATACGCTTTGATCAAGATCCACCGTGTTTCGAGAGCGCCCGCTGGCCCGTTCCTTGCACCAGATGGTCCACCGATATAAGCGGGTGGCCGTCGTCGTCTCCGTATGGACGTTGGACTCACCGTCGGCGACTCGCTGGATCGACTCGAGGCGACGCTCGATGGGTTCGACCTGGCGGAGCTATCGATCGGCGAGTCGGCTGGTACGGACGACTTCGATACGACTCGCCTCGAGGAGGCGCTGACAACAGCCGATGCCGACCTGTGCGTTCACCTTCCGTACGATCAGGTCGTCGTCACGCCGGTTCCGGAACTCAACGACGCGATCAGTGCGTACCTGAGTCGGCTCCTCGCGTGGGCCGGTTCCGTCGGCGCGCGGAAAGCGGTGATGCACGCGACGGCCAGAGACCCACACGACACGTCACTGCGTCCGCTGTTCACCTCCCAGCTTACTGAGATCGGTGCTGCGGCGGACGATGCCGGCGTCGAATTGGTCCTCGAGAACGTCGGCCACCAGCGCCGGGGCTACCCGCTATCGGTGGTCGGTGACCTTGCACGCGAGGCGGACATCGCCGTCTGTTTCGACGTCGGTCACGCGTACATGGAGGACGGCCACGACGGGATCGATCGATTCCTTTCGAGCCACGGCGACCTCGTCTCACACCTGCACGTCCACGACGTCCGGACGCGTGGCGATACCCACATACCGATCGGGGCCGGTGAGATCGACTACGACCTCGTCGGGTCACACCTCACGGACTTCGATGGAACCGTCGCCGTCGAGGTCTTTACGGACGACGAGGTGTTGCTTCGGGACAGTGCACGGCGAGCGAGCGCCGCCCTCGGAGCGACTGGTGCCGACAGATGACGTGGGTTGTGGGTTCGTCATGCAAGTGGTGGTCAGGGCGTTTGCCTATCGGACGACGACGACCGGAACGTCGGCACGCCTGACGACGAGTTCGGCCGTGCTCCCGAGTCGCACGTCGACGGCGTCGTTGCGACCGCGATTCCCGACGACGATGCCGTCGACTCCAGCGTCCGCGGCGTACGCGACGATCGTCGGTGCCGGCGTGCCAACCGCGGTGTCGGTTTCGATTCGGGCGTCACCCGTCTCGAGACCCTCGAGCGCGACCTCGAAGAGTTCACGTGCGTCCTCGCGATGTTCCTCGAGCCACGCTTCGGACAAGGGTGCCGACGCGTCGGTCGCGTCGGGAGTGACGGCGAACGGGTCGATCGCGTGAAAGAGAACGAGATTCGCGTCGGGATACGTCTCGAGTGCGTACTCGAAGGCTTCCTGTGCGTGCGTCGAGCCGTCGTGTGCGACGAGAATCGATTGTCCCATCGGTCGTCGTACATCACTCGTGGTCGTAAAACTACCACGGGAGACTCGACGCGTGTGAGAACCTCACCGAAACTCGACGCGTGTCTGTAGTTGCGAACGACACGAAGCGTGCACGACCTCTACAGGCGGAGCAGGCTGAGTGCCTCGGGGTCAAGCCCCGAGGTAGTTCACGTCGAGTGTTTTAGACGGAGTGAGTCGTTGTCTCGTTCAATGATTTGCTTCTTGGTGAGTCGGTCAATCGCGTCTGAAACGACTTGCTGGTCATTCTCTGAAAGCGCCCGCACGTTCGAGAGAATAGCGTCTTGAATCTCTTCGTCCTCGTGCTGGCCGTCCTCAATCGCTCCCAGAACAAAATACTCAACCTCGAATTCGGTTGCGAACGTACTGATACGCGTCGTGAACGCTGTCGACAGACCAGAAAGTGACTGAACCGCGGTTTCGATGGTGAACAACGGGTGGGATTGATCGCGGATCTGCCGTGCCTCAGTCGAACCCGTGTTGAACGGGCGCTGTTTCTCTATCTCTTCGATGATTGCTTCGTACGCTAGGCCGCGTTGTGCGTAGATTCGCATGTCTTCAATGTCTCGCCGCCTTCCGCTTCCTAAATCACCGCCGGAGACAGCTTTCAGCAAGAACATGTCCTCGTCAGCGAGCACGTACGCTGTCACCTGCGAACCGGTCCAGAACTCGTCTGCTCGGTCATGCATTCGGTCTGTGATCCATACCTTGCCGACGACTTGCCGTTCAAACAGGTCAACGCGGAGCCCTCGATCCGGATGGCGAAGTTCAATCGTTTTCCCCACACCGTCGAACGATCTAGTTGGTTCGTTGATCACCTCGAATCCGTGCTGTTGAAGCGCTTGGTGAGCGTGCTCGAATTCGGTGGTCACGGCGAGCGCGAGGTCAATGTCTTCGGTCTGGTCTTTCAGACCTTGGATCGTCATCGCGGATCCGCCCAACAAGTACACGTCAACCGGTTCTGAAAGCCACTCGTCAAACTCACCGAGGAACTCCTTGATTGCTTCACCACCACTAAACACGGTCATCTTAGGCGACCCCGTATTGTTCTTTCAACGCGGCGTATTCTCGATCACTCGGGACACTGATCCCCACATCATCGGTCGCTGCGTAGTCACCTTCGATGAGTTGGTAGATTCGTTTAATCAGCGATTCGATCCTGTACCACGACGCGGCCTCAGTTAACTTGTCTTCGCCGATTCGCTCCTGTTCAATGAGAAGCATCGCGTAACTCACGTTCCGTGAGTCCGCTTCAAGTACAAGCGTATGGCAGACGATGTCCGCAGGTGTGAGTGGGTTATCTGGCGCGTACCAGAACGCTGGTTCGCCTGCGAGGAAGAATTGCAGGCCATACGCTTGGAACTTCGCCAACCCAGTCATCTCCCAGTCGGGGGCGTGTTGAAGTGCGTCCGTGTCTCCGGGTTCTTGCACGTGAACGAGTGCGCGTTTCGGGTCGCACCACTCTACGGTCGCACTTGGGGCGAGTTTTCGAACCTCTGTTCGGTGCTCGTGAGTCACGACTTCTTGAACGAAGACGAGTAGCGGTTGTAGATCGTCTGCAAGGGCGTAGTCTGGACCGGATAGGGCTAACATCGCTCGGTTCTTGAGTGGTGATAGGGCTTTGTGAACGGCTTGTCGCGTGATTCCTAGTCGGTCAGCGATTGCCGTGACGCGGTGGGGTTCATCAAGGTACCAGCAGACGCGAATAGTTGCTGGTGACAGGAGTCCTGGCCAGTCTACGTGACCGAGTTTCGATGTTAGGTGACGGTACGCTTCGACTACCGGATCATCGGTTGCACGTACGACGCGTTGATTACGATAACGCCGAGTTTCGTCTACCAGCCCGGCTTCAAGTAAGTCATCAACAACACGGTAGATCTGCTTTCGACTGTGCCCAGTTTCTGCTGCAAGGTTCTTCGCGGTTGCTTCCCGCTTAGAACATAACACATCAAGAATTTTGAGTCCAGTCTTCGAGAGCATCTTTGTAAACTATATTGTCTGGACAGTTAAAAGAGTTCCGACAAAATGGTTTACAATATGCTGTCTGAAGCGTTCAATCGTCTTGCTTGAGCAGCCGGTACTGATCCTCAAGCCACTCTACGTCGTGGTACGTTACGTCGTCGCTGATGTCGAATTCTAATGGCAGTGGCTCACTGGCCCGGTTCGTGTAGGATATGTGTACGATAACCGCGCTGCGATCGAGAAGAGCTACACCTCTATCAAAGAGTGCGCTGCATGGACGACGTCGAAGGCGTTCCAAGTCCGGTGGTTCCTCTTCGTCTTTGCTTGTATTGTCTACAATATGTGGCTGCTCGTTGACTTCCTTACGCAGGAACGAATCGGCGTGCTCGAGACGTGAAAGAAACCGAGGATCACGCTGTCACGCTTCCTCAGTTGGCTTAACCGGGTGCTCGACACAGTCATTTAGAGCTCGTTCCGGGCTCGCAGATCGTGAGAGGCTTCTTCGGCCAACTGCTGTTTTTCGAGAGGGAATCCGACTAATCGAATCACTCCGTCAGTTATTTGAGATAATTCGGAGTGGGTCATCGCTGTAATTTCTTGACTGAGGGTCTGTCGTAGCAGGTTTCCCGTGAACGTTTTGACCGGCATTCGCAACTGAACGCGTGTGAGGACCTTATCGGACGACGACGACCGGTGTCGGTGCCCGGCGGACGACAGACTCCGCGACACTGCCGAGTAGAATACGGGAGACCCCCTGTCGGCCGTGACTGCCGATGACGATGGTGTCGTAGCCCTCCGCGGCTCGCTCGACGATTACCGCTCCCGGGCGTCCCGTCTCGATCTCGGTCGTGAGGTCGTGTCCGGACTCCTCGGCTCGGTCGACCGCCTCGTCCAAGATGGTCTGTCCGCGTTCGGTCGCCTCGTCGGCGGCAGGGATTCGATCCTCCGGATTCTCGAAGGCCTCCCAGTACCCTTCCGGGACTGGCACGACGTACAGGACAGTCACGTCGACGTCGTCGAACGTCTCGAACGTGTACTCGAGGGCTTTCTTCGCCGGTCCAGAGCCGTCGTACGGAACGAGTATTTGCTCAGTCATTACCCCTGTGTTAGTGCTTTGGACGCATAATACAACGTCCGGGACTGAGCAGGTGTTTATATCGGCTCGACGGCCGACCGCTCGCTTCGAGTCACCCTTCGCGGACACGTTGTGGAGACGACAGGAGACGTCATCCGAGAGCCCGTACCGACGGAATCGTTCCGTCACGACAGCGCCAGTAACTATCACAGAAAAGCATGAATATAGCAGATAGATCCCCTATACGGGGGTTTTTTGGATGGGAGCCGTACGGATACGGTATGGGACTACACAACAGAGAGCTCCGTCAGGACGTGCGAGAACTCGGCGCGTTGCTGGGGGACGTCCTCGAGGAGCAGACCTCGAGACGCTCGTTCGAGACGGTCGAGTCGTGTCGACGGGCCGCGATCGAGTACCGGAGCGGTGATCTCGAGTCCCGAGAGCCGCTCATTTCCGAGCTTCACGGACTCTCGCCACAGCAACAGCGAATCGTCGCGCGTGGCTTTACGACCTATTTCGAACTGATCAATCTCGCCGAGGAGCGCGAACGAGTACGGACGATTCGGAGTGCGTCCGATGAGGGGGTCCTCGAGCACAGTCTCGAAACCGCGGCCGAAGAGTTGGCCGAAGCCGACACCGAGACCGCAACACGGGTGCTGGACGACGTGCTGATCGAACCGACGTTTACGGCTCACCCGACGGAAGCGCGCCGAAAGACGGTCAAGTCGAAGCTCCGGGAGATTTCGACGCACCTCGAGACCGTAGACGAGCGCTCGCTCACGGCGAAAGAAGACGCCCAGCACTGGCGCGATATCGACGCCGAAGTGACGAGTCTCTGGCAGACGCCACAGGTTCGCAATCGCCAGCCCGAACCCACGGACGAAGCCCGAAACGTCCAGTGGTACCTCGAGAACACGCTCTTCGACGTCGTCGGGGAAGTGTACGACGAACTCGCCGACGCCCTCGACGACGAACTCGAGGGGACGATCGACGTGCCGAAGCTGTTCGAGTTCCGCTCGTGGGCGGGAAGCGACCGTGACGGAAACCCCTACGTCACCCCCGACGTGACCGCGGATACCCTCGAGCGTCAGCGTTCGGTCATTCTGGAGAAGTACCGCGAGCAACTCAAACGTCTCTCCGGCGTCCTCAGTCAAGACGGCAGTCGGATCGACGTCGGCGAGGCGTTCGAAGCCTCGCTCGAAGCGGATCGTGAGCGACTGCCCGGCAGCGCACAAACTGCGGAGACGCGTTATCCCGGCGAACCCTACCGACAGAAGCTCAAACTGATGCGTGAGCGTCTCGAGCGCGTCGGTGACGTTCGCCCGGATGGCTACGCAGACGCCGGAGAACTCCAGACGGACCTCGAAATCATCGCTCAGAGCCTTCGGGACAACAACGGTGAAACCGTCGCCGAAGCACACGTCGATCCCATCCGCAGGCAGGTCGCCACGTTCGGCTTCTCGCTCGCAAGTCTCGACCTACGGGAACACCAGCAAAAGCACACCGACGCAATTGCGGCAGCACTCGAGAGCGAGGGAATCGATTATCACCGGCTGTCCGAAGACGAGCGCGTCGAGTTACTGACCGACGCGGTTCTCCAGGACGATCCCATCGTCGACCTCTCGGACACCGAGGGGCTCTCGGACGAGTCCACTCGCGTGCTCCGCCTGTTCGACGAACTCGGCGACTGGCAGACGGAGTACGGCGTCCACGCCATCGACACCTACTGTATCTCGATGACCGACGAGCCGAGTCACGTCCTCGAGGTACTCTTCCTCGCCGATCAGGCGGGCGTCGTCTCCCTGCCCGAACACTGTGGCATCGACATCGTGCCGCTACTCGAGACCGAGTACGCCCTCTCGGGAGCCCGCCGGATCATGGGGTCGCTCTTCGAGAACGAGGCCTACGCGCAGGCCCTCGAGGCTCGCGGGCAAACGCAGGAGATCATGCTCGGGTACTCCGACTCGAACAAGGAAAACGGATTTTTAGCGGCGAACTGGTCGCTGTACAAGAACCAGCGCCGACTCGGCGAGATCTGCGACGACTACGACGTGACGATGCGACTGTTCCACGGCCGCGGTGGCTCCATCTCTCGCGGCGGCGGGCCGATGAACGAAGCCTTGCTCGCGCTGCCGAACTCGACCGTCACGGGTCAGGTCAAGTTCACCGAACAGGGCGAGGCCATCGCAGAGAAGTACGGCAATCCGCGCATCGCCGAGCGAAACATCGAACAGATGCTGAACGCCCAGCTTCGAGCGCGGTTGTACGCGATGGACCAACCCGAATCCGACATCCCCGAGGAGTGGCTCGAGGCGATGGAGACGATGGCCGACGCCGCCCGTCGAGAGTACCGCAACCTCCTCGAGAGCGAGGGGTTCGTCCGCTACTTCGAGCAGGCGACGCCGATCACGGTCATCGAAAACCTCGATCTCGGTTCGCGTCCCGCCTCTCGCTCGGGCGAGCGAACCGTCGAGGACCTCAGAGCGATTCCGTGGGTGTTCTCCTGGACGCAATCGCGGTGTATCATCCCCGGCTGGTACGCCCTCGCGACTGGCATCGACGCGTATCTAAACGGCGAGGGAACGAACGACAACGGTTCGTTGGAGACGCTCCAAGAGATGTACGAGGAGTGGCCGTTCTTCCGGACGACGCTCGACAACGCCGCGCTCTCGCTCTCGCGAACCGAACTCGAGATCGCGCACCTGTACGCCGACCTCGCGGACGACGACCTCGAGGGGCGGTTCTTCCCCCGGATCAGCGATGAGTACGAGCGAGCGACGGCGCTAATCACCGACATCGGCCAGCGCGAAAGCCTCCACACCCGCGATTGGCTCGGCGAGAGTCTGGCGCGACGAAATCCCTACGTCGATCCGCTGAACCTGTTACAGGTTCACTTGCTCGACAGAAACCATCGAACTGACATCGAAGAGCGAACGCTCCGATTGACGGTGAAGGGAATCGCGGCAGGAATGAAGAACACCGGTTGAACCGTCGTCAGTTCGGAGTGCTATCGCTATTTCTCGTCGACGTCTTCGTCGTACCGTTCAGCAGCTGATTCGAATCCCAGCTCGTCGTACTCGCGGCCGCGGCGCTCCTCGAGTGCGGCAATCGCGTCGGTGTCGGGGGAGGCGTCGTCGGTAATCCGCGCCCACGAGTTGTGGACTTTGGCGTGACACCACCGACAGAGGTAGATCGTAATCTCGTGAGAGAGCGTCTCGCCGTCGCGGTGATACGATAAGTGGTGTTCCTCGAGCAACGGTCGCTCGTCGTCGTGGGCCATGCGTTTTTCCTCGAGGCCACAGCGGACGCACTCCCGGTCGTGATTTCGCGACCGAAAGTGGGGACAATCGCCCCACGTCTCGTCGGTTTCGGGGTCGACGACGGGGCAGGCGTAGTCCTCGCTCGCGCGCTCGCGGGCGAACTCGGGGTCGTGCTCGTAGTGGTCGAAGGCGTAGCGACACGTCCCCTCGCCGGTGAGGTAGTCGCAAACGCCGGCGAACTCGTAGGGGTCGTCGACGCCGACCGACGTTCCCCGTGGCGTTTTCTCCATTCGCGCTCGTCGTTCGTTCGGGTGGCGAGCAGTTGAATCTCACGGCTCCACCGTTGGCGCGAGGGAGTGCCATCCTCGAGCGAGAAGACTTTTGCAATCGGCTTGCCGACTCGAGGACGTGCGGTTGGTTCACTACCCGGCGAACGCAGACGGTGCGGACACAAACGACGGTGTCGACGGAAACGACGGAGACGATATCGACCCGGCCACGTCGGAGAGCGCCCGCCACGTCGTCGCGTCGACCGTCGACGTCGCCGATACCGTTCTGAGCCAGACCCGCGGCCTGATGTTTCGTCGATCGATTCCCGACGACTACGCGCTCGCGTTTCGATTCGACACGATCAGAACGCGGGATATCCACATGCTGTTCGTCTTCTTCCCCATCGACGCCGTCTGGGTCGCCGACGGTGTCGTCCAGCGCATCGAACGGATGCACCCGTGGCGGAGTTTCGCTCGAGCGCGCTGTGACTTACTCCTCGAGCTACCGGCCGGTTCCGCCGACGATATCGACGTTGGAGATCGGCTGGTACTCGAGACGACTGCATCCGACAGTGATCACTGACTCGACCCGACCGTGCTGACCGACTCGACCCGACCGTGCTGACCGACTCGACCCGACCGTGCTGACCGACTCGACCCGACCGTGTTGACCGACTCGATTCGCAACCGCCCCGTCATTCGACGATTTCGACCGCCCCGTCCCGCACGCGGATGTCGAGCAGGCTGGTAACCTCGCGAGTGAGATCCTCGTGTGGAATGTCGACGCGTCGAAGGACGACGACTACGTCTGCGATTTCGGCTTCGGCGGCCTCGAGCGCCTCGCAGACGGCCTCGATCGTCCCGCCGGAGGAGAGCACGTCGTCGACCAACACGACGCGGTCGCCCGAGTCGACGCCGTTGAGAAAGAGGTCGCTCTCGCCGTAACTGGTCTCCTGGTGGACGGCGACCTCGTCCGGAAAGCCGTACGAGCGTTTGCGGACGACGGCGAGGGGGAGGCCACTCGCGAGCGAGAGCGCCGTTCCGTGATGGATTCCCATCGCTTCGGGCGCGACGAGCGTGTCGACATCGGCGAGATCAACCCGCTGGCGAATTCCGTCGGCGATCGCTTCCAATACCGCCGGCTCGATCGGTGGGACGCCGTCGCTGACGCCGTGAACGAAGTACTCGTACCCCTCGCGGTCGACGACCGGGGCCTCACGAACCGATCGGGCCAGCGGCTCCAGCGTTGGATCCATGCTCGAGAGACGATACAGCGCGCGAGTGCAAGGCTGTTCGGGTGACTCGAGCACTGTGGACGCGTTCGTGGTGCCCGCGTGTGATCCACACTCGAGCGGGACCGGCGGATTTAAGAGCGGACACTGCGATAGCATCGCATACCATGTCCGAGGATAGAGGAAGTCGGGGCAACCCGGCTGGGCGTGAAATTCTCCGATGAACAGCTTCCAACTACCGATTCACTCCTACCTGTGACTCACTCCGCTGCAGATACGATTTCCCCAGACCGCACAGTCCGTCTGCTCGACACGACACTTCGCGACGGCGAGCAAGCGCCGGGCGTCTCGCTCTCGCCCGACGAAAAAGTCGACATCGCTCGCGGCCTCGAGCGCGCCGGCGTCTCCGTCATCGAAGCCGGAAGCGCCTGTACCGGTGCGGGTGAGCGACAGGCGATCTCCCGCGTGACCGACCTCGATCTCGACGCCCGCGTCACCAGCTTCTGTCGCGGCATCGAAGCCGACATCGACCTCGCACTCGAGTGTGACGTCGACGGCGTCCACCTCGTCGTCCCCGCGAGCGATCGCCACGTCGAAGGCAAGGTCGGCACCTCCCGCGAGGACAACCTCGCGACGACCGCCGAACTCGTCGGGTACGCATCCGATCACGACCTCTGGGTCGAAGTTATCGGCGAGGACGGCTCTCGAGCCGACCTCGAATACCTCGAGGAACTTATGTCGACTTCCCTCGAGGCCGGAGCCGACCGAGTCTGTTTCGCGGATACCGTCGGCCACACCGGCCCCGAACGCACCGCCGAGGCCGTCTCGCGACTCGCCGAACTCGGCCCCGTCAGTGCCCACACGCACGACGACCTCGGGTTGGGCGTCGCGAACGCGCTCTCGGCCGTCTCCGCCGGTGCCGACCTCGTCCACTGTACGGTCAACGGCCTCGGCGAACGCGCCGGAAACGTCTCGCTCGAGGAGGTCGCGATCGCCCTCTCGCACGTCTACGACGTCGAGACGCTCGAACTCGAGGAACTGTACGACGTGGCACAGAACGTCTCACGAGCGACGGGCGTCCAACTCCCGCCGAACAAAGCCGTCATCGGCGAGAACGCGTTCACCCACGAGAGCGGCATCCACACCGACGGGACGCTCAAGGACGACAAGATGTACGAGCCCTACGCCCCCGAGACGGTTGGGCGGGAACGACGCCTCGCACTCGGAAAACACACCGGGCGCGCGGGCGTCAAGGCCACGCTCGAGGAACACGGCGTCGAGGCCGACGACGATTCGATCGCCGAAATCGCGACGCGGGTTACGGAACTGGGCGACCGCGGCCGTCGGGTCACGGACGCCGACTTGCTCGCCATCGCCGAAGACGTGACCGGGGACGACCGCGAACGCGTCGTCGAACTGCTGGATCTCTCCGCGACCAGTGGCGGCGCGGTTCCGACCGCGAGCATCCGACTCGCCGTCGACGGCGAGGAACGCGTCGCCAGCGGTACCGGTTCCGGACCCGTCGACGCCGCCGTCTCCGCCGTCCGCGAGGCGCTCGGTTCGATGGCCGACGCGGAACTCGAGTCCTACCACGTCAACGCCGTGACGGGCGGCACGGACGCCGTCGTCACCGTCGAAGTCACGATGGTCCGTAACGATCGCTCGGTCACGGTCGCCCGCAGCGAAGCCGACATCACCCGCGCCAGCGTCGAGGCGATGGTCGACTCACTCGACCGGTTGCTCGCCGCTGACACCAAACCACTCACACCAGCCGACGACTAACCTCGAGGGTGACGTGGAATTCGCCACGGTCGCAAATGCTCAGTCGGGGTACCGACTGAGAGCCGACGACTACGTTTCCAGTAGTTGGTAATACGGTTTCTTTATTCAGAGTAAATCGTGAAAATCGCGGTAAGTACAGGCCGCATCTGCATCACAGACCATACTATCCATCAATTAGGGTTAATTTCTCACGTGTCTCAGTTGGGATTGGATTGACGTATTTCACATCTTCGTCGTCACAAAGATCGTCGAAATCGCCGTCAGTTGTAATCAAGTAATCGGCGTCATATGCTCGTGCAAGCGCAACGATGAACGAATCGTACACGTCGTGGTTTTTCTCAGCGCTGATCTCGTACGCCTCAAGCAGCGTTGTCTCGGTGGCACTGACGATTCGTGCAGGGCTACGAACAAGTGATTGGATAGCATTTCGAGCAGCAACTGCGTCTACTCCAAAATTGCTCGTCATCAGATACTGCGCTCGCAACGGATAATAATCAAACACGAGCAAGACGTTTGGCCCATCAATTGCGTTTTGGACCCACGGATACACATCGTCATGTGCAGGATGATCATCGGTGAGCGCGATTGCTAGTACGTTCACGTCAGTGAGAACTGTCACTTCAGTAGGGAGAGAATCAGTCATCGGATAGTCGCTCACTGGTCCATCGGCCCGAAGAGGGTTTCTCCGGCATCAGTTGGTGTCGTGTTCTCCCAGTTCTTCTGACCGGCTGTTGCTGTCTCCAATTTCGAGCTTGGTTTGGGGTTGACTTCAAGGACCGACCCGACGAGGGTTGCAGGAATCTCATCGTTTGATTCGATTCCTAATCGGTCCCGAACCTCTTTTGGGAGTGTTACCCGCCCTCTATCGTCCACTGTGAGTGTGAGTTCTTCTCCATTGTTCGCTTCAAATGCGGACTTTCCCATTTCGAATCACCTAATTCCCACTACTATGCTGACATACAAAACTCTTGCGCCACTCGAAATGCTGATCAGTTCGTACATGGAGTGACCGAATTGTCCCGATTCGATTTTAGGTTCGATTCTGAATAAAGAAACTGTGCTACTATCTACTGTTTCGGTTCCCGACTCCGAGCACACGCTCGCTCCCCTGCCTACTCGAAGTACTCTCGGCTGTGGATATCCCACGGGTCGAAGATGTACACGACGGCGAGAAAGAGCGCCATGACCACGACGAACAGGCGTGCACCTTCGCCGAGCGTCGATGGAAGGCCGGGCTCGAGTGTCGTTGCCATCACTGCTGCGACGCCAATCCAGAGACTGCCGACGATTAGCCGCTGTCGAACGCTCATACGTCGTCTTTCGAGTGAGGCGTACTAAAGCCGACGAGTCTCCACGGACTGATGAGTTTCCACGAACTGCTGAATTTCCACGATCGATGAGTCATCCCGGGCCGGCGGCGTTCTCGTTCCGCCTCAGATAGACGGGCCGTCGACGCCGACGGTTCCCTCGTCGAGGACGTCCTTTCGATTGTCGGTCTGACCGATATCGTCGTACGCGACGGGTCCTTCGACCTGTTCTGCATTCGGCCCGGGTTCGTTACCGAGGTAGACGATGTTCGGGTCCGTGCCGATATCGTCGAGGAGTTTGAACGTCGAGGGCGCGTCACCGGTGTACGCCTCGAGTCGATCCTGCGCCATCGCGTCGCTCGCTCCGTCGAACTCTTCGTCTTCGTCAGGTTCGTCCGCCAGTTCGAGTTCGACGAGCAGGTCTTCGTCCTCGGTATCGAGGCCCTGGTCGTCGAGGACCTCGACCAGTTCGATCACGTCTTCTTCTTGGCTGGCTAACGTACTGTCCGCTTCGATTTCGGGGTGGCCGTCCTCGCCGAGAACGTCGATTGCGAGCGCGAGTCCGAGCAGTTCTTCGTCGAGTTCCTCGACGGCGTCGGTGACGGCCTCGAGTTGGTCGTCCTCGTCTTCGATATCCTCGTCCTCGAGTTGTTCTTCGATCTCGTCGGGAGGTGGCAACTCGCCGGAAATCCGTGCCAGCGTGCGACTCTTCGCCGTGTTTTCGATGTATCGCTGTGGGTCGCTGCTCGGGTCGTTCATGTTTCCGAACTGGATCACTTCCGGCGGGCAAGCCTCCTCGCAGGCGGTCGACCCGATCATGTCCTCGTCTTTCGAGCCGTCCTGTCGAGTCGGGCAGAACGTACACTTCTCCATGACGCCTCTGGGGCCGCGACTGTCGACCGGTCGGTCTCGGCCGTCGTAGATGTGATCTTCGTCCAGTTCGCCCTCGGGGACGTCCGGGTCCTCCCACTGGAAGTAGTTAACGCCGTAGGGGCAGGCGACCTGACAATATCGACAGCCGATACAAACATCGTAGTCCGTCAGGACGAGGCCGTCTTCCTCGCGGGTGTGTCTGGCCGTCGTCGGACAGACCTTCTCACAGGGAGCGTCGGTACAGTGTTGACACGGGCGAATCATCGCGTTGTTCGCCTCTCCCGGCGTGTCGTCCTCGAAGTAGAGGACGTACATCCAGTTCGCGCCCTGCTCCCAGTTGTGTTCTTCCGCGCAGGCGGTGACGCACGCGAGACAGCCGTCGCAGTGCTCGAGATCCAGTGCCATCCCCCACTGCACGCCCTCCTCGTCGGACTCGTCCGGTTCGTCGGCTTCTTGCTCGTCGTCCTGTGCGAACGCCGACTCCGCGTTTCCGTCGCTGTTCGATGCCCCCCACGCGCTCATGCCGACCGCGCCAGCGCCGCCCATCTTCTTCAGGACGCCGCGACGTGATTCTTCACCGACGCCGACCTGGGCGAGAGCGCGGTCGACGTGACCCTCCGCCGTCGACTCCGTGCCGTCGGCTATGGGCCGATTATCCTCGCCGAACTCCTCGAGAACGTCCTCGTGATACCGGTCGTAAAACGCCTCCTCGGAGAGCGTCCCCTCCGTGACGCGCATGGCGTCTTCCGCCATCTCCATCCCCAACTCCGCGTCGTACTCGGTCTCCTCGAGCGCCTCCTCGAGGCTCGTTTGCCACGACTCGCCGAGTGGATGAAACGGCTCTTCGTCCGAGCGCTCCTCGTCCGAACTCATCGCGGTCTGGCACCCCCGAAGACACTATTGCTGAGATTCTCGCGAACCATTGGTAGTTACTGACACTGTAGCTACCAGACTGATTTCGATAAACAGGGTGCTTGCGAGTGACACGGACCACGGAGGCGTCCGTCGATAGCGGGGGCTGGCGATTGTACTCCACCAGTGACTGATTCGGCGAAGTCGGTAAAACCGAACGGCCTCCAGTACCAACTGAACCGATTCACACACTGATCGCCGACACGGCTGGCGATCAGCGGTGTACTACCTCACAATGGCTACGAGGGTCACTCACGAACGGATCGATACGTCAGTTCGTGCAACTCGAGAAACACCACTTCGATCGCCGTCGTTACCCGAACTTCCCGGTGATGTAATCTTCGACCCGGTCGCTTTCGGGATTATTGAAAATCTTGTTCGTGTCGTCGAACTCCACGAGATTCCCGCCCGTCAGGAAGACGGCCGTCTTATCGGAGATACGCGCCGCCTGTTGCATGTTGTGCGTGACGATAACGACGGTGTACTCCTCGGCTAACTCCTCGACCAAGTCCTCGATTTTCGAGGTCGCGACGGGATCCAGCGCCGACGCTGGCTCGTCCATCAAGATGACCTCGGGGTCCGGAGCGATCGCGCGAGCGATACAGAGTCGCTGTTGTTGGCCCCCAGAGAGATCGAGCCCGCTCGAGTCGAGTTGGTCTTCGACTTCTTCGAAGAGCGCCGCCCGCTCGAGTGCCGTCTGCACTTTTGCCTCGACGTCGCCGTCGTCTTTCCCCTGCACGCGGAGACCGTAGGCCACGTTGTCGAAGATACTCTTCGGGAACGGATTCGGTTTCTGGAAGACCATGCCGATTTTCCGACGGAGGGCGACGGGGTCGACGTCCTCGTCGTAAACGTTCTTCCCGTGGAAATGGAGGTCGCCCTCGACGCGCGCGACGTCGATCAGGTCGTTCATTCGGTTGATCGAGCGCAGGAACGTCGATTTCCCACAGCCGGAGGGCCCGATGAGCGCCGTGACTCCGCGTTCAGGAATGTCCATATCAATTCCGTGAAGGGCCTGATCGTCACCGTAGAAGACGTCGAGATTGCGCGATTCGATGACGGCATCGTCGACCCGCGGGGAGCCAAGTGGCGCGTTGTCGGCCATCGCGGCGTCAGCAGTGGAATCGCTGGATTCCGATGTCGTGACGGTTTGAGGTCCGTTCGCGGTCATTTGGGATACGTAACCCTTGAGCCTCGAGCAGTTACTTGTTGCGGAATTCGCTCCGGCGCCTTTTCCCACGGACGCGAGGAACTCGCCTCGTCGTCGATTGTCGGTGCCATCTATACGACAATTCATCAGCTGACCGACTAAGTAGGATACTATGATGGCTCTTGTCGCCTCGTGATGGCTCTGTACGACTATATAGGTCGACGGCTGCGGATACGCCCACTTACTGGGAGTAAAACGAGTCGGTGAAACCGAATCCTCGCCCGTCGACCGTCACCGACGGTCGTACTTGTTCCGAATGTAGATCGCGACCGCGTTCATGAGCAACAATACCGCCAGCAGGACGATGATGCCGGCTGCGGCGATGTGTTGGAAGTCCCCTTCGGGCTCTTTCGCCCACGTGAAGATCTGCATCGGCATCGCGGCGAACGAGCCGGTCGGCTCCGTAATGTCGGGCGGCGCGAACATGGATGTCGCCGCACCGACCATGATGATCGGGGCCGTTTCACCGATCGCTCGAGAGAGCGAGAGGATGATCCCCGTCATGATGCCGGGAATCGCTTCCGGGAGCACGACGTTTCTGACCGTCTGCCACTTCGTTGCGCCGGTACCATACGACGCCTGACGCATCGAGTCCGGGACGGCACGAAGCGATTCCTGTGTTTGGACGATGACGATCGGTAAGATCAACAGCGTGAGCGTGAGTGCACCGGCGAGGAGGCTCGAGCCAGCACCCATCGCTCTGACGAAGACCGCCAGTCCGAGTAGACCGTACACGATCGAGGGGACACCGGCGAGGTTCGCGATGTTCGCCTCGATGAAGCGCGTGAGGAACGTCTCCCTCGCGTACTCCTCGAGATAGATTGCGGCCCCGACGCCGAGGATCAGCGTGAAGACGGCGGTCATCGCGATGAGATACACCGAGCCGACGAGTGCCGGATAGATTCCACCCGGACCGGTCGGGAGATCGCCGTAGTTCGACGGGTCGTAGTTCTCGGCGAGGTACGACGGCGGGTGGGTCAGGAACTCGAGCGTGAGCCAGCCCCAGGCTTCGTTGACCACGTCGAGGACGAGGGCGACGAGGGCGACGATTCCGACGAGCGTCGCCAGGATACAACAGGCGAGGAAGATGCGTCCGTACAGCCGCATCCGACGGATCGAGGAGTCGTCGACGTCGAGTCCGTCCGAGTGGGTGGGGGTACTCATTCGTACTCCTCCCGGTAGCGCGAGCGAATCCACATGCTACCGACGTTCATCAAGAAGGTCATTACGAACAGCGTCAAGCCGAGCGCAAAGAGACTCATGTACCCGATTGATCCGACTGAGGCGTCACCGGTGCCGATTTCGACCATGTAGGCCGTCATCGTCTGCATCTCGGCGAACGGACTCATCGAGATCTGGGGCAACATCCCGACGGCGAGCGTGACCGCCATCGTCTCACCGATCGCCCGCGAAATCGCGAGAATGTACGCCGAGAGGATTCCCGAGAGCGACGCCGGTAAGACGACCTGCGTCGACACTTCGAACTTCGTCGCACCGAGTCCGTAGGCCGCGTTCCGAAGTGAGTCCGGAACCGAACTCATCGCGTCTTCGGAGATCGAAGACACCATCGGGATGATCATGACGCCGACGACGATGGCACCCGAAAGCACGTTGAACGTCCCGACATCCGGATTGAAGTACTGAATCACCGGCGTGATAAACGAGAGCGCGAAGAATCCGTAGACGATCGTCGGAATCCCGGCCAGCACCTCGAGCGTCGGCTTGACGAGACGGCGAACGCGCTCGTTGGCGTACTCCGAGAGGTAAATCGCCGTCAGCGTCCCGACCGGAAGCGCGATGATTGCGGAACCGACGGTAACGACGAGCGTCCCCCAGACGAGCGGTAAGACGCCGAAGCTCGGATTACTCGCGTCTCGAGGGCTCCACTCCGTTCCCGTGAGGTATTCGACGATCGAGACCTCCGAGAAGAAGTCGACCGCGCCATCGACGAGCACGAGGATGATCGCCAGCGTCGTCAAGACGGTGACGAGCGCACACGAAAAGAAAATCCACTTCGCGAATCTGTCGATAAACGACCCGACGTCATTGTCCTCCCGACTGAGATTGACCGGCTCGGTACTCATTTGAGCCCCCCTACTCGTCGCCACGCTCTCAGTATCGTCGTCCGTCTGCGATCAGTGTTCATTCGTACTCCTCGGTTATCTCGTCGAGTTTCTCACGTTGTTCTTCGATCGTCTCGTCGGGAACGGCGTAAAACCCGACGTCTCGAGCCGTCTCTTGGGTATTATCGAGGTAAAACCGGAGGAACTCTCGAACGGCTTCCCGACGCAACGACTCCTCGCGAACGTAGAGGTACATCGGTCGCGCGAGGGGCGTGTACGCCCCCTCCTCGTCTTCGTCCATCTCGATCGTGTCCGGTTCGGGGTAGATACAGCCGTCGCCGTCGTCCACCGCGATCAGATCGAGATCGTCCTCGTTCTCGTAGTAGTATCCGGCACCCCCAAAGCCCATCGCGTACTGGTTGCCGCTGACGCCGTTGATGATCTGATTCGTATCCGGCGTGCCACTGTAGTCGCTTCGAATGTCCCCGACACTGCCGTTGATCGTCTCCGTAAAGTAATCGAACGTCCCCGACGCGGTGTCTCGACCGTACAGGGAAATGTCCTCGTCAGGCCACTCGTCGTCGATATCCTGCCAGGTGTCGACATCCGAGCCGTTTTGCCACACCGCCTCGAGTTCCTCGGTCGTCAGGCAGTCACACCAATCGTTTTCCGGGTGCTTCATGATCGCGAGTCCGTCCATCACGACCTCGAGTTGAATCCACTCAGTGCCGTTCGACTCACAGAGTTCTAACTCGTCGTCCGAAATATCTCGGCTGGCGTTTTGGAGGTCAGTTTCACCCCGGCAAAACTGCTGGAAGCCAGCACCCGTCCCCGATCCCCTGACCGGGATGTTCACTTGATTGTTCTCCCAGTTGAACAGGTCCGCGACGAGTGCACTGTTCGGCAACAGCGTGTTCGAGCCGTCGATCACGATTTCGCCGTCGAGACCGCTGTCCTCGCCGTGGACGATACACCCAGACAGTCCCATCAGACTCGATCCTGCGACACCGAGTAAAACGCGACGACGTGAGATGTCGCCACCACCGGAAATCGGGTCGGTACCCATCGCATTGCTCTAGCGTTCCTCCCGTCTAAATACCCTACTATGTTATCTATATAGCCCTATGTTCGACACTGGGTACCAGAGAACGCTGTTTCCACCTTCTCGGCCACGTCGGTCACAATCGTACCAATATGATAATCGAGACGAGAGGTGCTCCATCTATAGAGACCTAGTGTATTTATACAGATGCCGCCGAATTTCATCCGTATGGAGACGCGAAAGGTCCAGGTAACTGGTGGGTCGACGTACACCGTCTCGTTACCGAAGTCGTGGGCGACCGACAACGGTGTCAGCGCTGGAACAACGGTCGAATTCTACCCCGAGAGCGACTCGCTGCTCCTCACACCACAGAGCGAGACCAACCGCCAAGAGGGAACCCTCGGGATCGACGACCTCGAGGGCGAGCGCCTGACTCGAGCCGTCATGACGATGTACGTCAGCGGCTTCGACATCATCCGACTCGAGGCCGGACGGATCACGACCGACCAGCGAAGTGCGATCCGAAGCGCGACGCAGAGTCTCGTCGGCGTCGAAGTGCTCTCCGAAACGACCGACAGCGTCGTTATTCAAGACCTCCTCGACTCCGCCGAACTCTCGATCGTCAACGCTGTCTCTCGTATGCGTCTGATCGCCAGTTCGATGCTCGAGGACGCCGTCACCGCCCTCGTCGAGAACGACGACGACATCGCACAGGACGTCATCGAACGCGACGACGACGTCGACCGACTCTGGCTCGTCGTCTCGCGAATTTTCCGGGCGACGCTTCGCTCACCTCGTGCCGCGGAGGAACTCGGCGTGCCCCGCGAGGACTGCTTCGACTACCACTCGAGCGCCCGCCAACTCGAGCGAGTCGCCGATCACGCCGCCAAGATCAGCAATCTCGCGTTCAAACTCGAGGAGATTCCCGAAGCCGTCGCCGAAGCCCTCGTCGAACTCCACGGCGACGCCTCCGGCGTCCTCGAGAAGTCGATGGACGCGCTCGTCACCGAGGACAGCCAGGAGGCGAATCGACTGGGCCACGCCGCCCGCGAAGCCGTTCTCGAGATCGACGAGCACACGCGGACGATCGACGACATGTTGCGCGACTTAGAGCCCGTCCAGGCCCAATCGCTCGGGCTGATCGTCGACTCGCTCTCTCGAAGTGCGGATTACGGCGGGAACATCGCCGAGACAGCGCTTCAGAAGGCAGCGCCACGGCCCTGAGCGATAGGTTCGTGAAACTACCGAACGAGAGGTCGTGATGGGAGGAATTTCGGCTCGTCCCGGTAGAATCGGAGACAGTGTCGTTCGCTCCTTTCGATGGGACTGACAGGACACGGCTGCGAGGAGAGAGAGACCGAATCGAGGGTATCAGAACGAGAGTTGTTCGTCTTCTCGTCTCTCCCCCAGTGCGGGCGGCGTGCGATCGGAGTAGTACCGTCGGCCGATCGCTCGGCTACCGACCATGTTGAACATCGCTTGCCGTGCCTCACTCGGCGACTCGTACGTTTCGTTCGCAAACGAACCGAGGATATCGCGGACCGTTTCTGCCCCGTTCGGAAGTTCGATCATATGCTCGCCGAACGTTTCGACGAGTTCCTCGTTCGTACTCGGGTAGGAGTGTTCCTCCAGTTGCCCCGCTAACTCACCGAATTCGACTCCAAGTTCCCGGTGTGGGATGATGGTGCTGTCAGTCATTGTCGATCCGGCCCTCCTACACCACCGATTCACAAATGGCTGTGGGGGTGTCAACTGGGGTGAACGAGTCTGCCCATTCGGACCTCAAGCGCTCGTACTCCTGGGACGGGACGGACCGATCTCCCCGTTAGGCGAACCACACGAACAGCGTCGCTCACGTTGGCCCGTGGGCTGAGAAGAGAGTCGCACCTCGAGTTTGGTTCCGGATCGCTCTATAGTACCAACTAAAACGGGTTAGAGGACTGATCGCCGAATTGTCTGGCGATCAGGTGTGCACTGACGTGCAGTGGCTCCTACAGGAGAACGGCGTTGACCTGTCCGGTCTGGCCGGGACGGGAGGTGACGCGAGCCTGCCCTTCCGAGGTGTCGATGACGGCGCCTTTCGTGATGATGTTTCGGCGGACGTAGTTCGGGTTGGCGTCGTTCTCGACGACGTCTTCGATGTCGGCCGAGACGGTCTCGCCGTCTTTGTTCACGCTGACGACGTCAGTCGCGAGTGCGCGAGTTTTCGTTCCGTTCCCGCGAACATCGACGGTTCGGAATCGTGGCTCGCCAACTTGCGTTTCGGTCGGCAGACGGCCGAGTTCGTCTTTACGGCGCTTGCGGACGTTTTTGAGTCGGCCACCGGTTCGCTTTCGCGTAGAGCCTGCCTGATCTTGCATATCCACACCCAGTCCCGGCGGATATTTATATGCAACGAGATACGCGCCAGCACGACTCGAGCGGTTACGTTCGAATGACACCAAAAACGATTAAAGCGCGACTCACTCGACGTCTGAGGCGCGAACGAAGGCGACACCTGGCTACTCGAGGGGAGTTCACCCGCTCGGCTGTCGCGATTCTCACCCTGCAGGCTCCAAATCGCGCTATTCTTGTTGCGCGTCGACGACCGCAACCCCCGCCAGATTGACGATGTTGCTTGGACCTTTTTGCGCTCGGATTCGCTCACACGTTCGCTCACCACTCGCGCAAAAATCTCCACCAAAAAGCCGCTCGCTCAGCGTTCCGCTTCGCTCGCGTGACTACTCCTGTTGCGCGTCGACGACCGCAACACCAGCCAGATTGACGATGTCGCTTGGACCTTTTTCCGCTCGAGTTCGCTCACACGTTCGCTCACCGCTCGCGCAAAAATCTCCACCAAAAAGCCGCTCGCTCAGCGTTCCGCTTCGCTCGCGGGACTACTCCTGTTGTGCGTCGACGACCGCAACCCCCGCCAGATTGACGATGTCCTTGACCTCATCGCCCCGCTGGAGGACGTGCACTGGCTTGTCCATCCCGACCAGCATCGGTCCGATGGCGTCTGCGCCGCCCAGACGCTGGAGCAGTTTGTAGCCGATGTTCCCCGACTCGAGGTTCGGGAAGACGAGCACGTTCGCGGGTTGCTCGAGTTCCGAGAAGCCGTAGGTTCCCTCGAGAATGTCCTCGACGACGGCCGTGTCCGCTTGCATCTCGCCGTCGACCGGGAAGTCGATCTCGGGGTCGTCCTGGAGCATCCGCGCCGCGTTACGCGGCTTGCGGGTGCCCTCGTTGTTGACGCTACCGAAGTTCGAGTACGACAGAAGCGCCGCTCGCGGTTCGATATTGAAACGACGGGCGAGCTTTCCGGTCTGTTTGGTGACCTCCGCGAGGACTTCCTCGTCGGGGGCCTGATTCACCGTCGCGTCGGCGACGAAGATCACGCGATTCTTGAACGCGAGCATGTAGACGCCGGCCGCGTAGTCGACGTCGTCCGCGGTGCCGATCACCTGCAGCGGCGGGCGGAGGGCCGACGGGTAGTGGTGGGAGAGGCCGGTCAGCATGGCGTCGGCGTCGCCCTGTTCGACCATCACGCTCCCGAAGTAATTCGAGTCGCGTTCGATCATGTCGCCCGCTTCGGTGCGCGTGACTCCCTTGCGTGCTCGAAGTTCGTGCAGTCGGTCCGCGTACCCTTCGTAGTCGCCGACCGCGGGATCGGCGACCTGCGGATCGAAATCCAGTCCGAGGTTGGCCGCCGTCTGGCGGATCTCGCTCTCGTCGCCGATGAGGACGGGTAGGGCGATTCCCTGCTCTTGAATCTGGTAGGCCGCGCGAATCATCTTCTCGTTTTCGCCCTCCGCGAGCGCGACGGTCTTCGGTTCGCTCTTGGCCTTATTGAGGACCACGCGCATCATCTCGCGCGATTTGCCGAGTCGAGCCTCGAGTTCCTCTTCGTAGGCCTCGAGGTCGATTTCGGTGCGCGCGGCACCGGAGTCCATCGCAGCTTCGGCGATCGACGGCGCGACGCGGAAGAGGACCCGCGGGTCGACGGGTTTCGGGATGATATAGTCCGGACCGTACTGGATCGGGTCGTCGCCGTAGGCCTTGACGACTGCGTCCGGAACGTCCTGGCGGGCGAGATCGGCCAGCGCTTGGGCGCAAGCCACCTTCATCTCTTCGTTGATCTCGGTCGCGCGCACGTCCAGCGCGCCACGGAAGATGAACGGGAAGCCGAGCACGTTGTTGACCTGATTCGGGTAATCCGAACGGCCCGTCGCCATGATGACGTCGTCGTCGCGGGCGGCTTTCGCCTCCTCGTAGCCGATCTCCGGGTCCGGGTTAGCCATCGCGAAGACGATCGGATTCGCGTTCATCGACTGGACCATCTCCTGGGAGACGATTCCGCCGATCGAGAGGCCGACGAACACGTCTGCACCCTCCATCGCGTCCGCGAGGTCGCCTTCTGGAACGTCACGGGCGAATTGCTGTTTGTACTCGTTGACGTCGCCTCGCTGTGCCCGCTCGGCGGTGATGATCCCCGAGGAGTCACACATGGTAATGTTTTCTTTCTCACACCCGAGTGAAACGTAGAATCGGGCGGTTGCGATGGCACTCGCGCCAGCACCCGAGAAGACGATTTCGAGATCCTCGAGGTCCTTCTCTGCAATATCGGCGGCGTTGAGCAACGCGGCTCCAGAGATGATCGCCGTGCCGTGTTGGTCGTCGTGGAATACCGGAATGTCGATCTCCTCGCGCAGGCGTTCCTCGACGGTGAAACACTCGGGAGCTTTGATGTCCTCGAGGTTGACGCCGCCGAAGGTCGGTTCCATCATTTTGACGGCTTCGACGAGTTTGTGCGGGTCGGCTTCGTCGAGTTCGATGTCGAAAACGTCGATGTCGGCGAAGCGTTTGAAGAGGACGCCTTTCCCCTCCATCACCGGCTTGGACGCCTGTGCACCGATATCGCCGAGACCGAGGACGGCCGAGCCATTCGAGACGACACCGACGAGGTTGCCTTTTGCCGTGTACGTGTAGGCTTCGTCGTCCGCTTCGTCGATTTCTAAACACGGGGCGGCGACGCCGGGTGAATACGCGAGCGAGAGATCCCGCTGGGTATTCGTCGATTTCGTCGTCGAAATCTCTATTTTTCCGGGAGGATCGGTGCGGTGATACTCGAGTGAGTCCTCGTCTAATCCCATACCGGGGACACTGCAGGGGAGTACTAAAAACAATGTGGAGGTGAGTTTCGACGGATGACGTATTCCCTCGGGCGTGGGTCGTCGTTTTGGGCGCGAATTCGTTCGGTGATTCGACCGTTTTATACGCACCGCCCAAGTGAGGTGGCGTATGGACGTCGCGCTCGGTGGGACGTTCGACCCCGTCCACGATGGGCATCGTCGGCTCTTCGAACGGGCGTTCGAACTCGGGGATGTGACCGTGGGACTGACAAGTGACGAGCTCGCTCCAAAGACACGACACGTCGAACGACGCGTGAGATCGTTCGACGAGCGAAAAGCGAATCTCGAGGCGGAACTCGAGCCAATCGCGGCGACTCACGGCCGCGAGTTCGAGGTTCGATGTCTCGAGAAGCCGACTGGTATCGCTACAGAGCCCCAGTACGACTACCTCGTCGTCTCTCCTGAGACCCGTGAGGGTGGCGAGCGAATCAACGAGATTCGTGAAGAACAGGGCCACGACCCACTCGAGGTCGTCGTCGTCGAGCACATGCGCGCCGACGATGGTGATATCATCTCGAGTACGCGAATCGTGATGGGCGAAATCGACGAACACGGGAACGTAGTCGAGGAAGAAGAAACGGACCCCCGATAGCACCTGTTACTCGACGTGAGCGTCTGATTGTACGTACGTCACACTGTCGAGAATTCACGCCCGCCGTGAACGGCGGGATTCTCTCGCTGCTCAAAGATAGTTTCACCACCGTATCGTCCACGTACACTGACGCAGTGTGAGACTGTGGGAGTGAAACGATCGGAACGGCAAACAATCAGCCTACCACTGGGGCGGCTCGAGACCCGCATCCGCGAGGATATCTTTCCACCGGGATTGAATCGAAAGCCGTGAGACACCTGCTGCCTCGGCGACATCACCCTGCGTTCGGCCGTCGCCTGCGACGAGTGAACCAGCGTAGATACTCGCCGCGAGAACGGGTTGCTTCGATCGGTCTTCGTCCGGGACATCGGCGAGAAAGAGGTCGACCGCACACGAACGAGCGTCGCTCGTAAGCTCGAGGCGATCGGCCACCTGGTCCAGTTCCTCGAGCCAGTCATCGTACTCGAGTCTGTCGCGGGCGGAGTGCATACGCCGACGTATTGCCCCAATGAGGATAACGTTACGGGTCACGCCATACATATCGATAATTCGACCTGATTCGGTGTGCAAATCTCCGAAACAGTGGTCCAATGGGGTTCTGTCCCGGACAACGTTCAGCTACGAACGAGTCCGGAAATTGGCCGTTCACTGCCAATTTCACTAGGATACAACTACTAAACCGTGGTACTCGCGCCAGTATACGATGACGCTCGTCGTTCGGGTTCGGACCACGGCTGCGTCTCGTCTATGAAAGAGCCAACCTGCAAGCTTGTGTGTACCGGTTGCGGCCTCGAGATGCCGTATCGGAATCGATCGCTGGCCGAACAAGCGGCGGAACTCCACCAACTCCGGGATGCAGAGCATGTGACGTTTATCGTGCCGCCGGACTGGTCGCCCGAAGAGCCAGTGAAACAGCGATGACGCGTATCGACAGGTACTTACTCAGTTCGTGAAAATTTGTTCGTGAGCGCGGGTAGCCAAGCCAGGCCAACGGCGCAGCGCTTAGGACGCTGTCCCGTAGGGGTCCGCCGGTTCAAATCCGGTCCCGCGCATTCTCCGCGAACAACCCCGTGAGCGGAGAATGCGGTCGGCGGTTCGAATTAGACCGAGGTTCTGTGCCCACGGCGCAGGTTCTCGGGCGTGGTTCGAATCCGGTCCCGCGCATTGTTGCGGCGAGCAAATACGCGAGCTACAGCTCTCGAGTATCGGACCGAAGCTGAAACTGGCCACTGCCCCAACAGTGGCCTCGAGTGAAGTCGAAACGCAACGTGGCAGACACGCGTCAGACGGTCCACAACGTTTATTCGCGCGGACACGACTTATATGATCAATGGACGGCTTAGACGACGTGTTCGGCGATCTCTATTCGGACGTCGATGGGGTTTTCCTCTTCTCGCCGAGTGGCTCGTATTACGAGCGATTCAAAGCGATCGAGGATGTCGACGTAGTCGTCGTCGGAACGGAAAACGCGGTGGGTGCAGAGACGTTCGTCGAACTCCCACTCTCGTTCGACGATCTTACCGACCGAATTCGATTCGCGCTCGAGGGCGCACTCGAACAGGACGTCATCGAAGACGGGGACGAACTCGTCTGTGCGACGAGTGTGTTCAGCGGCGAAACCGATACGCTCGCGCGCGTTCGTGCGGACGGCGAGGCACACACCGGCATTTACGACCTCTTCGTGAAATCTCGAGCGGACCCGGAAGTGATTAAATCCGTCCTCGAGTTGGCGATCGAACTCGGACAGAAGGGACAGAAAGGAAAGCCCGTCGGTGCGCTCTTCGTCGTCGGCGACGCGGGCAAGGTGATGAACAAATCCCGACCGCTGTCGTACAATCCGTTCGAGAAATCCCACGTCCACGTCGGCGACCCCATCGTCAACGTGATGTTAAAGGAGTTCTCGCGACTCGACGGTGCGTTCGTCATCTCCGATGCGGGGAAGATCGTCTCCGCCTATCGATACCTCGAGCCGTCGGCCGAGGGCGTCGACATTCCGAAAGGACTCGGCGCGCGGCACATGGCCGGGGGTGCGATCACTCGAGATACGAACTCGATAACGATCGTGCTCTCGGAGAGTGATGGGCTCGTCCGGGCGTTCAAGGCCGGTGAGCTTATTTTGGAGGTCGATCCGGAGGCGTACTGATATGGACTGGCAGACCCTCATCGACGAACCGGCCGTCATAGCCATGGCGGTGTTGGCACTCGGTGTCGTCGTCGGCTACCTCGTCGGCCGACTCAACGAAGAACTGTTGACGGCATCCGGTGTTCCGGACGCGGTCGAGGGAACGCCATTCGAGCGGACCGCCCAGTCGATCGGCACGTCGACGGTCGAAATCGTCGCTCGATTGAGTTCGTGGTTCATCTACGGCATCGCCGTCCTCACGGCGATTCACATCGCGCAGTTACTCGACACCGATGCGTTCTGGATGCGGGTAACGGAGTTCATTCCGCAAGTGTTCATCGCCGTTCTCGTCCTCATCGTCGGCTTCATCGTCGCCGATAAGGCCGAGTTGGTCGTCGGCGAGTCGCTTCGCGGCGTTAAAGTCCCGGAAGTCTCGTTGGTGCCGAAACTCGTCAAGTACACCGTCTTGTTCGTCACGTTCGTCATCGCGCTCGGTCAGATCGGCGTCTTCGTCTCGCCGTTGCTCATCTTGCTCACGGTGATCGCAATCGGCGCGGTCATCGTCGGGGCCATCGCCTCACAGGACTTCCTCGTCTCGAGTGCCGCGGGAATCTATCTGTTACTCAACCAGCCGTACGGGATCGGCGACCGGGTCGAAATCGGTGAGCAATCCGGCATCGTTCAAGAAGTCGACCTCTTCGTCACGAAAATCGAAGACGACTCCGAGGAGTACATCGTTCCCAACCGGAAGGTCTTCGAGGAAGGAATCGTCCGGGTCCGAGACTGACGGCTCGGTGATTCGTCCTCGCGCATCTACGCTGTTTGGTTCCCGTTCGGGCCACGGACGAAACGGAGAGTCTCACACCGGACGAACCGATGCCGTCGCAGCAAGGTCGCGTCCTCGAGCGTTGACTCAACGACGGCTACCGCTCCTCGAGATCTCAGCCGTCGACTGGCTCGGGCGGACTGGACGCGTTCTGGACTCGAGTGACATCGACTCGATCTTCACCGGGTGGTTTAGATACAATGACATATGTTAACAAATATTTCACCGCATACAACCAATGTATCCATGCGGATCGGTAATTCGCAACATTGTTATCGAATACCAGTCTTGTTCTAACCGACCCAACTAATTGGCAACAATGGCAGACCATAAAATAATCGACAAAAAAGTCGGGCTCATTGGGGCAACGGTACTGATTATCGGCAACGTCATCGGGGTGAGTGCGTTCGTGCTTCCTGGCGAGCTCGCGGGAGATGCAGGGCCAGGGATCATTTTCGCGTTGTTACTCGCGTTGATTCCGCTCACGTTTGGAATCATCATGTCGTTGCAACTCGGGAGTGCGATTCCCGTTGCGGGTGGGACGTACGTCTACGCGTCTCGACTCGTCGGTCCGTTCTGGGGGTTCTTGCTGCCGTGGATTACGATTCCCGGCGTCTGGGCAGGGATGTTGTTCATCGCGCTCGGATTCGCTGAATACGCTGGGTTCGTCGCGGACAACATCTCGGTCATCCCGGAGATCCCAGAACTTGGGTTGATCTACGGACTCCTTATTCCCTTCATCGTCCTGAACGTTCTCGGGATCAAGATGGTCGCGATCATCCAGTTCCTGATGGTGGCGGTCATCATCCTCGGGATGCTCGCATTCATCGTTCCCGGTGCGTTCATCATCGATACCGGCAACTACTCGGAGATGTTCCCGTACGGCGGTGGCGAGGTCATCGTCGCCGTCGTCTCGCTTTACTTCCCGTTGCGCGGATTCCGACTCGTCGTCGAACTCGGTGAGGAGATGAAAGATCCGGCGAAAAATATCCCACGCGTTCTGGGACTGTCTGCGGCGATTTCGATCACGCTATTAGTGGGCCTCATCGTCGTCCTCATCGGCACGACGAGTCACGTCGCTCTCGGGAACATGGATGCGGCGTTCGCACAGGTCTCGCTGGACAACTTCCCGGCACCGATAACCGCACTCATCCTTTCTGCCGCGGCGATGGGTGCGCTCACGTCGATCAACATGACCTACACGGCGTACTCGAGACTGTTGATGCGTGCCGCGCGTGACGACATTATCCCGTCACCGATTGCCCGGATCCACGATCGGTACGACTCCCCGCACGTCGCCGTGCTCGTGCTCGGAATTCCACCGCTCCTGGTCGCACCGTTCTCCCCAGGCGTCGTGACCCTCTCTGTCGCGCTCTCGTTGACCATCCTCTTCGGCCTCGCGGTCTCCGGCATCGCGCTGTGGAACCTGCCGAAGGTCTTTCCACAGCGATACGAGTACTCGCTGTACAAACTGCCGTCCTGGCTGCTCAAGTTCACTGCGGTCGGTGCCGTCGTCTCCGCGGCGTTCCTCTGGATCCTGACGACGACGCAACTCCCCCTGATGACCGGCGTCATCGCCGCCTGGATGCTCGTCGGGTACATCTTCTATCGTACCCGTGTCGCGTACTTCAACAAGCGCGGTATCGACCTCGAGAGTCGGATGTCCCAGCTTCACGAGAGCGAGCAAACGTAATCGCAGGCATCTAACTCTCTCCTCTCTCACTCTCTCCTCTCTCACTCTCTCCCTCTCACTCGAGGCCTCGTTTTCACGGCCACCGAAACGCGCCACTTTATCGATGGACCAGACGCCACGCTCGAGGCGTCGTTCCACGTGAAGCCGTCAATCACAACCCACGCGGCCAGTCTGGAAGATAATCGGCCAGTGTGTGACTCAACTTCGCCGTCGTCGTTTCGTCAGCGTTCTCTCAGTCTGTTCGCTCCCGCCCAGGCGTTCCGGCTCAGAAATTCCGACTCAGTCCTCCTCGAGTGCAAGCCCGGCGTGCCAGCGTTCGGCCCCGTGCGCTCGTTTGACGGCGTCCATCTTCGCGAGTAAGTGAGTTGCGAGCGTCGCGGTTTCGGCTGCTCGAGATTCTCCTTCGGTTCGGAACGCACCGGTCTCGCGATTCGCGTAGACGGTGCAGACAGCTCCCGCGCGGAGTCCATAGAGGTTCGCGATGGTCATGATCGCGCTCGCTTCCATCTCGATATTCTTCACGTTCGCGTCCTTCAACTGATCGACGAGGTCGTCGGCTCCCGCGGCTTCGAAGCCCTCGAATCCCGGACGGCCCTGGCCGGCGTAGAAGGAGTCCGCGCTCATCGTCACGCCGGTGTGGTAGTCGTAGCCGAGTCGCTCCGCGGCGGCGACGAGCGCACAGACCACTTCGTAGTCGGCCGTCGCGGGGTAGTCTTCGCGGACGTACTCGTCACTGGTGCCTTCCTGTCGGACGGCTCCGGTCGTGATCACCAAGTCACCGACATCCATCTCGGGTTGGATCGCCCCACAGGAGCCGACGCGGATGAACGTCTCGCAGCCGACTCGAGCGAGTTCTTCGACGGCGATTGCAGCCGAGGGGCTCCCGATGCCGGTGGAGGTGACCGAAATCGGCGTTCCGTCGGTCGTCCCCGTCGCGGTGCGATACTCGCGGTGGTGGGCCCTGATCTCGTGGTCGTCCCAGAACTCCACGATCTTCTCGAGGCGTTCGGGATTGCCGGGGAGGAGCACGGTGTCCGCCACGTCGTCGGCCGACACCTCGAGGTGGTACTGCACGTCGCTGTTGGGATTTTCGCTGTCGCCGGTCATTGAGTACAGCGGTTTGAGCTACTGGTGTAAATACCTCCGGACGCCAGAACGTCCGTACGTGCACGCTCAAGGAGCAACCGATGCTCCTGACAGGCGTGTGAACACTGCCTTCGCAGCTGAATCCGTGGCTATTGTAGGTCGTCGTCGCAGTGATAACTCAAAGCTAAAAACTTATCTTCCCTGAGTTATCTGATCAGTGATAATGAACGGATACCTGATGCGTGTCTCGGGGCTGGCCGGCCTCGCGGCGTGGTTCGCGATGGAACTGTACGCCCAACTCGTGCGCGATCCGGTCCTCTACGGCGGCCAAAGCGTCCCGCCGGAGTTCCTCGAGGCGGCCCAGCAGTCGTTGCTCGTCGGATCGATCGTCGTGGTCGTTTACGGCCAGGTCCTCACGCAGGGATCGGCGGACAGCGAACCCGGGTGGCTGCGCTCGCTCGCGATTGGCGTCCAGTGGGGCGTCCCGACGCTGATCGCCCTCGATGCAATCGTCGGCGGGGTCTCGAACCTCGGATTCCTCGTCTTGGTCTCCCTGCTCGCCGGAGTTGTCGTCATCCTGGGAATTATCACGACTGATAGGCCCAACTAACGGTTGTGTGACACTGTCATAGGTGTATTTTTGGATGTGTTCTCGAGGAGAAGCGTCCCACGACCGATTCTGCAGAAGTGGCTGTTTCAGCTACAAGAGGCCTTTTGACGTACTCGAGGAATTTATAGTAGTATGGTATCTTTCACCGATTTGTTGGATAGTACAACCTATTAGATAACACGATATTCACGAACGAAAGCTTTACCATATCTCATACAAATTCACTGATATCAACCCTACCCAGTGGTTGAAGTGCAACAATGACAGAAGATAACGGACTACTGACGCGACGGACAGTTCTCAGATCAGGCGCGGCGACGGCAGCTCTCACCACAGTGGGTGCCGGTGCACTGTTTTACGGGTCTCAGTCTGCACTAGCAACAGATTACGACCTTGACGGTGACTCTGCAGAAGTTCAAGCAGATGAGAATGGTGAAATTGAATCGATCGAAATCACCCCAGAGATCACAGTTGAGTGGTCAAACCTAGACGGGGAGGAGACCCAAGCGGATATCACTATTGATGCCGCTGTTGATTACGATGAGGATGAAGATGACTTGGTTACTATTTCAGAAGGCGAACACAACATTGACCTAGAGGAGTTTGATCAAGAAAGCGACGAAACAGTGTATGAATCGGGTTCAGCAACTGAGTCACTCGGTTCAATTGATATTTATGACGACCTCGATGGTTTAAATGAAGAGGAAATTGAGGAAATTGAGGATGAAGAAACATTTGACATCTATGTTGAAGTAACTGTGACTGTCAATAGCGAAGAAGACGATAACGTTGGAGACGAACTCAGTAGCAGCGCCGGCAGTGACCTTGACTTAACCATCGAGGGTGGGGCAAATATAGATGAGATTAGTGGCGAGATCGAACTTGATGCAGAATCAACGCTTGATAATTAAATAGCAAAACGAAATAAGGTCTATATCTTGATACAAACATATTCTATTAATGGGGTACAGTCTATACAAATATAGAATGTCGTTGGTGTTAGCGACTCGAAATAGTCAACTTAAACAATCGAGAACAGATGTGCCACTATAACTGCCAGTAAAGCTACTTAAGGAAACTGGCTATAATTTTCCTTCTATGGGATCAAAGACTCATCACCCCGTTGTATTCGGTCTACTCGGAGTGATGATTCTATTTGGTCTCACAATAGGAAGCGTTTCAGCAGTTACCATGCTGACTGATGATGGAGCGACTATAGAATCTGTTAGTGGTGACATAGGTGTCACCGTAAGTTCATCGGTAGATGAGGACAACACATCAGTTGAATTGAATGAAACAGATGATAATGACGACGATGACGACGGCAGCGGAGGCGGCATCTCCCTCCCCCCACCCGACTCCGGTGGAGACTCCTCGGACGACCTAATCGGCTCCACACCAAGCGGCGTCATTACCCAAGAGTCCGAATCCGGCACGGTCTCCCAGACGGAGCCGACGACGTTCGTCCAGACGGCCGTCGAATCGCTCGAGTTCGAGGACCCGGATCCGTCGTGGTCGGTGGCGGCTCGAGACCTGAATCAGGAGCCAGCGACGAACGGGGACGCGCCGGGTGAGACCCTCGGGGTCAGCATGGTCAGCGTCTCCGATAGTGCTGTCGGGGAATCCACGACGATGGAGTTTGCGCTCGATCCGGCCACCCTCGAGGGCGTCAGTGACAGTGCCAGTGCAAGCGAGGTCCGAATCTTCGCCGCGACGGACGACGGCTGGGAGCCACTCGGCACGTCCGTCGTCGAGGAGGGCGAGGGTGGAAGCGATCACCTCCTCGAGACCGAGACGTCCGCGGCGGAAAACGGCGTCTACGCCGTCAGTCACACCGGCCAACCGACGGCTGCCATCGACCTCGCAACCGAGACGGTCGCGGCCGGGGAGGACCTCGAGTTCTCGGCCGACGCGTCGATCGACAGCGACTACGACCTCGAGTCCTTCGAGTGGACGATCGACGACACGGAGTTCGAGGGCGAGACGGCAGTGGAGTCGATCGACGAACCCGGCGAGTACACGGTCTGGCTGACGGTCACGAACGAAGCCGGCGAGACCGACTCCACGTCGTCGACGCTGACCGTCGACGCCGCGGACGACGAGGCGGACGACGACGGGATTCCGGCCGGTGGCCCCGTCCTCGTCGCCCTCGCCGCCGTCGTCACCGCGCTCGTCGCACGCGCGAGGAACTGGCTTCGCAATGAGGCCAGCTAATCGGACTCGAGATTACCGCTCGAGACGGCGATTCGCAGCCATCGAGTCGGTGACTCGAGGTCCATCGGCCGCACAAACTATTCGTACCACTTTGGGAACGTATTTTCACTGAGTAGTTTCGTTGGATGATACTCTCGTTTAGAATAATAATATTCTCGATACCTTTTTACTGGTCACAATCTTGTGTCCGGCCACGGTGAGTACTCTATCAAGCCGGCTCCCCGACGAGATCCGGCGGTCGTATTCGCGGAAAATGCTCGTCCTCTTTGCAGTCATTATTCTCTGTATCACCTCGATCGGCGGGGTAATCTACCTGCAAACGGGCAGTGCACTCGAGGCCGAAACGGCGGATGAACTCGAGCAGTCGACGCAACTCCAATCGAACGTGTTGGCCGAGAGCATCGATCGGTACCAACATCACGTGCGGACGCTGGCCGAGTCCAACGTGATCAACAGCGGCACGGACGGCGAGATCGAGTTGACTCTCGAGAGCGAGGTCTCCTCGGCCCCGGATAGCGTCGTCGCCGCCCACTACATCGAGACGGACGACTACGAGGTCCTCATTAGTAGCGACGACGAGGCCGAAGGCGTCAGCTTCGCGGACGAGGGCGTCGACTGGGCGACAGACGACACGCTCCACGACGGCCAGTCGGGAATCCACCTCACGGACCCGTACG
Source organism: Natronorubrum daqingense (assembly GCF_001971705.1). Taxonomy (NCBI): domain Archaea; kingdom Methanobacteriati; phylum Methanobacteriota; class Halobacteria; order Halobacteriales; family Natrialbaceae; genus Natronorubrum; species Natronorubrum daqingense. The sequence continues at coordinate 1,622,664 of NZ_CP019327.1, forward strand.
ACGATCCAGTGACCGATAACGCCTCGATCGCGATCACGAGTTCGGTCCCCGAGGACTCCGATCGCGGGGTCGTCTTCGTCATCGATCAGGACGACCACGCGAGCGAACTCGCCTCGCCGTCGCTCGAGGACGACGCATTCACCCAGATCGTCAACGAGGATGGCGAGGTCGTCATGAGCCACGACGACGAGGCCGCGACGGACGAACACCACGCGGTCGACGACGAGGACGATCCGCGTGCGACCGCAATCGAGAGCGGACTCGAGGGCGAAACCGGCTACCTCGAGTCCGACGTCGGCGGCAGCGAGATGGCCCTCGGCTACGCGCCGGTCGACGGAACGGACTGGGTCATCATGGCCCACACGCCGATGGACGCGGCCTACGACCTCCACCAGAGCGTCACGCGTTCGGTGATCGCGCTCGTGCTCGTCTCGTTGCTCGGCCTGGGAACGATCGGCGTCGTCGTCGGCCGAAACATGTCTCGGTCGCTGAACGAACTCACGGCCAAAACGCGGGAAGTCGAGCAAGGGAACCTCGAGACGGAACTCGAGTCGGATCGAATCGACGAAATCGGCGAGTTGTACGCCGCGTTCCGGAGTATGCGCGACTCGTTGCGAGAAACGCTTCACGAGGTCAACACGGCGAAAAAGCGAGCGGAGCGCCGAGAGCAGACGCTCGAGGTGCTGGTCGAACAACTCGAGCAGGAAGCGAGCGACGTGATGAAGCAGGCAGCCGAGGGCGACCTCACGCAGCGAATGGACGTCGAGGAAGGCAACGAGGCCATCGAGCAGGTCGCCGCCGAGTACAACGAGATGATCGAGCGGATCGAGACGACGATCGACGATCCGAAACGGTTCGCGGGCGACGTCGCCTCCCACAGCGAGCAGGTCACGGCGAACGTCGAGGAGGTCCAGGCCGCGAGCGAGCAGGTGTCGACGGCCGTCCAGGACATCTCCTCGCACATCGATCACCAACACACGATGTTCCGCTCCGCGGCCGGGGAGATGGCCGAAATCGAACAGATGGCCGACGACATCGCGTCGCTGTCCGAATCGGTGAGCCACTCGGCGACGCAAACGGCGGCGGCCGGAGAGGAGGGGCGCTCGACGGCCCGTAATGCGAAGGAGGCAATGTCTCGCATCGACGAGGAATCCAAACAAACCCTACGAGAGATCGAGAAACTCGAGCAACAGATGGCCGAAATCGAGGAGATCGTCGACATGATCTCCGAGCACGCGGCACAAACGGACCTCCTCGCCTTGAGTGCGAACATCGAGGCGTCGAGACAGACGACGGAGACGACGGAGTTCGGAACCGTCGCGGCTGAGGTCAAAGAACTGGCCAGGGAGACGAAAGAGTCCGCCGCCGAAATCGACACGATCATCGCCTCTCTCGAGTCGCAACTCGAGCGGACGACTAGGGAGGTCGAGACGACGCGAAGCGAGATTGACGAGAGCAAGGCGGTGATCGAAGAGACCGTCGACACTCTCGAGAGCATCGCGACGTACACGACCTCGACCTCGAGTGGCGTTCAACAGATCGCGTCGCTCAGCCAGCAACAGTCCGACTCGACCCAGGACGCCAGGCAGTTGATCACGAACGCGACGGAACTGAGCGAGCAGGTGACGGCGGAGACGGAGACGGTCGCCGCTGCGACCGAAGAGCAGACGAGTTCGCTCGAGGAGGTCACCACGAGCGCGAATCAACTCGCGAGCGAGGCCCAGTCGCTTCACACCACGCTCGATTACTTCGAGACCGCGGCGGACGACGAACCGGACCACCACTTCAAGTTCTCACACGGCACGCTCGAGGAGTAGTCCCTCGAGCGCGACAGTTTCGGAGCGGACGTCGATCTGTCGACGAGCGTCTTGACCCCATATTCGAATTTGCCCGCCAACAGGTTTGTCCGTGCGGACGGCCTCCAAGCGGCTATGAGCGAGGGAACGCTCGCGGACACCTACGTCGCCGCGATCCAACACGACCTCGCGTCGCTACCCGCGGAGGCGACGCTCGTCGGCGTCGTTCGCCAGCCGACGTCGTGGTTCCACGCCGCCGTCGACGAGAACTATCCCGAACTCGGGCCGCCAGCGGACCTCCTCGAGTCGTTTCAGTCGACCGTCGAGGACTACAAAATGCGCGGCCTCTGCGAGGAGGGAGCCCACAACGCCGCCTGGGAGGAAGTCGACTTCGAGGAGCGCTATCGCTCCTCTCTCGAGGACTCGAGCAAAGCACGTGAGGCGCGCAGCGACCTCGAGACGCGTCTCGAGAGCGGCGAATCGATCGCGCTCGTCTGTTTCGAAAACACCGATTCGAAACGCTGTCACCGGACGATTCTGCACGACGTACTCGAGGGCGACGAGTAACCGTGCTGGTTGGCAGGATCGGCCCCTGATACCGACGCTTCGCAGGTGACGCGAGTCCGTATCCGGAACCCGTTCGATCCCGCCACAGTCCGGTTAAACTAACCGAACGCCCCCGACGAACGACACAAACAGTTACAGCAGCCAGGTCACTATGTGAGAGAGATGCACGCGTTCGACCCATCGGAACGAACACAGGACGAAGTCGCACGATTCGTAAAAACCGTCGTCACGCCGCGTCCGATCGCCTGGATCAGCACGCAAAGCGCGGACGGCGCCGAGAATCTGGCACCGTTTAGCTCCTACAACTACGTCTCGTTACAGGAACCGACCGTCTTGTTCAACTCGCCGAACGGCGAACCGGACGAACTGAAAGATACGGCCAGAAACGCCCTCGAGACCGAGGAGTTCGTCGTCAACGTCGTCACGGAAGCCGATATCGAACGGATGGACCACACGTCGGCGGCGATTCCCGAAGACGAGAGTGAGTTCAACCTCGCCGAGGTCGACCGCGGCGAGTGTGAAACCGTCGCTGCGCCGCGGGTAGCCGACGCGGCCGTCTCGATGGAGTGTACCCTCTACGATTCGATCGAGATTCACGACAAACTGATGATTCTCGGCGACGTTCAGTACGTCCACGTCGACGAAGGACTGCTCACCGACGGCAAACTCGACATGCGCGACCTCGATACCGTCGGTCGTCTCGGCGGTCCGTACTACACCGTTTCCGACACGCTCCCGTTCGAACGGCAGTTCTAACTCGAATACCTCGAACGACGCGAATGACGCGGACGCCGCGATCGACGACCGACCTCACTCGAGCGTCTTCACTCGAGCATCTCCTCGGTGATCGTATCGGGTAACAACTCGCCCAGCGTGTACTCCGCTGGTGGTTCGTCGTCGCCGCGATCACAGAGCACGACGAGGTCGTCGTCACAGAACTCGGCGAGCGTCTGGCGGCACATCCCACAGGGCGTCACGCCATCTCGCTGGCCAGAACTGACGGCCACTCGAGTGAACTCGCGATGCCCGTTCTTGACCGCCTCGGCGATCGCGACCTCTTCGGCGTGAAGACTGTTGCTGTAGTTCGCGTTCTCGAGATTGCAGCCGACGAAGACCTCGCCGTCTGCCGTCTCGAGGGCAGCGCCGACCGGGTACTCGGAGTAGGGGACGTGGGCGTTCGACTGAACGTCGCGGGCCGTCTCGAGTAAGTCCGTCATAGCTGCTACTGGCTCGAGGACGGGCAAGAAGCCATCGACCGACCGACTCGGGACGTGCGTGTGGTGTCGAATGGGCGACAGTGGAACCAAAGTTGGAGAATCGGGCGCTCGAGGCGTTCGTTCGATGCCTCGAGCCGACGGAGAGTCAGTCCTCGCCGGATTCGTAGTGATCGCCGGCGGCGTCGGGCAGTCTGGTGCGACCGACGAGTGCGATCACGACGATCACCGTCGCGTGGGGGATGATTTGGATGAGGTTCGTCGGGACGGAGATGCCGGCACCCTGGAGTTGGGTCTGCATCGCGTCCAACCCGGCGAAGAGGAGCGAACCGCCCAGTGCACCGACTGGGTGGTAGTTCGCGAGCAGGTACGTCGCGATCGCGATGAAACCGCGACCGTCGATCACGGTTTCGCCGGTTCCGGTGAACGTGCCGAGGTAGCCGAGTGCGAACCCGGCACCGCCGAGGCCCGCGAACACGCCCGAGAGGATCACGGCCGTATATCTGACTCGTTGCACGTCGACGCCGGCCGTGTCGAGAGCTTTGGGATTCTCGCCGCTCGCGACGACCCACCGGCCAAAGCGCGTGTGATTGAGGACGAACCAGCCGAAGACGAACGCGCCGAGCATGATGTAGACCTGCGGTGGCGTGTCGAACAGCAGGTGTCCGAACAGCGGAATCTCCGAGAGGAGCGGGATCGTGACGTTGTCGAACGTCCCGACGTCGCTCGTGTTTGGACTCTCGAAGACCAGCCGCGAGACGAACGGTGCGAGTCCCAGCGCGATCAGCCAGAGCGCGAGGCCGGCGATGATCTGATCGGCCTTGAACTCGATACAGACGATCGCGAACAACAGCGCGAAGAGCGTACTCACGAGCACGCCGGCGAGCAGCCCCCACCAGTGATGAGAGATGGTGAACGTGGATTCGCCGCCGCCGAGCCAGAACGTCGCGACGATTGCACTAAACGCCGAGACGATGAGCAGGCCTTCGATCCCGATGTTGATCACGCCGCTCTTCTCCGCGAAGATGCCGCCGAGAGCCGCGAGCGCGATCGGAACGGCGAGTCGGAGCGTCGCGGCCTGCCAGCTCGCTGGAGTCGCCCAGAGGAACACGACGAGTGTGAGGGCGCTGACGGCGAGCACGGCAGCCGGGCGACGGTTGTACCACCCCTTGAGGATCGAGAACGGATTACGCATCGTCCTCACCCCCTTCGACGGGTTCACCGCCGTCCGTCTGGACGGGCTGTACGTCCTCGAAGTCGACGTAGCGGCCGCCGATCATGCGGAAGAACTCCGGCATGGCGACGAACAGGATGATGAGTCCGCTCAGGATTCCTACCAGCTCCGGCGGGACGTCCGTCGCGGTGCTGATCGACTGCGAGCCGCTGTCGAGGAGGCCAAAGAGGAACGCGGAGGCCCCGATACCGAGCGGGCTGTTCCCCGCGAGGATCGAGACGGCGATGCCGTCGAATCCGAGGTCTGGAACGCTCGTGATCCACTCGCCCTGAACCATGAGCACCCACAGCGAGCCCCCGATGCCGCCGAGTGCGCCCGAGAGCGTCATCGCCCCGACGATCATTCGTTTCTCGTCGACGCCGCTGTACGCAGCAGCTTCTGGCTGGACGCCGCTCGTCCGGAGTTCGTAGCCGAAGGCGGTCCGCGAGAGCATCCAGGCGATGCCGATCATACAAACGATTGCGAACGCGAGCGCGAGTAGCGAGAAGTTCCACCGACCGCTGAAGCCGAGAAATGGAACGTTCGGAATTTCGGCGTACGCGGGGATCGATTCCGTCTGCTGGTTCGTGCTTTCCGGGTCCTGAAACTGCCAGGCCAGGAGCGTCGCCGCGACGCCACCGGCGACGAAGTTGAGCATAATCGTCGTGATAACCTCGTTCGCGTCGGCGTACGCCTTGAGCGCCCCCGGAATCGCACCGTAGAGCCCGCCCGCGACCGCGCCGGCGAGGAGGCCGAGGGGAATCAAGACGACGGTCCCGATAAACCCGCTCGGCACGATCACCGACGCGTAGAGGACGGTGACCGCCGTCGCGAGACTCCCCATGATCAGTTGTCCCTGCGTTCCGATGTTGAACAGCCCAGCGCGGAACGCGACCGCGAACGACAACCCGGTGAAGATCAACAGCGTCGTCTGCGCGAGCGTCTCCGCGAGGTTGTAGTTTCGAAGCGCCCAGTCTCCCTCGAGCGGGTGACCGATCGCTCCGAAGAACAGTTCGTAGAAGACTTGCATCGGGTTGTAACAGAACGTAAATCCGGCCACGTTCAGGCCTGCTTGACAGGACGCGTACGCGCCGGAGACGAAAACGAGGACGCCGCCCACGACGATCGCCGCGAGCAGCGAGGCCACGCTGATCGCGATTCGCTCGAGGACCGAGGCGTGGACGAGTCGCCTGAGAAGGCGTTTCAAACGGGTTTTCATCGCTCACCTCTGCGCTCAGAACCGAACTCGGAGACGGGTTCGGCAGTAGTCGATGCCTCGTCGGCGTCGTCTGGATCTTCGCCGGCCATGAGGAGGCCGAGGGTCTCTTCGGTGAGTGACTCTGGATCAGTAACGTCCATAAAGGAACCTTCGTAGATGACCGCCAATCTGTCGGAGAGACTCCGTACTTCGTCGAGATTCGACGAGATGAGCACAATCGCAACGCCCTCTCGACGCAACTCGAGGAGGCGTTCGTGGATGAACTCCGTCGAGCCGATGTCGACGCCGCGAGTCGGGTGGGTCGCGACGACGAGTTCCGGGTCTCGTTCGAACTCCCGGCCGACGATGAACTTCTGTTGATTCCCACCCGAGAACGCTTCGGCGTCCGCATCCGCGTTGGGCGGTCGAACGTCGTACGTTTCGATGATGTCTTCTGAGTGTTCGCGGACGGCCCCCCAATCGATCTGATTCGACTGCGCGAACGTCTCCGCGCGTTGGCTCCCGAGCACGCCGTTTTCGACGAGGTCGAACGGCATCACCAATCCGCGCGTGTGCCTGTCCTCGGGGATGTAAGACATGCCGGCGTCGATCCGGTCGCGTCGCGACCACTCCGTAATCTCGGCTCCCGCCATCGAAATCGTCCCCGCTTCTGGCTGTCGGAGTCCGGTGATGGCTTCGACCAGTTCGGCCTGCCCGTTGCCGTCGACGCCGGCGATACCGAGGACCTCACCGGCGCGCACTTCGAGATCGATCCCCGAGACGGCTTCGACGCCGCGGGAGTCCTCGACGGTGAGATCGGCGACCGAGAGCACCGTTTCTCCGGCGTCGTTGGCCTCCGTCTCGGCCTCGAGGAGGACTTCTCGCCCGACCATGTGTTCGGCCAGGTCCGATCGCGTCGTGGTGTTCGGGTCGACGGTGCTGACGGATTCGCCGTCTCGAAGGACGGTGATCGCGTCCGCGGCGTGGGTCGCCTCGCCGAGTTTGTGCGTGATGAAGATGATCGTCTTGCCCTGGTCGGTGAGCTCCTCGAGAACGTCGTAGAGTCCCTCGACTTCCTGGGGCGTCAACACGGCCGTCGGCTCGTCCAGGATGAGCACGTCCGCCCCTCGGTAGAGGGCCTTGAGGATCTCAACGCGCTGTTGGACGCCGACGCTGCAGTCGGCGACTTTCGCGTCCGGATCGACGTCGAATCCGTACCGATCGCAGAGGTCGCGAATCTCCCGAGTGACTCGCTCGCGGTCGACCGCCAGCCCGAACCACTTTCGGGGCTCGTTGCCGAGGGCGATGTTCTCCGCGACGGTCATCGTGTCGACCAGCATGAAGTGCTGGTGGATCATGCCGACCCCCGCGTCGATCGCGTCTCGAGGGGACGAAAACGATCGCGTCGTCCCGTCGACGACGACGTCGCCCTCGTTGGGCTCGTAGAGCCCGTAGAGGACGTTCATCAGAGTCGTCTTTCCGGCTCCGTTCTCGCCGAGCAGCGCGTGAACGGTTCCCCGTTCGACGCGCAAGTCGACGTCGTCGTTCGCGATAACGCCCGGAAAGCGCTTCGTGATGCCGTCGAGATGCACCGCGAGATCGCTTGCAGACGCTGTGCCCCCCACACCCGCATCGTCGGTTTGTCCCGGTCCCGGCTCGCTCATGCGCTATTAGACGTCGTCTGGGTCGTCTGGAACGTCGATATCGCCGTCGATGATCTCTTCTTCGGACTCCTCGAGTTCGTCGAGGATATCGTCCGGGATCTCGTCGCCGATCGTGTCGCCGAGGACGACGTCGACGCCGTCGTCCTCGAGTCCGAGTTCTTCGACGTCGCCGCCTTCGAACTCGTCGTTGACGATCGATTCGACCGCCGTGAGGACTGCTTCGTCGACTCGCTTGACCATGCTCGCGAGGATGACGTCCGCGTAGTCTTCTTCCTGAACCGATTGATCGGCGTCGACGCCGATCGCGAACCGACCTTCTTCCTCTGCGACTTGGAAGACGCCGATTCCGGCACCGCCAGCCGCGTGGAAGATGATGTCCGCGCCTTGATCTTCGTACAGCGTCGAGGCTGCTTCACGGCCGCCGGACGTGTCGTCGAAGGAGTCGACGTAGATGCTCTCGACGTCGACGTCGTCGTTCGCGTACTCGACGCCGGCGGTGAAACCGGCCTCGAAGGATTCGATCAGCGGCGATTCGTCGCCACCGACGAAGCCGACGACTGTTTCGTCCGGGTCTGTCTCGCTGTCCCCGGCCGAGAACTCTTCGGTCGTCAGCAGACCCGCGAGGTGGCCGACTTGAAACGAGCCGCCGGGTTCGTCGAACGTGTAGCTACGGACGTTGTCCGCGTCGACGACGGTGTCGATGATGATGAAGTTCTGTTCGTCGTACTCCTCGGCGTTGTCCTCGAGTGCGTCTTCTTGCTCGTAGCCGACGCAGGTGACGAGGTCGTAGTCACCGGGTTCGGCGTAGTCGCGTTGCATGTTGTCGAACTCGCTTTGCTCGCTGGGCTCGGACTCTTGGTATCCGACGTCGAACTCGTCCGTCGCATCGTCGATGCCCTGGCTCGCCATGTCGTTAAACGAGTTGTCACCGAGGCCGCCGGTGGAGTACACCATCCCGACCTGGTACTCAGATTCGTCTTCGTCACCGAATCCCCCAACGCAACCGGCGACAGTGGTTAATCCCGCAATACTTGCACCCGCAAGGAACCGCCGTCGATTCTGCGCCATGAACCAGATTAGCGTAGACCTCCGGTTTATACTCGTCGGAATCGACGAATGCAATGGGAACTGAACGCGTACTGGGCAACCATTGACATCCCAAAACAGATCGTGTTAAATTACACAACTCTCCCTTCGTTCAAATAGCAGATGATAGCGAGTTGGCCGATCTGACTGGACCGACGCGAACCCCTACCGATGTGATTCGACCGTGGCTTCGACGACCGACCGCGCGTCCGCGACGAGTTCGTCGACGGTGTCGCTTTCGGCGTAGATCCGCACGTAGGGCTCCGTTCCGCTCGGTCGCACGAGAATCCAGGAGGCGTCCTCGAACTCGAGGCGGACGCCGTAGTCGGTGTCGACAGCCGCCCCGGCGAAGGCCTGGGGGAGTTCTCGCTCGAGGGCGGCCATGGTCTCGGCTTTGGCGTGATCGGGACAGTCGACGCTGACTTTTCGGTACGGCCGTTCGGTGACGGGTTTGCGGAGCGTTTCGGTATCGCCAGCCTCGGCGACGAGCGTGGCGACGATCGCCGCGCTGGCGACGCCGTCGATCCAGCCGCCGAAATGCGTGTGGATGTGCTTCCAGGGTTCGGCGGCGAAGACGACGGCCGTCTCACCACCGGTTTCGGCCGCTCGCTCGCGCTCTCGAGCGATCCCCTCGTGAAGCGCGCCGAGTCGGACGCGTTCGACGCGGCCGCCCGCCTCACGAACTCGTTCGTCGATCCGCGCGGAGGCGTTCGGCGTCGTGACGACGACCGGGTCCTCCGCGTCGCTTTCAGCGGTGTAGTGGGCCGCGACGACCGCGAGGACCGTATCTTCGTGAATCACGTCGCCGTCGGGGCCGAGGACGACCAGTCGGTCGGCATCCCCGTCGTGCGCCAGACCGACGTCGACGGAAGCGGACTCGAGGAAGGCGGCGAAGTCGGTGAGCGTCTCCGGCGTCGGCTTGCTCGGGCGAGCGCCGAAGTGGCCGTCGACGTTCGCGTTGAGCGCGACCACGTCCGCACCCAGGCGGGAGAGGACGTGTGGCGTCGCGTGGGCGGCCATCCCGTTGCCACAGTCGACGGCGACGGAGAGCCCCTCGAGCGGCGAGCGGTCGGCTGTCGACCCGTCGTCACTCCCGGGGGCCGCCTGTTCGGCCACGTACTCGACGACCGCATCTCGGTACTCCTCGAGCACGTCGAACGAGCCCGATTTCCCCCACTCGTCCCACTCGGCCGGTTCGCGTGGCTCCTCGCCGACGACCAGCGATTCGATGGCGTGCTCTGCGGTCTGATCGAACTCGACGCCGTCCGTGAAGAGTTTGATGCCGTTGTCCTCGGGCGGGTTGTGACTCGCGGTGAGCATGACTCCCTTGCGCCCCCGCGAGGCGTACGCGAGCGTCGGCGTCGGAACCTCTCCGAGTCGATAGACGTCGGAGCCGGCGCTCTCGAGGCCGGCTTCGATGGCTGCGGCGAGTGCCGGGCCGGTTTCTCTGCCGTCGCGTCCGACGACGAACGCCGTGTCGGGATCGCCGGCGGCCTGGCCGACCGCGAGCGCACGCGACGGAGAGACCGCTTCGACTGGACCACGAATCCCCGCTGTTCCAAAGAGCGTCATAGCTGAGCGTTCCGTGAGGAACTACTTAGCACCGGTGGGATAGATCGATTCTGAACTGGCCTGATGGGTGGGCACGAAACGTGAGCACGAACCGTGAGCGAAACGTGAAAGAGAACGACCGACGCGCGAGAACAGGCGACACCGACCCGTGCCAAGAACCTATTGGTCCGGAAGTTCGTCGATCAGAACGACGGCTTCGCCGTCGATGACGGTGACGTCCTCGGCTTCGTTCCGGACGACCGTCTCGAGGCGATATTGACGGTTGCCGAGATCCTCGGCGACTTCGACGCGGGCGGAGACGCGATCGCCGATGGCGACGGGCCCGCTGAACTCGAGGTCCTGAGAGAGATAAACCGTGAGGCCGGGGAGGCGAGCGAGGGCGGCACTGATGAGCCCGGAGACGAGCGTCCCGTGGACGATTCGCTCGCCAAAGCGCGTGTCCGCGGCGAACGCCTCGTCTAGATGTAAGCGATTGGTGTCGCCGCTGATGCGGGCGAACTCGCGAACGTCGTCTTCGGTGATGGTCTTCTCGAACGTGACGGCGTCTCCGACCTCGATCTCGTCCGGATCGTCGACCGTTCGCTCGAAGTCCCACTCGAGATCCGAGTGTTCGACCGACGAAATGGACGCGGCGACGGCCTCGCTGTCGGAACCATTCGCAAACTGCGGCGTCAGGAAACTCGAGGCCATCGACCGGTTGAGGGCCGTTGCGTTCTCGACGAACGTCCGTGCCATCGACGTCCACGCCTCGGTAACGGCTGTTACGTTTCGTGCCGCGGTGTTCTGGTCGGACATCTACCGGATGGTAAGCCTGACGTGGTTATGACTTCTTTGGCTGCACCAAGCCACGTTTACACCGAACACAACTGAACGTTATCTGTTCGGTCATCCCCGAACGCAATATACACGGAAAACGGACATTCTCCATTCCCACCTAGTCAGTGACTCGAGATCGTCTCCACCCCATTAGATACCATTAGATGGTATTTGATGGTTTTCTTCGGAAATGCTTATCACGACTGTGCTCGTTGACTCTGGTGATGACGGACGACCCCGATCCATCGCGCTGGTTCCCGCCCGCACTGTTCGCCGAGCAGATGCAAGAAACTGGAGAACAGTGGGCCGAGTCCCAACAGGAGTTGCTCGAGGCGATGATGGCCAGCAGTCAGTCGACGCCATTCGACGCGTCCTCGGCGATCGGACCGATGACGCTCGGCACGGCGACGTTCAAGGCTCGCGTCCAGAGCGGCGGCCGAATCAGCGTTCCCGAACCGGAACGGGACGCCCTCGACATCGAAGAGGGCGACATCGTTCAGACGATCGTGGTCCCCGTCAAACGCGACCGCGAGGAAGACGACTGACTCACGAACCACTACCCAACCATGACCCAGAACCCATTCACCGCGATGCTCACCGCCCAGCGAAACGCACTCGAACGCACGCAAACGCTCACTCACGACAGCCTCGAGGCCCAACAGTCCTCGATCCGCGCGTTCGGCGAGTTCGTCGACCGAACGAAGGAGCTGACCGAGTCGAACGCCGAACTGTCGAAGGGAACGATTCACGCCTCCTTCGACGCGCTCGAGGCCTCGACGCCCGAGGACGCCGCCGACTTCAGCGATCTCCGCGAACTCGTCGACGACGGCTTCGAGTCGGGAACCGAGGCACAACTCGCCACCCTCGAGGCCGTCAGCGAGACACTTTCGGAAGCCGAAGCGGCCTCCGAGGAGTTCTCGGACAGTTACGCCGAGGTCGTCGACACCTCCTTCGACGCGTTTCTCGACGCACACGAACAGGTCGAGCGCAACGTCACCGCCGTGGCCGACTCGGTCGAGGACGCAACCACGGAATTTGACGTTTCTGCCTAGTTGAAAGACGGGTTGCAGTCTTTTCACGCCGACTACCGTAGGTACTACTCATGTCCGATTCACAGCCTCCCGCTCAGCAGTGGAACAGCGTCGTCGAACAGTGGAACGAGCAGTTCCTCGACGCCCTCGAGCAAAACGTCGAAGCCCAGGCCCAGTTCGTCGAGAGCTGGTCCGGTAGCGTCGACGACGTCACCGAGGGCGAGGAACTCTCCGAGGGCGTCCAGGGCTACGCTCGAGCCTACGAGACGTGGATGAGCGCGTCCCAGCGGATGGTCGAACAGCTAACTGAGACGCTCGAGGGCGAGGATCTCGACGTCGAAGCGTTTCGTGATATCTGGCTCGACACGGCCAACGAAGCGTTCAAAGAGGTCATGTCGACGACGGCGTTCGCGCAGGCGACCGGCGAAACCGTCGGCGACGTCTTCGAACTCCAACAGCAAGCCGACGAGGCGTCCCAGGAGACCCTCCGAACGCTCGGCTTCGCGACCGAGGACGACGTCGTCGAAGTCGGCGACCGACTCGTCGAACTCGAGCGTCGTCAACATGCCGTCGAAACGAAACTCGATCGTATCCTCGAACACCTAGACGAATGAATAACCCATACGCGACCGTACTGGACATGCAACGACAGGCCTGGGAGGTTTCCGCCGAACTGGCCGAAAAGAGCGGCGTCGCCCCCGAACGCGCGCAAACGGTCGAGTCCGTCGAGGTCGGAGCGACGCCGAGCGAGGTCGTCTACACGGAGAACAAACTCGAGTTGCTCCACTACGAGTCACGGACGGAAACCCAACACGATATTCCCATTCTCGTCGTCTACGCGCTGATCAACAAACCATACATCCTCGACTTACAGCCGGATCGCTCCGTCGTCCAGACGCTGCTCGAGGCTGGATTCGACGTCTATCTGATCGATTGGGGCGAGCCGTCGAAACTCGATCGGTCGCTGGGTCTCGACGACTACGTCAATCGCTACATCGACAACTGCGTCGACGAAGTTCGCGAGCGATCGGGCCAAGACTCGATCAACATCCTCGGCTACTGCATGGGCGGCACGAAGTCGGCGATGTACGCCTCGCTCTACCCCGAGAAGGTCGAGAACCTCGCGCTGATGGCCGCCGGACTCTGCTTCGACGGCGAGGGGGGCGTTCTCGAACTCTGGGGAAGCGAGGAGTACTACACTCCCGAGACGATCACCGACACGTTCGACAACGTCCCCGCAGAGTTCTTGGACGTCGGCTTCGCGTTGATGGATCCAGTCGCGAACAACGTCACGAAGTACGTCCGATTCTACGACAATATGGACGACGAGGAGTTCGTCGAGAACTTCGCGCGGATGGAACGCTGGCTCGACGAAGGCATCGACGTGGCCGGGCGAGCCTACGAGGAGTTCATCCGCGACATCTACCAGGAGAACGCCCTCGCCGAGAACGACCTTCACCTGAACGGCGAGCACGTCGACCTCTCGAACATCGATATGCCCGTCCTCCAGATCGTCGCGGAGTACGACCACCTCATCCCGCCGGAGGCGTCGAAACCGTTCAACGAACTCGTCTCCTCCGACGACACCGAGATCCTCGAGTTCGCGACGGGCCACATCGGGATGTCGGTCTCCTCTCGAAGCCACGCCGAACTCTGGCCGCAGGTCTGTGAGTGGTTCGAAGAGCGCTCGACCGACTCCGACCTCGAGTCCGAACCCGAAACGCCCGCTCCGTCCGACGACGACGCGGCTCTCGCGGAAGACGTCGCCGGCGACGAATCCGGCCCGACTGATCTGACGGAGATCGACGGCATCGGACCGACGTACGCGGCACAACTCCGCGAAGCGGGAATCGAAACCGCGGGTCAACTCGAGAACGCGCCCGTCGCCGAAATCGCGACGGAGACGGGACTCTCACCGGGGCGTCTCGAGAACTGGATCGAACAGGCGCGATCTCGATAGTCCGTCTCTGACGGACGACCGACGCCGTAACGATCGGGTCCGATCGGTCTCCTCGTTGTCCGCGACGGTCGCCGACGTATTTTTACCCGGTTCGTCCCCGAATTGTATATTTTGATGATGGGCAGGCCGTTATTTAGCCCCGGTCGTTGAACGGTCGACTATGACGATGGAAGGACGGACGTGCGTTATCACCGGGTCAGCACGCGGTATCGGCCGCGGAATCGCAGAACACCTCGGGGACGAGGGTGCAAACGTCGTCGTGAACTACCGGACGTCGGAGCAACCCGCTCTCGAGGCCGTTGAAATGATCGAAGCCGCGGGTGGAAACGCGGTCACCGCGAGAGCCGACGTCGCCAACAGAGACGAGGTCGAGCACATGCACGAAATCTGTCACGAGGCGCTCGGGCCGGCGGACGTGCTGGTCAACAACGCGGGGATCACCGCCGATGATCAGTTCATGGAGATGACCCGCGAGGAGTGGGATCGGGTCATGGACGTCAATCTGGGCGGGATGTTCAACTGCACCCAGACGTTCTTCGATGACATCTGGAACGCCGAGGAGGGTCGACTGATCAACATCTCGAGCGTCGTCGGCAAGCAAGGGAACTTCGGACAGGCCAACTACGCCGCGGCGAAGAGCGGCATGTTCGGCTTCACGCGAACCATCGCGCTCGAGTTGGCCAAAGGCGGGTCGACGGCAAACTGCGTCGCCCCCGGCTTCACCCGCACGGACATGCTCGAGAGCGTCCCCGAGACGGTCTTAGAGCGCGTCATCTCGGGCATCCCGCTCGAGCGATTGGCCGAAGTCGAAGACATCGCCGCCGTCGTGCGCTTTCTCGCGAGCGAGGACTCGTCGTACGTGACGGGCGAAGTGATCGATGTCAACGGCGGGATGGACCTCTAGAAACGCAGTTTCGGAGGTCGGCCAACGCGCTCGAGTCCGCTTGTCGTGCCGGTCTCGATTCGTGTCACCGTCTCGATCTCACCCGGGCGCTAGGAATTATCACTCATGCTGTCTTTCGATCGGTATGGTCACGCCGGAATCGTTCTATCACGTTGCGCTGAAAGTGACGGACGTCGACGCAGCCGTCGCGTTCTATCGAAACCACCTCGCAGGTGAGGTCATCGAGCGAAAGCGACCCGACGAGGACGCGACGGGTGCGGAAAACGTCTCACACGCCGCGTTGCAAGTCGGTGATAAGCGTCTCTACGTCTTCGATCGGGCACCCTACGAGGCTGCCGGACTCGTCGAGGATCTCCCCTACGGCTTCCTCCACTTCGGCTACGTCGTTCCCGACGTCGCGGCCGCCGCTGCGGACCTCGAGGGAGACGTTCTCTTCGTCATGGAGCCGACCGTCTTCGGCGATATGAAAATCGCCTTCATCGAGGGCCCCGCAGGCGAGCGAATCGAGTTGCTCGAGTATCTGGACTGATCGGCGGAGACGACCCAAAAGTGCCACAGAGCGCTCCTGAAGTGCATACTCGAGTCGGTACCTTCCCGCCCGTCGAATATCAGTCACAATCGAGTCCCGAACCGACGCGCCGGTTCGTCGCTACGCCTGTCGTTTCTCCTTCGAAAGCACCCGCACGTTCTCGATTCCCGTGTCGGGATACTGACCGTCGTCGTCCTTCTCGACGGCCTTGACCATATCCCAGACGACGTTTAGGCCGGTCGTGACTCCCTCGAGTGCCTCCATCTCACAGCCCGTCTTGCCGGTCGTCTCGACGCCGACCTCGAGTTCGAGGTGATCCTCGACGAGGTCGAACTCGGTGTCGACGTTCGTGATCGGGATCTGGTGGCACATGGGGATCGTCTCCCAGGTGTGCTTGACGGCCTGGACGGCACCGATTCGGGCCGTCGCGAGCACGTCCCCCTTGCCGATTTCGTCCTCGCGGATCGCCTCGACGGTCGAAGGTTGGAGGTGAATCTCGCCGACGGCGACCGCGCGACGCTCGCTGTCCGGTTTGTCGCCGACGTCGACCATCTGCACGTCGCCGTCGTCCGTCGTGTGCGTGAGGTCGCCGGCGTTCCCCTCCCCATCCCCGGCCGAACGCTCCTCGGGTGTGTCACTCATCGGTTTCGTTCCAGAGTGCTGCGGGAATCTCCTTGAGCATGTCGGATGCGAGGAAGCCGAACGCCTCGGTTTCGGCCAGTCGCTCGCCCGCGAGTCCGTTGACGTGGGCGGCCGCCGCCGCGGCCTCGAGCGGGTCTGCGTGAGACATGAGCGCGGCGACGATGCCTGCGAGCGTGTCGCCGGTGCCACCGACTTTCATGCCGGCGGTCCCGGAGCGACTGATTCTGGTCCGCTCGCCGTCCGTGATCACGTCCGTCGCCCCCTTCGCGAGCACGAGGTGGCCGAGTTCGGCCGCGAAGTCCTCGACCTCGTCGGCCGCCGCCGCGAGATCGTCGACATCTGGGCCGCCCATCCCCGCCAGTTCGCGCCGGTTCGGCGTACAGACCAGCGTCGCGTCGGTCTCGAGATCGGGAACGACACGCAGGGCGTCCGCATCGACGACGACCCGGCCTTCGAAGGACTCGAGGAACTGCCGGGCCGCCTCGAGCGTCTCGTCTGCGGTGCCAAGTCCTGGCCCCAGCACGACCACGTTGTCGTACTGATGGGCCGTCTCGAGTAGTTCTTCGGCCGTCTCGGGAGTGAGCACGTCGTCGTCGCTTTCGTAGGGTTGGACGATGAGGTCCTCGCTGTAGCCCTGAATCTCACCGGCGACGGCGTCGGGTGCGGCGACGAAAGCGAGTTCGCCACCGCCACGCAGTGCGGCCTGTGCGGCGAGTGCGGGCGCGCCGGTGTAAGGGCCGCCGCCGATGATGTAGGGTCTCCCTTCGCGCCCGTCCGGTCGCGCGAGGTCGACGTCGCCGGGGCCGACGAATCGCTCGGCCGCGGCGGGAATCCCGATATCGGCGACGGTCACGTCGGACGCGAGGTCCGCGAGTCCGGGTTTCGTGTCGTGGAAGGTAACGACGTGATCGGCCTCGACGCCGTTGTCCGCGTGTTCACCATCGTTCGCGTCGAATCCCGAGGGGACGTCGACCGAAACGACCGTCGCGTTTGCGTCGTTGATCGCCACCGCGGCAGTCGCCGCCGGCTCTCGAAGGTCGCCGCTGATTCCCGTTCCGAGCATCGCGTCGACGACAACGTCGCAGTCCGGGAGGTCGAAGTCACTCGAGTCCGTCACTTCGCGGGTATCGAAGTCCGCTCGCCGGAGGGCGTCCCAGTTTTCTCGAGCGATGTCGGTGCCGATGCGTTCGGCGCGGCCGAGCAAGCTGATCGTCAGATCGTAATCCTCGAGGAACCGAGCGGCGACGAACGCGTCGCCGCCGTTGTTTCCGCGACCCGCGACGATGGCGACGCCCGAGCCGGCGTCGGCGACCTCTCGGATCGTGCGGGCGAGTGCGTGTCCACTCGACTCCATGAGCTGTTTCTGTGAGACGCTGAGCGCCGCGGCGTTCTCGTCGACGACAGCCATTCGCTCGCCAGTAATCATACGCGAGCGTTCGACGGGACGACCGTTGAAGATTGCGGACGTCGGGGGTTGGCAACCGGGTGTGGATCGTCCGCCCACGGTGAACCAATATACTCAATCTGTTTCGCTCCCTACTCACCGTGTGAACGTCTTCTGGCTCGACGACGACCCACGGCTCGCAGCTCGCTATCACTGCGACCAGCACGTCAACAAGCTCCTGCTCGAGGCCGCGCAGGTGCTCTGTACGGCGGCTCGAGAGAACGGGTACGAGGCGGATTTTCTCTACCAGTCGACGCACGCAGACCATCCAGTGACGGTCTGGGCCCGCGAGTCTCGAGCGAACTGGCGTCAGTTGCGAGAGCACGCACAGGCGCTCAACGAGGAGTTCGTCGAACGATACGAGAAGGACGAGCCACACGCTTCCTGGCAGGTAATCGAGCGCATCGATCCCAGCGAAATCGAGTTTCCGTCCGCAGAGCCCACGCCAAAGCCCCAGGCGATGCCCGATGAGTATTGCTGTTCCGACGATCCCGTCAGCGCCTATCGAGCCTACTACGCCGGCGAAAAGGCCGAGTGGGCCGAGTGGAAGTACACCGAAAAGCCGCCGTGGCTCGAGACGCAGTGACGATAACTCGAGTAGACACCAGCGACGTCGAGTAGACGCGACAGGTCGAATCCCGCGTGCATTCAGCAGTCCGGAAACACTGCTCAGTGAGTCCGTCTGGCGTGCGACAGTTACTCAATAACGATTGTTGCTTTTGGATACGGGAACTATATTTGCAAATACCTAAATCCCCGCGGCCCATACATCGATCATGGACGCAATCGACGCCGAACCAACTGTTGAGCCAACTGCCGAATCGACCCACGCTAACCACTCCCAACTACCAACCGAGCAACCCGAACCGTCGGTCTATCTCCCCGGAACGCCGACCGCGTCGTTCCTCGAGTACATCGAAGTCGCAATCAAGACGCTCACACGCTGAAAACGGCTGACACTCCGTCTAAAATACCCAATTCTCACGATCCGTTTTCACCGATCTGCACGGAGGGCAGTTTCGGTCGATTCGAAACCGTTCGAGCCTGTCGTCTCTTCCTTGAGTCTGTCGTCTCTTCCTCGAGTCGATACTTCCTTTCCTCAAGTCGGTCCTCTCGAGGGCACTCCCGGGCAGTCAGTAGCGAATCTCGAATCCGTCCTCTCCCTGTGGTTCTTCGTACGTCGCGTCGACGTCGTCGACCACAGCCGCCGGGCTACCCGTGTGACACCACTCGACCATCCCCTCGACGGTGGCCTCGTCGCCTTCGAAAACCGCTTCGACGCGCCCGTCCTCGAGATTCTTCACCCAGCCGTCGACCCCCTTCTCGCGAGCCGTGTCGCGGGTATTCGCACGGTAGTAGACGCCCTGGACTGTGCCGGTGACGAAGACGTGTACGCGAGTCCGTTCTGCCATGGCCGGACACTCGAGCGCCGGCGGCAAAAATCTGGGTTACGCACCGATTCGAAAGTTGAGGTCATCCGCCGGTTCGAAGGTGATGAAAGAGGTACGTCTGTGCGTACCCCGCGTGCTGGCCGCCGAGCTCCTCGCGAATGGCTCTCGAGGTGGCCGCGTACCCGTTCTGAGAGCATTCGGGATAGTACTCTTCGATCGCCGACTTGATCCACGTGTCGAGTGGCACGGCTTCGTCGAAGTCGAGCGAGAACAGGAGGACGCAGTCGGCTACCTTGTCGCCGACGCCGACGAAGCGCGTCAGGTACTCTCGAGCGGGTTCGTACTCGAGGTCGCGAGCCTCGGCCGGGTGGGCCTCGCCGTCGGCGACCATCTCGGCCGTGCGAACGACGTAGGGTGCTCGGTAGCCAAGGCCCAGGTCGCGCAACTCGGCTTCGGTCGCGCTCGCGAGTTGGGCCGGCGTCGGAAACGAGTGATACGTCTCGTCGTTCCACTCGAGTGGCGTGCCGTACTCGCGAGCCAGCGTCGACACCATCGAGTGGATCCGACTGACGCGCATCTGCGCCGAACAGATAAAAGAGACGAGACACTCGAAGGGCGGATCTTCGACCAGTCGCATGCCCCGGTGTGCCTCGTAGGCTTCGGTCAGGAGCGGATCGTCCGGCGACGCCGCTTCGATCGCCTCGAGGTCGTCGTCCAATCGCAGCAGTCGACGGACGAGCGACTCGGCATCGATTGGCGACTGCCACTCGAGGGTCCGTCCGGTCGTTCGGACGCGGATCGGGCTCCCGTCGACGACGGTGTAGTACCACGCCTCACCCGGTGGCGTTTCGGTGTACATGGCATCGTCGCTGCGTCGCCAGCAGTAGGTTTGGCCGCTCTCGAGCGTTCGATACAGGTCGAGTCCGCCTGAAAGCTCGCCGATCGGAATCGTGCCTGTTTCCATCTGCTCGGTTCCTCGAGACGCGACGCCGTGTGCCTTTCGACACGCGTGCAATGCCCGCCTTCACACTGAACGAGACACTCTTTCGTAGCGGGCGTTCGAACGAGGCGAACCTTCATACCGCAGGCGACACAATACCATGGTATGCACTGCAGGGTTGTTGTCGAAGCCGCGGTGCCGGTGTTCGACGTCGAGACGGAAGACGAAGCCATCCGGATCGCCATCTCGAAGACGGGCGAGATGCTGAACCCTGACTTGAACTACGTCGAGATCAACATGGGTGAGCGAACCTCCCCATCGGGTGAGGAGCTCCCACCCGCGTTCATCGCCGCCGACGAAGCACTCGTCGCACTCGAGTTGGAAATGACCGTCTTCAACGTCGAGCGCGAGGAACACGCCTCGCGAATTGCCCGGAAAGAAATCGGCCAACTCCTCGAGAACATCCCACTCGAAGTGATCCAAATCGAAGAGTTCGAAGACGAAGATGAAGGCGAGGAAGACGAGGAAGATGAGGAAGACGGGGAAGCCGACGAAGACACGGCAGATGCCGTCAACGCTGACGATGACGGCAGCGGAACGGAGGCGAGCGAGAATGATGACGCCTCGAGCAGCGAAGACAGCGCCGAATCGGACGAAGACGCAGACAGCGACGACGAAATTCTCCCCGAGTTCGAAGACCTCGTCGAGTAACTGAAACTGGAGATTGCGTTCACTATCGGGCGATTACGAACGAAAATACGGCTAAATTGTGGGACTGTATTCGGAAGCGCGACAGGAGTCTGCCCCACGGCCGGGGGCGAATTCCCGAGTCTCGCCAGTGTGAAGCGTTGTACTCGAAGGAAGCGACGTACTCGTTCAGTCAGCGGTCGCGGCGACTGCTTCTTGCTCTCCCTCACGCATGTTCATCGTGATTCCGCCAGCGAGTGCAAAAACAGCGGCCTTGTGGTCCGTTTTCGATTTGTGGATCGATGTTGGTCGAATACCGCGCGACTCGTACTCGTCAAGGTTGATCTGACAGTCTTCCCAGGCTGCACACTGGTTCGATACCTCCGCAAGAAGGCCGTGAAGGTGAATGAGCTCCTGCTTCTTCATAACCATCCAATCCTACCCACTGCAGGGTTATATTATTATCTTGAGTCGCGTTAACACGCGCCCTGAGGCTGAAACGGACTATGTCACGGCCTGTCAGGAAACGAAGGCTCTCCCTACCGAGTGAAAACCACCCGACGAAACCCCGATCAAGAGTGGGTTACTATCGGTTGTGAATTCACAAATTCGGATGTTACCCACAGTCCAATCGATGCCTACGCTGCCCCTACCGGAGGGAAGAACGGAGACCAGCGCGGTAAGTATCGGTTATCCGAGCTGTTTGAGCGTCTGGAGGTCCCGATCCGTTCGCATGAATTCCGAGAGGCGACGCGACGCGTGGCAGTTTGGGCAGTGAAACATCGATGCGGGAGTCGGGAGGTCGTTGGGAGTAATCTGCCACTCTTTGGTACATTCGGGACACAACAGTTGCACGGTCGTCTGGTCCATGCTACGCCATTGCACACCATGCCTCAAAAGTGTTGTCGCCCGGGGACGCAAAAATCGAGTCGAATCGCACATCCCGACGGCACGTCACACCGTTCGCTGGCGACAGTCGAAAAGTGGCATTTACGCCGGTGCCGCCGTGTCGGACGCCTCGAGCAGTTCCTTGTAGCGGTTGCGGATGGTGACTTCGGAGATGCTCGCGACTTCGCTGACGTCGTTTTGGGTGACCTTCTCGTTCGTCAAGAGCGCCGCGGCGTAGACGGCGGCGGCGGCGAGGCCGACCGGCGACTTACCGCTGTGGACGCCTTCCTGACGGGCCGACTCGAGTAGCTCTCGAGCCATGCGCTCGGTCTCGTCCGAGAGATCGAGGTCGCTGACGAAGCGTGGCACGTAGTGTTCGGGGTCAGCAGGCTTGACCTCGAGACCGAGTTCTCGGATGATGTATCGGTACGTGCGGGTTAGTTCCATCTTCTCGACGCGGCTGACGGCCGAGATTTCGTCGAGGCTGCGGGGCGTCCCGGCCTGGCGAGCCGACGCGTACAGCGAGGCCGTCGCGACGCCTTCGATCGAGCGACCGGGGAGGAGGTCTTCCTCGAGTGCGCGACGGTAGATGACGCTGGCCGTCTCGCGGACGTTCTCTGGGAGACCGAGCGCGCTCGCCATCCGGTCGATCTCGCCCAGCGCCTGCTTGAGGTTACGTTCCTTGGAGTCGCGCGTCCGGAAGCGCTCGTTCCAGGTGCGCAGCCGTTGCATCTTCTGGCGCTGGCGACTCGAGAGCGAGCGGCCGTAGGCGTCTTTGTCCTGCCAGCCGATGTTGGTCGAGAGGCCCTGGTCGTGCATCATGTTCGTCGTCGGTGCACCAACGCGGGACTTCTTGTCCTTCTCGGCGGCGTCGAATGCGCGCCACTCCGGACCGCGGTCGATCTCGTCTTCCTCGACGACGAGGCCACAGTCGCGACAGACGGTCTCGGCGTGTTCGGCGTCGGAGATGAGTCGGCCGCCACACTCTGGACACTGTTCTTTCTCACCCGACGTTTCCGTCGATTCTTCCTCTTCCGTCTCGCCCGTATAGCTTCTAATTGTGGTATCTGTCATGGTGTATCGGGATGGTTACTCGGGGCTCCCGGGTGGGGTAACCAGAAGAAACCCGGTCGCCTCGGCTAACATATTGTTAGGTCGTAAGCCATATAAAGATTTCGCCCACATTATAAACTGATCGGATTTTCTATTATATATGTTTCGGATATATGCTGATTAATCGTTCGGTTAGTCGGCGGGTACTCGAGCGAACGTCAGTGGTGCTGGTTCGACCTCTGGAGTGGTACTCGACCAAGCCATCCTACCAGTGG
Source organism: Natronorubrum daqingense (assembly GCF_001971705.1). Taxonomy (NCBI): domain Archaea; kingdom Methanobacteriati; phylum Methanobacteriota; class Halobacteria; order Halobacteriales; family Natrialbaceae; genus Natronorubrum; species Natronorubrum daqingense. The sequence goes on from NZ_CP019327.1 coordinate 1,645,534, forward strand.
GACGGAGGCGTTAGAATAGTTGTGTCCACATACGTTGGTATTCATCCCCCAAATCGCAAGGCACAGAGTCGATCGACAGCTCCTCGAGGCGGTCACACGGTGAACAGATGTCCATCAGTCGGGACGTCGAACAGGCCGACGCGCGCTCCCGCATCGAGCCACGCGTGGCCGTAGGAAAACGACGCCAACGCGTTGACCAGGTCGCCTTCCTCGCGGAAGTGACGGCCGTCCTCGAGGTACGAGGACGCCATCTCGTAACACTCCTCGGCAGCCCTCTCCATCGGCGTCCCGGCTGGCGGCGCGACCGACGCCGCCTCGAGCGCCTCCGCGAGTAACGCTCCGTAGCGATTCGTCTTCTCCTCGAGGTCTGCAGTCATGGGTTGTCCTTCGGCGTCCGTACCGTAAGTCCGTCGCCATCGTGTAGGGTTCGACGTGGACGCTATCGGCAAGGTCGCAGGAACGATACCGTCGAGGTTGCAGGGTACTCGCGTGGACGGGTGGGTGGCAGAGAACGCAAGGGGTTTAGGCGCTGTGTCCCAAACCTGGACTCATGAGCGAGCAGCCTCGAGTCGAGATCTATACCAAAGAGGACTGTCCGTACTGCGACAAGGCCAAGGACCTCTTCGACGCGAAGGAGGTCGAGTACGAAACGTACAACGTTACTGGTGACGACGACCTGTTCGAGGAGATGGTCGAACGAGCGGAGGGTCGCAAAACCGCACCCGAAGTCTTCATCGACGACGAACTCATCGGCGGCTGGGACGAGACCAGCGCGCTCGACGAAACCGGCGAACTGGACGCGAAACTCGGTATCGAAAGCGACACCGAGGACGGCGAAGTGCTCGAACACCGTCAACTGATCATCGCCGGAACCGGAATTGCAGGCCTCACGGCGGCGATCTACGCCGGCCGCGGCGACAACGAGCCGTTGGTTATCGAAGGCGACGAGCCCGGCGGCCAGCTCACCTTGACTACCGACGTCGCGAACTACCCCGGCTTCCCCGAGGGGATCGGCGGCCCCGAACTGGTCAACAACATGAAAGAGCAGGCCACGCAGTTCGGCGCCGACCTCAAAAACGGGATCATCGAGTCCGTTGATGCGGACCAGCGCCCGTTCCGCGTCGAACTGACCAACGGCGACGTCTACACCGCAGACGCCGTCATCGCCGCCTCCGGCGCGAGCGCGCGAACGCTCGGCATCCCCGGCGAGGACGAACTCATGGGCTACGGACTCTCGACGTGTGCCACCTGCGACGGCGCGTTCTTCCGCGACGAGGACATGCTCGTCGTCGGCGGCGGCGACGCCGCGATGGAGGAGGCGACGTTCCTGACCAAGTTCGCCGACACGGTCTACATCGCCCACCGTCGCGAGGAGTTCCGCGCCGAACAGTACTGGGTCAATCGCGTCCACGAAAAGGTCGAAGACGGCGAGATCGAAATCATGAAGAACACCGAAGTGACCGAGATCCACGGCTCGCAGGCCGAGGGCGTCGATCACGTCACCCTCGTCGAAAACGACAAAGGCCACCCGACCGACCGACTCGACGACCCCGAAACGGACGAGTTCGAGTTCGACGTCGGTGCCGTCTTCTTCGCCATCGGCCACACGCCGAACACGTCCTACCTCGAGGGCACGGGCGTCCAGATGGACGACGACGGTTACCTCCGAACGCAAGGCGGCGACGGCGGCGGCCAGACCGAGACCGACGTGCCCGGCATCTTCGGTGCCGGCGACGTGGTCGACTACCACTACCAGCAGGCCGTGACCGCCGCCGGTATGGGCTCGAAAGCCGCACTCGACGCCGACGAGTACCTCGAGGACCTCGAGCGAGCGGAGGCCGCCGGCGAGGCCGATGCCGTCGCCGCGGACGACTAACTGGCTGCTCACGACGTCCACTTCCCGCACACCGACTGGCTCTCGAGGGTGCACGCTCTCGATTCACGTCCTTCGAGTGAGCGCTGTCTCGGTGGACGCAACCGGCGTGCAACCGCTCTCGAGTGGTCGAACCCTGCGAACGAGCTATCATCTCAGTGGCTTTTCTGTCGAACCGTCGTACGTACGTAGTTACCAGTAGTTCTCTCGTCAATCGTTTTTGCCAGTAATCAGTGGGATAAAGATGGCTGTGACACGTACACTCCTGTTCGACATCGAATACTTTCGGACCGGAAGACATACACCGACTGTGTCACGACACCTGTGCAATGGCTGTTCGATCTGCAATCGTCCTCGCCGCAGGGGAAGGAAAACGGCTTCGACCGATGACGGAACACCGGCCGAAGCCGATGCTTCCCGCCGCCACCAGACCGATTCTGGCGCACGTCTTCGATGCCCTGGTCGAAAGCGGGATTACGGAAATTACCGTGGTCGTCGGCTACGGACACAACCGAGTGCAATCCGCGTTCGGGTCGACCTATCGCGACGTTTCGGTGACGTATGTCACGCAGGACAAACAACTCGGAAGCGGTCACGCCCTGAGCGTTGCCGATTCGGCGACGACCTCGCCCTGTCTCGTCGTCAACGGCGACCAACTCGTCGACACGCAAATTCTGCGTGACGTCGTCGACGGACACGACGATTCCGTGGCGACGATCGGTGCGATCCAACACGGCGACGTGACCGACTACGGCGGCGTCCTCCTCGAGCGCGACGAAACGGGCGGATCACCGCGAGTCCGCGAAATCGTCGAGAATCCCCGCGACGACCGCGGCTACCTCCTCAACGCCGGCGTCTACGTCCTCGAGCAACGGGCGATCGACGCGATCGGCGGAGCGAACTCGCGACCCGGCGAGCACTCGCTCGTCGACGGCCTCGCGACGTTGATCGAGGGCGACGAGACCGTTCGTGGCGTCCGCTCGAGTGGTCTCTGGATCGATGCGACCTACCCGTGGGATCTCCTCGAGGTCGCCGACGCGTTGCTCGAGGCGAGTGAGGGCGGCGTCGACCATCGAATCGCGTCGTCCGCTAAGATACACGACAGTGCGACGATTCGTGGTCCGGTCGTGATCGCCGAGGACTGCGTCGTCGGGCCGGGTGCCGTCGTCGGACCCAACGTCTGTCTCGGGGAAAACGTCACCGTCGGATCGAACGTCGTCTGCGAGCACAGCGTCATCGACGCCGACACGCGAATCGGTCCGAACGCGACGCTGATCGACTGCGTGAGCGGTCGCGGCGTCCGGGTCGGCCCGGGGTCGACCGTCGTCGGCGGCCCCGGCGACGTTCACGTCGAGGATCGCATCCACCGAAACGAAGGCCTCGGTGCGTTGCTCGCGGATCGGGTTCGCGACGGCGGCGGCGTCACGTACCGGCCGGGAACGATCGTCGGCTCGAACGCGACCCTCGAGTCGGGCGCGACCGTGAGCGGTACGATCGACTCCGAGACGGAGGTTCGATCCTGATGTGTGGAATCGTCGGCTACGTCGGGACGGAACGCGACGCCATCGATGTTCTGCTCGACGGCCTCTCCGGCCTCGAATATCGGGGCTACGACTCGGCGGGAGTCGCGCTGGCGAGCGATCCACTCGACGTCTACAAGCGAGAGGGGGAGCTTTCGGCCCTCGAGTCCGCGGTTCCGGTAAAGGACCTCCGCGGGCCAGCCTGTGGCATCGGTCACACGCGCTGGAGTACGCACGGACCGCCATCGGACCGGAACGCGCACCCACACGCAGATGAGTCGAATCGGGTTGCCGTCGTCCACAACGGAATTATCGAGAACTACCAGTCGCTTCGCGACGAGCTCTCGGCCGACGGCGTGGCGTTCACGAGCGAGACGGACACGGAGGTCGTCCCCCACCTGATTGGTCGAGCCCTGGAGGAGGGACGCTCACCCGAAGCCGCGTTTCGCGCCGCAATCGATCGCATCGAGGGGAGCTACGCTATCGCGGCCGTCTTCGCCGATTCGGACGCCATCTACGCGACCCGGCAGGCGTCGCCACTCGTCCTGGGGGTCGGCGACGACGGCTACCACCTCGCGAGCGATGCACCGGCGTTCGTCGAGTACACGGACCGCGTCGTCTACCTCGAGGACGGACAGTTCGCCCGCCTCGAGCCCGACGCCATCGCCGTGACGGACGCGAACGGTACGCCAGTCGAGACGACGGTCGAAACGCTCGAGTGGGACGCCGAGGACGCCGGCAAGAGCGGGTACGACCACTACATGCTCAAAGAGATCCACGAGCAGCCGACGGCCCTTCGCCAGTGTCTTCGCGGGCGCGTCGACGAACTGAGCGGAATAGTCACGCTCGAGGAACTCGACTCCGTTGGGTCGGTTTCAGACGTTCAACTCGTGGCGTGTGGAACGTCGTATCACGCCGCCGTCTTCGGCGCGTCGTTGCTCTGCGATCGCGGCGTTCGCGCGACGGCGATGCTGGCCAGCGAGTACTCGAGCGAACGGGTGCCGGTCGATTCTTCGACGCTCGTCGTCGGCGTCACCCAGAGCGGCGAGACCGCCGACACGATGCGGGCACTTCGCGAGGCAAACAAGGCCGGTGGGGAGACCGTCGCCGTGACGAACACCGTCGGAAGCTCGGCCGCTCGCGAGTGCGACCACGCGCTGTACATCCGCGCCGGGCCGGAGATCGGCGTCGCCGCGACGAAGACGTTCGCGAGCCAGCAAGTCGCCCTGACGCTGCTCGCCTGTCACCTCGGCGGCGAGGCGACTCACGAACTGGTTCGGACACTGCGGGACGTCCCCGACCAGATTCAGACGATTCTCGACACCTCCCGAGCCACCTCGATCGCGCAGACGTACGTCGACTCGGACGCGTTCTTCTTCATCGGTCGTGGCTCCCAGTATCCCGTCGCGCTCGAGGGCGCACTCAAACTCAAGGAGATCTCCTACGAGCACGCCGAAGGGTTCGCCGCGGGCGAGTTGAAACACGGGCCGCTGGCGCTCGTCACGGAGGACACCCCGGTGTTCGCGATGGTGACCGGCGACGACGAACAGGCCCGCAAGACCGTGAGCAACGTCAAAGAGGTCAACGCCCGCGGCGCACCCGTCGTCGCGGTGACCGACGGGCAAACGAACGTGGACCGGTACGCCGATCACGTCCTCGAGGTGCCGCCGTCGACCGAGATCGGGACGGCGATCACCGCGAACGTCCAACTCCAGTTACTCGCGTACTGGATCGCCCACGAACTGGGGCGATCGATCGACAAACCGCGGCATCTGGCGAAGAGCGTGACCGTCGAGTAGTTGACCGGAGGAGAGGCACGCACTCGCCGACATCAAAGAGACGGGGACGCGTTAAGCACGGTACTGACACTGCACTGCTACTGACGCGCTCGTTTCTTGCATTTTACCACTTCAGATTTCTCTTTGCTTCGTCCGTTCTACCGGGCCCGAAACTCACCAGCCACGGAGAGCGAAACCATCATAATTGCGTACACTCACGTGACGAGCAATGACCGACGACTCGAGCGCACTCGCAGACGCCACCGCCTCGTTTCTCGAGACGTACGACGAGGGCGAGCGCGCGCTCGAGGCCGTCCTCGAAGCCGATGCTAAGAGGGAGACGTGGACGTTCGACGACGTGGGGGTGGATTCGGGGACGTTCGGTGAGCTGGTTTCTCGAGGAATTGTGGAGAAGGAAGCGGGCGAGTATCGGGTTGGGAATCCCAGAGTGGTCGAGGCAGTGCTCGCCGGGGAGGAAGTAGCGGCGGATGATCGCTCGAAGGTAACTGCAGTCCCGTCTCTCGAGCGGCCGCACTGGGCAGCGCCGCGGGCCATTGCGGGAGTGGTCGGTGCACTGATCTTCTTGTTCGCGACGCGTATTGTCGGCTTTCGGTCGGTGTTTCGAGGTGACGATGTCGTTCTCCCAGAGAACGACCCGTACTACTATCGGTACTGGATGGAACAGTTGATAGCGGAGTCATCCGGCCCGACTGATTTCGGAACGATTGCGGAGATGCCCGATCGCGCCGCGGGTACACGACCGTTCTCTCACGCGGCGAACTGGTGGTTCGCCGAACTCGCCGGAGGTGACGCGTGGGCCGCCGAGATGGTGGCCGCGTGGCTTCCCGTCGCCGGCGCACTCGCCCTCGGAGTCGTGCTCTACTTGCTCGGTGTCGTGATGACTGGCGACGTGCGGGTCGGTATCGCAGCGATTCTCATGATTGCACTGGCCCCGATGCACGCGGTGTACACCGGCGTGGGTTTCCTCGAGCACCGGGTTCACCAGTACGTTTGGCTCGGCGTGACGCTTCTCGCGCTCGCGTGGTTGGCCGTGGATCTGACGAACCGACGGGATCGAACCGACGACTCGTGGACGGCCGTTCGTTCCCACCTCGAACAGCCGTGGACGTGGGTCGCCGCGGTAACGCTCGGTGTTGCCATCGCGTTGACAAATCTGGCCTGGGGTGGTGGAACGTTGCACTTGATTCCGTTAGCCGGGTACATCGGGCTCCGGGCGGCGCTCGACGTTCGATCGTCAGTTTCACCCCTCGGTGCAAACCTTCCAGTCGTCACCGGTGTCGGCCTCGCCACGGCCATTTCGGTCGGCGTGCACCGACGGTGGGAGTGGCACGACTCGTTCGTGGCGTACGCGCCGACGTTGGTGCTCGGCGGGTCGATCGCCGTCCTCCTCGCGGGGGAAGTGTGGTACCGACGACAGTGGGCTGGGACTCGATTGGTCGGTGTTCAGGTCGTCGTGACGGTTGCGGGGATCGAGCTATTCCGTCGGTTCCGTCCGGAGGACATCGTCTGGGTACGCGAGCGATCCCAGGACCTGTTCGCCAGAGACAGCGCCGCGACGGAAGCAGCGTCGCTGTTCGCAGCCGAGCACGCGTTCCTCTTCGGGCCGCTCATGCAACTGGGGATGGGGTATTACATCGCCCTCATCGTTCTCGCGTGGGCCGTGTGGGCCCTCTCTACGCGATACGAGCCAGCCTGGCTCCTGTTGATCGTGTACGCCGCGTGTTGGACGGTTTACGCGGCGTTCATGATGCGATTCGGAGCCCAGTTGATGGTCGTGCTCGCGGTTCCGGCAGGAATGGGTCTCGTGTACTTACTCTCAGTGCTCGACCTCGCTCGCGCTCCGAAGCCGTTCCGTTCGGACGAGGGTACAGGGAGACGACGGAACGACGTGAGCGAACATTCGGAGGCGACGATCGAACTCCCCTCGAGTCCGCAGATTGCCGCGTACACGGTCGCCGTCGTCGTGGTCGTCTCCGCGTTCAGCTTCGTCTACCTGCCGGGTTTCGTCGGACAGGTGGCGACCGACGACGAACAGTACGAAACCGCACAGGCGATCGCCTCCCACGCGAATGCGACTCCCGACCAGGGCCACGACGAGTACGTCCTGAGTTCGTGGGGAGACAATCGGCTGTACAACTACTTCGTGAGCGGTGATTCGGACAGATACGGGTACGCGAGTTCGAATTACGAGGAGTTCCGCACCGACGGTGATCCCGACGGCTGGTACGACGAGTTCGACGGGGAGGTCGGATACGTCGTTATGGAGGGTGGCGGTGGGAACGTCGAGTCCGACGACGCCCAATCGCAGCTTCACGGTGGGGTCACCGGGGGCAACGCCCCATCGGTCGATCACTACAAGGCCATCTACGTACACGACGACCGATCCGTCTCGGCGTTTGCCGTCGTTCCCGGGGCGACGCTCGAGGGCTCTGTTGAGCCGGACGAAACGCTGGAGGTCGCGACCGACGCGTCGGTCTCCGGCGAGACGCTCGAGTACGAGCGGGACGTGACTGCCGACGACGACGGTGATTTCGAGGTGACGGTTCCGTACGCTGGCGAGTACAGCGTTGGGGACGACACAATCGACGTGACGGAGGAGGACGTGATGAACGGATCGGAGGTCGAGGCGGCCTCGAGGTAGTCGTTTTGCGTGGTGTCCGGGTGAACGGGTGCAATTCCACCGATCGGAAGTAAGGGGAAATTTTTGTAGTAAGGAGTACGTATATTCGGTAAGATCATGTCCGTCTCTGAAGATGCGACGGTTACGAGCAAAGGCCAGGTCACGATTCCAAAACGGATTCGTGACAAACTCGAACTCGAGGAAGGGACAGAGATCGAATTCGTCCTCGGTGACGAGGGAACACTCGAGATTCGACCGAAGAAACCAGCGATGGACCAACTTCGCGACGTCCGAGAGAGCCTCGCGTCCCACGACATCGACCTCGACGCGATGCGACAGGAGTCGAAGAACGCGTGGCGCTCACACGGCACGGACGAGGAGTCGACGTGATCTTCCTCGACTCGTGGGTCTGGTTAGAATTCGTTTTCGACGGGGACAGTGCACGCGCCGCAGAGGCGGCGATCGAACGCGCCGACAGCGCCGACGAAGGCGGTCTTATCACACCTACCGTCCTCGCGGAAGTTTCGTATCGGATTCGGACGGTCGAAGACGAACGAACAGCCGACGACGCGATTCAGGCGATTCACGCGTACGAACACATCGAAAGCGTCCCGTTGATCGACGAGATCGGCGAGTACGCAGCGGCCCTTCGGTTCAAGTACTACGAACCCGGCGAGCGAGAACTATCCTACGCGGATACGATCCACCTGGCGACTGCGGCGATTCACGACGACTGTCACACGCTCTATTCGGGAGATCCAGACTTCGCGGATCTCGAGGAACTCGAGACGGTTATTTTGTAGCTGGGACGGGTGAGCGAGCCCTTCGTCCGGAATGGAGAGGGAGTAGCTATGATCGTCGCGTGGACCGTTCGGTTCCAGCGTCGGCCGGTGGTCTGACTCGTTATCCCTGCCCGTTGCGTCGGCGGTTTGCAGCCTCGTGTAGCGCTTCCATCGGATCACTGACCGTCGTCACTCCGGCGAGTCGGTCGTCGCTTTTGGGACGGACCCCAGCCGATTCTCGGTTCTCGTTCGGCGGGCCTGGGGAAACGTTCCGTCCGTCGTCCGTCGCCGTCTCGGGGAGGGAACGGCGAATGCACTCGAGTTCCGCGCGCACCTCTCGGCAGTGCCGTTTCGCCGTTCGACGAGCGTCCGACTCGAGCGTCGGGTCGGTCATCACTGCCTCGAAGAGTACGATCGATTGAGACTCGAGTGACTCGAGCATCACGGCGTAATCGTCCGTCAAGGAAGGAGGTTCGATTCGTTCGTCAGCGGTGATTGGGGTCGGTGTTTCGTCGTTCTGCATGGTATTTTAACATCTTGTGGTGGATTTTTCACGAGTTGCGGTCACAATCGTCGACTACTCGTTTTGTTCTCGGTTCGTCGTGGCCGTGTGAGTATCCCTTGAGGAATAGACACTAACTCAGCTCACTTATAGGTTAGCGTATTTACGCTATAATTAGATACTGAATACGACATACTATTCAGAAACCAAACGAAGTTAATGCTCGTCGGTGGGACAACAGCGTCGAATGCGACCCCGACCAGAGTGGATGTCTCTCAAAGACGGGCTTATTCTCGAGTTTCTTCGGGAGCACGACCTCGAGCTTCCTGCAAAGCCACTCTATCGGAATCTGAACCGGCACGGACACGAGATTGGGTACTCGACCGTGAGACTACGCCTCGCCGAACTCGAGGAGAACGGATTGATCGAAAAAGTGGACGAAGCAGGCTACTATCAGGTGAGTTCGAAGGGAAGGGCATATCTCGATGGCGAACTCGACGTGAGTGACCTCGAGCGACCCGAGTAACGCAATCTGGGAGGGGCGAAGCGACGCGCCTATAGTGATTGATTCGAGAATGCCAGTATAACGGAGTCCCTTCATTTCCTTCATGTCTCACGACGATTCTTCGCTCGACCTCACGTGGCGCGAAAAGGGAAAGGCCCTCTACCGAGTTGCAACGTTCCAACCGTGGTTCGCCGCCGGTGTCATCGTTCTCAGTGTAATCGCGGCCCTGTTCGAAGGGGTCGGTCTGAGTTTCATCATGCCGATCGTCGAGGTCGCGCAGGCGAACGATCCTGCAGCAGAGGCCGACGGCATCTTGGCAGCGTTTCTGGCGGTGTACGACTTCTTCGGCATACCGTTTTCGCTTGGATTTCTGGTCGCTGGCGTCGCGCTGGTGATGACTATCAGATTTACGACGTCGTTTCTCGTCGGCTGGTTTCGGGCAGCGATCGAGACGAAATACGTGCGTCACCTTCAGGAGGAGTCGTTCCGACACGCACTGGATGCAGAAGTCACGTACTTTGACGAAGAGGGATCCGACGACATTCTCAACGCGATCGTGACGCAGGCCGAGTATGCGGGGAAGGTCATCAGGTACGCGATCAACGTACTCGAGCAGGGGCTACTCGCGGCGATGTACCTGACGATCGCAATGATTCTCTCGCCGTCGTTAACCGTCGCGACGCTCGTGTTACTCGGTGGCGTCACGATTTTGTTCCGTCGCGTCCTCGATACCGGCTATTCGCTCGGTGACGAGGTCGCGGACGCGAAAGAGGGCATTCAGTCGAACGCGCAAGCGGGCACGCAGGGCGTCCGCGAGGTGAAATTGTTCGACATGATCGAGGAGTTGAAGTCCGGATTTTCGCGCTCTGCAGAACGATTCGAGCGAAACCGGATCAAGGTCGAGCGTAACGACGCGGCGATCACCAACTTCTACGAGTTGGCGACCGCCGTGACCGTCTTCGGACTCATCTACCTCGCGTTGACGTTCTCGTCGATGAACCTCGCCGAACTCGGCGTGTTCCTCTTCGCGATGTTCCAGCTCGGGCCGAAGGTCTCGAGCCTAAACAAGTACGTCTACCGCGTGGAGAGCGAACTTCCCCACCTCGTTCGCACGCAGGAGTTCATCGACGAACTCGAGCGAAACACCGAACCCGACGGGGACAGTGAGCCAGTGCCGAACCCGATCGAACGAACGGAGTTCGACGGCGTGACGTTCAGCTACGACTCGAGCGACGAAGCCGTGCTACGAGACATCTCCTTCGGGTTCGATCGCGGCGAGTTCGTGGCCTTCGTCGGTCCGTCGGGTGCAGGGAAGTCGACCATCGCGTCCTTACTCGGGCGGATGTACGAGCCGGACGGCGGCGAGATCACGGCCAACGGAACCCCGATCGACGAGTTCGACATTCAGGAGTGGCGCTCTCGAGTGACCGTCGTCCGTCAGGACCCCCACGTGTTCAACGATACCCTTCGTCGGAACGTCACCGTCGGCAACCGAGATGCGACACAGGGAGACATCGAAGAGGCGTGTGCAATCGCACAGGTTACGGAGTTCCTCGAGGAACTGCCAGAGGGTTACGACACCGTACTGGGCGACCAGGGCGTGAAATTGTCGGGTGGGCAACGTCAGCGGGTGGCGATCGCTCGAGCACTGCTGAAGGACGCAGATCTGTTGATTCTTGATGAGGCGACTAGTGATTTGGATACGTCGCTCGAGAAAGAGGTTCATGAGGGAATCGAAGGGATGGAACGTGATTACGCGATGTTGGTAATAGCGCATCGCTTGTCAACTGTGACGAACGCAGATCATATCTACACGGTTGAAGATGGGACGATAGTTGAAGCAGGTACACACGAGGAATTGATAAACGACGGGAGTGAATACTTTGAATTATATACAATTCAATCACAGTAATGAATAAGAAGTCACTTCGCAGAAGCGTCTCAAAAAGCAATCTGCTGTCGAAATTTGCGTCTCCCGTCCACCGAAAATATATGCAGTACTATTGTCAGTCATACACGTGGACAAATCATGGGCGTCACTGGAAGACTCGTGTCGAACCGTTTGAGTTGATCTCTGTTGACCCAACCACAATTAAAGAAAGGCAAACAAAGCGAGATGTCTTTCATGGCCCATATGTATCTGAGATTCTCTCAGGTGACTGGGATAAGGGCACGGAACCATTGGCCGACTACGATCTTTATCAATCTCTCCGAAATCACTTTGAGAGCGGAGTACCTTGGAAAAATACCGAATTTTACGAGCGGGTATCTGCGAACGTGGATGATGAAGGCTGGCAGAAGTGGGGATGTAACACACTGGAAGAGTTCGAAAGCCGGTTAGATGCAATTGACCAATTGTACTCCACTATCAAAACCGAAGGATATCGGACACAGCGGGAATTGATCTCTGAGGATTTGGACGATCCAATATATAACGGCTGGCGATCGCTTCCTCCAGAATTGTACGAGATCAGCGTAGTGATTAACCGTTCCGGTGAGGCCGTTTTTTTCGAGGGGCGACATCGGCTAACGATAGCACAATGTCTCAATCTGGACCGGATTCCTGTACGAGTAAAAGCAAGACATATGGAGTGGCAGAAATATCGAGAGAGTAGAGCAATCACACAAGATGTAGATCAGGTCTTGGCTAGTACAAACTCAGTTGATGAGGCTGAACCCTCACACCCAGATTTATAGTATAGAGTTTAACATTATTAAGCAATTTGTTATTCCAGCCTATGAAATCGCGTAAGATTGCATTTTTCACTTCAACTCTAGGTGATGGTGGTGCACAGCGTACCGTGGCCAATCTATCCCGCGGATTTGCTGAGAAAGGCTACACTGTTGATCTAATCACTATTAATTGTGAGGGGCCCTATATTGAAACGATTCCCGATAGCGTAAATATAATCGAAATTAATTCCGATCGAGCACTGACATCAGTTCTACCAATTGCCAAATATCTTAGGAGTGAACAACCAGAGGTGTTCTTCACTACAATGGAATATCTTAACGTCATTTCATTATTGGCGTCTGAGATAGCGAAAACTAAGACAAATATAGTTATCCGGTGTGCCAATATTCAGAATAAACAAGAATCACAGGGAATTAAACGTATTGTCCAAAGGAAACTTGCTAAACTTCTCTATCCGAGAGCAAGTGAATTAATCGCATTGTCGGAAGATGTCCGAGAAAATATGTCCGAAATATATGGGTTGGAGGGGAATCGAAATTCAGTTATACACAATCCGGTTCAGGTATCTGAGATTCAAAAGCAGTCTACAGAACCAGTTGATTTGTCCTTCTTAGATGAGGGTTCTAAAATGGTTCTGAGTGTGGGTAGCTTATCAGAACAAAAGAATATGGCAACAGCAATAAAATGCCTCAGTAATCTTTCAGATGGTCAACCTACAGAGTTAGTAATCTTAGGCAAGGGTCCAAAAAAGGAGAGTCTCAAAAGACTTGTGAACAAGCTAGGGCTTCGTGACAGAGTACACTTCCTGGGATTCGTGGATAACCCTTTCCCATATATGAAAGCCGCTGATGTGTTTGTCCTTACTTCACGGTGGGAAGGATTCGGTCATGTGATTGTCGAGTCATTGGCTTGTGGGACACCTGTGGTTGCAACAAACTGTCCTGGCGGTCCATCAGAGATTCTCAAAAACGGTGAATATGGGAGGTTAGTTCCCGTAGGCGATGATGTTGAGTTATCAAGAGAAATAAGTGATATATATGACAGACCCGATGAGAGAGAACACATCTATGACAGGGCAAATGATTTTGAGTACACAAAGATAACTGATAAATATGAGGAAGTGATGTTTTAGATACGATTTTCAACCAACAATACAATCATATTAGCAAGATAGATATATCATTATAACCAATGCTCCAATAACCGAACTAATGATTGAGTTATTCCCATTCGTATCGTTATCATTACTTTTCATATACATCAGCTTATCGGACATAAAGCGTTCGAAGCTCGATTTCCTCACCGTATTTGATGTTTTCTATACCTTCGCATATATATTAACGCCCCTCCATATAATTTATTTGGGGGAAAATTATGTATCGTCAGGACATCTTGGCGTATATTCTAGCATAAATGTGGGATCTGTAACCTCCATATTGGTTGTAATTATCTTCTATCTAACTCTAAGGACTACATATGTAAAATTCAGTCCAAATTTTAACAATACTAATATTCGTATGGAAAATCACTCAGGATATATATTTTTGAGTACCATGTTCATCTTCTTGTCAATTATTGGTATTGTTGGATACACATCAGTTTCTGGCGAAAGTCCATTAGCTTTCTTGAAAATCCCAATTAGGTTTGTCTGGGCTGCACTAATGTTGTTAATACCGGTTGCGATAATCAGAAAAGATAAACTTTCTATAATTTTGTTAATTTCAGCCAGTACCATTTCAGTCATCAGTTATGGGATCCTGCAAGATCGCACTAGGATCGTTATTGCCGCTATTGTATTTGTATGTGTTATATATTCAATTAGCAGCAGAGCAGGGAGGTGGATTTTAGCAATTTCATCAATAACGGTTCCAGCATTTCTTGTATCTGCAGGTAGTCGTTCTGGTCAAGGACAATTCATTACGGATTTTAATGGAATAACGGACGCATATTCATCTGTCATACGAGAAGGTTCACATGCATATATGTCTCTAGAAACATCGTTACAACACCCTGAGAGTGATACGCTTATTGGTATACAAGATGTAATAATTGGGCCGCTTCATCTTCTCCCACAACGCCTAATTGGTGTGGATTTTCCAGGAACCATCACACATTGGAACACCTACTTGATTACAGGAAATTACGAAAGTGTAGTATTGCCAGGTATAGTAGGATACAGTTGGTATTCAGGGATTTATATTGGTATAATAGCCATTCCGATTTTATATTCATTATTCGGTAAATTAATAAGTGAGTTTCTCAACAGTATGGAGGATAACTTAGCAAACAATGTGGTATATTACACGTTCGCAGCTCTATGGGGATTTTCATTTGTACGGAGTGGGGACATACGGGTCTTTTTCAGAGGACATGTCGAATGGATTTTTGTAATAGTAGTTCTAATAGTCCTATACGGATTCAACCAGCGGTGTGCGCTGGCTGGACTGCTCCGCCAGAACGAGTGAAATCGCTCCCGACGGGTTTCGGTCGCTGTGGTTAAGCTAGACGCTCAATTCGTGGCGGGCAAGTGCAGTCAGACAGCCGCCAGCATCGACGAGAAAATCTGTCTCGCCTATATCGTGTTTCTCGGTAGGCCGATGTAAGAACGCTGCCGCGGGGTCAGTACCGCGGCGGATAATGACATCGATTTCGAGCAACAACTTTGAGTCTGTGTCGATCGCGGCGTACAGTCACTTTTTCTTACCATCTACCTCAATCAGTTTCTCATCAACCACGCCCCGTCTAAGGTCTTCTCTGAGCAGTCTAGCGAGTTGCATGAGCTCTTCTAGCCATCACCTGTTCGTTCCCTAAACACTCATTTAGATGTGCCTCTGGTCCCGACTCAACACTATAATTAATACTCACTCTATCCGATCGTATAATGGTGAATTTCCTGCTAAATCTGAACTATTATTGCTCAGCACGCGCGACATACCGGCTAGGAAGGTAGCGATGTGGTGATGGAATAGCCGCGGCTTTTGGTAATTTTCGCTGAAGGAGTACTCCAACATGAGTATCTTTTGACTCAATTGAAAAACCACGGTCGGAAAGTTCCTGCTCGATCCATGGAACCGTCGGGATTGGAGCATGATACTCTGCGAAAGAGTTGATCTTACGCTGGTACCAGCTACCCCCTTCAGGATTATCTGGTTTGAAACGGCTGTTGCGGTTTCGAACCGACGGCGTGACAGGGTGATCGATACAAAGCGAATTTTGTGTAAGGTCTGATAGAATGTCAAGGAATCTTTTCTGATCTTGAATGTAGTGAAGAACACCGAAGCAGATGACAACGTCAAACTCGCGATCAAACTTGTGTTCCATTATGTCGTCAATTATGAGTTGCAGGTCAAATTCAAATATCTCATTCAGTGTGTCATAGACACCCTCACGCTCGGCGTTGATGTCGATCGCGGTGACGGACTCTGCACCGCGATTCATTGCTTCAATCGAGTAAAAGCCATGTTTCGGACCAATATCAAGAACGTGCTTACCCGAGAGGTCGTCCGGTAGGTGATCAATTTTCAGCAGTTGGTTTGAGTAGTGAACGTACCCTTCTGTACTTACTGAGTCTGTAAATGGGATTGAGTGATGCCAGTTGTGGTCAGATATCTTAGATTCAATATCAGATTCAGACAATGATGGTTTGACAAGATGGCTATAGTTCATTTTCCTAAGAGTTATAAAACAGTGCTATCATTTATTTGTTCGGTTGTTCGTCAATGTGCCTCAAGACTACAAATTGTGATTATACACACACCTCTATCAGGATGATACGCGAAAAGAGGTTGGTAATTGCGTCGGCATCTATCGATTCACGACGCGTCGATGGCTGGCGCGTGAAATGACGTGGGTATCAAGGGGGTCCGTCCACACTTCGGCGGTAGGCGGCCGCCAAAGCTCACACTGTACAGTTCAACAACACCGTAAATACTCCAAAATGGCCAACCCAGGACATTGCAACCAATTCACGCACTCACCAAAGAGATCAGTGGTATTAACATTGCATACTGATTGGAGAACAACCAGTACGACCTCAAATGAGAATCTGTTTCATATCCTCAGACATATACACATATATTAATCAGGTGGACAATGACGCCTCGGGCGGGGCTGAACGACAACAATACATTATTGCAAACGAACTCCTCGAGAGAGGCGATGAGGTAGCGACAATAGTCGGTGACTTTGGACAGCCCCCGTACAAACGCCAGGATGGTTTCGAGATTTGGAAAGGTTGTCCGGGTAGTATTTCTAGCATTACATCAATTCCCGCAAGCGTAATTAGCCTGTGGAGAGCCATGAAAAATGCAGACAGTGATATGTATTATATTCGTGGATCACCCCGTCTATTTGTGATTTCGACACTGCTGAGTCGGTTTCTCCGTAAACGGGTTCTCTTTTGCGTTGCCAACGAATCAGATGTTGATCTCGAGTATCTCGAGCAAAAGTATGGATCGCTGTTTGTGAAAACCTATTCAAATTTCATTCGTCGGGCAGACATAGTCGTTGCACAGACAGCGACGCAACAGCAAATGTTACAAGAAAATTTTGGAGTCGATTCGACGATAATCCCGAATTGCTACGATCTCCCACCGGAATCGGAACTCCTAGATCACGACTCGAGAGAGTACGTGCTCTGGGTCGGTCGAAGCAACAAAGAGAAGAAAAAGCCGATGCGGTTTCTAGAGTTAGCCAAATCTGCCCCCGAGATCCAATTTGTGATGGTTGCCCAGCCAAGCAATGATGGGAGTCATCACGAACACGTAATGGCAGAAGCTGCCAACGTCGATAACCTGCGTTTTGTCGATACGGTTCGACCGGATAAGATTCACAAATACTACCGAAAAGCCAGTCTTCTCGTTAACACCTCCGATTACGAAGGATTCCCGAATACGTTCCTCGAGGCTTGGAGATATGAAACACCCGTTGTATCGCTCTACTATTCACACGACGATGCGTTTACGGCAGGAAATGCAGGTTTCCGATCGGGATCAATAGATCAATTGAGAAAGGATGTAGCCGAATTGTGCAATAATGACGAGACACGAGCAAAGATGGGTACTGACGCGAGGGCGTTCCTGAAAGACAACTACCTTTTGGAGAAGGTCGTTGATCAATATGAAATATTATTCGAGAATGAGTTATGAAGAAGGTTAGTTCCGATAAATATGGATTATTGGCCAGGACTCTCTTTTTTTCCATACCAATATACAGCAGAAGGAAGTGCCATTGCCGCGTCCTCAAGTCCGTGTGATTTCTTTAGTACCAAATCGACATATTTCAACCAAAAAGTCGGGATTCGCAGAGCCACACTCAAAATTTTCCGTATATTCGAGTTCCCAAAGCTAAGTAGATAGGCTAAATACTCACAACATATCCAAATGAGTGTACTTGTTGGCCCTTTTGATGCGCCACAGTTAATTGTATTGAAGTCGTCATTGGTGCAAATTTTGTTTTGAAGGCCGTTGCTGGTAAATCGCCTGAAATCTGTTGGCAGAGCATGATACCCCTGTAGAAATGGGACATCAATGTAAACGTAGCCAGAAGGCTTGGTGATACGTTTCAACTCCGAAATGGCAAGATCGATTTGTTCTATATGCTCAAGAACAGCTTGACAGACCACCGCATCGACACCTCCATTAGGGACAGGGAGATTGTGTATGTCCCCAAGGAAATTTGTGAACTCCGTTCCTCTAATATCAGTCCCGATCACATTTTGTTGGAGGAATTCATCTGAAAACCCAGATAATCCTTCACCACCGTTTCCACAGCCAACAATCAAGACAGTACCATTATTTCCGACCCTCTGTTCAATATCAGAACAGATTCGTTTTGCAACTAAGTTATGAGTCGGTGAGGGTATGAGACCTTGAATAGAAGTTTGGAACGGGAAAGATAACGTGGTATCATAATCGAGCATAGTGCGTAATCAAAGTAATTATACAAAATTATTGCCGTTTCAATCTCACACTATTCGATTAGCTACCTCCTCCTGAAAATTCCAAATTGAATGGACACGAGTAGGCCAATCAACATCTGACTTCCTATTATATCTCAGGTCAGTCTTCGTCTGGTGAATGTATCCAAGTGGAAGATATACAGCAATACAGTGAGGATCAATTCCTATCTGATCAGAATAATTTTGGAGATGACTACACAGCAGCTTTCCAATCGGCATATTATTGATAAAATAGTTCTTGAATGACGAATTAAAATTAGTACCGAAGGCGTCAATGAGTTGTAGTATAAGATATCCAACATCGATAATTGGATTAGCACTAATTTTAGAAAACTCCCAATCAATAACGTATGATACCTCCTGGTTCCTGAGGTAGATATTCGATCCAGATAGATCCCCATGCGTAACCACTTGAGGAACCTCGAGTTCGCGATCCACTGACGGGGGATTAGATAAACCCACTTGCTCTACTGTCAGTTCCCGTTCGATCTCGGCTGGCGTTTTGGTGACCCACCTATCACACGTTGCTCGCTGGAACTCGATCAACCAATCGAACACGGCCTCGAGGTGGCGATCGACGCTCTCGGGCGTCGCTTCTAACGTTTGATCCAGCGGCGTCCCACTCACGGGTTGTTCGATCCGTTCCGGTCCGAACGTCGTCTCCTGCGATTCCCCAGTCGGCACCGTGTCTGCGAGTGAATCGGGCACGGTATTGAGTGCGGCTTGGGCGTTCTCGTTTACCGTCGCCTGCCAACTGCTGTTCGGAACTTTTCGGATTCGTTGAATCTCGTTGTCCTCGAGTTCGAGGACGGTCGATCGATTCTTCCCGGCTAGAACGATACCGTTCGGGGAAGACAGCTCCCCCGCTGCGTTCTGGCGGCGACAAACGAACAGATATCTCGGATAGCACTGCCGAAGGATCCCTGCTCGCTGTGCGAGTCGGGAAATCTGACGGGCAATAACGAACGGCGTCGTACTCGCCGTTTTATTCGACCCGTGGAGCAGCCAGTCGTGGGCTTCTTGACTCCGAACATCGAACGCCCGCTGGTTCTCGTGTCGCGACGTCGAAAGCAGTGCGTGTTCCCCCACAACCGACAGGCCAGCACGCCGTACTGCACGAGTAATTCCGAAGGAATGCCCTCGAAGCGACGACTCGAAACGCTCGCGAACGCCACTGGACGAATCACCCAACCCGAGTCGTTCCGTCAGACCAATCTCTCGCGTCCAGCCGTCGGTCAGTACCAGGAGCGACCCGTCCTCGGCCAAAATGGGTTCGAGTTGCTCGAGGTACTCATCAATCTGGTTCGCTCGACACTGCACGACGATCACGTCGAACGATTTCGGAGGGAACGAAAGTTCCTCGAGATCGCTGTGAACGGGGTTCACAGTCGTTCCCGTCGCGTTCGCAACTGCCTGTTGTGCTCGAAGGCGGGGCACGCTCGTGTCAACTGCGTACAGTTCCTCCACCACTTCGCTCAAGAGAATCCCCACGCTCTCGTCGTGGGTGCCGACGACCAACCCACGTCCGGAAAGTACCGACGAAACGAGCACGCGCCAGCACGCCGTTCGCGTCTTGAAAAATCGATCGACTATCGAGCCGTCCATGTAATCGTCCCTGACGCGTGCTAAGACCTCGTCGAGTGTGTCGGCTTGCACGGTTGCGAGCGCTTCGAGATCGTCCACGTCTGTTTCTTCCGTCTCGAAATCGATGGTGCTTGGAATACCCTCTCTGAGAGTTACGTCCATCCCACAATGGTCACAGGAGGGGGCGACGAGATGACCGGCGAAACAATACGGGCAAATAGGAGACGTACCGTTCGAGCCACTCATTATCTCTGTCGCCTCACATCAGCCCAGATCCTCTTCTTCATCCGCCAACACCCTGCAGTTCCCGCGGTGCTCGAGTGCCAAGCTCTACGAGGACCTCGGTCGTCTCCTCGACCGTTCGTTCCCAGCGAAACGCATCGTCTAACGTTGGCGTGGTTTCCCCCTCGAGTTTCCGTCGAATACGTCTAGCAACCGCCTCGGGTGTCACCTCGGAAACGTACGTCACCGAATCGCCGAACGTCGACCGAACCTGCGGTAGATCCGAACTGACGACCGGGACACCCGTCGACAGGGCCTCCATGATCGTCCGCGGGACGCCTTCGGCCCGACTCGCGAGAACCAACAGGTCCGCACCTCGATAGACGCTCGACATCTCGCCGTAGGGAACCGAGCCGAGGAAGGTAACGTTCGACCCAGCGCGCTCCTCGAGCACCGATCGAAGTGCTCCGGTGCCACAGAAGTACAGCTCGGCCTTCGAATCCGCCAGCCGTTCGAACGCCTCTAGTACCAACTCCGGACGCTTCCCCTCGACCAACCGTCCGACGAACAACACGACGGGACCCTCGCTGTCGATCAGCTCGCTTTCCGGCCCGGCGGGCGTAAAGCGCTCCGTGTCGATGCCGTTCGAGACGACCTCGATCCGACTCGAGACGCCGAACTCCCGAACCCGTTCCCGGTCGGTCTCGGTGTAACAGAACACGACATCAGCTTGGTTGAACGTCCATCGACCAATAGACCGCAGATACAGATCGAAGACCCACTCGGGCGCGTTCTGCGAGTAGAGGCCGTGGTTCGTGATCGCCAGTGGGGTGTCGCCCAGAAACCGCTTGAGCGCCGCGAGGTTCGTCGCAGCGTAGAGGTGAGAGTGGGCGTGGATCACGTCGAAGTCCGCCGCCGCGGCCAGATACTGCGCCAGTCCGGGGCTCAGATCGTTGCCCAGCGGGCTCGCGACGGGATCGTATCGCACGACCGTGTATCCGTCTCGCTCTTCCGTGTGTGGCTCTCCCGGATCCGTTCGCACCGTCACCACCGTCACGTCGTGTCCCATCGCCGCCTGATCGCGACTCATCGCGTGGACGTGGTACGGGCCGCCGCCTTTCACGTCCGGGTACACCTTCTGTGCGACGCGCAGAATCCGCATTATCTGTGAATTCTCGAGGAATCTGATATGTCGTTCGGTTCGGCGTGTCGTCGCCAGACAACCGTATTTAACTGGCCGACACACGACCATCGGCGATGCCAACACAGCGGGGAGACGAGTCCCCTCGTGTCTAACGTGACCCGTCGTCGAAAACCCGGTCTGAGGGGGACACTCGACACCGACGGCGAACACTGCACGGAAAGCGTCTCCCTCGAGACCGAATCGTCAGCGCAACTGACGTTCTATTGATCGATACAATCAACACGAACAAGACCGACCACTGAGACGAATGCGACTCGCCACCAGAATCGTGCTGACCGCACTCTTTCTCGGTGCGCTCCTCGGTCTCTGTGTTCACTACGGCGGGACGTACGACGACAATTGGCCACATCCCTCGGGCGATCAACTACAGGATGACCCCGACGCCGCCGTCGGTGAGCGAGTTCTCCTGTTTGGGTCCGTCGAGTCGGTCGAAGACGATACCCTCGAGATTCACGTCACCGATTCCGAGGGCCGAGTCGCTGTCGAACTCGAGATCGACGGCGTCGACGAGTCTGTCGCTTCGGGGGGTACTGTGCAAGTCTATGGCGTTCTCGAGGACGACCAAACGATGACTCCCGACGAGACGGTCGTCGTCGAGGAAGATGACCGAGCGTTCGAGTACAAACTCGCCACGTCCCTCGTCGGCGTCGTACTCGCAATCGCGTACTTCTGTCGCTACTGGCGAATCGACTGGACTACCGTCGCCTTCGAACCGCGATCCGGAGGTGACGATCGGGATGGCTGAACTCCTCTCGCACGTTCTCGTCGCCTACGCCCTCGCGACTGTAGCCAAGTGGTCGCTCGAGTGGTTCACCGAGCGCCACGTCGGCGTCGTCATGATCGGGTCTCTCCTGCCCGATCTAAACCGAATTGACCTCTTCGTCTCGGAGACGACGTTCGAATCGGTCCTGGGCGTCCCGTTCGGTCTCGACGCGATCCACACGCTCGGTGGGGTCGTCCTTTTGTCGGCAGTTGGTGCAATGGTCGTCACGACGCATCACCGCCGAGTGTTCGGCCTGTTGCTCGCGGGTGCGGTCTCGCACCTCATACTCGATGCGTTCAAAGCCTACGCCGATGGGGCAGCCGACGCGTGGCTGTATCCGATTACCTGGATTCGTCATCCGACTCCGAATCTCTACGTCTCAGCCGATCCAGCTGTCCTCGGTTTCACCGCCAGCGTCGCACTTCTCGTCTGGTGGGGAGACTATTCTCAGGGCAACTGAATCCTCCCCCGGTTGAAACACTCTCGTTCGAGACTAACGGAGACGCGACTCGAGGCGAGAAGCCGACGAATCGACGGCGAATCAGCCCGCCGTCCGCATCCACCCGCTCCGAAAACCGAACAGACGCCCGTTACGGTGTGTAACGGAGAGCATTACGAACGGTGCTCTCGCGGACGTGTCGATCACTGTCGACAACGTCGACAGGCACGACCACCATGGCCCCCGCAATCGTCCACTTCCTCGTCGGCGCATCGATCTTCCTTCTCGTCGTAAGCCCCTTCGCCATTCGGTACAGGGTGTCCCCGGTCGCACTACTGTGGATCATCGCAATCGGCGGGATCTGGGGACTGGGACCGGACATCCACCACATCGCGCCGATCTACGAAGCGGAGTTGCGCGCGTTTCACGACTCCCCGTGGGCCGACCTCTTCGCGTTTCACTACACGCTCGATCGGCCGGCGGTGCAAGCCCGTTACAACGAGACCGTCTTCGGCGCACTAGTGGGGTTCCTCGGAGCCGTGAGCGCATTCACGCTCG
This sequence comes from Natronorubrum daqingense, assembly GCF_001971705.1. Lineage (NCBI taxonomy): Archaea > Methanobacteriati > Methanobacteriota > Halobacteria > Halobacteriales > Natrialbaceae > Natronorubrum > Natronorubrum daqingense. The sequence continues at coordinate 1,668,559 of NZ_CP019327.1, forward strand.
CAGACGTGCTGGAACGTGGACTTCCGTTCGGGAGATAGATTCACTCTCCGCCACCGTAGACGATCACTCAGAGAGATGTTGCCAGATATTCGTTGGTTCGGCGTCGTTTAGATCAGCATTTGTCTCCATCTGACGTAATTCAGAGAGACAACGTTTGGCGACGAGTGGATAGACGTCTGCAGGCGTGACCGCGAATTCGAGTTGCATGATTTCTGTCCAATTCTCCGCCCAAATGTCCGCAACGACTCGTGGATAGAGTTCGTCATTCAGATGCAGACCGAACTCGTGGCCTTCTTCGACGACCATCGTTCGGATCTGTTTGCGAATCCGGGCTGATGTACAATAGGTTGCTACCAGAAATTCAGCACCGGATTCCACCTCATCGGGGTTTCGACCGAATTGCTCGCGATTCAGTTCTTTGAACTCCTCACGGACTAGCTTGACGCGACGACCATGCTCGTCACTGCGGACGACCACACCCTCGACCGGTACGTCATCAGCGAGAGTTGAGGACGGGAATGTATACGCCTCCGGATCGAATCCATTGTCAACGTGTTCGAGAATCGATGCTGGAACGAACGATGACGTAATCGGCGTGTCCTCCATTCGAATGCGCTCGAACACATCCCAAGCAGCATCGATGTCAAGGAATTCCGCGAACGTCTCCTCGTAGGGATCCCCCGGCGGCGTCATCGTCTCGATCGGTTCGAAAGGGAGGACGTCGAACCCGACGAGTGCCGGAAGGTCGCGGTCAGAATACCCGTAATCAAGCGTCGAGTAGACGAGGTTCTCCGCGTAGATGATCAGTGGTCCATCGTATTCCTCGTGGAGCGTCCGTAGCACAGCAGTGTTGATACCCGTTCGAAGACAACGGACAGCTCGATGGAGCGCACCATCGATCTCAGTCAAAGAATCGGTGTGTGAACCACGGATTGAGCGTCGTGTCCCGAATACGAGACTCCCATCGCCATCTGCGGCGGTCTCAACGGCTCCTGGGTAGGAGTCTGCGTACCGCTCATCGAATAGCGTGAACCGGAATGCACTCCCATCGAACTTCTCAACGAGAGCCAGGTCCTCGGCGTCGAAGAACGTCGCTGGCACGACAGGGTGGTCGTATCTTGGGACTTTTGGATAGACTTTCATTGTTTTCGTTAGAGATATCCGTTCGTTCGTGTCGAATAACCGTCCTCCTGCCTGAGTGAAATAGTGTTCGTGTCAATAGTGGCCAACCTCATAAGAACAGTGCTGGTCTTTGACACCACTCCAGAGTCACTCGGTAAGCGAGCGCTCTCACAGTGTCAACAGTACCGTTCGAACGAACGGAATGTCTTGAACGTTACTCGTCCGGCGTGCGACTGCCTTCTTCGAAATCCTCGAGATCGCGTTCAAGCCGTTCGATGTGCGTTTCAAGCTCGTCAACGCTCATTAATGCCAGTCGAAGGAACTCATCGTCACGGTCTGGCATGAGCGGCAGGCGGGTCTCTGCCTCGGTCGATTCCTCAGTTCGCTGGGATCGCTTGCGAACGAGTTCTTCACGCGCTGCACGGATTTCTTGTCGAAGTAGTTCGGCGTCGTCCATGGATAATTCCACGCCACCAGAAACGCAGCTCGCTACGGCCCGAGAGGGGCGGTCGCGCGAACCGCTTACTGGAAGCGTGACTTTCCAACCAGCGAAAGTCACTCCATATCAATCTTCTACCGATGATGGTATAAATGCTTTCTGTGGGCCAACCACGTACTGGATGCGTGATCTCGAGGCTCCCTGGACACCGTGATCGACGAGGGCTGGGTTTCGGTCACAGCGTCGGTAGAATTCCCGGAGCCAATCGTCTCCGAGCGATGGACGGCGTCCAACGATACGTCGCGAACCTCGATAACCGGCCCGAAGATCAGGTCGAACGGGCGGACACCGCACTCGCTGCGCTCGCCACTCAGCACCCCAGTGCTGGGGACGGCGACTGATACGGATTGCTGTAACGATTTACCGGTGCAACCGCCGCCCGGGTCGCGGTTGCGCCGGTAATGACTTACAGTAAACCGTATGAGGTGTACTCGATACGACCGATATCGTGGCCGATGAGGGGGGCTGAAAACGTCCTGGTCAATGACGGATATGCGAACCGAACCACGTTCGTGAACGGCTTTCGGTTCATCGAGGACCTGCCCTCCGGCGATAGCTGACGTTACTGTGGGTCCAGATCGCGAGCGTCGAGATCGCCAGCGAGATACTGCTGACCCTCGCGGGTAATATCGTAGACACCGTTCCCGAGATGAACGAGGAGACCGTAGGTGACGAGTGTTTTACAGCGGGCGTTGATATGCTGTCGAGAGAAGCGGACGCGATCACTGTCAGCCATTTCCTTTGGGGTATCGGGTCCCTCTTCGGCAAGATGCTCCAGAATACGATCATCGGCGCGTGACATCCAGTCGGCGTCAAAGCGCATAATCATCTTTGATTGCGCCGACACTATCCCAAACGCGCTAAGTCAATTAGAAAAGCTAGTAGCAACTATAATTGACTCCCAACCTTTTAAACGCCAGCCGTCCTAAGTGTTGGACGCTACAATGAATCGCTCGTCAATGACTGGGCCTGGAGAATCGACTGACCTCTTGGTCGACATCATCGAGACGCTCGAAGCATGTGGGGTGGATCGAGATGAGTACCAGCTGTACGACTCCATCGACGTTACGGCCCTCGCGGGGATCCTGCACTCGTCGAGTGGGGACGTCGAAGTACAGTTCACAGTGGAAGGAATTCGGCTCGCGGTGACACCGGAGAGCGTCGACGTCATGATCGACGAAGAGCCCAGTTAACCAAACCAATAGTGAGATTGCGGTCGATCCCTAAGATCATCGCTGAAAGCCCATGGCCGTCCACGTCGCTTCGCACCGTTAACTCGGGAGAACTTGCTTTCCCGGTAACCGAGGCGGCCGCGCCCTTTCTGGGCCTATCAGGCCACCGGTTGCATCACCAAGTGTCAAGCCTAGGTGAACGAGTGGTTCCCAACGGCACGCCACGCTCGCCGCGTTCTGCCCTCCGCTTGCTCACGTCTCCCTGCAGTCACCGTTCGTCACGAGGTCCACCTCGCTTCGCTCCTGACTGACCATTCCGGGCAGGTCGCCGCGTGGGAGTGGGTGAGGCGTAGCTCATCAGAAACGGTTATCGGGTGGCGCGAAAGAGCCGAGAGTGTGACTGACGACGTCGCGTATCCCTCCGTCGGATTAATCCTCGATATCCACGAGCAGATCGTTGCGGAAGGCGATGCGACGGAGCCGGGAATTCGATCAGAAGATGCGATTGAATCCGCACTACAGTATGTTTCAGAAGGGTTCTTCGGTGAGGTACCGCAGACACTTCACGAAAAAGCGGTTCATCTAATGCGACTGCTCGTTGCGGATCATCCGTTCGTCGACGGGAACAAACGAACTGCACTCCGAACGGTGGTCGTCTTCTATATGCTGAACGGATACACGTTCGAATACGGCGACGAAATCCGAGCACTACTGCACCGTTTCGCCACCGACGAAGCCGAGGTCGACATCGAGACAGCAGTCATCTACTTCCGAGCATGCGCTCGGCGCAACTGATAAGGGGGCACAATGAGTACATCCGACACAGATATGGCGTCCAGCACTGATTCGACGAAAGCGGTCGATGACGAAGTCCGTCGGCTGTACGAGCGGTATCAGTCGGCTGAGAGCGACGAGGAACGCCGTGAAATCGCCCTCGAGATGGGAAAACTCGATGGACGCCGTCACGCAGAGATCTACGCCGCACTCGAGAACGAATAAGCCGTTCGGCAATCATCGGGTGTCGAAACGAAATCCGACCGAGACACACTTTTGACTCTCCGTCTCTCGTTCTCTCATCGTGGCGTTCTCGCCTCGGCTCCTCTCACACCCCGCTCTCCCTTCTCACTCCCCGTGTGACTGGTTCCCGTCAGCCCACCCTACCGCCGCACCATCGTCCACACGTCCTCGAGCACCGCCCAGATCTGCCGGATCACGATCGACAGGTCGACCCAGAACGACTGGCGACGGATGTACTCGAGGTCGTAGCGAAGCTTCGCACTCGGATCGGTGCTGCTCGCGTCGTGGATCTGTGCTAGCCCCGTCAGGCCGGGTTTCACGAACCAGCGCTTTCGCCACGAGGGCGCGTCTTGCTCGAGGAGCACTTCTTCTTGCGTCCAGACGGCTCGCGGTCCGACGACGCTCATGTCCCCGACGAAGATCGACCACAGCTGCGGGAGTTCGTCGAGATGAGTCTTGCGCAAAACCCGGCCGACGCGAGTGATGCGATCGTTGTCCTCGTCCTCGGTCGGCGTCGCGTCCTCGCCTTCGGGGATCATCGTCCGGAACTTGTAGATCGGGAACGTCTCGCCGAACCCGGCCGTTCGATCCTGGCTGTAGAACACCGGACCCGGACTATCGATCTTGATCACCGCGGCGATGACGGCCATTAGCGGGGCGAAGACGAGCAAGCCGACCAGCGCGAAGACGACGTCGAACAGCCGTTTGCACAGGTAATCCAGCGGGTCCCACGGCTCGAGGTCGACGTCGACCAGTTCGCCGACGGCTCCCTCGGAGACGAGCACGCTGTCGGTGTACTCGCGGTGGACCTTCGCCGAGACGCCGTGTTCGTGACAGGCGTCGAGCGCGCCGAAGAACTCCGCTCGGTCTGCGTGTCGGAACGCGAGCACGACGGTGTCGATATCACGCTCGACGAGGACGTCCTCGAGTCGCGAGAGGCCGCCGAGGCGCGGATAGCCCGCAATTTTCTGCGAGCCCGCCGACAGGTGAGTCACGCCATCGCGTCCGTCGCTCTCCACCGTCTCGAGTGCGAGCCCGCCGTCCGTCACGGCGTTCGCGCCGGTGCCCGCCTCACCTGCGTCGTCGATCTCGTCCTCGTCGAAGGTGTGAAAGCCGACGCTCGAGGGGCAGAGATAGCCGAGGACCGGCGCGTCGACCGTCGGTGCGATTCGCTCGAGTTGGGCGATATCGTCGCCGACGAAGAGCGTCCGTCCCGGTTCGCCGTTTGGCGGGCGGCGGATCCAGACGAACCACGCGGGAAGCGCGACGCCGAGGAGGCCGATAATCGTGATCAGCGTCGCGCGCGGGAATCGAAGCGACCAGTTGAAGTAGCCAAGCGAGGCGAGTGCGAGGCCGGCGACGATGACTCGCTTGTGGGTGAGCGCGACGGTGTCGAGGATCCGCTGGGGTCGGGGTCGATACAGCGGGAGCAGACACAGCGTCACGGCGAGGACGCTCAGGCCGAGCATCCAGTACAGTTCGCCGCCGGTGACCAGCGTCGGCTCGAGGCGATTGAACAGCGGGACGTACGTCGTCACGAGCGATTGGGTGAACGGATGGTTGGCGCTCGCCACGGCACCGACGGTCAACCCGACGACGCCGAGGAGGCTGACAATCCGATAGCGCCACCCGGTTAGCATTCGTTACGAGTAACTATTCGACAGTGGCATAACGTTGTTGGCAGGCAAGACAGTCACGAAAAAGATCACTCGAGGGGAGGACGTCTCGAGGTGTCATGGGAGCTGAAATTCGAGGGTGTATTCTCGAGTCGGATTTCGACGGCTGGAATTGGTCGATTTAGTTTGATTACTCGGATACCACCGCGTGAGGTGAAATACGAACGGAGAGTGAATCGTCCTATCAGCGACTGAGTATGGGACCACATCGGTCGCATTGGAGGCCGTATCTGGAGTGACGTTCGTCGTCTCGAGCGGACTCGAAGTGGACGCACAAAAACTCGCGAGCGCTGTCGCTGAGTGGTGTAGCGCGCGAAAGAAATGAAAGTGCTGCGAAACCAGAACGGATTCTGGTGGTTAGTTAGCTGCGTTAGTTCTGCTGTCGGAGTGCCAGCATGGCGGCTCCGAGCAGGGCGACAACAGCGACGGCAACGCCGAAGCCGGGCGTGTCGTCGTCGCCGTCGTCGTCAGCTTCGCCGTCGTCGTCAGCTTCGCCGTCGTCGACGCCGTCGTCGGAGTCGTCACCATCGTCTTCTTCGGCGACGGTCACGGTGCCGTCGTACTCATCGCTGAAGTCGTCGTTCTCAGCGGTGATCGTGAAGTCGTGGTCACCTTCGCCGAGGTCCTCACCGTCTGCGGTGGTGAGCGTCTCGGTCAGCTCGTCGTCACCGTCAACGGTGATTTCCTCGTCAGCGACTTCGCCGTCGAAGTCGAGTTCGAGGGTGAGCTCGAGTTCATCGTCTTCGTAGTTCGAGACGATTGCGTCGATGTCGGTCTCTTCGTCAACGTCGATGTTTGCGTCGTAGTCAGCGTCGACGGAGATTCCTTCTTCGTCAGAGTCGTCAGCTTCACCGAGGACGAGGTCCTCGAGTTCAGCGTCGTCTGCGTCGCCTTCTGCGTCGTAGGCGAACAGGTCGAATTCAACACCCTCTTCCTCATCTGCGAGGTCGAATGTGGTGGTGAATTCACCGTTTTCGTCAACGGTTGCGTCGCTGCGGTCAACGAAGCCACCTTCGTCGGAGTCAGCTTCAGTGTCAACCTCCGAGTGTGGTGCAAAGTTTGCGACACCGGATGCTTCAGCGTCCTCGTCAGCTGGGAGTTCATCGATGTCGTCCCACTCGAGGGTGCGCTCGTCGAAGCTCAGGTCGATTTCTTCGTCGTAGTCTTCGTCGTCATCTTCATCGAAGTAGTTGGAGTCTTCGATAGAGATGTTAACTTCGTGATCTGCGTCGAAGTCAAAGTCCTCACTGGTGCTGCTGTTTTCAAGGTCGTCAAGGTCTTCAACTTCGAGGATCAGATCTCCATCGTAGTTGTCGCTGTCGGTAATAGCGTTCAGATCGAGTTCGTCTTCAGAACTGAACTCGAGATCGTCACCGACTGCACCACCAGCTTCCTGGGTGATGTTTACGTCAACGGCACCTTCGAGCACATCGTATGCACCGTTTGCACCGAGATCTTCAACCGTCACGAAGAGCTGGTCTTCCTCAGCGATCTCGTCGCTTTCGGTCGCGTACTCTTCGTAGTCGTCGAGGTCATCAACAGCATCGACTGGTGCGGTGGATGTCGAGACGTCGTCAAATCCACTGAACTCGTCAACAGGGAGCGTGTCCCGGTCGAAGTCGTTCTCTAGGGTGAGGTTGTCCGTCCGATCGTATTCGGGCTCGTCACCAACCGTTAGATCCCAGTTGTTTGCTGGGAGTGGGTTGTCGTCCAGAGCACTGTCGTCAACTTCTACCCACTCGATTTCAGCATCGTCTTCATCTTCTTCTGCAATGTCCCATGCACCGTCACCACTATCGTCGCCGTTTCCTGCAAGGTGCGTGTTGTAGGTGAGGGTTAGCTCATCAGTGTCAACGTTCTCCAGTGAAATGGCGGCTTCGTAGTTGTCATCTTCGTCACCAACAACTACGACACCCTCATCAACATCTTCTGCATCGAGTGTGATATTGGCAACGTCGCCAGTCTCAACTTCGTCAACGTCGGTGAAGGCAAATTCACCTTCTTCACCTTCTTCAACTTCGATAGTTGCGTTGTCCTCGGCAGTCGTGTCAGTCACGTTGGCCGTGAACTCGTACTCGCCGGTATCGATGTCAGTGAAGTTTGCTGCGAAGTCATCACGGTTCTCGAGGACAATCTCATCTTCGTCGTCATCGACATAAACAACGTCTTCGTCAATGTCAATGTCTCTGTCCTCGTAGTCCTCTAGATCTTCTTCTTCGGTGAAGATGTTCCAGAGATCCTCGTAATCGAGGCCGTCAGCACTCACTGCGGTAGTGATGTCGGATCGCTCGGAGTCAATTTCGAGGTCAGTCAGTGCGCTACCGCCAGCGTCACCAACAGTCTCGTCATCGAATTCGGCATCAAGGTCGTGGGTGCTGATGTCGAACTCCACGTCAAGGTCATCAGCGTCTGAGCTGGTGACGTTGTATGAACTACCATCGAGGGTGTCGGTGTCAACCTCAATGTATTCATCTTCAGGATCGATCTCACTAAACTCATCTGCAAGGTCCTCGCTTGCCTCGTCTACATTAAGGTCACGGACCCAATCACCGTCTTCATCCTCTAGCTCAACGGTATCATCATCTTCAAATTCATTGCCATCGTGATCATCAACGATGAGCCCAGTTTCACCTTGGAAAAGACGATCTTCATCTTCCAAGATGGTAGTACCATCATTTACTTCGCTTTCGTCGCCGTAGTTCCCTGCTGCCGCTGCCCCCGCAAACGCTGCGGACATGGCAACAACGGAAACTACCATAATCGCGGCAAGGAACAGTGCGCGTCCCTTTTCGCGATATGTGGTTTCGTTTGTCATTTATGTTGTGTTTGTGTTTGTGTTGATTGTTGGTTTGCGCGCGATTCACCAGGAGTGCGAGTATGTGTGCAGTACAACGATTGTACTGACTCGCACCGGGTAGGGGTAAGAGAAACTATAAAGCATCCCGTAATAAGTTTTCTGGATACTTCATCCAGCTATTTATTCAGCAAAAGTTGAATAACCGGCGGTGGAGGAAACCGATAGAATTGCCACTCAAAGTGTCGATTTCGGCATCCACCACAACCTGAACGTCTCGAGAAAGACATACTATTCCATAAAAGTCTCTGGAAAGAAACTGTTTGTGATCGGTGAGGTCCATCCCAAATTCGCTTAGGAACTCCCTCGAGTACGTGCCACCTACAGCAACCGACCGAACCCGTTGGCTGACCCTACTCGAGCACCACTGGACTGCGACAGCTCACCAGTGAAACTCGAGACCTACCATCTCCCCATTCATTCAATCAAAATATAGAATCCGTATTTCGTGAACGTCGTCGTTGGCGCTGCTACCGACTCGAAAGCCCCAAATCCCCGCCTCAGCACTCCGGAACTAATTTGAAGAGTGCTTGTCAATACAGCACTCGATGACAGTCGACAGGCGAACGATGTTGAAGGCGGCGGGAACGGCAGCGGTCCTCTCGACGACGGGACTCGCTGGCTGTCTGGGTGGAAACGGCGACGATGACGACAGTGGCTCTGAGTCCGACGCGCTCCCCGCGTACGAGTCGTGGATAGTCATGGACGACGAACGCGCAACCTTCGCGTACATCGACTGGGCTGGCCTCGAGGAACTCGAGGACGACGCCGACGATGACGAGGCGGATCCGACGGACCCCGAGGAAGACGACGCGTCCGACGAATACGAGGACGAAGATCCGATGATTGCCGTCCCGATGGCGGGCATGCTCGCGGTCGCGATGGGCGCGTCGTTCGGAACCGCTGGCACCGGATTGGATACCGTGATCGACATGGAAGGTGACGCCCTGGCAGCCGACGACGCCGAGACCACGCTCGAGGAACTCCTCCTCGTCAACGACGCGTACGTGTTCACGGGTGACGTCGACGTCGAGGAGGTCGAAACGGCACTCCTCGAGGAACACGACGACCCGCTGATGGACGCGGCCACGTTCGAGCAGACCGACGAGCACGGCGAGTTCACCGTCTACGAATCGGAACCGGAAGACGACGCGGAGTCCACGGCGACGAGCGACGCCGTCGCCGTCAGTGCCGAGGCGATCGTCCTCGCACCCGGCGGCGAGACCGACGACGGCATCGACAGCCTCACCCCCGTTCTCGAGGGCGTCGAGGGCGACGGTGAGCGCGCGACCGACGCAGAAGCGGACATCGAGTGGCTCCTCGAGACGGCGGGCGAGGGGCAGATCGTCTTCGGCGGCTACGGCGAGGACGAAGACGACGAGACGACGGCCCCCGACGAGGAAGAACTCGAGGAACCGAACGCGGCAGGTGACGAGGAATTCGACGGAGCCACCGGCATCGTCGCCTCGCTCTCGCTCGAGGAAGACGAGAGTGCGGACGGAAACCTCGCAGCGACCTTCGACTCGATCGACGACGAGACGGAGTCCGAACTCGAAGCCGACGTCGGCTCCTCGGCTGACGACGTCACGCTCGAGATCGATAGGGACGCCGGACGGGTGTCGGCCTCGGCGACGTGGGACGCCGACAACGACGCCCTCGAGTAACGCCGACCGGCCGCTCGAGTTCGAGTCCGTCGGCGAGTCTGTGTCGACGGCGAACAGCCACGAAACGCACGGGTATCGCACGCCCAAAACGAGAACGGCGAGTCAGTCTCGAAATCTCGCCCGAGCAGCCCGATCTCGTGCCCGTCGGCTGCCACCGCTTTCTTCACTCTCGCCGCGTCCGCGGCGCTCGCCCGAAAAATCTGGACCAAAAAACGCTCAGAACGGGAACAGCGAGTCGGCCTCCGGATCTCGCTCGAGCAGTTCGATCTCGTGGCCGTCCGGATCTTTCGTGAACGCGTACATGTTGTCGTTGCTCTCTGGGTCTCGGTAGTCGGGGGCCTCCCGAACCTGCAGTTGCTCCCAGTCCTCCTCGAGGTCGTCCACGCGCACGCAGAGGTGTCCCCAACCGTTTTCCTGGGTGTAACTCCGTCCGTCGTAGTTGTAGGTCAACTCGACCGACATCGCCGCCGGGGCGGCGTCGCTCGGTTCGACGAAGTAGTTCGCGAACGTGTCCGACTCCCAGCGCTTGACCTCGTCGTACTCGAACTTCCGCGTCCAGAAGCCAAGCGCCTCGTCGGCGTCCTCGACGCGAATCATGGTGTGGTCGAGCGACCAGAGCGCACCCTCGTCGGGGTCGCGCTTGACGATCTCGATCTCGTGACCGTCCGGGTCCTTGATGAACGCGTAGCGACCGTCACAGCTCTCCGGATCGCGGTAGTCCTCGACGCCCTGGTCCATCAGTTGCTCGTAGTGCTCCTCGAGTTCGCCGTCGGGAACGCGAACGGCGATGTGGCCCCACGCGTCGCCGATCTCGATATCCTCGCCCTCGTTGTGCGTGAGTTCGAGCAACGCGCCGTCCTCGTGCATCTCCTCTGGTCCGAGGTAGACGATGGTGAAGCCGTCGCCCTCGAAGCGATCTTTCTCCTCGTAGGCGAGGTGGGTCTGGTACCACTCGAGCGATTCCTCGAGATCCGAGACGCGGATCATCGTGTGGTCGACAGTGCCGTCCATACGCGACACAACGGGCAGAGACTCAAAAAACGTGGCGAAGCCGGTGGTTTGCTCGCCTCCCGTGCCCCATCGACGACGCCGCGACCACACCGAAACCGATCAGTCCTCGGCGTCCGACCCGGTGTAAGCGACCTCGACCCGTCGCGAGAGTCCGATCAGTAAGAACAGTCCGACTCCCGCGGGGACGAAGGGAAGCAACGCGTCGATTACCGGCGTCACGAGGACCGAACGGCTGCTCGAGCCACTCTCGTAGACGCGATAGTAACTCCCGTCGTCGGTTTCGATCGGCGTCTCGGGAACGTCGATCTCCTCGTCGGTCTCGAGGTGCCCCTCGTTCGCGACCGTCGCGGCCTCCGAAGACACCGCCGAACTGTCGACCGCGACGTCTGCGAGCGCGGCGTCCGTCGAGGCGGGCTCGAGGCCGATATCGATTCGGTACCCGCCGTCGTCGGACGGTGCGGACTCGTTGGCCGCGTGGGTCGTCTCGTAGAGCGTTTCGTCGAGGAGGACGTACCCGTAGCGATCCCAATCGGAGAGTGTCTCCGCGTCAGAATCCGGATCGGACGACGTGTACTCGGTGGTCACGGTCTCGTTCTCGAGTTGGCCCTCGAGCGTGCACGTTCGGATCTCCCAGGGGTCGGCACAACCGATTTCGTCGCTGACCGGAACGGTGGACGGCATGCCGCCGTCGACGTACTCGATGGACGTCTCGGTCGAGACGACCTCGGCGCGATCGTACTGATAGGACGTGGTCGGCGGAATGTACGAGGCACCCCAGAGCGGGACCGCCAGGAGCGCGAGTGCGAGAAGTGCGAGCGCCAGATCACGACGGAACGGCGTCAACGAGGGAAGCCCCTGCATCGTGAAACCGTTTCGACACGTCGGTCATAAGCGTTGGTACTTCGGAATATCGCCCCCAGAATCAACTCCGCGAGTCGAAGACCCCCGTCAGTGCCCCCAAATCGAGCCGGGGTACGTTACTCCTCAGGGTCCGTCCCAGCGTCCGATCGACTACTCGAGTCGCCGTTCTCGAGCCGAGAGTCGACCGAGGACGCCTTCGGCTCGACGCCTCGGCGACGAGCGTCGAACTCCGAGAGGCCGTAGACGAGGCCGACCAGCGCGAGTGCGCCCAGCGGCACGAAGACGACCGGCGGGACGCTCAGGTAGCCATAGAGCAGGTAACAGCCCACGACGACGAGCATGACCGTTCCCGCATAGTACAACTGCGTGCGCACGTGGTCGATCAGGTCGGCCCCGGTAAACGTCGACGACAGCACCGAGGTGTCGGAGATCGGCGAGGTGTGATCGCCGAAGATCGCCCCGGAGAACACCGCGCCGACGATGACGGGCATCATGTCGAACGAGCCGGTGAGTTCGTAGGTCACCTGAATCGCGATGGGCGTCACGATCCCCATCGTCGCCCACGAGGATCCCATGGTGAACGCGACGAAGGCGGCGACGAACAAGACGGCGATCGGCAAGAGCTCGAGCGGAATCGCCTCGCCGACGAAACCGGCGACGAACTCGCCCGTCTCGAGGACCTCGGCGACCTCAGTGATCGTCCACGCGAGGACGAGGATCGTCACGGCGGTGATCATCAACCGGAAGCCGTCGAGGACGGTATCGACGCCGTCGCCGAGATCGAAGAGGTCGTAGGCCACGCCGATGGCGATTGCCGTGGCGACCATCGCGAACGAGCCCCAGACGAGTGCCCCAGCGAAGTCGCCGGCCCCGACGATGTCGACGAGCACCTGCAGCGTTCCGTCCTCGGCGACGGCAGCGTCGAGCGCCGTCGGCGCACCCTCTTCGGCCTGCTCCCCGACCCACTCGTCGTACCCCGTCCAAAACGCGCCGGCCAACGTGACGGTGATGAGAACGACCACGGGGGCGAAGAACGTCCGCAGCATCGGTCGCTTCTCGATCGGCTGGCCCAGGTCCTTCTCGACTTCCTGGAGCGGCTGGGCGTCCTCGCGGTTGACCTTCCCGGTCTGCCAGGCCCGGTGTTCGGCGTCGAGCATCTCGCCGAAGTCCCGGCCCGTGTAGACGATGATGCCGACCATCATGATCGCGAGCAGCGCGTACGTGTTGTAGGGAATCGACCAGACGAACGTCTCGAACGCTGTCGGTGCCTCGCCGTCCGCGCCGAGGTCCTCGTACGCGCCCGCGATCAACGAGAGTTGGAACGCGACCCAACTCGAGAGCCCGATCGTCGCGACGGGGGCGGCCGTCGAGTCGACGATGTAGGAGAGTTTCTCGCGAGAGATGCGCATCTGATCCGAGATTTCGCGCATCGTCGAGCCGACGATTGCCGTGTTGGCGTAGTCGTCGAAGAACATGAGCATCCCGAGCACCCACGTCGTCAGCCCGACGTTTCGCTGGGTCTCGAGGCGACTCGTCGCCCAGTTCCTGACCGCGAGAGCCCCGCCGAGTCGCCAGATCAACGCGACGCCGGAGCCGAGCAAGATCGTAAACAACAGGATCTGGACGTGAAAGCCTTCGTCGTAGATGATCGCGGTGGTGATCCACTCGAACGTCTGTCCGAGTCCGAGACTCTCCGTGTAAATGATCGCCCCCGACCAGATGCCCAAAAATAACGAGAGCATCGGTCGCCGCGTCACGATCGCGAGCGCGATCGCGAGCAACGGCGGGACGATCGAAAGCGCTCCAAAGTCAGACATGGCTATTCACTCGTCGAACGAGCTGATAATGGTGTTGATAGTACAATTCGAGGGTGAAAATACCAAAATTTGAAACGAGAGGGCAGTACGCGACGCTTCGAGAAGTTCGGCTGCGATCGGCCCAACGGCGAGAATCCGATTTCACTCGAGACCGACCGGTTCGGAGTCACTCCGCCTCGAAACCCGGATTACGCCTACCGCCGCAAAATGAGCTTCAACACGTCTTCGTCCTCGAGCACGTGTTGGTCGCCGACTTGCTGTTCGTCGTGGGTCGCGCTCGGCCCCGACACGCGGGCGAACCGGAATCGCTCTTTCATCTCGCCACCGAGTTTGTCGACGGCGTCCTCGATGGTCGACCCGCGCTCTAACATGAGCGGTTCCTCGTAGTCGACGCCACGGCCCGGCTTGTCCATGTAGACCCGGATGAGGTCCAAGTTATCCCAGAGGTCATCCTTGAGCGACTCGAGCCCTCGCTCCGCCTCGGCGCTGATGAAGGTGACCTCCTCCGGGTCGAGCCCGCGCTCGCGGAGTTGCTCGTCGACGGTTTCCTTGTAGTCGGGTTCGATCAGGTCGACCTTGTTGACGCAGGTGATCGAGGGGATGTACTCGCGATTTTCCATCAGCCCGTCGATCAACCGGTCGATGTCGACCTTCTCGCCGAGGTTCACGTCGGCGTTGACGTAGCCGTGTTCGCGCAACACGTCCGAAATCGTCTCCTCGTCGAGATCCTGATCCGCGCTCGAGGTGATCTTGATCCCGTCTTTGATCTTCGGCCGGACCGTCACCCGCGGCGGGTCCTGATCGACACGGATGTTGATGTTGTACAGTTCCTCCTGGAGTCGCTCGTACTGTTCGATCTCGAACACCGAGAGGACGAAGAGGATGAGGTCCGCGTTTCGCACGACCGAGAGGACCTGTTTGCCGTCACCCTTGCCCGTCGCCGCACCCTGAATCAATCCGGGGACGTCGAGCAGTTGCATGTTCGCCCCGCGGTGTTTGCACATCCCGGGGTTGACGTCCAGGGTCGTGAACTCGTATGAGCCGGTCTCGCTGTCGGCGTTGGTCAGCGAGTTCAACAACGAGGACTTCCCGACGCTCGGGAATCCGACCAGCGCGACGGTCGCGTCGCCCGTCTTTTCGACGTCGTAGCCGGTGCCCCCACCGGCGGACGACTGGTTCTGCAGCTTCTCTTTTTTCTCCGCGAGTTTCGACTTCAGCCGGCCGATGTGGGCCTCGGTCGACTTGTTGTAGGGCGTATTGGCGATTTCCTCTTCGATGTCCTCGATTTCCTCCTCGAGCCCCATTTGTCTGTACTCTACCGTCCGTGCCGAAAAACACTTTCGACCCCTTCGCGAGCGGGCGACAACCCGACCCCGGTCGAACCCACTACTGAACGATGATCGTGTCTTTGACGACCTTGATCCGGTCGATCGGAATCAAGAGCCGTCCCTCGCCGTTGGTCTCGAAATCGATCGATCGCGATTTGATCTTCTCGGCTGGCGTGACGACGAGGTCGTGTAGCGTGCCGGATTTCGGACTCAGCGTGATGTTGTGGACGGTTCCGAACTCGATGCCGTCGACGCCGACGACTGATTTCGTCGTCAGCGATTTCGCGAGCACTTCGGCCATACGTCTCGCGACCACTACGTCGCTATTAATCGCCGGTGATCGTTCGTCACTAATCGATCGTCCCTCGATCGTTGCAGGAACGAAAACCGTGACTATGAGCGACTTAGTCGGCCCATCACCGGCACGCAGCGCGAACGGCAATCGACGCGGAGGACGAGACGTGAGCGACTCGTTTCTTCCGTCGGAGCGCCGTGAAAACGTAATACGACACCCATAAATCGGATGCGCGGCTTCGAGTACGTATGTCGAACGCGGCGCAGCTGCGCGACAGCACGCAACTCGTGCTCACGCGATCGATCGTCGACGCCCTCGAGCCCTCGTTGGACGAGGCGTTTACCGTGACGATCGTTCCCGAGGGCGACGACTACTACCGAGTCATCGGCAGCCCGGTCGAAATCAACGACGCGAGCGACTACCTCGCCCGGCGCGGAATCGCCCTCGAGTAATTCGGTCGAAAATCACCGCTCACACCGCGTCGGCGCGTCGAACCCCCCGCGAACCAGCGGCTTCGCGATGTGGCGACGCGCGCACGGCGGCACCTCGTACCATTCTTCTTCGAGATCACGATCCAATTCCCGTTCGACTTTGCCCTCGGCACTCGTCCCACAGTCGCGACAGCGATAGCCCTGATCCCGCCCGGCGCTTTTCATCGTCCGCTCGCAGGCGGGACACGTCGGCGTGGTTCGCTCCGTCCGCACGAGGTCGCGGACGGCGAACTTCTCGAGTTTGAGTGTCCCGTCCGCGACCTCGCCGCAGACGGTGAGTCGATCACCCGTACGAAGCGCGCGAATGCGGTCGCGAAAGCGCTTCGTCGGCTCGAACGCGGCGCACTCGAGGCGTGACTCGCCCGCCGGCACGCTCTCGAAGGTGAAAAAGACGTGGCCGCCGCGGCGGGTTTCAGGCTCGCTCGCGACCCGGCCGTCGAGCCGGTAGGCGCGGCCGTCCGACGCACGCTCGATTGTTCCGTTCCGCAGGTGAGCGTCCGTTCCCTGATTCGTCACGAAGAGGCGACTCGAGGCGACGGGTTCGCCCTCGATTCGGTTCGCAACCTCCTGGACGGCGTCCGGATCGTCGCCCCGAATCCCGTGAAGGATCGGACCGGGAGTGTGGGGGACGCACACCGTTTCGTCCTCGCCGCGGTCGACCGTGTCCCAGACGTCGGGATAGCCCCGCGCCGCCGCGTCGAAGACGCTCTCGTGGTCGATCGCACGCGGGTCGCCCCAGCGACTCGAGTCGCGATAGGAGATGTACTCGTAGGTCCACTCAGAGCGTGCCTGCCAGCTTCCGATAGCGGCCAGCGCACCGATTCGTCCGCGTCCGTTCCCCGCCGACCACGAGCGATAGTCGTGACTGTCGATCAGGGCCGTCGCGTCGGCGATTGAGAGGTGCTCGCGGATCGCTCGCTTGGCGAACGCGCTCACGTCTGTCGGGACGGTTTCGGGCTCGTCTCCGGTGACCACGAGTCCGGGATTCGTCCGCTCGTCGGCCGTCTCCGCGAGCGACTCGAGTCGGTCTCGTGCGATAGCGAACGCGCGGTCGGGGTCGACGTCCGCGTGGATGGCGAGTGCGGCGTTCCCCCTCGTCTTGTACGGAACGGCGGGGTTGAGTCTGACGAGACAGACGCGTGAGACCGGATCTGAAGGGGAACTGTCGCTCGCCGGGTCGCAAGCCAACCGCTCCGCGATCTGGGCGGCGACGTACGTCGTGCACATGCCGCGCTCTCTCGAGTCGGTATCGTCGAGGCCGACGACGGTCATCGGGAGAGCGTTAGGACGGAGCCGAGTAACCGCTTTCGGAGCGACCTCGAGTGCCGACCGTCGTTCCAACGATCAGCCCCTCTCGAGTGCCTACCATCGACCCGACGATCAGGCCCCCTCGAGCACCCGCCGTCGTCAAAAATATCGCAGTCGCAGCGTGGTTACCGCTGGTAAAGAGGAGTGTTACATAAGGCTACTCCCGTCTCCGATCGAACCGCGACACGGCGGGCAGGCATCGGGGAAAACGTCTTATACGAGGAATCGCTTATATCCCTCTATGTCCCGCTCGGCACTGGTCGGCAACGTGACCGCGATGCTCGAGGACGCGGGGTTCGTGGTCAGTGACCGGTGTGCGATCCGGCCGAAGAGTTTCGATATCGCCGCCCGCCGCGGCGACGATCTGATCTTGGTCAAGATCCTCGGCAATATCGACGCGTTCAACGAGGCCACGGGCCACGAGATGCGTCGTCTCGGCACTTACCTCGAGGCGACGCCGCTGGTCATCGGCCTGCGCAGTCGCGACGAGGATCTCAAACCCGACGTGACGTACTTCCGTCACGGCGTCCCGGTCTTGAGCCCCGATACGGCGTACAACCTGTTCATCGAGGACGTGCCGCCGCTGATCTACGCCGCACCCGGCGGCCTCTACGTCAACATCGACGGCGACTTGCTCGCCGACGAGCGCGAAGACAGGGAGTGGAGTCTCGGGCAACTCGCCAGCGAACTCGGCGTCTCCCGTCGCACCGTCTCGAAGTACGAAGACGGCATGAACGCCTCCGTCGAGGTGGCGATGGCACTTCAGGAACTGTTCGAGACACCCCTGACGAGCCCGGTCGACGTTCTCGAAGGCGCAGACGACGTTCACGAGACGGAGACGACGCCGGACGATCCGGACGCCGACCCGGACGACGAACAGGTCGTCGCCGTCCTGACGAAAGCCGGCTACAGCGTCCACCCGACGCTTCGATCACCGTTTAAAGCCGTCAGTCGTGACGAAGACGACGGCGACAACGACGTCGTGCTCACCGGCCACTCGAAGTTCACGAAGGCAGCGAAGAAACGCGCTCGGATCATGAGTTCGATCGGTCGCGTCACCCACACGCGGTCGGTGTACGTCGTCGAACGAGCGAAACAGGAGTCCGTCGACGGCACCGCACTGGTCGAACGCGAGGAACTCGCGGAACTCGGCGACGTCGCCGAACTCCAGAAGGTCATCCGCGAGCGTGCCGAACACGAAGAAGCGGCCTGAATCGACGACGGTACCCGACGGTCCGTATTCTACTCGCCGTCGTTACGTTCGTCTTTCATTTACCTCCCACTCAGCGATTGGATCGCGCAGAACGACGAAACCGATGGGTCGTCGAAACTCAGGCGTACGTCTCTTCTAAGTACTCGACGATGTCGTCGCTCTCGTGCATCCCCTCGACGCCGTTGGCCTCGTCGGTGATGACTGGAACGCCGGTCTGACCGCTCAGACGCTCAACTTCGGTTCGGTCTTCGTGGGACCGAGGAACCTCGATGACGTCGTACTCGAGTTCGAGTTCGTCGAGTTTGCTTCGCACTTTCGCACAGAACGGGCAACCGGGGAGTTCGTACATCGTAATGTCTGCCATACGTGTGTGTAGCGGCCACAGACTCAAGAGAACACTGGTTTCTGAAGTGTGGTGGCGACAGTGAACGCGAAAAACGAGAAATCGGAGTGTCTGCGGGTTAGAACGCGACTTCGCCGGCTTCGACGGCGAAGTAGACGACGAAGTAGACGATGAACGAGATGGCGAGTGCCCACTGACCGAGCGAGACCTCGCGGCGTTCGCCCATCGCGGCTTTGATCAGCGGGTAGCTGATGATCCCCGCGGCGAGGCCGTTCGCGATCGACATCGTCAGCGGCATGATCGTGATGGTCAGCCCGCCCGAAATCGCCCACGCGGGGTGGTTCCAGTCGATGTCGACGACGCCCTGGAGCATGATGATACCCACGACGACGAGCGCGACGTACGTCGCGTAGCCGGGGATGAGCTCGAGCAACGGAACGAAGAGCAAGGAGACGGCGAAGAGGCCACCGACGACGAGCGCGGTGAATCCGGTTCGGCCGCCCTCTTCGATCCCGGTCGAGGACTCGATGTACGTGGTCACGGTCGAAGTCCCGATCATCGAACCGACGGTCGTCCCGACTGCGTCGGCCATCAGCGGTTTCTCCATTTCGGGGAGGTCGCCGTCTTCGTCGAGGAAGCCCCCGACCTGCGAGACGCCGATCAGGGTGCCCGCGGTGTCGAAGAAGTCGACGAAGAAGAACGTGAAGACGACGAGTAAGAAGACGAGTGGATCCTCGGCGACCATGCCGAAGCCGTCGAAAAAGCCGCTGATCAGCGGCGTGATGTCGTAGTGCGTGCCGCCGATGACCGACGCGAGTCCGTCGTTCGTCACGTCGTCGTACGCCCCCTCGGGGGTGAGCACGTCGGGGGTGACGAGGCCGGCGATGGTCAACAGCCAGCCGCTGACTGCGGTCGCCAGGATGCCGAGTACGATCCCGCCCGTGATGCCCCGAGCGTAGAGCATGAACGTGACGACGAGGCCGACGATTCCGAGCGTGGCAGCCGGACTCGTGAAGAGATTCGCTAACTCGACGATATCTCCGTCTTCAGGCCCCGGAACGACGATTCCCATCTGTTCCAGTCCGATGAAGAGTAAGAAGACACCGATACCAGCCCCCACGGCATATTTGACGGGTTCGGGGAACAACTGGATGATGTACTTTCGCGCCCCGACCGCGGTGAGCGCGATGAAGACGATTCCCTCGACGAACACCGCGACGAGCGCGAGTTCCCACGGCACGCCGAGACCGAGAACCACGGTGAACGCGAAGAAGGCGTTCAATCCCATTCCCGAGGCGAGTGCGAACGGTCGATTGGCGTACAGCGACATGACGAGGATCGCCGCGATGCCCGATATAATGGTGGAAACGGCGATCATCTGCATCACGGCCTCCTCCGAGTAGCCGTCAATGACGATCGCGTCGCTCAGGATCACCGGGTTGACCAGAATAATGTACGCCATCGCCAGGAACGTCGTCACGCCGGCGAGCGTTTCCGTTCGATAGTCAGTCTCGTGTTCGTCGAATCCGAAGTAGTCCGCGAGTGTATCGGAAGCCCCCATTTTGGACGATCGAGCATAACAACAGCGGTTAGTTAAAACTTCCCGTCCGAGTTCGTCGTAATAGTAACCACGTTCTTGCATAACACCTGCCCACTCGAGCGTTCCTCACCTCGGACAAATGTGAGGAAACCCGCGCAACATCCCGTGTGTGGCCCTCGAATTTTACACGGACCGACGCGAATGGTTGACTATGAACGGCAGAACGTCCGTAGATGCCTCGAGGACGGCGAGTGTCGATCCCAGATACTCGACGGTTCGAGCGGCACCGGTATCGAGTGGTGAGCGGGCGTGATCGACAACCGGACGCAGTTAGCCACGAGCGACGCACGGGAGACGGCGCTCGAGTGTCTCGAAGCCGGCCTCGCGGCGGGCCATCCCGAGCGCGTGATCCGGGACGCGGTCTCGCTCGAGGGGGACGCGCTCCGCGTGGAGGACGCGACGTACGACCTCGCGGTCTACGAGAAAATCGTGGTTCTCGGCGGCGGAAACGCGGCGGCACACGTCGCGAGCGCGCTCGAGGTCGTCCTCGGCGACCGAATCGACGGGGGCGTCGTCGTCACCGACGATCCGGCCGAGACGAGTCGCGTCAGGGTGCTCGAGGGCGATCACCCGGTGCCGAGCGAACGCGGCGTCGAGCACACGCGGGAACTCCTCGCTGCGGCGGACGCCTGCGGGGACCGAACGCTCGTCCTCGCGGCGATTACCGGCGGCGGGAGTTCGCTCATGGCGGCCCCCGCGGACGGCATCTCGCTCGAGGCCCTCGAGCGGACGACGACGGCCTTACTCGAGAGCGGAGCCGACATCCACGAGATCAACGCCGTCAGAAAGCACCTCTCGGCGCTCAAAGGCGGCCAGTTGGCGCGGCGGATCGAACCGGCGACGGCCGTCTCGCTGGTTTGCAGCGACGTCGTCGGCAACGATCTGAGCGTCGTGGCGAGTGGGCCCCTCGCGCCCGACGAGTCGACGTACGCCGACGCACTCGCCGTCCTCGAGCGATACGACCTCGACGTTCCTCGGTCCGTCGCGGACCGACTCGAGGCCGGCGAATCCGGCGTCCACCCCGAAACGCCCGGCCCCGAAGCGTCGTCGTTCGACGCCGTTTCGACGCACGTCGTCGCCGACGGGATGACCGTACTCGAGGCTGCTCGGGACGCGGCGACGAAGCGAGGGTACGAAACGCTCGTGCTCTCTTCGCGCATCCGCGGGGAGGCTCGAGCGGCGGCGACCGCACACGTCGCGATCGCCGAAGAAGCCCGCGCCATGGGGACGCCGGTGTCGACCCCGGCGGTGATCCTCTCGGGCGGCGAAACGACCGTGACGGTCGAGGGTGACGGTCGCGGCGGGCCGAACCAGGAGTTCGCGACGAGTGCGGGGATCGAACTCGCGGCCGTCGCTGCGGGCGACTCTTCCGGCGGTGACGACACCACCGCCGTTGCCGCGATCGATACGGATGGCGTCGACGGCACGAGCGCTGCGGCGGGGGCGCTCGTCGACGCGACGACCGTCGAGGATCGAACGCTCGCGCGGGAGGCACTCGAGGCCAACGACGTCGCGCCGTATCTCGAAGCGCGCAAGGCGGCGATCCAGACGGGACCGACCGGGACGAACCTCAACGACCTCCGAATCGTCGTCCTCGAGTGACCGAGCCTCGCGTCGACGAACGAATCGAGGGAACGTATTTCACTCCGGAGCACGTCTCTTCGTACCATGATGTTCGTTATCGTAGGGTACGGCCGCGTCGGCTCGAGAACGGTCCGGATCTTAGACGACGAGGGTCACGAGGTCGTCGTCGTCGACGACGACGCTGACCGGTGTGACCGAGCCGAATCCGACGGGTTCGAAACGGTGCGGGGGAGCGGCGCTGACGAGGAAGTCTTGCTCGACGCTGGAATCGATAGGGCCGACGCCATTGGCGCGTTCACCCCCGACCTCAACGTCAACTTCGCCGCCTGCATGGTCGGCGAGCACCACGGCTGTCGAACGGTCTTGCGGATCGACGAGGACTACCGAGAGGACATCTACGAGAAGTACGCCGCGGACGTCGACGAGATCATCTATCCCGAGCGACTCGGGGCCGCCGGTGCCAAGACGGCCATGCTGGGGGGCGATTTCAACGTCGTCGCCGACCTCGCCGCGAACTTGCAACTCACCGTCCTCGAGGTTTCGAGCGATTCGCCGGCGATCGGGAAACGAATCAGCGAAGTCGAGTTGCCCGCGGACGCGCGGATCTACGCCCACGGGCGCGAACGCGATTCGCTGACGATTCCGCTGCCGGGCATCGAACTCGAGGCCGGCGACGAGGTCGCGATTATCACGGAAACCGAGCGCTCGGACGATGTTCGGGCGGCGTTGCAGACGGCGAGTTCCTGAGGCGAAACCGGGTCGCGAACGGTCACACGCAACGAGAACCGGCTTGGAAGGCCGTCGTCGCGAAAGGGTCGATCGACTCGTCTCGAGTACCCGACGGACGAAAGCGAGGGGGGGAGAGGAATGCTGGCGCGCGGATGGAGTGGAGTGGATTGGGGAGCGATTCCGCCAGTGCGCGCCAGTTGTACCAAACGTCGTGAGAGTCAATAAAACCGCGTCAGACGCTTGAACGACGCTGGTCAGACCCAACTCACGCGGGGTCCTCGGGTCGGAAGACGAGGACGTTCTGGTGGACCATCGACGGCACGAACGAGAACGGGTAGCCGTAGACGTGGAGGTCTTTCGTCGGGTCGTACCAGATTAGGTTCGCGACGAGCGAGAGCGGCGCCGTCGATTCGATCGCTCGAGCGAGGTCGGCCGACAGAAATTCGTAGGAGCGCTCGCGGTACATGTCGCCGATGAAGACGACGACGTGGCCGTCCGGAGCGAGCGCCTCGCTGAACCGATCGAACTTTTCGGCCATGTCGGCCAGCCAGTCGGCTTTCGACGGCGTCGCGGCTACGTCGGCGTCCCCCGCGTCCGTTTCAGTGGCGGCCTCGCTCCCCGCATCGCTGTCGGCCGTTCCGTCCGATCCGTCGTTCGCGTCGAACGACCCGAGTTTGCTCTCCCGGGTCGCCCGTTCGTTGCGCGTCTGCTCGAGTTCGTCCATGTGCCAATAGGGAACGTCGGTCAACAGGAGGTCCACCGAGTCTGCGGGCACGTCCGCGATCAACTCGGCGCAGTCGCCGTGGCGGACGTCCTGTTCGGCCAGCGGCGGTTCGCCGCGAGCGAGTCGCTCCTCGTTCTCGCGCTCGAGGGTTTCCTCGTAGACCTCGATCCAGCGCTCGGTTCGTTCGAATCCGATGGCCTCGCGGAGCCCCGAGTGTTCGTGCTCGCAGAAACTCGCGCCGAGTAAGGTGCCGCCGACACCCGCGAAGGGGTCGAGGACGGTGTCTCCGGCCTTGCTAAACCGACCGATTAGGTCCGCACAGAGTCTGGGCGGCTTCTGCCCGCCGTGTTCGCTTCGCAGGTCGTGTTGGACGTCCGGCGGATAGCTCTCCGCGATCACCGACTTCGTCGCGAACTTCCACTCCTTGCCGGTGAGGTCGTTGACCCGATTTCGTTCGTCGTAGATCCCCCGTCCTTCGACGTAACGTTGGTGATCCGCCAGTTCGTCGGTGTCGATCACCTCGCCGTCTTCGACCGGAAGCGACTCGTCTCGAGCCCGGTCGGCGTCGAATTCGCCGTCGTCGTCGGTTACCAACCGACTCTGTCGGTGTCGGTCCCCGTCGTCTGTCATACCCTCGGGTGTGTCTTCCGGTCGCATAAAGGCGTGGCTCTCGGCGCTCGTCTCGACGCACGTACCGATAGAACCCGAACGGAGAAGGCCTACTGGGAGTAGGAACTCTCGCCGACGACCTCGAGGAACTCGCCTCGACCGGTCGCGTTCGTTTCGTCGAACTCGGTGATTCGGACCCGAACGCGTTTTTCGACCGTTTCCGGACCGGCGTCCTCGACGATCAGGTGCGTGTCACCGATGTAGGCGTGGCCGTTTCCGTCGCTGTTCGATTCGGCGACGAAGACGTCGATCTCGTCGTTCACGTCGAACGACGGCGTGGTGCTCCGGAACGTCCAGCCTTTGAGGTACTTACTGAAGAGACTCATAGTCGTGCCACCTCCTCGCTTTCGCGGTCAGTCACGTACTCGCGCCCGAACCCGGTGATCGCCGCGAGGACGAACACCGCCACCAGCAACCAGCCCTGGAAGACGAACGGTACGACGTCGATGGGCGTCACGAGCATGCCCGACTCGAGCCAGTCGTGAGCTTCGGGTAAGTCCTGCATCGCCGTGTAGCCCGCGAGGACACCTCCGGACCACGGGAAGATGTACCCGAGTGCGGCGGTCTGGCCGTCCAGAATGTTCGCCCGGCGGTAGCCGTTCAGATTGAACCGTTCGCCGATCTTCGAGATGTACGGCCCGATCGCGACTTCGGCGGCCGTGTTGATGGTGATCACGCCGTTGATCAGCGCCGCGGAACCGACCATCGTCAGTTCGGCGTTGCGAACGTTCGTCGCGAGATTCTCGATCGACCACTCGAGGATCGCGTCGAACGCGCCGCCGCGGATCATGATCTGTGCCGCGGCAATGATCAACAGGACGAGAATCGCGAGTTCGAAGAAGCCTGCCGCGCCGTTGATCAGGCTCCCGCCGACGCTGACGGCATCGGGATCTTCGACGATCGTCAGGATTGGAAGGAACTCGAGCGGTTCGGCGACCGGCGCGTCCGACGGTGCGTTGAACACGACGATGTCGCCGAGCGTCATCAATCCGAGTGCGAGGTTCGCGACGATCGCCGTCACGATCCCCCACGAAATTGCTTCGACGATGTGGCGGCCTGCGACGGCCGTCCCGATAACGACGCCCATCGAGAGCAAGTGGACGAGTCCGATCGGATTGCTCTCCTCGGCGAGCATCGCCTGCCCGTCGACGCCGATGTCGAGCGGAGAGGACATCATCGAGCCGGCGACGAGGTAGCCGGCGAACGCGAAGGTCGCAGCGATAATCACGTACTTGAATCGAGAGGCAACCACGCCCCCGATATCGGAGTCCTGCGTGACGGCGCTGACGATCGTCGTGTCGCTGACGGGTGCGAGATTGTCGCCGAAGATCGCCCCGGAGAGAATCGCGCCGAACATGAGAACGGGGTTTGCCCCGAGCAAGATCCCTGCCGGGAAGAAGAGGACGACGAACGCGACTGCCGCCCCGTAGCCGGTTCCGATTCCCGTCGTGAACAGTGCGGCGAGAACGAACGTGACGGCGGGGAACAGTGTCGCGCCGATACCCGCGGCGTCGGCGAGCCAGACCAACCCGTCGACGAAACCACCGTCTTGCAGCAATTCGGCGAACATGCCGGCCCAGATCCAGGCGACGATCGCCGTCACCGCGACGGGTTGGGTCATCCCCTCGAAGATCGTGTTCGCGTACGTCGCCCAGTTGCCACGAACGAAGAACATCCCGAGAATTAGGCCAATCAAAATCCCGACGATCAATCCACCTTCGTCGGAGACGCGCCACAGAGCGGTCTGAACGATCGCCCAGATAATGAAGAACACGATCGGCAGTGCGCTCATCCCACGACCGCCGTAAAACGTTATTCGTGGGTCATCGTCGTCACCTCCCTGAACGAATGATTCAGTTGGATCCCCATCCGTTGAATTATCGTTGGCTTCACTCATCGTAATTGCACGAACTGTATAATAAACTCGTGACTGATAAGTCTTACCGAGGAGACGGACTCTCAGTGTCAATTGTGTGGGTTAGAACGACTGTACGCCATGTGATCTATCGATCCTAATCTGTTTGATAATCATCAGCTATCGAACGACGACTCGGTGTGACCGGCGATAGTTGATAGACGACCATCTCAGTCGCCGACGGAAGTAACACGAGTGTTAGCGGGGTGCTTTCAGTCTCGAGTCCGTAGTAGCGCCTATGAACAAACTCGTCGACGGCGAATGGGTGACTAATGTAGACGATGCCACCGACGACGGCTCCTTCGAGCGCCAGGAGACGACGTTTCGTGACCGGGTCCGCGACGACCCCGATGCGACTCACCAGCCAGAAGCCGGTCGCTACCACCTCTACGTCTCCTACGCGTGTCCGTGGGCACACCGAACGCTCCTCGTTCGGGCGCTGAAGGGACTCGAGGACGCGATTTCGGTCTCGGTGGTCGACCCCTATCGAGACGAAGACGGCTGGCAGTTCACGCCGGAAAAGGAGGGCTGTACGGCCGATCCGATCGTCGACGCGGACTACCTCCGGGAGCTGTACGTGGAGGCCGATCCGGACGCCACCTGCCGCGTGACGGTGCCGGTGTTGTGGGATCGCGAGGAGGAGACGATCGTCAACAACGAATCCGCAGAGATCATGCGGATGCTCGACACCGAGTTCGAGGGCGTCGCTTCGCGAGACGTCGATCTCTACCCGGAGGGCTATCGAGACGAGATCGATCGGATCATCGATGAAATTTACCAGCCGATCAACAACGGCGTCTACCGGGCCGGCTTCGCGACGAAACAGGAACCCTACGACGAGGCTGTCGACGACCTCTTCGGCGCGCTCGATCACTGGGACGACGTGCTGGCCGACCAGCGGTATCTCGCGGGTGACCGACTGACCGAAGCCGACATCGCGATGTTCACGACGCTCGTCCGGTTCGACAACGTCTACCACACCCACTTCATGTGTAACGTCCAGTACATCCGCGAGTACGACAATCTCTGGCCGTATCTCCGGGATCTGTATCAGACCGGATTCGCACAGACGGTCGACATGGACCACATCACAGAACACTACTACACGACCCACCCCGACGTGAACCCCCACCGAATCGTCGCTCGAGGCCCGGATCTCGACTTCGAGGCACCACACGATCGGGATGACTTGCCGGGGAACCCGCCCGAGGACGTCGACTCGAGCACCGAGTACGACGAACGAACTGCGTGAGGAAATCCGCGCGAGGTAACTCGGCGGATCGTCGAGTTCGTGGACTCGCTCGAGGAGGCCCACGACTGTCGAATTCAGTTCGTCGGTGTGGTCACCCGCTATCCCGACGACTGGGAGGTCCGTGTCGACGGAACCCCGCGTTCGAGATCGGACGCCATCGCGACGAGGGCGGGAACACGGTCTACGAGATGACGGCCGAAGTGTTCCTCGAAGCAGTCGAAGAACACTTCACAGGAAGGTAACTCACCGACTGTCGAAGCGGTGTACAGACCAAGTACACCTCGCTCAGTACAGGTAGAGACGTTAGCACTGCCAGCATCCGCGAACGAAGTGAGCGGTTCACCGCCGGAACGGGCACAGCCCGTGAAGGCGGCCTTTTTAGCGTAGATTTTTGCGCGAGCGGTTCCGCGCTTCGCGCGGAATCCCGACGCGGAAAAAGGTACGTGTGCATCTGTAGTGAACGGCCGTCCCACAAGAATTAGTGTTCAAAACGGTGGAATTTCACGAGTAGAAGCGCTGTTTCAGGGTCGACATGGACACCTCGAGTCGACCATCGAATCCGAGTCCTTACGAGTCACCCGGGGGTCGCCCGGACTCGGCGCGCCACGATTCAAAACTGTGCGTTTCGTCCTCGCGGAAGAAAATACGCCAGAGGAGATAGGCGGGCACGATCACCGGCAAGAGCGGCAGTGCTAGGATAACGAGAATCGCGGCCATGATGTACCCGAACGCCGACATCTGGAAGTTCGGCCCGTAGCCCGTCGACTCGCCGACTCGTGTAGACATACGTTACAGTTCGAACCAGTCGCTATTCGGTCTTGCGGTCTCGAGACTCCGTGCTATCGACCGGGAACCCACCGAAGCCACCCATTCGCGTACTCCGCTCTCCCCCCACACTCCGCTCACTCCGGTCAGTCCTCGAGAACGTCCGCCGAGTCGTCCTGCGGTCGATAGTTCAACTCGAGCATCGTCTCCGTCAGCGAGAGGAACCGCTCGGCGTTGTTCGAGATTCCGTGTGCGGTCAGCGGCGAGGACTCGAGGGTCGTCGTCGCTGCGGCGTCCATCAGCCGCTGGCAGTCGCCGGGGCTGAGCCACATCGCTCGCGCGTAGCGTTCGCCCGAGGCGTCCCGGTCGGCGAGTTCGTCCTCGAGTTCGTCCGTAGAGAGCAACCAGCCGATTCGCAGGTTGATCACGTCGAGTCCGTGGCGGTTCGCGTAGTAGTGGCCCATCGCCTCGCCGAAGACCTTCGTGACGCCGTAGTACGTGTCGGGGTCCATCGCCTCCGCTGGGCGGACGGTTCGTGGCGAACCCACGGTGGACTCCGGACGGACGGACGACACCGTGTTCTGCATGTTCACCGCGTGGTTTGAACTCGCGAAGACGACTCGCTGGACGTCGTTCTGGACGGCAGCTTCGAAGGCGTTGTAGACTCCCTCGATGTTCGGCCCGGAGAGTGCGTCCCACTCGGCCCGCGGATCCGGATTCGCCGCGAGGTGGATCAACACGTCCTCGTCCTCGAGCGCGCCGACGAACGCCTCGCGGTTCGCGACGTCGATCGGCGTCGTCTCGAGGTCTTCACTTTCGCTGTGTGAAAACAGGCTGAGTTCGACGTCCGTGTCTTCGAAGGCTTCGATGGTCTCTCGGCCGACCCGACCTGATGCACCAGTGATGGCGATAGTCGTCATTACCGAAATAGACACGGAGCGGGTTAAAATAGGTCGGGCCGGCGCGTTCTGGGACCGAAGAGACGCCCCTTTCACGCCCGTGACACGTCGAAGACAACGGTCCCAAACCTACTTGACCCGTGGTTCACCACTACGTACGCATGCCCCCTGGTGATGGTCGGGATCCTGAAACCGTCCGCGCGACCGAAACGTCTTTCGAGGTTATCGACTGTGTTCAGGCCCATCAGGGTGCAACGTTGTCGACGGTCGCAAACGACCTCGGGAAAGCAAAGAGCACCGTCCACCGACACGTGAAAACCCTCGAGGAACTGGGGTATCTCACGCGAACTGGCAACGAGTTGTACGTCGGGCTTCGCTTCTTGAAACTCGGCGAGACGGCACGAACTCGCGAGGACGAGTACCAACTTGCCGCGGAGAAAGTCGACGAGTTCGCACGCAAGACGAACGAACGAGCCCAGTTCATCGTCGAAGAGGGGGGATACGGTATCTGCGTTTTCAGAGCATCCGGCGATCAGGCCGTCGATACCGAACCACGCGTCGGTTCGCGAATGCCCCTCCACGCCACGGCTGCCGGTCGAGCGATCCTCGCGTTCGAGACGGACGACGCACTCGAGCGGGTAATCGAGCGACAGGGACTCCCCGCCTACACCGAAGAGACGATCACCGACGAAGCGACGCTTCGAACCGAACTCGAGGAAACGAAAGAACGTGGGTACGCGATCAACCGGAACGAACACATCGACGGGCTGACCGCGTTCGGCGCTCCGGTTCGTGGCGCGGACGACGAGATTATCGGCTCGTTCAGTATCTCCGGGCCGACGCACCGCTACGACGGCGGCAAAGAAGACGAAATTATCTCCATCCTGCAGGGAACGACGAACGAACTCGAGTTGAACATTCGATACGGCGACGCGGTCGATTCCTGAGCGAAAAATAACGATCGATTGCGGGCTACGCGGGAAGCGCCGGCGTCTCGAGTGAGTCGGACTCCGCGACGAGTTCTTCGAGTAGCCGCGCACAATCGATCGCAACCCCATCGTCGTGACGCGGCGCGACGACTTGCACGCTAATCGGGAGTCCGTCGGCCTCGTCGACGGGGAGCGAGACGGCCGGGTTTCCGGTCAGGTTGAACGGTGCCGTATTGCCGAGCACGTCGAACAATCGATTGTGCGCGGATACGTCCCCCCGCTCGGGCGGGAGTGTGCGAAGCGTCGGGACGAGGAGCGCGTCGACTCGGTCGAACGCGGCCTCGAGACGGCGTCCAAAGGCCTCTGCCTCGAGACGACCCGCGACGTACGAGTCGCCGTCGGTCTCCGCATCGAGCGTCGCGGAGGGGAGCACCCGTTTTGCCACGTGATCGCTGAACCCGTCGTCGTCGACGAATTCCTGGAGCGCACGCGACCAGCGACGCGCGTACGTCGACCCGTTTCCGCGAACGAGCCCGCGCTGTCGAAGGTACCACGCGAACTCCGTGGCCCCGACGAGCAGGTAGGCGTCTTCGATAGCGCCGAGGTCGACGGAGACCTCCTCGAGTTCGAGTTCGGACGCGGACTCGGCTTCGCCACACAACGAGCGAACGCCACGTGTAACGGTCTCCGAACACTCCTCGAGGAATTCCGTTACGACGCCAACGGTGAACGTCTCGTCCGAATCGGCGGCGACTGTCCGCGATTCGCTTGGGCTCGAGGGTCGTCCGAACGAATCGTTGCCGTCGTCGCTGATGACCGAGAGCGCGTCGGCAGCCGTTTCGACGGAGCGAGCGAGCGGACCGACGGTGTCGAGTGAGGGTGCGAACGGGACCACGCCGTGCGTCGAGACGGTGTCGAACGTCGGCTTGACGCCGACCACGCCACAGCAGGCGGCCGGAATGCGAACGCTGCCGCCCGTGTCCGTCCCGAGGGCCACGTCCGCCAACCCTGCCGCGACGGCGACGCCGCTGCCACTCGAGGAGCCACCCGGAACGCGATCCGCAGCGAGCGGGTTCCACACGTCAGCTCGGCCGCTAAACTCGCCGGTCGGTCCGAACGCGAAGGCGTCCATATTGGCCTTCCCGAGGAGGTCGCCTCCGGCCTCGAGCAGTCGTTCGACGACGGTCGCGTCGAACCCGGGAACGTGCTCGAAGCCCGCCGAGCCACAGGTGAGCCCGAGGTGCTCGACGGCGATGTTGTCCTTGACGACGATTCGGTGATCGGCGAGTGGACCATCCGTTTCGCGCGTTCGTGGTGTCTCGAAGCCGTCGAGGAGCGCTCCGTACTCGTCCTCGAGGGGTGACCCCGTCCGTTCGACAGTGCGTTCGGAGTCGTCGCTCACGCCCGCAGCGATGTCGGCGAGTCGGTCGGCCGACTCGCGACAGTCCGCGATATCGTCGTCGTTCAGATCGAACGCCAACGATTCGGCCATCGTTTCGATGTCGTCGCTCACGATTGCCCTCCGGCCGCCGAGTCGTCGTCGAAGTTGTCCACGTCGTACAGTACCCGTAACAGCACGTAGATCGTGCTCAGCGAGACCAGCGTGCCGACGAGCCAGATCGTCCACATGAGTGTTGCCATCGTTAGTCACCTCCGAGGGTGGCGTCAGTTTGCTCCTCGAGTTGTGCACCGCGTTCGTCCGTGATCGCTGAATCGTCCATCTGTGCGACGCCGTCTTCTTGTTCCGTGAGCGCGCTGACGACGATCATCACGGCAGTCGCCAGCAACAGCGCGTAGGTCCCACGGACGAAGACGCTCGGAGTGCTTGCTGTAAAGTGAATGACGATATAGCCGAAGACGCCGACGACCATCGACACCTGCGCGCCGATCCGGGTCACGAAGTTCGGGAAGTAGATGCCGAGCATCACCGGCGGAACGGTCGCCGCGGCGACGCCGGAGATGCCGATCCAGATGAGTTCGCCGATGTTCCAGGGGGCCGTCAGCGCGATGGCGAACGAAACCGCACCGATCGCAAGCACCGACGCTTGAGCAAGGTACCGCGAGAAGACGTCTGCACGGTCTTCGTCCATGTCGACGTACTCCTCTTCGACGAGGTACTTGAGGAAGATGTCGTTCGCAATCGCCGTCGAAAGGACGATAAAGAGACCATCAGTCGTCGACAGCGCCGCGGCCAGAATCACCAGGCCGAGGAACGCCGCGATGATCGCCGGCATGTACTCCATCGTGTAGATGAAGATCGCTTCGTCCGCGACCTCGAGGCCCTGATCTAAGGCGAACATGTAGTAGCCGCCGAAGAACGTCAGCAGGAAACAGATCGTCAACACGAGGTAGGTGCCGATCATCTTGCGGAGGTTCCGCGGATCGTCGAGCGCAAGCACCTTATTGAACAACTGCGGCTGTGCCGAGAAGGCGAACTGCAGGATGAATATCGAGAGGATCGCGAACCCGCTGTAGTAGATCGCCGAATTTTCGTTGATCGGTTCGACGAGCGTCGGATCCTGTGACTCGAGTTCGGTGCCGAGGAAGTCGAACATCTCGACGGGCCCCGTTCCGAAGATCCAGAATCCCGAGACGAAGACGATGATACCCATGATGGCCATCAACACCGCCTGGATGGCGTCGGTGTAGACGTCGGCGTACGTCGCACCCGCAATCACGTAGAAGACGACGAGCGACGTGATGATGACGAGTGCGGTCGTCTGGTCGAAGCCGAGTAACACGGTGAAAAACAACGCTCCAGCGTCGAGTTGTGCCGCGATGTAGAAGACGTTGAACATCACCGCGATGCCCGCCCAGACGCGGACGAACTGGCTGCCGTAGAACGCGCCGAGCCAGTCGGGCAACGAGAGCGAGCCTTGGACGACGTTAATCTCACGAACGCGCTTGGCGAAGAGGACTAGTGCGATCGGCGATGCGCCGATCAACGTCAGGAACAGCCACAGATTCGAGAGGCCGTAGTCGTACGACCAGCCGACGTAGCCGACAAATGTCGCCGCGCTGAAAAAGGTCGCTGCGAACGCAGCGCCGAGCGTGTACGGTCCGAGCGTTTCGCTCGCAATCGCGAAATCGGACATGTTGTGTGTCTGTGTCCATCCCAGGTATGCGAGTCCGAGGACCACGAGCAAGAAGAGCCCGAGTCCGACCCACAAGTAGGTTTCTAACATGGTGGTTTTTAGCATACAATCTATCCATCATAAATGCTTCTATGAGAATTCAAATATTTCCATCCCATCGTCGCGAATTTGGACGAATTAGGAACAATACGGTCAAATCGTTCGTAGATGGGTTCTCGGTGGTCGCACTTCCCTCCGCTGGCGTTCCACTACGCAGAACAGGTTACTGGTGAATAGTGCCATGCGAGACAATATCAACACTCGAGACGAGTGTTCTCGAGCCCACACGCCAATCGTCGGCATTTCTTCGCCACCGCGTTCCACTCTCGCGAACGTCTCGGGAAATCGTCAATTCTGATACGCGACACCGGGTTCAACCGATCGTGACAGGAACGTCACAATACGTTCGGTCAGACGATTACTCGAGAAACTGATCGAGCGTCGTATCCATTCCGTTTCGAACCTCGCGCACCAGTGCGCCCTCGATGTCCAATCCGAGTACGTCGACGGCTGCCCGGCCAATTCGATCGCGCATTTCCGGCGGCGAGTAGACGCCGAGTCGCCACTGAGAGTATTGAGCGCCCCGAAGCGCGTCGACGAGTGGCGACTGTTGGCCGAGTTGGCGAACGTCGCCGTTGACCAGCACGCGCGTCGTGGACTCCGTCATCGATGGTCGACCCGGAACGTCGAGGATGACGCACTCGGGATCGACGTCTGCGGATGCCGCGATTTCGCGTTCGAACGAGCGAATCTCCTCGTGGTCGGCCTCGATGATCCCGCCGGGAACGTCGTCGATTTCGGCCCACACCGCACGCTTGTACAGATCGCGCTGGTCGAGTCGCCTCGAGAACGTACTCGTCGCTTCACACGAGCGAAGCGCGACGATCAGGTCGTGGTCGTCCATTCGCTGAAGGGCCTCGCCGTCGGTCGCGTTTTCGGGAGACTCGAGGAGGCGCTCGGCCGCCCGTCGGAGCATCGCCTTGCTGATCCGGGCGACGCTGTGGCTGTAGACGGTCGGGTTCATCAATGCCCGGGCGACGAGCAGACTCTCTGCGGCCTGAACGTTCCCCTCGTCGAGGACGAGTTCCTCGTCGGTGAAGGTGAGTTCGCGGACGAGGCGACCGTGGTCGATCGTACCGTAGGGAACGCCCGTGTGGTGGGCGTCCCGGACCAGGTAGTCCATCCGATCGACGTCGAGTTCACCCGAGACGAGTTGGCCGAACCGGCCCTCGCCCGCGACGAGGTTCGCGACGGCGTCCGGCTCGAGGTCGTGCTCGCGAAGCACCTCCCCGACCGCCCCGTCCGAAAGCACGTCGTGGACGTCGTCGTGATAGCGTCCCGTCCGGCGGTGGGTGAGTGACTCGAGGTTGTGGCTGAACGGCCCGTGGCCGACGTCGTGGAGGAGTGCTGCGGCGTGAACGCGCTCGGCCTGCGTTCCGTCGACACCGAGTTGCTCGAGGGCCTCGCAGGCGAGGTGGTAGACGCCGAGGCTGTGCTCGAAGCGCGTGTGATTCGCGGACGGGTAGACGAGCGAAACCGTCCCGAGTTGGCGAATATTCCGCAGGCGCTGGAGGGCTGGCGTATCGAGGAGGTCGCGCGCCACGCCGTCAACCTGAATGTGATCGTGGACGCTGTCCTTGATCGTCGTCATAGCCCGTCTTTGGCCCCTCTCGCACAAAAAGTATCGTGTGCAGAATATGTCGATTCGCTCTCGAGTCGGGACCCTACTGGCAGACAGCAGGCAGCGAGTGTCCGTCGTCGACGTAAAAGCTGCCGTCACCTGACGCGTCGAAACTTACCCTCACTGGTCTCGTCAGTTTGGTTCGGAATGACTGAACTTACCGTCCCGCCGGATGCCGACGAAGAGCGCGCCGCCGACCTCGTCCGCGAACACGTCTCGGTCGGCGACACCGTCGAAATCTGGGAGCGAGAACGAACGGACGCCGACGACCCCGAGCATTCGGGTGTGGTGACGGGGTTCGAGACGGGCTACCTCGAAATAGAGGGGGACTCACCCGAGGAAAAGAGCGTTCGCTACGACGAAATCGACACCGTCATTCGCGCCCAGACGGACGACGAGACGCCGGATAGTGGCCCCTACTCCTGATCACTCGAGCGTGATCCACTCGCCGCGTTCGTCGCTTCGTTCGACTGCGTCGAGGACGCGCTGGGCTGCGAGTCCGTCCTCGAAGCTAGGTTCGAACCGATTCCCCTCCGCGACTGCGCGCAGGAATTCGTAGTTTTCGTGGACGAAGGTGTGCTCCCAGCCGAGGACGTGTCCCGGCGGCCACCAGTGGTCGACGTAGGGATCGTCCTCGTCGGTGATCAACACCGTCTCGTAGCCCCGGTTCTCGTCGTCCCGAAGGATCTCGAGTTCGTTCAATCGCTCGAGTGAGAACCGCAGGCTCCCCTCGGAGCCGTGGATCTCGACCGTGTGATCGTTCTTGTGGCCGGCCGCGACGCGCGTGCCCTCGAGGACGCCCGTCGCTCCGCTGGCGAACTCGAGTTGGCCGGTGTAGGCGTCGTCGACCGTCACCGGCCGCGTCTCCTCTTCCTCACCGGGGACGGGCCGCTCGTCGACGAACGTTTGGAGCTGCCCGCTGACTCGCTCTATCTCGCCCGCGAGGTCGTCGCTGCCGACCAGAAACCGGAGCAGATCGACCGTGTGCGAGCCGAGATCACCGAGCGCGCCGGACCCGGCCAGTTCCTCGTCGTTTCGCCACGACCACGGCGCGTCGGGGTCGACTAACCAGTCCTGGAGGTAGCGCCCGCGGACGTGTCGAATCTCGCCGAGTTCGCCCGCCTCGAGCAACTCCTTCGCGTACTGAATCGCCGGCACGAATCGGTAGTTGAACGCGCAGCCAGCGGGGACGTCCTCGCCCGCCTCGCGTGCTGCGTCGGCCATCGACTCCGCTCGCTCGAGCGTCGGTGCCAGCGGTTTCTCACAAAAGACCGGCGTCCCGGCCTCGAGCGCCGCGATCGACGGCTCCGCGTGGACGTGGTTCGGACCGAGATTGTAGAAGACGTCGACCTCGTCGACGACGTCGGCCCAATCGGTGGCCGTCGAGGAAAACCCGAACCGATCTGCAGCCTCCGAGAGGGCGGTTTCGTCCCGTCCGACGAGGACACTGCGTTCGATCGCTGGCGCGTCCGGGAAGAACATCGGCAGCCGCGCCATGGCGTTCGCGTGTGCGTTACCCATAAACCGATAGCCGAGCACGCCGACCTCGAGCGTCATGGGAGGACGCACGCCGGGCAGAAAGTTAGGCGTTGGCCCGACGTGGACGATGGGGTCGCCGGAATCGCGAAACGTCGTGACCCACGAATCATCGGGGCCGATGCGTCACCGTGGTCGGTGAGTCGACGTGATCGGTCGCCTACACACGAACCGCTCGGAATCGCAGCCGTCGGTAGTCCGCCGTCCATGTCTCCTCCTCGGGATCGTAGAGGCTCGACTCGAGTTCGGATTCGACGTCGTCGATCACCGCCGCCTGTTCGTCCTCGGAACACGCCGCGAAGAAGCTGTCACCGAACATCCCGAGCCAGTTCTGGAGCCCTCCCTCGCCATCCTCGAGTTCAGTGGGTCGATCGAAGAGGCGTGCGAACCGAACTTCGAAGCCGTGAGACTCGAGGCGACCGGCGTACTCGCCGATGCTCGGGAAGTACCACGGGTTGGCCGCGTCGTACCCGCGCTCCTCGAGTGCATCCATCGTCGCCTCGACGATTCGCTCGACGTTCCTGGCCCCGCCGAGTTCGGCGACGAACCGGCCACCCGGTCGGAGCGCGTCTCGAACGGACGCGAGCACGTCGTCCTGGTCCTCGTCGTCGATCCAGTGCAAGGCCGCGTTCGAGAAGACAGCGTCGACGGGCTCCTCGACCGTCAGCTCTCGCGCGTCGACCCGTCGGAACGTCGGACTCGCGTGGGCGTCTCGCGCTCGTTCGATCATCTCGGGTGCAGCGTCGACGCCGACCGCCTCGGCTCCGGTCGCCGCGATCCGGTCGGTCAGGTGGCCCGTTCCGCACCCGAGGTCGAGGATTCGTTCGTCTGGATTCGGCTCGAGAAGCTCGAGGACGTCGGATCCGTACTC
The DNA here is from genome assembly GCF_001971705.1 of Natronorubrum daqingense. NCBI lineage: Archaea > Methanobacteriati > Methanobacteriota > Halobacteria > Halobacteriales > Natrialbaceae > Natronorubrum > Natronorubrum daqingense. The sequence goes on from NZ_CP019327.1 coordinate 1,705,518, forward strand.
GTGGACGAACGAGTGGTTTCCGTCGTACTCGTCAGCGTCCCACCGGTTCGAAACTGTGGGCTCTTCGGTCATACCACTGGTACTCGCTCACACGGTCGAGAAGTTTCCGGTTGGCGTCTCCCCCTCGAGAGGGCGGATTCTCCGAGGGCCCGCCCGCCTACTCGAAGCCGCCGCAGTGGACGATCTCCTCGAGGGGCTTCCGGTCGCTCGGCACCTCGCGGTCTTGTACTTCCTCGGGCAACGTCTCGGGCGGCGCGCGCTCGCCGATCGCGGCCATCGCCTCGACCTCGTACTCCTCGGGAACGTCGAGTTCCTCGGCGGCGCGCTCGTAATCGAAGCCGGCCATCCCGTGCACGACGAGTCCGCGGCGCGCGCCCTCGAGCGCGAGGTTCTGCCAGGCTGCACCGGTGTCGAAGGAGTGGACCGGTGCAGGTTCGTCGTTGTGATCGAACGTCGTCTTCGAGACGATCACGACGAGAACGCCGGCGTCCGTCGCCCACTGGTTGCCGTCGAAGAGCAAGTCGACGAACGTCTCCCACTCGTCGTCCTCGGGCGTCGCGTAGAGGAACCGCCAGTGTTGATTGTTGTACGCGGAGGGTGCCCAGCGAGCGGCTTCGAAGAGTGGGAGGAACTCGTCGTCCGCAAGGGGCTCACCGGTCATCGCGCGTGGCGACCAGCGGTTGACGAACAGCGGGTCGATTTCGTGATCGGGGTCGCGATGTTCGGCGACTTCCTCGTCGAGTTCGCGGTTCCGAACGGTTTCTTGCATCGTTTAATCGAACGACCTCGATCCTCCTGTACGTTTCCGGACAGCCCGGTTACCAGGTGACGATCGTGTCTCCGACTCGTGTTCACGCGTATCGTGGTACGACCTCCTTCTTGACGGTTGATACGAAGGTGAGTCGAGCTATCGACCGTTCACCATCCTCGCTCGAAGCGGGTTCGCCAGACGAATCGAGGCGATAGCCGACCGACCTTCGCGCCACGCACGCCGTTATTTTTCCCAGTCGATCGCGTCCGTTCGCTCCGCCTGCCGAAGGATGAACGGCCCGAGCGAACCGGTTCGTTTCGAGATGGTCGCAATGCGCAGGACGTAGGCCGCGAGGAGGAAAAACGGCACGAGCGTGATCGTCGTACTGGCACTGACGACCCACACCATGTTGTCCACGCCGAGGATCGTTCCGGGAACGGAGTCCGGCTCGAGATACAACACCGTCGCCGTCGCGACGACGACACCCGGCAGCCCGGCGTACAGTATCGACCGGGTGAGGTGAACGAGCTCCCACTGGAAGTACAGCGACTTGAAGTGCTCGAGGGCCGGGCCGAACAGCCCCAACACGTCGATCAGTTCGTCGAAGGTCTCGAGTTCGTCGTCGCCGAGGCTATCCTCGTGTTCGTGTCGAAGCCGTCGCACCGCGTAGATCTTCCACGAGTAGTTGTAGTTCAACCCCGATCGCAGGACGCCGAATTCGCCGAACTCGGAGGTCTCGAGCTGGGAATCGATCTCCTCGGAGTTTCGACGGACGTTCTCGACCAGTCGGTCGGTTCGACTCCGGAGGGTCTCGTCGGGGTTGTCGGCGACGGCTTCCTGAAGCGCCTCGGCCCGTCCGGCGCTCGTCTGGACGAGCGCCTGCAGGAACTGGGAGGGATCGGGCGGACCGACCGTTCCGAACAGTTCCTCGACGCTGCGTCGGTACTCCATCGCCTCGTTCATCCACGCCTGCTGGTCGCCCAGCCGACCGAGTTCCTGCGAGAGCACCAGCTGGTTGATCGAGACGACGAGCGTCACGCCGGTGAGTATTCCGGCGATAAGCGCCTGAAACACCGTATCTACCGGCGATCCGTTCGCCATCATCTCCCGAAGCGGCAGAGCGAGTGCGCCGAGTCCGACAAGCGCCACGAAGGTCGCGGCCGAGAGGAGTCCCGCGAGCAGCCACCGGTTCGAATCGAGCAAGAGCCAGTGTGCGATCCGACTCTCGCCGGTTCGCCCTCGGAGGGTGTCCGTCGATAGCGGGTTTTCCATACCGATCGGTCACTCTCCGACGGAAAAGCGGTTGAGCTTGTGAGTGTAACTCCGCGAGAGCCAACACGGTTCGGTTCAGTCCGCAAAAAGACGGATTCGACTGGATCGCGTCGTCAGTCGTCAGTCGTCGGCAGGCGCGGGCGCGCCGCGCTCGACGTCGATCTCTCCGGCGTCGAGTTTCTCCTCGACGTTTCGGGCGGCTTCGACCATGTTCGCCATCTTCCCGTAGGCGACTTCACGCGGAAGCAGTTTCACGCCACAGTCAGGCGAGAGGACGAGTTGTTCCGGCGGAACGATCTCGAGACCCTTCAGGATGTTCTGTTCGATCTGCTCGACGGATTCGGCTTCGCCGACGTGGACGTCGGTGACGCCCAGCGCGAGGTCCTTCGTGAACTCGGGGTCTTTGAAGACGTCGAGTTGGTCGTAGTCGCCGTTGGCGAGTTCGAGGTCGAACTCGTCGACCGGGAACTCGAGGATCTCGGGGTAGATTCGCGAGTAGTCGCCGTAACAGACGTGCAGGCCGATTCGGACGTCCTCGGGGATGTCCTCGACGATGTGCTCGAGCGCCTCGCCGACGATGGCGTGGTCGTCCGGCGTGGTCGCGAGCGCCGGCTCGTCGATCTGGATGTAGCGCGCGCCGGCGTCGACGAGTTTCTCGATCTCTTCGTTGACGAGGTCCGCGAGCGCGTACGCGAGTTCGGCGTCGTCCTCGTAGGCCTCGTTGAACGACCAGCTCGCGAGCGTGTACGGGCCGGTGATCGGGACCTTGACGGGGCGATCGGTCGCGCTCGCGGTGAACTTGTACTCGTCGACGAGCCAGTTTTCGTCGTACTCGACTTCGCTGACGACGGAGGGCTTGTCGAAGTAGTTGTGTCCCCAGACTTTGACCGGGCCGTTGAACTCGTAGCCCTCGATGCGGTGGGCGAAGAACTCGACCATCTCGTTGCGGCGCATCTCGCCGTCGACGACGACGTCGAGGCCTGCACGCTCGTGTTCTTGCGTGATGAGGCGGGCGGCGTCGTCTTTGGCCTCGTCGTAGTCGCCGTCGTCGAAGCCGTGATCCGGGTCCTCGTAGAGTTCTTTCGCGCGGTTGAGCCACTTCGGCTTCGGATAGCTGCCGACGACGGTCGTCAGCAGGAAGTGGTCGTTGTCGTGATCGTCGGGTCGGAACTGGTTCTTGTTCTCGTTGCTCATAGTGCTTTCACCTCCGCGAGGTCCGCGGCTTCTGCAAGGACGGCGAGTTTCTCCTCGTACTTGGCGTACGGCAGGTAGAACGTCTCCGTATTCGTGGTCAGGTAAACCGTCTCGAAGTCGGTGACCTGCAGTTGGTCTTCGACCCACTGGACGCGCTCGCGAATCGCTTCCGCGTCCTCGACGAGCGTACTCTGCCCGTCTGCGAGGCCGAGGGAGACGTCGTCCGTCGCGCCGTACTCCTGAATGTTGTAGATGTTGTCGTCCTGATTCGCGACGAAGTCGAAGCCGACCGCGTCGATATCGGCGTCGAGCAGGTGGGCGTAGACTTTCTCCTCGAGTGCGCCCCAGTAGGGCTGGACGACGACGTCAGCGTCCGTGGCGCTCGCGACCTGATCGATCGCTTCGCTTGCGCGTTCGTCCTGACCGTCTTCCGGCGCGGACTCGACGAGCGACGGCTCGAGCAAGAACAGCGTCTCGTGGTCCGGGAAGGCGTCGACTTCGCCCGCAAGGAAGTCAGCGACCGCACCGAGGAACTCGGCGTCGTCGCCGTAGTGGTCGTCGGTAGCGAGGTCGGCGAGCGAGTACGGGCCGGGGAGGACGGCCTGCAGGTCGTCGCCGTCGACGAGTTCGCTCGCTGCCTCGAGTTCGTCCGCGACGTCGCCGGAGAAGTCGAGGTCGCCGCTCACGACGGGGTCGCGATAGAAGTTGTTGTTGTCGTAGTAGCGGACGATGCCCTCCGTCTCGACAGCGTCGTGGACGGCGAGAGGGTGTGCGAGCATGTCGTCCCAGCGAAGTTGGCCCTCCACGATTCGGTCGAGTCCGGCCTCCTGTTGGCCCTCGAGCACCTCTTCGCGGGCGTCCTGGTAGGCCGTCGCAATCTCCCCACCTTCCTCACCGCTGATGAGGTCGTGTTTCTGGTGTCCCTTCAGATCCGAGAGGTCGTCTTTCGCCCAGTCGGGGAGCGGAAAGAGCCCCGGCGTGGTCGAAACGTACTCAGTCATCGTACTCGCAGCTAGGCTATACCGACGCTTAATATTTTCCATCCATACTAATACACACCAGTAATTTCCACAGCCTTCTGCCGATCACCCATTCCTGTTTGTGAGCCACTCACACCCACGTATATGGGAGAATTTACGGCACGTACGCACTCTCTCCAAAACGAACTCGTTACTCGAGTGCGAGCAGCGCGTGCACGTCGTCCTCGACTTCTGCAACGACGTAGATGCTGCCGTCGTCGAGTATCGGCCCAGCGCCGACGCGACCCGCAAACTCTCGATCGAACCGAACGGCTGGGCCACCCTCTGGGCTGTCCCCCGGCGTGGGATCGAACGCCCAGAGCCGGTCGCCGCCGACGAAAACCGTTTCTCGACCGTACGCGGGCGCAGTGTGGTTCCAGTCGCCGATCTCGTGGTCCCAGTGGTGCGTCCCGGTTTCCGCATCTACCGCGTGCAAGTCCTGTCCGTCGGTAGCGAGAACGAGGTCGTCGACGTACCCGATTCCGTGATTGACTACGCCGGTCTCCGCCGACCAGACCGGATCCCGCTCCTGTATAGTCAGGGCGTACGTCGTTCCGTCGCGACAGGCGACGTAGATCGCGTCGCGACCGGCAGTCGGCGGGCACGTCAGTTCCGTCGGGAGCTGCCAGCGCCACCACCCTTCGCCGATCACCTCGTCGAAGACGTACACCATACCGGCCGCCGTCGCGACGACGAGTCCCGACGGTCCGAACGTCGCCCCGTGTTCGAGCACGTTTCCGAACACGTCCCGTCGCCACTCCACTGACCCGTCGTCGGGTTCGAGACAAACGACTTCCTCGCGGACCCCACAGACCACGCCCGTTCTGGTGTGTGCGAGTACCATCGCCGTTCCCGACGCGTCGAACTCGTGTTCCCACAGCGCGTCACCGGTATCGGGCTCGAGCGCGTAAATCGTGCTGTCGACTGTGGCGTAGACGACGTCGTCCCGGCAGATCGGTGCCCGTCGTGCGTCCTCGAGCGTCCACAGTTCTGACCCGTCGTCGGCGTCTAATACCTGCAACTCGCCGTGATCGGGGTGGTACACTCGGCCGTCGGCGACCACCGGGGTTCCCCTGGAAAGTTCGCCGACCTCGACGCGCCAGCGTTCGGAGACGCCGTCGACCGGAGCTTCCCCGTCGGCGACGGCCCGGGTGTTCGACGCGTTGCACCCGAAACTCGACCAGCTCCCGTCCGCGCCGAAGATGTGATCGTCCGGGTCCGGCAGTTCGTCGACACCAGAGTCCGGTGGCTCGTCCGGCGAAGCGGACTGGAACGTTGTACACCCGGCGAGGCCGGCGCTGCCGACCGCCGCGCTCGCGAGGAGGGTTCGGCGTGTTGGATTCATTACCAATCGTTCGATTAGACATCTGAAAAGTCTTGGGCCACGACCACTTTTAGCGATAGAGCGCAAGGATCGTCAACGTCTCGAAGGGAAACGACTCGTCCGCAACACTAACGGCGCTGAATCCAGCCTCGCCGGCTTGCGCTGCAACCTCGTCGACGCCCGTCAGACTACTGACAAGCAAGTAGACCACGCCGCCGGTCGCGAGCACGCGCCCGACGCCCTCGAGAAACGGATCGATGACGGCGCGGCCGTCCTCGCCGCCCGAGAGCGCGCGCTCCATCCAGTCGTCCCACTCGTTGTCCGGGTCCGTCGGCAGGTACGGCGGGTTGAAGACGACCGCGTCGAACGCCTCGTCCGCGAACGGCGACACGAGGTCCGCTCGGACCGCCTCGAGTCCGTCCGTTCGAGCCTGTCGAACGGCGTGTGGATTCAGATCCGCGGCGACGACGCGCGCGTCCGTCTCGGCGTCGATTCGACCCGCGACGTACCCCGACCCCGTGCCGACCTCGAGAACGAGATCGGTTTCGTCGACTGACAGGTGCTCGAGGACGGCACTCGCGAGCAAGTGAGAGTCCTCTGCTGGCTGGTACACGTCGGTCTCGAGGTCGCGTCTGTCTTCGAGCCCCATCAGTCGTCCTCCGATGGCGGGTTGTGCGTCGTCTGGTGGGGTTGTTCGTTCGAGTCGTCCGTTCCGCCCGTGTCGTCCGTTCCGCCCGTGTCGTCCGTTTCGCCCGTTTCGTTCGTTTCGTCCGCGGATTCTGACCCCGCGTTCGTCTCCCCTCCGGCGTCCAACGCCGATCCGTCTGCTGGCGACGCCGATTCCGTTGCATCCGGCGACGAATCCGTCGCTCGAGTCCCTTCGCCTGTCACCTGAAAGCCACCCGTTTCGGCCCGACCGGAGAGCTCCTGTTGTGGGTACGGAATCTTGATCCCCTCGTCGTCGAACGCCCGTTTGATCTCGTGGATGGCAGTCGTCCGCGCCTGAACGAACCGTCGCGAACTCGGGTTGTCGATCCAGAATCGGACGCCGAGCGTGACCGCCGAGTCGTCGAAGGATTTGGTGACGACCTGGGGCGACGGAGCGTTGAGCGACTTCTCGAGGTCCTCGACCGCATCCTTTGCCAGCGTCGACGCTCGCTCGAGGTCTGCCTCGTAGTCCACACCGACGTCGACTTCGACGCGGAGGCGACCCCGTTTCGACCGGTTCGTCACCATCTCGGAGGAGACGACGTCGTTCGGGATCATGATGTACTCCCCGTCGAACGACTGGATTCGGGTGTTGACGATCGAAATGTCGGTAACGATTCCCTCTTCGTCCTCTATTTCGACCCAGTCGCCGATCTCGAATGGCCGATCGAACATCAAGACGAACCCAGCGAGGACCGTCCCCAGCGTCTGCTGGGCAGCGATGCCGACGACGATTCCGAGGAAGCCAGCACCAGCGAGCAAACTGGCGAGGTCGTCGGTCCAGACGCCGAGGATAACGACGATCGCCATCGCCCAGACGACGACCTGCGAAATTCGCTGTGTGATCTCTCGCTGGTGGTCCGTGACGGCCGATGCCGATCCGAACACTTCGTCGATGAGTCGCTTGACGAATCGCGTGAAGATGAGGGTCCCGACGGCGATAACGAACGTGACCGACGCTTGCAAGACGACATCGTCACTGAGTCCGAGATCTTCGGTGTAGAGCGTCTGCACGTCGTCGGTAAGGTCCCACACACCCAGGATAATCGCGAGAGTGAGGAAACACGAGCCGATGAGAACCGTCGTCGCGAGGATATCCCCGTACAGCGGTTTCGTCCGGTTACTGAACCATCCCTTTATCTTTCGATACGAGAGGAGGATCGCCACGAGGAACCCGATGGCTGCGATCGTCATGCCAATCCGAGCGTTGAACCCAGTGGCTTCAGACAGCCGCTCGAGGACGGTCAGTGGGAACATAGTGAAGGTGCGTCTCTTGAGCGAGTGGACGCTGCAACTACGAGTATCCGTCGGTCGTTCGCGACCCTGCGAACAATTCGCTCCCGGCGCTCTCGAGCGATCCGTCGACTGACCGCACTTACTGGCCAGGCCCTGGCTCACCGACGGACTGTGCGAGCGTCGCCAGCGCGGCGAACTCCGCCGGTGCCATCGCGTCCGCACGCTTTCGAAGAATTTCTTCGTCGGCCGCCTCGACGACCGCGTCCGGTTGCTCGAGTCCCGAGATGTGTGCCGTGTTCCGAATCGCGTTTCGGATCGTCTTCCGTCGCTGGGTGAACAACGCCTTCACGAATCGGAGGAAGAACGCCTCATCGTCGACCTCGTAGTCGGGTTCTCGAGGCTCGAGGCTCACGACGGCGCTCTGGACCGCCGGTGGAGGCGAAAACGCCTCTTTCGGAATCGACTCGACGAGTTCGGGTTCGGCGTAGTGTTGGGTCGAGACGGAGAGGCGACCGTACTCGGAGGTGCCGGGTTCGGCGACCATCCGCTCGGCGAACTCCTGTTGGAACATCAAGACGAGCGGCCGCTGTTCGGGGAGGAGTCGGAAGGTAATCTCGCTCGAGACGCCGTAGGGAAGATTGGAGACGGAGGCCGTAAACTCCGGCAAATCGACCTCGAGTGCGTCACCCTCGATTACGGTCAACCGTTCGGCAGCGATTTCGTCGGCGAACTCCTCACGCAGAAAGTCGGCGAGGTCGGGGTCTCGTTCGACGACGGTGACTTCCTCGTCCGCGTCCCCCATTGCAAGCAATCGATCCGTCAGCGCACCCGTTCCGCCACCGATCTCGAGGAGGTGGGAGGTGTCGGCCTCGAGTTCCGTGAGGTACGTCGGCAGTCTGTCGAGGACGCGATCGTCGACGAGAAAGTGCTGGTCGCGGTTGGGGTCGCCGCGGACGCCTGCCCGCGCGATCAGCCCGTCTGGATCTCTCATTGCCGGCGTTTTGGTGGGGGCAGGTGTAAACGCACCGTCTCGGAGAAGATTCGAGGACGCGACTACTGATTTTGTTCTTATTCGCCGTGGCCGACGAACGTCTGATACTTCAGGTCGTCGTCGCGCAGTTCCTCGATAATCCGTTCGACGAGGATTTCGTCTGGATCGTGGAGTCCGGAGACGCGTTCGGAGAGTTCCTCGAAGCTCTCGAATGGCTTGCGCTTGCGTTCGTCGAGAATGCCGTTACGCAGTTTCTTCCCGATTCCCGGCAGGAGATTCAACTGGTGGAGTCGCAGCGTAATCGGCTGGGCGTCGTTGTAGAAGTCGACGAACCGCTGTTCGTTCTCCTCGACGAGGTCGGCAACCACGTACTCGAGTTCCGACTGGGCACCCGAGGAGAGGTCTGTGTATTCGACTCGGTGGGACTGGGTGACGATGTCGCGTTCGTCAGCCGGCTCGACGACGACCTCGCTACCGATGGTCAGACGTTCGTCCTCGTCGAAGGCGACCTGATAGAGCTGAAAGTCGTCGACCCCGAGGGCGTAGCCTGCCGGGGACTTCTCGTACTGGGGACGACCATCGCCGGAGAGCCCGTGTGCGAGATAGTCCAACACGACTGCGCGGCGAGTGTCCGTCCCATCGTTGTCGGCTTCGCTCATTGCGGGTTGCTACGGCGAGGGCACACTTAAAGAGTCGGCCCTGCGTCACGAACGGAAGGCTCACCAGTGGCCTACTCGCCCCGTCGACTCCCAGAGTACCGAGCGGCCGGTAGCCGTCAGTTTCGGGTGGTCGGTGCTCTCCCCCTTCACCGTGTGATATAGTAACAGTGTTTATCGCCTCGGCCGAGAGAGACTCGATTATGCTCGACCTGACCGAAGATCAATCGGCCTTTCGCGACGACGTCCGGACGTTCGTCGCGGAGGAAATTCGACCGAATGCCATCGAACTGGACCAGACGGAGACGTATCCGGCGGACATCCTCGCAGAACTCGGAGACCGCCGCCTCACCGGGCTGACGATTCCCGAGGCCTACGGCGGAATGGGCGAGGGCCACCTCGAGTTGGTCGTGCTCATCGAGGAGCTCTCGACGGCGCTCATGTCCGTCTCGAGTTCACTCGCGCTCCACCTCGGCGTCGCGGGCGTGATCGAACAGTTCGGAACGGACGACCAGCGCGAGACCTACCTCCCCGAGATGGCGACGTTCGACACCGTCGGTGCGCTCGGCCTCAGCGAGGCCGGGGCCGGGGCGAACAAACTCGAGATGGAGACGACGGCGACCCGCGAGGGCGACGAGTGGGTCCTCGAGGGACACAAACAGTGGGTCACCAATTACTTCGATGCTGACTGCGTGCTCACGTACGCGAAGACGGGTCCCGACGAGGAGGCACCGCACAATATCTCGGCGTTTCTCGTCCCCGCGGAGGAATTCGAGGTCGAAGAGAACTGGGGAACCCTCGGCGCGTGGAGCGTCAAATCGCCGCGCGTCCGCCTCGACAACGTCCGAGTGGACGACGCCGCTCGAGTCGGGGCCGTCGGCGAAGCCTACGTCCAGCGCGGAACGCTCCACAACGGCGTGAACCTGCCGGCTCGAGGCGTGGGCATCGCCCGTGCCGCACTCGAGGATACGGTCGCCTATCTCCAAGAACGAGAGCAGTATCAACAGCCGGTCGGGGACTTCCAGGGTGTCCGCTGGGCAGTTGGAGAGATGGCCGAGCGGGTCGAAACGGCACGATTCCACACGTACCGGGCCGCTACGAAAGCCGACGCTGGCGAAGACGTGACGAAGGAGTTCGCGATGGCGAAGCTCAACGCGAGCGAGGCGGCGATCGAAAACGCGAACGACGCGATCAGATTCCTCGGCGGCCGCGGCTACACGACCGAACACCACGTCGAACGCTACCTTCGAGACGCACAGTTGCTCACGATCGCCGGCGGACCGAACGACGTCCACCGGAATACGCTCGCCGACGCTGTCTTCGAGGAGTATTCCGACCGGGAAACGTAGCCGGCCGCTCGAGGTCGTCACTCCGCCGGTTCGATCACCGAGTTACGGACCGAAGAACAGTTCCGGAACAGTGTCGACGCTATTCGTACTGCGCGACGACGTTGAGAATCTCGTCGAGTTCGTCTCCCGACAGCGAGTAGCGTTGCTGTGCGTACACCGAGCGGAGTTCGTCTCGGTTTCGTGGGAGGAGGTTCGCGATCTTGTACGCCGTCGCCTCGTCGACCTTCTCGAGGTCCTCGAGGTCGTCAACGAGTGCCTGTGCGTCTTCGGGATCCAAGACGGTGAAGCGATTGACGTGTTCGATCGCTCGCGCGAGTTCGTAGCGAAGCTCGCGGTCCTCGTCGAGTGCGCGTTCGGCTTCGATGTCGGCGAGCAGTTCCTTCGTTTCCGAGACGGTCAGGAACTCCTCGTCGACGATCTCTTTGAAGATCGTCATTCCTGGCTCAGATCCGGTTCTTCTCTTGGTTCTGAGCGCGCATGTGGGCTGCGGTGACGATCAGCGTCTTCTCTTTGCCGCGATCGTCGATCTGAACCTTGAACGCAGCGCCTTGCTTCCCGATGACTTCGCCGGTCTGTCCGTCGAAGCGAGGGTGGAACCGACCGTCTGCCACGCTCGGGTCGATCTTCAGATGCACTTTTTCGCCTTCTTCGTACTCCTGAATCGCTCGCTGTGGCGGGGACGTTCCGCGGTCTCGAGGATCGTTTGCGAGTTTTCTCCGAGTTCCCTGACGAGGGCCATTAGAGTTCGGCATAGTCGTACGACGCTCTTGATCGGTGACGGTTATAAAACGCACGTCTTTCGCCCAGAATCTGGACACCACATTCACGCGGATCGCTCACGGCGAGTGAATCTCGAACCGACGGCGACAGCCCCAACCCGGTTCGCAATTGCTACGACGACGGTCGGTTTGCGAGTTGGGCGCGGAAGATCGTCTCGAATCCCTCGAGGTACGTCCGAAGGTCGACGCTGTCGGCGGCTGGAGCGAACGTGGCTGCTGCGGCGTACTCGTCGTCCCAGCGATCGACGAAGTGTTCCTCGACGGAGGACTCACGAATGGCCGCAACGACTGAATCGACGGATACCTCGCTCGAGCGTTCCTGAATCGCTCGCAGCTGTGAGGCGTCGATGACGCCCGTCTCGAGGGCGCGGACGACGACCGCGGAGCTACAGTCTCCCTCGGCGAGTTCGCGCTCCCACGTCGCGATCCAGTTGCCGATGCGCGCCAGTCGCTGCGTGCGAAACACGACGCGTCTCACGAGCGAGAGTTCGTCGATATCGAACGACGGGGCGTTCGCGAGGTCGATGTCCGCGAAACAACAGACCATCATGTTGTGGGCGTCGTACGTCCAGAGTTCGCGTTCCGTAGCGAGTGTTGGATACTGCGCCATCAACGCGGAGTACTCGACCGCCTGAAACGCCTGTCGAATATCGAACAAGAGCAGTTCGACGAACTCCTCCGCGCGCGGCCCGTCGGAGTAGGCGTCCAGCAATGCTGACCACAACTCTCGTTGGTATTCGACGTACTCGCCTGCAACGCCGGCCCGTGTGGGATCCGCCCGTTGGTGCTCGAACGGCACTTTCAGGAGTTCTGCGACCGTCTCTCGGTCGCCGTGACACTCGGCAACGTCGTCGATAACCGTGATGAACATCGTCGCGAGCACTTTCGCGTCTCGAGCAACCTGTGCCTGTTCTGGATCGACACACGAGAGTTGAAATTCGGCCGTCGACCGGGTGAACCACCGCCAGAGCGAACGATCTCGGTCACCGATTCGTTCGTCGTAGGCGTCTGCGAGTGGCTTTACGCGAGGCGATAGGGACCGCGTTCCAGCGTCAGCGAACGGATCGGTCTCGACCCCGAGTGTGCCAGAACCAGTATCGTTTTCCATTATATGAACGTATTTGTTACATGAATATATATCCTTTCACTAATCCGCGTTACTGACAGAGACGGACTAGCAGGTGAGCTGTGGTTCGAACTCGACCAAACGAACAATCCTTTCGTTCTCGCGGTGAACGTGGATGGCATGGGAACGAACGAAGATCGCGACGCTGGCGTTCACACGCTGCCGCTTACGGTCGAGTACGGTGGTCGAACTATCACGATCACGCCCACGGTCGTCGAAACCGAGCGCGGCCTGGTCCTGATCGACGTCGGGCCGAGTGGTGGGCTCGAGGGACTCAAGACCCACCTCACCTCGCTCGGTTACGACCTCACGGACATCTGGCTCGTCCTCCTCACGCACCACGACGGCGATCACGCCGGTGGACTCGCACAACTCCTCGAGCGCGTCGACGCGGTCGTCGCGACCCACCGCGAGGAAGCGCCGTACGTCCGCGGCGACCGGATGCCGATCAAGAGCGACGGCGATCGGTATCCTCCGGTATCCGTCGACCTCGAGTTGACGGACGGCGTGCGGATCCCGACGCTCGCGGGCCCGATGGAGTGTGTCCCAACACCCGGCCACACGCCGGGCCACCTCTCGATTCACCTGCCGGAGGGGAACCTCCTCGTCGCCGGCGATGCGCTCGTTGGGGACGGCGACGACCCACTCTCCGGTCCGAAGCCCGAGTTCACGCCCGATATGGACCGAGCGCTCGAGTCCGTGTCACAGCTCGCAGCGCTCGAGATCGATCACGTCGTGTGCTTTCACGGCGGGTACGTCGATCACGGCTCCGAACAGATACGCGAGATCGTCGACAGTAACACCGGTGACGACCGCTAAGACGGCTGGAATCGGCGTCATCTTCCCGGGTGTTCGAAACGGAATTCTCATCGGTCTCGAGTACCAATCGACGGACAATGCGACTCGAACTTCGCGTCTGTCAGCACTGTCTCGACGGCGACGACGGCCACGGCGGCCAGCAGAAAGCGGCACTTCTCCAGGACATGGTCGGCTGCGCCGAAGTGATTCAAGAGCACAAGGACGCCCTCGACCTCGAGGCCGTCCACATCCGAAAGGTCAGAGACGACGAGCAGGGCAAGCCCGAGGCGTTACCCGTCATCGCGGCGACGATTCAGAACGATCAAATCGTGTTGAACGACACGCAACTCGTCGCCGAAGGTCAGGACGGAAACATGCTCCTCTACGCGAATCCGGACGACATTCTGACGGTGCTCGCGGGGAACGTCGACGAGATCAGCAAGGCCGTTCCCGGTGACGTCACCGTCGATCTCTCCTCGAAAGGCGCGGAGATCATCTCCGCCGCCGGTCTCGGTGCCGACCCCGAGAAACAGCCTTGATTTTGCGTCAATCTCGGCGTTGAAACTGCCGTTTCGAAATCGAGGACAGCGTCTCGAGCCGGAACCGGTCTCAAAAACGTTGCTCCCCCGAATCTCTCACCTCGCGCCGTAGCCGTTTCGACGGTCGCGCACGAGCAACCAGAGCGAACACAGAAACGCCACTGCGACGGCACAGGTGAGGATACCGAACGCCATTCGATACCCGAATTCGGAGTACGCAACAGTTCCCTCGACGGTTTCGTCCATCTGGTACGCATCGAGTGCGACGCCCATGATGGCCGGGAGGACCGTCGCGCCGACGAACCCCGCGGTGTTGACCGTGGCCGTCGCAACGCCGCTGGCACCGGACGGGTACCGATCCTTGATGACCGACAGCGAGAGCATGGCAGCCCCGAAGAGGAATCCACAGGTGAGATACGAGAATGCGATGACGGCGATCGGGGGTGCTCCAAAAATCGGGATCGTGCTGAACGCGACCGTCAGTAACCCGGTTCCGACGGTCATCGGCAAGAGTCGTTGCCCGCGAGCATCCGAGATCCAGCCGATTGCCGGCGGGCCGACGAGCAACCCGACCGAACCGAGGAGCGTGAAGTACGACGCCGTCGTCACGTCGAGTTCGTACACGACGACGAGATACGGAATGCCCCACAGTCCGACCAACGTCAGCACCGCCCCGTTTCCGGCGAAGAAGATGGTGGACAAGAGCCACTGGTCTACGTCACCGGCAAGCGTCCGCAGGTGGCCTTTCGTCTGATCGAACGTCACCGTCGGCTGCTCCGGGACGCCCGAGATCGGCTCGAGTCCGGCGTCACTCGGCGATTGACGAACCAGGACGTAGACCGACGTTGCGGCGATAAATCCGACGAGTGCGAGGCCGAAGATAGTTTCGCGCCAGCCGAAAATATCCACGGAGACGGCGAGGGGCGTCGTCGAGAGAATCGCCCCGAGTCCGGCGACGCTTCCCGTGAGCCCGGTCATCGTGGCGAACTCGTCGGCACGATACCAGTTCGCACAGAATCGGAGTATCGAGACGAAGATGACGCCACTCCCCAGGCCGATGAGCCCGCGGGCGGCGAACGCGCCCAGGTACCCGTCACTGAGGGCGAAGCCGACCGCACCGATACTGAGTGTGAGCCCCCCGATGGAACCGACGTAACGGGGTCCGACTCGATCGGCGAGTATCCCGGTCGGAATCTGTATCGCGGCGTAAATGAGGAAAAACGAGGCGTGTAACGTACCCAGTTGGGCGGCCGTCGTCTCGAAACCGCTGGTCAACTCCTCTGAGAGGACGGCCGTCGACAACCGGTGTAAGTTGACAAGTAAGAAGACTACTACGAGCGCTCCCCAGGCCAGCCACCGTCGTTTTCTCGGGTCCGACAGAACGTTCACGCGTGTGCCGTTTCTCGAGGGAGATGGTAAGATTTGCGAGATGAGAACGAGTGACATCGGACGTGAGAGGGCTGTCACTCAGGTTGGCGAGGCGGAGTGTTCCGCTCGTGATCAACAGCGAGCGCAGTGGCTCACCGGGGAATGAACGGGAGGAGAATCAGCCGTCGTTCGCGTTAGATGCGACCGACGTTGGCGACGTCGACACTTTCGACGCCGTCGACGTCTGCAAAGTTCTCTTCGACGGTTTCCGTTCCACCCGAGCCGTCGGGAACGATGACGGTTGGGTAGAGTGCAATCAGGCCGAACGCGACGTCTTCGCGCTCGACACCGTTGATTTTCGCACCCTCAGGGAGGGCGCTCTCGAGGCGCTCCTGGAGGGCGTCCAGGTCGATTTCTGGGCTGTCCGGCATGACCTTGATTTTGGCAGCTACTTTCCCCATTGGAACACCTTATGGTCCGGTAAATCCGCAGTCGGGACACTCATAGAGGTTGCTCTGCTTTCGGCATTTTGCACAGCGGAAAATCTGTACCCCACAGTCCGGACACTTGAAGGCAGCAGCGTTCGTGCCCGAGATGTTGATCCCACAGGAGACGCAGGATCGTGCTCGCGTTTCGTCCGTCGTACTCATACCCCTTCCTTTCCGCCCACCGGTTTTAACGGTTTCTTTTGAGGAGTCCCGTGATCACCTCGAGACCGCCGCGTGGTCGGACGCCAGTGTGTGATAGCCAGACACACGTCGTGCGTCTGCCAGCCTTCCGAGGGGTCCCGGTAGTGTTTTCTCGTTCAGAGAACGCGCTTCAAGTTACTTTACACACGGGTCGAAACGAGTGAGTGAGGTTCGGTTGGTGAACGCCAAACCGGACCTCTGCCTCTGACATTCTGCCGGCAACATGCAACATTCAAAGCGGTTGGGCACCTACCGAAAGTGAATGCGCCTCGACGACTACATCGAGGACTTAGAGCCCGACGAAGAAGCCAAGCGACGCCGACTCGCGAAAGAGAAGTCCTACGCGATTACGGACCACCTCGAGGAGTTCGAGCAGCGCTTCGATCAGTCGCTGAGCGGCGACTCTCTCGTCGGTTCGACGGCACCGTCCATCTTCGTCGGTCGGTCGAATTATCCCGATATTCCCGTCGGCTTACTCTCCCCCGTCGGCGACGAGGACGCTGCCGAAGAGTACGTCACCGACGGTAACTGGTACCAGGAGGGCTATGGAATCACGGACGTTCTCCAGCGCCGGACCAACCTGTTGAACTCGAACAAGCGCGCGAACGTCGACTCGCCGAGTATCGCGAGCCGACTCGCACCCTCGGTTCACGACACGTGGGACGGCTTCGTCGGCGTTCAACGCGAGGTCGCCATCGCCGGGCGCCCCGTCGACCTCGAGATCGGACTCGACGGCACGCCCGACCTCGGCCTCGACGCCGGAACGGACGTCGCCACGCCGCGTGGGCCGCGCGCTACCGCACAGAACGCGGAGTTGCGCGAGAACCCCTACGTCCCAAAACAGGTCAAGAAGACCTTAGAGGACGACGACTGGCAGGCACAGGGGGCGATGACCTACCTCTATCGTCGCGGCTTCGACGTCTACGACATCAACTCGATCCTCTCGGCGGGTGCCCTCGGCGAGGCGAAACAGCGCCGTCTCGTGCCGACGCGGTGGTCGATTACGGCCGTCGACGACACCGTCGGCCAGTACCTTCGCGGGCGGATCAAGAGCGAACCGAGCATCGACGAGGTGCAGGTCTGGGCGAACGAGTACATGGGTAATCGGTACTGGATCGTCATGGCCCCCGGTAACTGGGAGTTCGAACTCGTCGAGATGAAAGCGCCGGGCAGCATCTGGAACCCCAATCCGAACGACGACATCTGGCTTCAGAGCGCGAGCGAGGGTTACGACGGGCGGACGAGTTACGTCGAGGAAACTGCCGGCGCGTACTACGCCGCACGCCTCGCCGTCTTGGAGCACCTCGAGTCGATCGGTCGACAGGCCAAGTGCCTGGTCCTCCGGGAGGTCTCCGACGACTACTGGGCCCCCGTCGGCGTCTGGCAGGTTCGAGAAAGCGTGCGCAACGCGTTCGACGGAGCCTACGGCGAAGCCGAAACCTTCCACGACGCAATCGGGGAAATTTCGACCCAGCTTCCCGTCTCTCACGCCAGACTCAGACGAAAATCGGAGCTCGCTGCCGGTCTCCAGGCGAACCTCAGCGCCTTCTCGAGCGGTGAGTGACGGCTCCAGCAGGCGTGGCTACCGGCGAGAACCCGAGCGTTCAAACCGATCGAGTCCCTCCAGTCGGCTATGGCGCTCGCAGTTCTCAGCTCCGAAGCACTCTCCCTCGTTTCGATGCTCGTGTTGCTCGTGGGTGTCCCGCTGTTCGTCGTCGCCGTTATCGCCGTCGCCTCCGGCTACATTCGCTTCGACGCCGAGCGTCACCTCGAGGAACTCGAGGAAGGTGAGGGCGGCGAGTCGTTCGAAACGGCCGACGCTGAACGTGACGACAATTTTTGAACGCCGACGTCTCGAGAGGCCGAAAATCACGGAAGAAATTGGAGTGTTCAGTCAGCGCCGTCCGAATCGGCGACGCCTCGTTCGACACCCGCTGGCGGTTTCGGTGGGGCGCTCGGTTCGCTATCGGTCGATGAGGCTCGGGCCTCGCCCTCGAGGGACATTCGATTGAAGACGTTCAACCCGGCTTTGAAGACCGCGAGCAAGACGGGACCGAGGAACAGCCCCATGATACCGAGGAGGTAGATCCCCCCGATGACACCGACGATGACGACCGCCGGGTGGAGGCCCGACCCGCGGTCGACGAAAATCGCACGCAGATAGTTGTCGACCAGCGAGAGGACGGTGATTCCGTAGAGCAAGAGCAACACGGCTGGAAGTGGTCCGCTCGTCATCGCGAGGTAGCCGACGGCGGGTGCCCAGACGAGCCAGACGCCGACGGCGGGGAGGAAGGCGACCACGATCATGATCACGGTCCAGAAGGCGACGTTCGGCACGCCGAGTAAGTAGAGCCCAAGTCCACCGAGGACACCCTCGACGAGTGCGACCAGCACGTGGCTGTAAATGACGGCCCACGTCACGGTGCTAACCTCGTCGAACAGTTCTTCGCGTACGGACGGATCGATCGGGGCGACGTCGGAGAGCCACGCGACGAGTCTGTCGCCGTCGACGAGCAGATAGTACAGGAGAAAGACGAAGACGATCAGTCCGAGTCCCATTTCGATGCTCGCGTTCAGCAAGCCGATGACCTCGAGCAGGACGAACTCGACGGCCTGGGAGAGCGACGCTTCGACTTCGGTCAAGACGGCGGTTTCGATCGCCTCGAGTTGACCGTCTTCGACGCCGAGGTCGTCGACGAGGAAGGCGAAGACGGATTCGATCGCCTGTTCTTCGTCGAAACCGTCCAAAAACGAGAGTACGGTGTCGAGGACGATAATGGAGATAATGAGTAGCGGGACGACGGCGGCGACGATCGCGAAGGCCGTCAGTGTGAGTGCTGCGGGTCGTGGCCCGATTCGCTCCGCTAACCGTTCGTAGGCCGGATGGAGAACGAAAGCGAGCAGCGCAGCGGCGAGCACGTACTGGAGGAGCGGCGCGATCATCAACGTCGCGATTGCCCCGAGAACGACGAGGAGGAGGGCGAAGAACGCAGTTCGAACGTCCATACCGGACAGTGGCCCCAACAGTACATAAATGTAGATAGTATAAATTTCTGATTTGTTCGGGGGAATCGATAGCCCATTGTGATACGTGGCCGAATCACCGCAAGTGCTGGGAGTGCGCCAATGTCGAAAGGGAAAAACAGGTCGCGGCGCGTCTCAGTCTGAAACTGTCGTTTCGACCGCGTCGAAGCGCTCGAACGCCTCTTCAGTGAGTTCCCCCGTTTGATCGAGGATGTCGTCCCACGCGTCGTTCTCCGGTGCCGTGCCGAGCAGTTGGGCGATCTTCATGATCGAGACGTGGTAGACGCGTTGACGCCCCGGTTCTTCCTCCCAGACGATCACGTTACAGGGGAAGAGACCGCCGATTTTCATCGTCTCGTCGAGTGCTTGATTCGCAATCTCGGGGTTGCAGGCACCGAGGACGTAGTACGGGTCGCGGTCGGCGTCGACTTTCTCGTTGAGCAGTTCCGAGGGCGAGAATTCGACGGGAATGCCGAATCCGACGTTCTCACAGACCTCGCGAACGTGTTCGATCGCCTCCTCGTGGTCCATCTCGAGGACGGCCTGTTTCTCGCCGAAGTCGTCCGGATCGATCGCTGCCGGGTCGATTGGAAGGCTCATACGACTCTCATCACCGCGGACGTACTAAAGCCCCAGCGTCATCGGTTCGACACCTCCGATCGCCGGCAGGGTAACTCGTCGGAGGGTGCGTCCGTCAGAGTGGAATTGGGAGCCACTCGAGGTACACCAAGACACCAGTCGGATCGAACAACGGGTCGTGGACGACGAGCCAATCGAGGAGGACCAGTCCGGCACCGTGGGCGATCACGGAGGGGAGAATCGAGTTCGATTGGTAGTCGACGGCTCCAAAGAGGATGTCCGTCGGGCCCGACAGGAGGAACTCGATCGGCGGCTTCCCCGCGTGGTGGATCATGTAGACGACGGGGCTGATGAGCACTGCTTTGAATCCGATCTCTTTGACGCCGACGCAGAGCAGGCCCCGATAGTACGTTTCGGCCGCCAGCGCGAGGATGAACAGCTGAACCGCGTGAGGGATAAACTCGCTCAGCGCGCTCGAGGTGTGCCACATCGGGTAGAATTCCCTGATCGTCGGTAGCGTCGAGCCGACGAGGTAGAAGGGCAAGACGAACAGCGAGAGCAAGACGGCGTTTCGAATCGCGACTCGATTGATGTTCCAGCCGATGTGCCTGCCGTGGGTGAGGCCGAGCGCGAGTGGCCCGCCGATCAGGATGGCTGCATCGACCCAGACCCGTCGCTCGAGTTCACTGGGGACGAACTCCATCCAGAGAATCGTCAGGAGTGCGCCGGCCAACAGCGACTTCTGGACCCACGAAAGGCGATCGAACTGCTCGCGAAGCCAGCGACCACCGTGACGAGCACCCTCGGTCGCCACGGTTCGTTACTCGTCCGCCGTGGGGACGGGCCCGGTGTCGATAACGGACCGGACGTGCGCTTCGAACTCCTGTCGACGCTCGAAGTACGTCTCGTCGACGGCCTCGATGACACTCGAGAGCTCTCGCGGACCGTCACCCGTCCGAATCGTGCGCTCGCCCTCGAGGCGGTCGATCTCGCTCGCTTCGATGGGCCAGGTCAGACGGGACGTCACGCGGGCGAGGGGTGCACCCTCGACGGGCGTGTGCGTTCCGAGCGTCACGGCCGGCTCTTCGTCGTCCTCGTCGCTCATAGCAGGGCGTTTGCGAGCCCATCGATTCAAGCTTTCGCTTCTCGAGGGCGTCTCCGAACCGCGTGAGCTACCGTGAGCTATCGTGAGAAGCGAGTGTGGAAACCTTTCTCTTTCCAGAAATGTGTCTGACGTATCGTTTTGTGGTGGGAGGCCCAAGCGCTGTGCATGACAAGCCTGACGGAGGCCTACGACGGGAGTACGGGGGAGATAGCGAGCCCCCAGCGCCTCTACACGGGAACGGCACTCGTTCTGTGTGGCGCGGTTTTGGCGGTCGTCGCCGTCCTCATGGCGACGACCGACCTCTTCAGTGGTGTCGCAGCCTCGTTCTCCCAGGGTATCGACGCACACTACGCGTCCATTCGCGTCGCCGGCGTGCTGGCCGGACTCGGCGTGCCAATCGCACTCGTCGGCGTCTTCCTCGTGTTGCCGGCAGATCGGCGCATTCAGGCTGCCGCCGCGATCAGCGTGAGCCTGTGTGTGCTGGGCGTGATCCTGTTCTGGAGCGCGTATCCCCACGACTGGCGAGCCCACGGTGCCGATCACACGCTCCCGGTCTCCGCGGTGTACTTGCTCGGCCTGTTCATCGCACTCTGGAGCCTGTTCACGGCCGTCGTCAACTTCAAGGTCCGGAACGACCCCGGCGGCGCACTCGAGATGAACGTCACCCGGCACAACCAGACCGTCCTCGAGGTCTCCGAATCGGAGGAGTCGGGCAGCCTCGGTGGCGTCGGCTTCCTCGGTGGCACCCCGGACGGTGAGGTCGAAACGCAGACGAACGACGCCGATTCCTCGAGCGGTAAGAACTCGAGTACCGCTGCTCGATCCGCAGGATCGACGTCTCGGTCGCTGTCACGGGAGCGATCCACCGCGTCGAGCCGAGGCCGGAGAGCGACCCCCGGAACGCCGACGAGCGACGGCGGGACGGCCGCGTCGGATCTCTCCTCACCGCTCGAGGAGGATGGACGCGACGCGGAAATCGTCGATTCGCCCGATCCGGAACCGTCGAAGCCGACGGATCGCTACTGTGGCAACTGCACGCACTTCGAGTACGTTCGATCGTCGAACGGAATGGTCCCCTACTGTGGGTACCACGACGGTGCCATGGACGACATGGACGCCTGCGAGGAGTGGACGGCGAATCGCTGAGGAACGTCCACGTTGGATACTTTGGGTCTAGTTGGGAGTTTACGAATAGCGAAGACTTCAATATACTCGTCACCTTGAGTTTACAACACACTGGTATGTCTTCGCCGGCCACACGCCTTTATGTTCAAATGGTGGCAGCTGCTGGAGCACTTACTCTCGTTACGATAGGTTTTCTGATCGGCCTCTGGCTTGTGTTCTACGGAATCTTCACGTTCTTCGAAATTGGCTACGCTACTCACCTCGCAACGCTTATCACGGCGATGTGTCTCGCGACGATAGTCTACCTCGAATATACGCACCTCGATAGGGTTGAACAACTCATAGATGCGGAGCCAGTTACTCGAGGAGATACGCCGGACCTCTCCCAGACGACTTCAAAGGTTGCGGCCCAGCTCGATGTTCCCGTTCCAGAACTATATCTCTCTGACCGTGAGGTACCCGAGGCCTTCGTCATCGGCTTTCGACCACAACACATTCATCTCGTTATCTCTGAAGGGGCGCTCAACTCGCTCGACAACCGAGAGGAGTTAGAGGCGGTGATCGCACACGAACTCGCTCACGTGAAAAACATGGATGCGGTCGTGATGACGATCATTTCAGTTCCAGTCGTAGTCGCTGATGGACTTCGATCGCGGGTACTAGAGCTCAGTAAGGACGGTGGGGTACCTCTCATATTCACCGTTCCACTGGGTATTCTTTCGACTAGTGTCTGGATTATCGGGAACACGGCGATAGCGAGGTTCTCTCAGACCAGAGAGCGAGTAGCGGACCGGGCTGCCGCTGAGGTGACAGGATCACCTGCTGCGGTCGCAACTGCGCTTCAACGATTAGACCAAAAAATGACGACAGTACCTGATACGGACCTGCGGGACCGTTCTGCAATTTCATCACTCTCTATCTTGCCTTTGAGGCCGGAAGAACCGATTATGCTCGGCCCTGCAGAGGAGATCGAACCGTTTCACTGGAAAGTCGAAAAGAGACTCCACCGGTTGTTCAAAACGCATCCGCCAACAGCGGAGCGTATTGAGGCCTTGGCGATGATCGCGCAGAATAAACGACAGTAATCGGGGAGAATCGCCCTCCGTGAGAGGGTACTCAGCGGTTGGGTAGTACGCCCGCCTATCTGCTGTTCTAGCGATGTGGGGGTTCGAATAATAGCGTTTTTCAACAGGACACTCAGGCGGTGAGGTCCATCTGTAGAGAGCGCGTGTCCCACACGGAGTTACAGCCCGAACGCTTGCTGGCCAAACTCGAGTCCGACTTGCGGAATCTGATAGATGACCAGCGCGATGAGGAACAACTCGAGAATGGTGACGCCGATCGTCGCGAGCGTCGCGTAGTTGCTGCTCACGGCGACGCCGATCGGGAGTCCGAACTCCCGCTTCCAGAGGGGGTAGAAGAGCGCGATGCCGCGTTTGCTCCCCGCAACGTCGAGGACGTAGTGGGTCGCGATGCCGATCCAGACGTACTCGAGGTTTCCGAAGTAAAACGGAAAGAGGAGAAACGCCGCGAGGATCGGCAGGTTGTGCAGCGTTTTGCGGTGTTTGCCAAACGCCGTGTCGACGTCGGGAAAGAGGGCACCGAGCGTGACCGGGACGCCGATCATGATGATCGTCCGAAACGTCTCGAGGTCGCCTGCCGGCTCGAGTAGGTAGCCAATTCCGAGACTCAGAAGAACCGCATTGAGAACGTGTCCCTTTTTGTTCATCTATTCATCACTGATCGATCGAGTGATGAATAGCTTTCTTTTGGACGTTATCGTTCGGTGAGTGCGAGCCCCGTGAAGAGCAAGACGGCACCGAACTCCGCGAGCTTGGTCGTGAGGGCGATTACGTCGTCGCGAAGGTGGTCGACGGTGACCTCGATCACGCCGCCGTCGTGGTCGTGGTCGTGGCTGTGGTCGTCGTCGCCACTGTGGTCGTGGTCGTCGCCGTGTCCGTGATCATCGTCACCGTTGTGTTCGTGGTCGTCTCCATTGTGTGAATGGTCGTCGTCACCGTTGTGGTCGTGGCTATGATCGTCGTCGCCGTGTGCGTGGTCGTCGCCGTTGTGATCGTGGCTGTGGTCGTCGTCACCGTTGTGATCGTGCCCGTCCCCGTTGTGGTCGTGATCGTGTTCGTGACCCAGACCGTACTCGTCGAGGTTCAACGCGGACTCAGTGTATCCTGCGGCGTGCCAGTCGGCGTAGCCGACGATGGGCAAGAACATGATGAACGCACCACTCGCGTACGCCTGTGCCTCTCGGAGCAATCCCTTCGAGTAGGTGTAGATCAGCAAGAAGACGATCAACGAGAATGCCACGAAGGCGAACGGCATAATCGAGAGGGACCCGCCGTTGACGGCCCAATCGAGGAGATCGAGAACGCCAAAGAGCAGATGAACGATCGCGGTGAACAGTGCGAGTCCACCGGCGAGAAAGACAGCGTGTTGTCGGTTCATAAGGGTACTAGCCGAACATGATCAGAAGCCGATTCTGGTTCGATAGTCGAAAGCCGATCCGCCGGTGGTGGTCGATCTGGCGATGCGGCGAGCGTACGCCTCCAGCCGTTCGCTATCGCCGGAGTTACTGACCGGGATCTCTCTCGAGTCGTCCCTACTCACGACTCGGTCGATTCGCGCAGTGGCTGGCCGTCGATTGCCGCGAGGAGGTCCTCGAACGCTTGATCGACCGTCCGTGCGCGCACGGTCGCTCGGTCGCCGTCGAAGACGTAGCGAGAGACCGACGAGAACGAGGTTTCGCTGCCCCAGGGACCGGCGTAGGAGACGGCGATGTAGACCGTCCCGACGGGATCTCGCTCGGTGCCCCCGGTCGGGCCGGCGATACCCGTCGTCGCCACACCCCACGTCGTGTCCGTGACGTCGCGAACGCCGCGTGCCATCTCGAGCGCGACGGGTTCGGAGACGGCCCCGTGTTCGTCGAGTGCTTCTCGAGAGACGCCGAGGTGGCGTCGTTTGGCGTCGTAGGCGTACGTCGTCAGCCCCGAATCGAAGTAATCGCTCGCGCCGGGGACGGCCGTGATCGCGGCCCCGATTAAGCCGCCCGTACAGGATTCGGCGACGGCGAGCGTCTGCTCGCGGTCCCGGAGCGTATCGGCAACTGCCATCGGTAGCTCACGGTCGATATCGTCGTTCATCGGGTCCACGTAGCAGCCGAGAATCCGTCAATGGATGGGTTCGGCAACACGTCGACAGGACACGCACACCGACTGGCGGGGGCGCACAGAACGAAACACACGTCGGTGTGGGCTCCCGTGTCTCTGCCATGGAGTACGAGACGCCGTTGTTCTTTCACGTGATGGAGTACGCGGACCGTGCGGATCGCGACGTCATCGACATGGTCAGTGGCAATCCCGACTGGGAGCCCCCCGAAGCGCTTCGCGACGGCCTTCGCGAGTACGCCGACCTCGAGCCGGATCGATTCGAGTACCCGCCGAGTGACGGCCTGCGCGAGCTGCGCGAGGAAATCGCCGCGCGACGCGGCGTCGACGCGGAGCAGGTGATCGTCACGAACGGGACGGGCGAGGCGAACTACCTCGCGATGGCCCGCGCGCTCGAGCGCGGGCGAGGTGACGAGATCATCCTGACCGATCCGGTCTACCCCTACTATCCGGGGAAGACGACGATGCTCGGCGGAACCCAGCGCTTCGTCGAGACCGACGAGGACGGCCAACTCGACCCAGCGGTCGTCCGCGAGGCGGCGAGCGAGGAGACCGGCGCGATCGTCGTCAACACGCCGAACAACCCGACCGGAGCGGTCTACCCCGAAGAGACGATGGAAGCGCTCGTCGACGTTGCGGAGGCAAACGACGCGATACTCGTCAGCGACGAGGTGTACGACCACTTCGACCTCTCGGGGACGTTCTCGAGTGCGTTACGCTACGAGTCGGATCACTGCATCGTCACGAACGGCTTCTCGAAGTCGATGGCGAGCACCGGGTTGCGCGTCGGCTACGCCGTCTTCCCGGAACATCTGATCGAGAACGCGCGAAGCCGCCACATGCTCGTCAACGTCGCGACGACCCGGCCGGGACAGTACGCGGCGCTCAGATCGCTTCGGGAGACCAATCCAGCGTATCACGAAGCGAACCGCGAGTTGCTTCGCGACCGCATCGCGGCGTTTACCGACGCGCTGGACGCGGCGGGTGCCGAGTACACAACCCCCGAGGGCTCGTTCTACGTCATGGCCAGATTCGAGGGATTCGACGGCAGCCTCGAGAACGTCGAGCGACTCATCGACGAAGCCGGCGTCGCCGGGATGCCCGGGGAAGCCTTCGGCGACTCTCGCGGCGACTGGTTCCGGTTCGCGCTCGTCACGCCACAGGTAACAGAAGCAGCGTCCCGGCTGGCGGCGTTTTTCGAGTAGCGAGACTGGCCGACACTTCTCTACGTGCCCGTGGTGTTCCCGGTTCGACGTCCCAGCACTCGCAGCGAAAGGCTGTCCCGTCACTTCGTAGAGAGTGCACGCAATGGCCACCGTGACCGTTCTACAGGTGAGCGGCGAGTCGGTTCTCGAGGCGACGCTCGTCTCGGTGGTCGCACTCGTTCACCTGCTTCCACGGCAGGTGCCGTTTTCAGTCGGCATCGATCGCTCCACGGTGCGCTCTGCTGCTGGCGGCGTCTCCCTCGCGTACGTCTTCGTCCACCTCTTCCCCGAACTGGAGGGCAGACGTCCAACACTCGAGGGCATCGGCGGGTTCGCCACGGCGACACAAGCGAGCTACACCGCGGTGTTCGCCGGACTCGCGCTCTTCTACGGCCTCGAGCGACTCGCGGCACTCTCTCGCTCTCACGAGTTCGAACGCGATCTAGGAACGATTACCGACGAACCCGTATTCTGGATCCACGTGGGCAGTTTCGCGGTGTACAACGCGTTCATCGGCTACGTGCTGGTTCGCGGCGAAACCGGGGCGGAGAGCGATGTGCTGTTCGCAATCGCCATGGCGTTGCACCTGTTCGGAAACGACGAGGCGATGATGACCCACCATCGCGAGTCCTACGTGCGATACGGTCGCTGGATACTCGCGACAGCCGTTCTGGTGGGCGCGCTCGTCGGCGCCGTCGAGAGGCTATCGGAGGAGACGGTGACGTCCTCCTGGCGCTGTTGACCGGCGGGATCGTGTCCAACGCGATCAAGGACGAACTCCCGCGAACGAGTGCGAGTCGATTCTGGGCGTTCGCGCTCGGTACCGGCGGGTATACGGCGATACTGTTTGTCGTGTAGTCACTCGAGACCGACGGGTACTCGTGTGATGGCACAGAACCGGTCCGTATGAGTGGAATCGACGTCGATCCGGTCGAGGACGCGGATTCGGACGCGTTAGACGGCGACGAGGACGAGCACACGATCGAAGTGACGCCGACCGACTCCGTCTCGGAGGACGGCCGCGAAACGATCGACGTGGAGCCTGCCGACGGGTCGATCGACGGCCCCGACTACATCCTCTACGGCGGCAAGGGCGGCGTCGGCAAGACGACGATGGCTGCGGCGACCGCGCTCGATAGCGCCCGCGCCGGAACGAGCACGCTCGTCGTCTCGACTGATCCAGCGCACTCGCTCTCCGATACGTTCGAGACTGACGTTCCAACCGAGCCGGCCCGACTCCGAGAGGACATCCCGCTCTACGCCGCCGAGATCGACCCGGAGGCCGCGATGGAACGCGGACAGGCCGCATTTCTCGGGGGAAGCGCCGCTGACGGATCCGACGGGAAAGGCGGATTTGACAACGCGTCCGACGGGTCGGGACTTGGCGAAGGCGCCGCAGGCGGCCCGATGGGTGACCTCGGTGGTCTGGGCGGAATGCTCGGCGGTGAGTCCCCGATGGAGGCCCTTTTCGGCGGCGAGATGCCCGGTGCCGACGAAGCTGCCGCGATGCAACTCCTCCTCGAGTACATCGACGATCCGCGATTCGAGCGCGTCGTGGTCGACACGGCACCGACGGGACACACACTCAGACTCCTCAAGTTACCCGAGTTGATGGATACGATGATGGGGCGCATCCTCAAATTTCGTCAGCGAATAAGCGGGATGCTCGAGGGGATGAAAGGCATGTTCGGCGGACAGGAACAACCAGAAGAAGACGACCTCGAGGATCTGAACGAGCTTCGCGACAGAATCGAACGCCTTCGAGGGCTCCTTCGTGATCCCGCTCGGACGGACTTTCGCATCGTCATGGTCCCCGAGGAGATGAGCGTCCTCGAGTCCAAGCGCCTGCGCTCACAACTCGAGGAGTTCGAGATTCCGGTCGGAACGGTCGTCGTCAATCGCGTGATGGAGCCACTCTCAGACGTAACCGACGACGTCGAGGGGGAGTTCCTGCAGCCGAATTTAGCGGAGTGTCAGTTCTGCCAGCGACGCTGGGACGTCCAACAGGACGCGCTCGCTGAAGCACAGGATCTCTTTCGCGGCCCCGACGTGAGGCGCGTGCCGCTTTTCGCGAAAGAAGTCCGAGGCGAAGCGATGCTCGGGGTCGTCGCCGCCTGTTTGCGCTGAGTGTTGTGGACACCCTCCGTCGGCGGCCGTTGGGGGGCAGCCGCCACTCGTTTCTCACTCGGAAGCGGCTGGAACGACCGTGACGGGTCGATCGCTCTCGAGGATCACGGCCTGGACGACGCTCCCGAAGAGGACCTTGCCGACCGGGGAGTGCTTGCCGACGCCGAGGACGATCACGTCGCTGCCGAGGTCTTCGGCTCGCTCGAGGATCGTCTCGGCGGGGTCACCGCTCTCCTCGTAGAGCGTACACTCGACGTCGCTCGCCTCGAGAACGTCGACTGCGGCCGCGACCGACTTGGGAAGTCGATCTGCCTCGCCGACCTGTTCGGCCATCTCCTCGGCGTAGGTTTCAGAGAAGCCGCCCGCGGCCCACTCGGCGTCGGGGGCGGAGACGTCGTCGTGGACGTGACAGATATCGACGGCGAAGTCGCTCGATCCCGGCTGATCGAGAATCGATTCTGCCTGCGTGCGCGCTCGAGCCTCGTTCTCGTCGATCGGGAGTAGAACGCGGTACATAGTCGAGGCTTCGGGCTCGGAGGCTAAAAATGATCCACACGCCAGCCGGCGGGGCGCAAACCGGGGTTACTCTTGCATCGCTGGCTCGTCGGTCGGCGGCTCGAGGCGAATCGCGTACAACAGGAGGGAAACGGCGACGAGCGTCCCGCCGGCGAGGAGCAACCACGAGCCCTGATAGCCGACGGTGTCAGCGAGGAAGCCGAACGCAGGCGGCGCTACGACGGACCCGAGGACGAGCGACAGTTGCCCGCCGGCAGTTGCACCGCCCATCTCCTCGGACGTGACCAGCGTGGCCATATAGGAGTAGTAGACGCCGGTGTTGCCGAGGATGAAGAAGCCGAGAACGGAGAAGGCAATCGCCGCGTTCACGGGGGTGTCGGTCGCGGCGACGATCACGAAGAGCACGGCACCGACGAACGCCTGCACGATCAGGATCGAGCCGATTCGAACCTGCGGATCGCCGGGCAGTGCGTCGCTGAGCCAGCCCGTGACGATTCGACCGATGCTCCCGAACAACTGCACGAGTGCGAGGACGACGCCGCCGAATGCGACTGAGGCCCCGATACTTTCCTCGACGTAGAGAACCGTGTAGCCGGTCGTCGTAAAGAACGCCGCCCCGAGGAAGAACCCCGCGAGAACGAGGACGCGATACGGCCGGTTTTCCGACAGCGCCCGAAAGTCGGGATACTCTGCGGTTCCGCCGTCACCGACACCGCTGTAGAATATCGCGAAGACGATCGCGACGAGTATCCCGAAGCCGGCGGCGATGAGAAAACCGGCCTGCCAGAAGAGAATTCCCGCGAGTCCGGTGACGAGCAACGAGCTAATCCCGCTGCCCGCGGTGACGCCGACTTGCTTGATTCCGAGCGCGAAGTTCTGTCGACCCGCCTCGATTCCGTCGTAAATCGCCTTGTTCGTCCCGGGAATCGCCGACGCGTACATCGACCCGAGAAAGAAGGCCGCGGCGAGCAACAACGCGAACGTTGGCGCGCCGGCAACCAGTAGTGCTCCGGACGCTAAGCCGATGAGACCGAGCGTCAGCGAGCGCTTCTCGCCGAAGCGATCGATCAACGCGCCCACGGGCAACAAACAGAGCGCGTAGCCGAGCGTCAACGCCGTCACGACGAAGCCGACGGAAAACCGAGAGAGACCGAACTCGTCCCGGAAGAACGGCGTCGCCGCGAAAACGGCGTAATAACAGATACTTGCCGACACTTGCCACAGTGAGACGAGCGAGACAGTCCGCCAGTACGACCGATCCATCGAACGTCGCCGTCTTTCTCGAGGGAGGGCTTTACTGTCCCGGTGTCGGAGACACGTTCCGGGTCACGGGTAGTTCGAAATCGCCAGCAGATGGGCGGCCTCGAGTCCCGCTACCGTCTTACTCACCGGCTTCGTCGGGGTCCGATCCCTTCCACTCGCCGCCGACTCGGTCGACCCCCATCATGTGCTCGCCGGGATGTTCCGTGAACACGACCTTCATGTTCTCGTCGGGGACGTCGAACGTCTCGCCGAAGTACGAGAACGTCTCAAGCGCGAAGGTGCGTTTTCGCTCGAGCGACCGACCCTGTCGGATTTCGGCGTCGAGAAAGAGCAGCGGTCCGTCGACGCTTCGCCCGAGATGCACTGCTGCAGGCTCCCGCTCGCGAATCGAAATCGCGACGTGACCGGCTGTCGTCGCCATCGTCGTCGTGTACAGGTCGGTGACTCGGTCGGCGATGGCGCGCTTTTCCTCGGCCGAGAGCGTGCACGTCGTCTCGAATTGGAGCAATGGCATGCGTTCTTCTCGAGTGTCCGCTGAGTTGGGTATTGTGTCTTGGAACGACCACTGCTGTCGTCGACGCCACCGAATTTCTCGCGATAATGGTGGGTGCTGTCAATGGACCTACCGAACATGGTCGTTGGTCTTTATGGATGTCAAGAGAGGATAGAAACACTTTACGAGTTTACAAAACTGGATACTGTAGCGAGAAAACATCATTAACTAAAATCGTAGACTGATGGATCGTTACCATTTATATCCTGGATTCGAAACAGAGGGAAAAATGGTGAATAATCGCCTGAAAACCTATCAAAAGTTTATTAGAAGATTCTGGACGTATCTCTGGCGGCTCAACGAGCAGACGAAAGCGTATGTCCGTCTCGATGGGGCGAAGATCGTCGAGGACATGGACTCCGTCTCAGAGGAAGAAAAGCAGGTGGCGCGTGAGGCGTTCACCGACGGTGGTGCTAACCCGAACGGCAACGGGTCGAATGGCGGATCTGGTAACGGCGACGGGCGAGACGACGACCAGAACCCGTTCGACGTCGGCGGGTCCTACGGGCTTCGACAGAAGGTCGGATTCGTTCTCGGCCCGATCCTGTTCGCCCTCATCATGTTCTCTCCGACGCCGGAGGGACTCGCCCCCGCAGGGCAAGCGGTCGCCGCCGTAACGGCGTGGGTCGCCGTCTGGTGGATGTCCGAAGCGATTCCGATTCCCGCGACCTCCTTACTACCGATTCCGCTGTTCCCGATGACTGGCGCACTCGGGGCCGACGAGACGACACCGTCGTACGGCGATCCCCTCATCTTCCTCTTTATGGGCGGATTCTTCCTCGCGATGGCGATGCAACGGTGGGGACTCCACCGCCGAATCGCGTTGCGGACGATCAAAGCCGTCGGCACCGAGCCCTCGAGGCTCATTCTCGGATTCATGCTGGCGACCGCGTTCCTCTCGATGTGGGTCTCGAATAGCGCGACGGTCATGATGATGGTACCAATCGCACTGGCTGTCATCTACAAAACGAGCGACCTCATCGACGACGCTGGACTCGACATCGAAACCGGCGAAGGAAACTTCTCCTTCGGCGTCGCGCTCATGCTGTGTATCGCCTACGGCGCATCCGTCGGCGGCGTCGCGACACTCATCGGCACGCCACCGAACATCCTCTTCGCCGGGCAAGCGGGGGAACTCTTCGGCCAATCGATCGGCTTCGCCGAGTGGATGCTCTACGGCGTCCCGATCGCACTCATCGGACTCGCAACCGTCTACTTCTACGTGACGCGTCTCGCCATCTCGCCCGAGTTCGACCAGCTCCCGATCGGCGACGACACGATCGATCGACAACTCGAGCAACTCGGCGCGATGAGCACGCAAGAACGCATGGTGCTCGTCGTCTTCGTCGGAATGGCACTCGCCTGGATCTCCGCCAGCCTTCTCGAGCAATTCGAATACATCGGTCTCTCCGAACCTGATACGGTGGTCGCAATCGCCGGTGCGCTCGTCCTCTTTACGTTACCGACGAAAACGGAAGACGGCGAACACACCTTCCTGCTCGACTGGACCAACGGCGTCAAGATTCCGTGGGGTGTCATCCTCCTGTTCGGTGGTGGCCTCGCGATCGCCGCTGGGTTCGACGAATCCGGCCTCGCGGCCTGGCTCGCCGAGCAACTCCAGTTGCTCGAGGGCGTCTCGATGGTCGTCATCTTACTCGCCGTCGTCGTCCTGACCGTCTTGCTCACCGAGGTCACGTCGAACACCGGAACGACGGCGATGCTCATGCCGATCCTCGCGAGCGTCGCGGTCGGGATCGGCGTCCACCCGTACGGACTCATGATCGCCGGCGCGACCGCAGCCTCCTTCGCGTTCATGCTCCCCGTCGCGACGCCACCGAACGCGATCGTCTTCGGCAGCGGATACATCACGCTGCCACAGATGGTCCGCGTCGGGTTCGGGCTCAACGTCATCGGGATCATCCTGATTACGGTCATTGCACTCGCGTGGCTACCGATCGCCTGGGGCATCGATATCGGAACGCTCCCGACCGAGTTCGCAGAGGCCTGGGACTAACCCCGTCTCCCGTTTACTATTCTTCGCGGGCCACACCGACTGTGGCCATCGCTGTTAGCCGAGAACGTCACTCACAACGTTCGAAATCGCGTATTACCCGTCCAGTATGACCGTTGGTAATCGCTTTCTAACTCGCTGGGAACCGGCGGAGTGGTTGATATATCCGAGTTGGCTTGTACTGAATGAGACGGTATGCCAGACCACGAGCACACAGATCCACCCCGAGCGCGCGACGTTTTCGAGGCGCTCGAGACGTCCAGTCCGACGACCGTCGTCGAACTGGCGACCGCCCTCGACTCTCACCCCGCAACCATCGAACGTCACTGCCAAACGCTGCAGCGAAACGGTTCCATTCGCCAGTGTACCGGCGGCATGTACACGCTCGCCGAACGCGACGAAGACGCTCCGGCAACCAGTCTCGCCGACAGCCACGCGACCGCGACCAACCCGGCCGACTGAGGTCGTCCCTCGAGGCGTCCGCGAATCGGTCGTCCCATAGCAACGATCTCCGGTTCCGACGCTCGAGAACGCGACCGCAAAGCCGGACGGCGCAATCGGTCCGGTTTCCACTGCTGGCTGCCGACTCATTCGTACTTCGAGAGAGCTTCCTCGAGAGCCGCCACCACGTCAGGCGTCGAATCAGTACCAGTAGTTGGGAAAACGGTTTCGTTATTCAGCGTGGCTCGTGAAACTCGCGGTAAGTACAGGTAGAGACGTTAGCACTGCCAGCATCCGCGAACGAAGTGAGCGGTTCACCGCCGGAACGGGCACAGCCCGTGAAGGCGGCCTTTTTAGCGTAGATTTTTGCGCGAGCGGTTCCGCGCTTCGCGCGGAATCCCGACGCGGAAAAAGGTACGTGTGCACGTGTAGTTACTGAACTGCCCGGTTCAGTTTCGGGTCTGATTCTGAATACCGAAATCGTGCTACTATCTACTGCTAAAAACGTTCGAGGAACACTACGGAACGTCTCGGAGAGTCGAATCGGCTGCGTTACGAGCGTGCTGGAGGCGAGGCCGTCTACGAGGGACTCAGACCAGTTTTCGGAGCAGCCGATAGCCGGCATCGCGAAGCGTATCCGGTAGGAATCGAGCATAGACGCCGTACTGAGCGAGCGGACCGACTGGATAGCGGGCCGGTGGCTCGGGCGTCGTCGCGCTCTCGAGAATCGCCCGCGCGACGTCTTTGGGTTCGGATGCGAACGGGCCGCCGCTCCCGCCGCCGATCAGTTGCATCTCGTCGTAGAGTTCGTAGAGCGTCTCGTACGCTGGCGTGCGTTCGTTTTCTGGCAGCTCCTCGTCGACGCGGTTGGTGAAGTTCGTCTCGACCGGCCCGGGTTCGATGACGGTGACGTCGATGTCGAATTCGTCGACTTCCGCGCGCAACGAGTCGCTCATCGCCTCGAGGGCGTGTTTCGAGCCGGCGTAGGCACCCGACCCCGGCACCGAAATGCGACCGATGACGCTCGAGACGTTGATTATCCGGCCGGCACCCTGTGCGCGCATGTGCGGGAGTGCGGCCCGAGCGAGTCGGTGTGGTCCGTAGACGTTGACGTCGAACTGTCGGTGGAGGTCGGCCGTCGACACGTCCTCGAGTGGCCCCATCTGGGCGTAGCCGGCGTTGTTGACGAGGCAGTCGATCGCGCCGGCGACCTCGACGACGCGTTCGACCGCTCGCGAGACCTGGTCGGGATCGGTTACGTCCAGTTCGAACGTGGTGCACCCTGCTTCCTCGAGTTCCGCGATATCGTCGGTATTGCGCGCGGTCGCGAACACCTGCCAGCCGTCGGAGAGAAACGCCGCGGCCGTCGCGTGGCCGATGCCCGACGAACAGCCGGTGATCAGGACGGAGCGCTTTCGCGTGTAGCGATCGTCGGCGTCACCCGGTGCGTCCGTCTCGGTCGTCGTCGATTCGCTTTCACGGTCTCCCTCGCCGGTGCCAGCCGGCTGGTCGTCGGCTCCCTCGAGATCCTCAGCGGTGGCCATACGTGTGGTGTTCGAGAGACGATACCTAAGTATCGACGGTTTGTCGCGCTGCTCGTAAATTCAATTGGGATGAACTGCCACCGCGTCGGCTCCTTCGGAACTCCAAACGAGCAGAGGTCCACACCCGCCCAGCGTCGAAGCGAGGGGTGTCCGGTGTCGACGCGGCTAACTGTCCGCACGCGCCCACGTCAGTGGTCGATTTCCCCTTTGGCTGTTTCGGCGTAGCTGTCGGCCAGCCTGACCGGTTCTGGGAGTTTGTACGACGACGCGAGCGCCAGCACGGCGTCGGCCGCCGTTTCGGGACCGACGCGATGGCCGGGACTGACGTAGAGCGGGTTGATGTACCGATCCGGGGAGTCGTACTGTCGGGTCTGGACTGCGTAGCCGAGGAGGTCGCCGTCGGGCGCGTCGACGCTCGAGTCGGCCTCGATTGGGACTCGAGCCCCTTCCGGCAGGTTTTCGGTGGATTCGCGGGGCGTCCCACAGAGGAGGCTCTTCGCGACGCCGATACTCGGCAGGTCGCGGACGACGCCCACGTGTGTCGCGATTCCCGCCTGCCGAAAGTGTATGCGGCCGCTGCCGTCGAACAACGCCAGATCCGGATCGACGGGGAGGACCTCGAGTGCCTCGAGAATCGGTCCACCCTCTCGAAACGCGAGCAAACCCGGAATGTAGGGAATCTCGAGGGGCGTCACGGCGTGTGCGCGTTCGATCACCTCGCCGCCTCGCATCGCGACCACGGCGCTCAGCGCCCGGTCGAACTCGCCGTCTTCGCCGCGCAAAAAGGATTGGTCCACGCCGACGATAACTGGTGGGTCCGCCCCGCCTGCGGCCGTCGCGAGCGGATCCCCGA
Organism: Natronorubrum daqingense; assembly: GCF_001971705.1. Taxonomy (NCBI): domain Archaea; kingdom Methanobacteriati; phylum Methanobacteriota; class Halobacteria; order Halobacteriales; family Natrialbaceae; genus Natronorubrum; species Natronorubrum daqingense. The sequence goes on from NZ_CP019327.1 coordinate 1,740,842, forward strand.
GCGTCGACGGATCGAACACGAACTCGTCGTCGAACACCGCAGCGTCGCCGATTTCGCGTTGCATCGCTTCCATCTCCTCGCGCTCGAGGGAGCCGTCGGGTGCGAGGTCGGGCCGAGTGGGAGGCATGGGTGCTCGAGCGTTGGGTCGGGACGAAAATCAGTGGTCGGGTTGTAGTGGGAAACGCAGCCTCAGAATCGACGGCGTCCGCCGGGGCCACCTGGACCGCCTGGACCGCCGGGACCGCCACCGCCGAGTTGCAGTTGGCTCGGGGCCCGAATGTTCTGCGTGCGTTTGACGTACTCGCCATAGGCGAGACCGATGACGAGGCCGACGAGGTGAGCCATGTGCGCGATTCCGCCGCCGCCTCCTGCGCCGGTTCCGATGAACAACACACTGATGAGCGCCGTCAATCCGGTCAAGATCCAGATTGGCATCGGAATCATGAACATGAGGTAGACCGTCAGGTTCGGGTTCAGTACCGTAATGACACCCATGATCGCGAGTGCGGCACCGCTGGCACCGAGAACGGGGGTCACTCCGCCCTCTACTGCGGTGAGGCCGATCTGGCTGAGTCCGGCGAGTGCGCCGGCACCGATGAACAGTACTGCGAACGACTTCGAACCGACGTAGCGCTCGACGAGCGGTCCGAAGAAGAAGATCACGATGCTATTGAAGACGATGTGGAAGAAGTTGCCGGTGCTGTGAGCGAAAATCGAGGTGACCCACGTCCAGACGTACTCCGGGTTGAGCGGTGACAGCGTAAAGAGCGCGTTGTGGAGCGACCATCCGCCGATCAGCAACGTGATGTACTGCAGGAGGAACGTGACCCACATTATCGCGAGGAACGTGTACGTCATGTTCCCGCGGAAGTAGGCGAGTGGCCCGCCGACTCCCGTGTCGATGGGGATCTTATCGGTTAGACTCGAGGCCCGCGATGTACTCCCCCCGCCGTTGACGCTTTCGTCGAACCCGCTGTCGAAGACGGCGTTCGGGTCGTTCCAGTTCTGCAGCCCCGTACAGTCGTGGTTCTCCGGGAGCCTGTGTTCGCCACAGTACGTCCCCCCGCAGTGCCGACAGTTGTAGGGCATGCTTTCGTCTTTCCCACACACGTCGCACGTGGCCATTGCGCGGGGATATGTGTGGCACCGCTAAGGGATTTGGGGTTTGTCCCGCCCAACGCGCGACGATTCGAACGCGTTGTCGAACACGACCGTCCAGCGAGCCACACCAACCGATCCGGGCGACGGTATTGGACCGTTACTCGGCTTCGTCCGAGAGTTCCCTCGAGGGGGCGCGACAGACTGGACGGCCTCGCCAGCGCGGTAGACTGTACATTTTTTGCCCTCCCACCCGGATACCGAGGTGTGCAAGCTTACGAGCGAAAGCAGCTCCTCGAGCGAGTCGAGCGCGAGGGGGCGACCGTCGGCGCGGACATCCCGGAGACGATCACCGTCCAGGGCGAGGAGATCGACCTCCGGACGTTCGTCTTCGAGATCAAGCGCCGCGAGACGATCCCCGCCGGCGAGCGCGACCGCGTCGAGCGAGCGAAGAAGAATCTCCGTCGCGAACGCGTCGAGCGACTCGAGCGGATCGAAGACGGGGCGATCAGCCGCGAGGAAGGGGAAGAACTCGCCCAGAGCATCATCGGCATCGATCGCGCCCTGAACGCCCTCGAGAGCCTCGGTCCGACCGACCTCGAGCGTGAGCAACAGACCAAGCAAGCCGCCGATCGAAAGCGCTGGATGTCCTTCCTGAAGAAGGCCCTCGGCGACGACGACGGCGGCTCCTCACGGAGGGGACGCTGATGGCGACCAACGCCGAAATCGCCGGCCGATTCGAAGAGTTCGCCGACCTGCTCGAGGCCGACGACGTCGAGTACAAACCGCGGGCGTACCGCCGCGCGGCCGAGAACATTCGCGCCCATCCCGTCCCGATCGCGGGCCACATCGAGGACGGAAACGAGGAGGTTCTCGAGGAGATCGACGGCGTCGGCGACGCCATCTCCTCGAAGGTACTCGAGTACGTCGAGACGGGCGATATCGAGGAACTCGAGGAACTGCGCGCGGACCTCCCGATCGACATTGCCGATATCACTCGCATCGAGGGCGTCGGACCCAAGACGGCCGGAAAGCTCTACCGCGAACTCGGCATCGAAACGCTCGACGACCTCGAGGAGGCGGCCGAGGCCGGCGAGATACAGGAGGTCAGCGGCTTCGGCCCGAAGACCGAGGCGAACATCCGCGACAACATCGACTTCGCCAGGGAAGTCGGCCAGCGACAGTTACTCGGCGAAGCGCGCCCGCTCGCCGACGACGTGCTGGCGTTTCTCGAGTCGCTCGAGGCGGTCGAGCGCTGTGAAGTCGCCGGCTCGATCCGGCGCTGGCGCGAGACGATCGGCGACGTGGACGTACTCGTCGGCACGGACGCGAACGAGGACGTGATCGAGTCCTTCCTGGATTGGGGCTCAGTCGACGGCGAGATCGAGTCCGGCCCCGACAAGGCGAGCGTCCGCGTCGGCGAGATCCGCGTCGACCTGCGAGTCGTCGTCCCCGAGGAGTTCGGCTCGGCGCTCCAGTATTTCACGGGGAGCAAGGACCACAACGTCCGGCTTCGTAACTACGCGATCGACCGCGGGATGAAGCTGAACGAGTACGGCGCGTTCGACGTCTCGAGCGTCGACGATCCCGACGCGGGCCAACGCGTCGGCGAGCGCGTGGCGGGCGAGACCGAAGCGAGCATGTACGACGCGCTCGGGTTGCCGTTGATTCCGCCGGAACTCCGCGAGGATCGCGGCGAGATCGACGCCGCCGAAGCCGACGCGTTGCCCGACCTCATCACGCGCGAGGACATCCGCGGGGATTTCCACACGCACACCGAGTGGTCCGACGGGAACACGTCGATCGAAGCGATGGTCGACGCCGCCGCGGAGATGGGCTACGACTACTACGGCGTCGCCGACCACGCCGAGGGCCCCGGCATCGTCGGCGACATGGGCCTCTCGGACACCGAAATCCTCGAGCAAGTCGAGCAGATCCGCGAGGTCGCAGCGGCGAGCGAGATCGAAGTCTTCGCGGGAATCGAGGCGAACATCGACGCCGACGGCGAAATCGGGCTTTCCGAGGAGGTCATCGACGCGCTGGACGTGATCGTCGCCTCACCACACAGCGCGCTCGATCAGGATGCGGCGACGGCGACTGCCCGCCTCGTGACGGCTATCGAGAATCCGGCGATCGACGTCATCGGCCACCCGAGCGGCCGAATGCTCAACGAACGATCCGGACTCGACTTCGACGCGCGCGAACTCGCCCGCGCCGCGGCCGATCACGACACGGCCCTCGAGATCAACGCGAATCCCCGACGGCTCGACCTCTGGGGCAGCGCCGTGCAGGCCGCACTCGAGGAAGCCGCGCCGATTTCGGTCAACACAGACGCACACCAGCCCTCGACGCTCGAGTACATGCGCTGGGGCGTCCACACCGCTCGCCGAGGCTGGGCCGAACCGGCGGACGTGATCAACACGTGGGAACTCGACGACGTTCGCGAGTTCCTCCACTGACGCGCCGACTCCACTTCGACAGTGCAATTCCTTCTCGACGTCATGTGCGGTGGGCTCGTAAGTTACCTCCGAATGTGCAACTACGACACCGTCTACGCCGGCGACCGAGGGCTCGAGGCCGACGACGAGTTGCTCGCGCTCGGCCGGAACGAGGAGCGCACGCTGGTCACGAGAGACGTCGAACTCGCAGGTCGGGCCTCCCGCCCGACGGACGAAGCGAGGGAGGCGATCCTCCTCGAGTCACTCTACGTCGAGGACCAGCTACGGGAACTCACGGCAGCCGGGGTCGACCTCACGCTGCCCGCCGAGCCGGCCGTCTGCAGCCGGTGTAACGGCTCGCTCGAGCGAGTTGACCGAGGTGAATCGACACCCGAGTACGCGCCGGACACCGGGGAGACGCCACTCTGGCGCTGTCGGTCGTGTCGGCAACACTTCTGGCGCGGCAGCCACTGGGATCGGGTACAAACGACGCTCTCGGGACTATCTACGGACACCGAGGGAGAACGGACGGATCAGTAGACCGCGACGTCGTCGAAGCGACCGTCGTACGCGATGTGGTCGGGGTGGGTCGGCTCGGTTCCCGAGAGAAAGAGTCGGTCGACCTTCTTCCAGGTATTCTCGTAACCGAGGTGGGCGAGTTCACCGGCCGTCGCCTGCCAGCGTCGGCGACCGTTCTGATGGACGACGCGACGAGAAACGGAGTCCCTGAGCGCGTCGACGAGATCCGCCTCGTCGTCGACCGACTCGTCGAATTCGGTATGTGCAACGCCAACCGTCCGCGGCAGGTGTGCGTACGACGAGGCAAACGGTGTACACGAAATCTGATCAGCGAGTTCGCGTGCACGGCGATTGTGCGAGGGGAGATGCTTTGGGTTGAAAATCTCGACCGCGTCGATGACGTCCTCGAAGCGCTCGAGATCCGACTCGTTCAGACTCACCGTCGCAAACTCTGGGTGTGGAGCCAATACGGCGGCATTTTGCCGTTCGAATTCCGCCATCGCCGTCTCGAGCGGGATGAAATCCGGAACGGGCTCCTCGAGACCGATCGCGAGCACGTGTTTGCGATTCCGCCAGGAGCCGGTGAACACCTCACGCGCAGGGACGACCGTGAGTTCCTCACTCGAGTAAGCGGCTGCCGTGCGTCGGATCTCCGGCAGCCGAGTGAAGTGGGGGGCATAGACGATCGCGTCGAGGTTGGCAGCGATCGCTCGCTCGACGATTCGTTCGTCGAGGATCTTCACGTGGCAATCGACTCGAGTCGCTGTACCCTCGCTCACGTCACCTGCTTCTTGGAGTGACGAGTTATGAATTCTGATTTAGCCGCCACCCGGTGGTACCGCCGAGACAACACACGTTCACTCGCCGTTGTCGAGTCTCGGCCTCAGGCGTCCATGTTGACTGACTGGAACAGTCTCGAGTCCGTGAATTTCGCTGCGAAAGGATCATTAGGGCGGCCACTCGATACTGACACTGAGAGTACATGGCTTGGGAATGCGGAATCGAGGGCTGTGGTGAGACGTTCGAAGAAGTCGAATCGACGGTCGTCCATCAGGCGACGGAGCACACCCGACAAGAGTGCAAAGTCTGTGGAACGGTCGTTCCGGACGGCTACCTCGCGATTCGACACGTGTTCACCGAACACAGCCGAGCCGAGTACGTTCGCGCGTACGGCGCTGACTCAGAAGACGTCCGGACGCGCGAGGAACTCCTCACGGAAATCGAGGACGTCGCCGACATGCAAGCGATCGTCCAGCAACTGTAACGACCCACACCTGCCCTCGAGTCTCTGCCGAATCCGACGTTTTTCACAGGCTTCAGCTGAAACGCTCTCTCCTCGCGCCCACCAGTCAGGAGTCAGTAGCTGCCACAAAAATCCGTTTTCGCCTCGAGTTGTATCCGTTCGCACTCGCTCACGGGTCGTCCCTCCCCGTTCGCTTTTCGAGACACTCGCTTCGCTCGTCCCTCGTATCGCTCACACCGAGCGAACCGACTCACTACCGCTCGTCGGAATCCAGCACGCGAATCTGGTCGCCCCGAACCGTCACCGGAATCGGAACCGTCACACTCCTAAATTTTACTGCGTCGGGTTCGCTCACGGCGTTCGCTCACCGTTCCTTGCAAAATTTAGTATAAAACTCTCTCGGCGCGAAGCGCCGAGTGAACCGACTCACTACCGCTCGTCGGAATCGAGCACGCGAATCTGGTCGCCCCGAACCGTCACCGGAATCGGAACCGTCGCTTCGTACAGTTCGACCGTGACCTGGTCCTTGCCTTCGTCGATGCGCTGGACCTGTGCCTTCTCGCCTTTGAACGGGCCGGCGATGAGTTCGACGATGTCTCCTTCGGCGATTCCCTCGACGTCCGGCTTCGGCGAGAGGAAGTGCTCGACTTCCGAAATGTCGGATTCACCCGGAACGATACTCCGGGCGTGGGGAATGTCCTCGAGGACCCGATTCAAAACGGCGTCGCCTTCGGCTTCGACCATCACGTAGGAGGTGAGCGAATCCGGGGCGAGGGCGGCGTGGATTTCGGGCTCTTCGCGGTTGATAATCATATCTGCGACAGTGCGTTCTTGACTCGCCGTCGTTTTGACCGCGAAGATACCCATCAGAGACCACCGCCCGCGGGTAAGAACAGCATGATTCCCCCGATGAGGAAGCCCATCAATCCGACCAGCAAAATGCCTGCACCAGCGATCTTTGATACCTGAAGGAACTCCTCAGTCGTGGGTGTCGTTGCCATCTTTAACACCCGAACGTACGAGGTCAGGTCGTACGGAACGTCCATGTCTATCTGTTCACAGCGCGGCATCTTTTATCTGTCTTTCGTGTCCGAAGACAGTTCGGCCGACGAATACGACTCGAGGTTGCACGTGACGGCCCGTTTCCCAACTCACTCGAGCGCCAACGTCGTCGCATGGCTGAAGACGATACCGACCGCGAAGACGAGTACGAAGCGGAGCGAGAAGCCGAAATCGAAGAAGAACTCGAGCGAGTCGATCAGGAGTCGTCACAGGCCGAGGGCGACGACGACCTCGGCACGCAAAACGCACCGAGAGAAGACGCCGAGGACCTCGAGGACCTCGAAGAAAACCCAGAGGAGACAGAGGAATCCACGGCGGACGAGTGAGCGGCGGGTCGGCCCTGTCGGTAGTGGGTATTTGTCGGGTTCGAGAAGCAGGCTGAGTGACTGCGTCGGGAGGAACGCTCCGAGACGCTGGCTAAGTGACGACGTTTCGACACGCAGTCTGCGTGCGTTCTGACCGCTCGTCTCAGAGTGTCACAGAGCGAGGTCGAGATGGTTCCTCGAGGAGTTCGTGAAAGTGTTCGTCACAGAGACAGGGAACGGCGTCGCCGGTTTCGATCGACGACTCGACGACGAGGTCCCCATCGCGGACGTGCGTCTCCGGGACGTACCGCGGGAACTGCACCTGTCCGTCCCGGTTGCAAAGCGAACAACACCGATCAGCGTCCGTCGAGCTGTCGAAGTGTCGCCCGAACTCGTCTCGCTCGCAGTTCATACAGAGTCCCCCGATTTCGACGCCGCTGAACAGTTCGATCACGGCACGGTTATAGCCAGCATTCTTCCTACAGTTCACACATCGCATCAGTAATCCACTCCATAGGGGAGTTGGTCTACAAATGGACCCCGCATAAAAACCAGTTCCCGGGTGAAATTGAACGAATCTGTCGAGATCGATAGGTTCTTTCTCACTTTGAGGACCGTGCTCGCGTGTAACGGTTTCGTGACTTCGACGGTAGAAATCGTCTCCACGTTTTGAGGTAATTCGTTTAAGCTACTCGCAGTTGTTTCTGAATCCAAACTTCTTCGAAATGGCTGCCGTCTTGTGATTCTTCGAGGAAATTCCATATGAAGTGACTGTCAATCCAGCTTACGTCACTCCATTTCGACGCACTGCTCTCTCCCTCCCTTCAGTTGGAAGTCGCTCACCCGGAACCGTCCCGCTCGATCTGACACCACACTCGTTAGAAATCGGTTTCACTGGGCCGTTCCTCGAGGGTGAGTTCGACCGTTTCCTCGTCTCCGTCACGGAGGACGTCGATCGTAACCGTCTCGTCGGGTTCCGTCTCGAGTGCCAGCGTGGAGGAGAGTCGTTCCTGTGAGGAAATTTCGGTGTTGTCGATCGCAACGAGGACGTCACCGTCGACGGGAACGGGGACGCCGTCGACAGTGGGACCGGGCTCCGCTGTTTCAAGCGCACCGTCGGCGGGCCCGTCGGGAACCGTCTCGACGACCATGACGCCGCGTGCGTCCTCGAGGTCGTTCGCCTCGGCGACGATCGGACTGACGGGGACGACGCTCACGCCGAGGTACGGGTGATTGTATGAACCGTCCTCGAGGAGAGACGGAACGACTCGATTCGCGAGCGCGGCGGAGATCGCAAAGCCGATCGTCTGGCCCGCACCGGCGAAGACGACGCCCACGGCGTCGCCCGCGAGGTCGACGAGTGGGCCGCCGCTGTTTCCGGGGTTGACCGGTGCGTCCGTCTGAATCGCCGCCGGAATGGAAAACCCGGTCGGACTCGGCAGCGAGCGGTCGATACCGCTGACGATCCCCTGGGAAATCGACGCGTCGAGGCCGAGTGGATTTCCGAGTGCGAGGACCGCTTCGCCGACCGTCGGCTCGTCCTCGGCGAGCGTGATTCCCTCAGTTTCCTCGGGCAGATCGTCGACCTCGAGCGCGGCGAGATCGCTGTGAATATCTGTTCCGACGACGTCGGCCGTTCGCCATTGCTCGTCGCGAAACTGAAGTTCGACCGTTTCGGCCTCGCGGACAACGTGGTGGTTGGTCACGACGGCATCGTCGACGACGAATCCCGAACCGATTCCAGCAGGCGTTTCGGGATCACCACCCTCTGGTACACCCGCCTCGTCGTCGAGGCCACCGAATACGTTGACGAGGACGACGTCGTCGATGTACTCGTCGTATACGTCTGCAGGGGTGTTCTCGGTGTCGCCGTCGTCCTGCGTGACACTCGAGGCGACCGCGGTGGAGTGTTGCTCGGAGATACCCGACGCTGCAGCGCCGGTTCCACTACCCGCAGCAACTCCGAGAAGAGTTACGCTCACGCCCCCACAGCGTTTCAGTACCTGGCGACGAGCAAGCCGCGACTGATCTGACGACATGCCGCGTTCCTCCCCGGGGAGTGGAATAAAACGCGCCCCGGCACAGGCACCCTTGGAGAGTTCGACACAGGTGCCATTGGGGAGTTCGAGTATTCGACTTCGATGCTGCCCTGACGAGACAGTCTCGAGTGATTCGAGGTGAAACGACCGGCAACCCGGACGCTGCTGGCCAATACTTATTGACGATTTCCGGTGAGGTGCACACGAAGTCAGTTTTCGCCCATGACGTACCCACCACTTCGAGACTACGGCATTATCGGCAACGACGATCGCTGTGCGCTCGTCAGTAGACGGGGATCGATCGATTGGTGTTGCTTTCCACACCTCGAGTCGCCGAGCGTCTTCGCTCGACTCCTCGATGCCGACCGAGGCGGTCACTTCGCCGTACGGCCGACCGATCCCCACGAGTCGAGCCATCGGTACGTCGACCGAACGAACGTTCTCGAGACGACGTTCGAGACGACGAACGGGCAAGCGACGGTCGTCGATTTCATGCCGATCCGCGACGACGAGCGTGAATCTACCGAAGCGTCACAGCAGGCGATCTATCGCCGACTCGAGTGCGAACGAGGCGCAATCGACCTCGAACTCGAGTTCGCTCCCCGATTCGACTACGCGCGGACGGACCCGACGCTCGAACGGGTCGAAAACGGTGTCGTAGCCACGGCCGGGGAGGACGGAGTCGATGCCGACTCTGCCGACCCGGAGCAACTCTTCTTGTACACCGGAAACGCCCTCGACGACGCACTCGAGTTCCGCACGTCCGAGACGAACGTGGAGGCAACGGTTTCGCTCGAGGCGGGCGACTCGTGTTGGAGTGGCGTCCAGTACGGCGCAACGGAGCCACTGGCATCGGTCGACCACCAGCAAGCGCTCGACGAGACGAAACGCTATTGGCGCGAGTGGCTCAGCCACCGCGATGGTGCGCCCGAATCGATGCCCGAACGCTGGCACGAGATGGTGGTTCGTTCGGAACTCGCGTTGAAGGTCTTGATCCACCACGAAACGGGTGCGATTCCCGCTGCAGCGACGACGTCGGTTCCAGAAGCGGTCGGTGAGCCACGGACATGGGACTACCGCTACAACTGGATTCGGGACGCGAAGTTCACCGTGCAAGCGCTTCACGACACCGGTCACGAACAGGAGGCGCGGGAGTACTTCGAGTGGTTTTCGGACATCGCCCAGACCGATCCGGCCGAGATCAATCCCGTCTACGGCCTCCACGGCGACACCGGTGACGCCCTCTCCGAGCAAACGCTCGAGCACCTCGAAGGCTACCGTGAGACGGGGCCGGTTCGAATCGGCAACGCGGCCGCGCCACAACAGCAACTCGACGTGTACGGCACGATCGTTCAGGCCGTCTACGAGACGATTCAGTTTGACTCCGAGGCGATGGTCACCGACGAGGAGTGGGACGCACTTTGTGACATTGTCGAGTACGTCTGCGAGCACTGGGACGAGCGCGATGCCGGTATCTGGGAGTTCCGCGACGAACGGCGACACTTCTTGCACTCGAAACTGTTGTGTTGGGTCGCGCTGGATCGAGGAATTGCACTCGCGACCGAAAACGATCTCGAAGCGCCCCTCGAGACGTGGCGCGAAGAGCGCGACGCCGTCCGAGAGGCCATCGAAGCGCGCGGCTATAGCGAACGGGCCTCGAGTTTCACCCAACACTTCGAGAGCGACGAGGCTCTCGACGCAACGGCGCTCTTGCTTCCGATCTACGAGTTCCTCCCGCCGGAAGACGACCGCGTGCAGGCGACGATAGACGCCGTCATCGACCGACTGACGACCGACGACGGCCTCGTCGTCCGGTTCGTCGACAGCGACATCCGTCGCGACGAGGAGAAGGCGTTCTTCCTCTGTTCGTTCTGGCTCATCGACGCACTCGTCCTCTCGAATCGACTCGAGCAAGCCCGAGAGTACTTCGAAAACGTCCTCGAGCGAGCGAGTCCGCTCGGGTTGTACTCCGAAAAGGTCGACCCGGAAAACGGTCAGTTACTCGGTAATTTCCCGCAGGCGTTTTCGCACCTCGGACTCGTCAACAGCGTTACGTACCTCGCTCGGGCGCTCGAGAGCGACGGCGACGTCACGCCAGCCGATTTCGACCCTGGAAACGTCGAAACGCTCTTTCGGCGAAGCGAGTCGTCCGGGTCGTAAGCGCCGTGTTCGCGGCGTACTCGCTGGTTCTCGGTGACGGCGGCGTGACGCCGACAGCGAGGACGCGACTCTATCGCGGCCGGAAAAGCGAGAAAGTTTATGCCGAAGGGGTCGGATTTGCAGACAATCAACGAGAATGTCAGAACAGGCGGTCCCACAACACGTTCCCGAGCGCATCCTCTGTCCGAACTGCCCAGCGGACTATCCCCAGCCGTTTTCGGAACATCATATCTGCTGTCGACGCTGTGGCACGAGGTTTCTCGCGCCGACAGATGCCCGAACCCCAAAGAACGCCGACGATCAGTGGGTGACAGAGAGTCCCATCGCACACGACCTCACTCGAGCGCTCGAGGGTGCCGTCGATCACTTTCCACTGATCGGCTTGAGTTTCAACCTTCTCGCAGTTCTGTTGTGGCTCGGCGGATACGTCTCGTTCGAAGTAACGGTCCTCACAATTTTGCTGATCACCAGTGCGTTCGTCGCCGAACGACACTAACCGGAAAGCGTGAACGAACGAGTGAATCGGACTCGAGTAACTCCGCGCTGACAGACCGATGTAAAGTGGCCCCCACAACCTGTCTCGATCAGGCTTCGTCGAAAAGTTCCTCGCCGTCGACCATCTGCTCCGCGACGACGTCCATATCCAGCGTGACCCCGAGGCCGGGTTGCTCCGGTACTTCGATGTAGCCGTCCTCGATGACGTCCTCTTCGACGAGATCGCCCCACCACTCGAGTTCGTAGGAGTGGAACTCGACAGCGAGGGCGTTCGAAATCGCCGCTCCGACGTGGACGCTTCCCATCGTCGCGATGGGTGACGCGACGTTGTGCATCGCGACGGGAACGTAGTAGAGATCGGCCAGATCGGCGATCTTCCGCGTCTCGCGCATGCCGCCGACCTTGGGCATGTCCGGTGCGATGATGTCGACGGCCTGCTCCTCGATGAGTCGACGCTGGCCGTGGGTCCGATAGACGTTTTCGCCGACGGTGATCGGCGTCGTCGTACTCTGTGTGACCTCCCGCTGCACGTCGTGGTTTTCGGGTGGCACGGGATCCTCGAGCCACCAGACGTTGTACTCCTCGAGGCGGTTTGCCAGGCGCTTCGCGCTGTCGGCTGAAAACGTCCAGTGGCAGTCGAAGGCGACGTCGGCGCGGTGACCGACGCGTTCGGTGATCGCCTCGACGATCGATGCTTTGTGGTCGATTTCGGGACGCCGAAGGTGTCGGTTCGCACGATCTTTCTCGTGACCCGAGGGCACGTCGAGGTCGAATTTGAGCGCATCGTAGCCCAGTTCCTCGACGACGCGTTCTGCTTCGTCGGCACAGGCGACGGGATCTGCCTCGTCTTCGGTGTGACAATCGCAATAGACCCGGACCTCGTCGCGATACTTTCCGCCGAGTAACTGGTAGGCTGGCACCTCGAGAATCTTCCCTACGAGATCGTGTAACGCGACTTCGATCCCCGCGATGGCGGTGACGGTGACGCCCCCGATCGATCCTTCGCCGGACATTTTCTGGAAGAGGTGTTCCGTAAGTCGGTCGATATCGAGCGGATTCTCGCCTTCGAGGAAGGAACTCATCCGTTCGATCAGTTCCGGTGCGCCTGCGCCCCAGTAGGCCTCGCCGGTGCCGACGATACCCACGTCGGTGTAGATTCGAACCAGCGTCCACGGGAAGTTGCCGTCGACCATCGTCGTCTGTACATCCGTGATCTCGACGTCTCGACCCTGACCGCGTTCTCGCGTGACCTCCATCGTCTCAGCCGAGAGATCTCGCATCGTATACTCGGCGTTTGGGTCACGCAGCTGCGAGTAATCGATCCCCATACCCCAACAGTCACTCGCACAGTAGTAATAGGTTTCACCCGCGGGTGACACGGGCTGGGAGTCGACAGAAGAAAGGGTGTAGAGACGCAAACTTCGTCGCTGACGCGACGCCAGTGAAACGTCCTGTGACTGCTGTGGTACTTTACAGCAGGTTCGTGTAGCGCGTGCCATGAGTGAGGACGAACACGAAGAGAGCCCACTCGAGCGATCGGATCAAGAGATCGGTGCCGAAATCGCAGACGATCCTGAAGCGCTCATCGGTGCACTCCCCCACTATTATCGAGGCGAGGTAACGCAATCGACGACCTCGCAGGATCGGATCGATCAGACCACGAACTGGGCGATTACGGTGCTCGCGGCAATCCTTTCGGTCGTGTTTTCGAGCCCCGATATGCCTGCGTACTTGCTTCTCGTGGGCATTCTCGTCCTCAGCGTCTTCCTCTCGTTCGAGGTGAGACGGTACCGATTCTACGACATGTACCGGTCTCGAGTCCGCTTTTTCCAGGAAAACGTCTTCGCGAACGCGCTTCAGCCCGTCGGCGTCGAACACGCACACTGGCGCGAGGAATTGAGCGAAGACCTTCGGTATCCGACGTTTAAAGTAACGGCCTGGGAAGCCCTCTCTCGGCGCCTCAGCCGGATTTACATACTCTTATTCGTCGTTCTCGGCGTCTCGTGGATCGCAAAGGTGACCCTGTTCACGCCGGAGACGCAGTGGACGGAGGCCGCGGAGCTACCCGGAGTACACGGCCTGATCGTTGCGGCGACACTCGGTGTATTCTATCTCGGAATCTGCATCATCGCGTGGTGGCCCCACAGCCGGCGAGCAAAAGGGGAGGTATACGGCGAAGAACCCGGCGAGTGGAAAGACGAGTGAGGACGGCCGTCTGTGACTGGACGCGTCAGTCTCTCGGTGAGGGGTGCTCACTCGAGGCGCCTAGCCTGTCGATCGTCCGTGGAACGCGATCGAGATCGACACCGAGTTCGTCCGTGACCGCCAGGGCGGCGCGCTTTTCGGCCGCTCGACGTTCGATCGCCGCGGGACCGACCGCCAGTTCGATCCGGCTCGAGCCATCGTCTCGAGTCGTCCGGCCGACGACCGTCACCGGTCCGACTTCGCGCGTGTTCCGGACGTGGGTTCCGTCGCAGGCGGTCACGTCCCACGAGCGGCGTGTGTCAGCGAAGGACGAGCCGTTTCCGTTGCCCGATTCGTCACGGGTACCGATCGTCACGGTCCGAACGCGGCCGCTCTCGACGGCGGCCGCCGTGTGCTCCTCGTCGAAGGTGATTTCCTCGCGCTCGCGGGCGTCTCCGATCGACACGTCGTCCCACGACACCGGTCTGGACTCCCAGACGACGCGGTTGATCGTCGCGTCGAGTTCGATCAGCGCCTCGTCGTCGATCGCCCCCGTCTCGAGGTCGAGACCCACCGTTTCCTCGCCGATTTCGTGGCCGGCGTAGGTCGCCTCGGCTGGCTCGAGGACGCGTCTCGCCGCGCCGTAGCAGATGTGACTGGCCGTGTGAGCGCGCATACAGTACATGCGAAACGACCAGTCGATCGAACAGAGGACGTGGTGGCCGGTCCGAAATGACGGTTCCGTCTCGAGGATGTGGACGTGCTCGCCGTCGACCGTGCGCACGTCGGCGACGGAGATTCCACCGATAGTTCCGCGATCCGCTGGCTGCCCGTCGCTCGCCGCGTAGAAAAAACTCGTCTCGAGCCAGACGCGTCGGCCGTCGATGGCCGTCACTTCGGTTTCGAATCGCGTGGTGTAGGGCTCTCGAGCGGCCCGTTGTCCGGTCATTGGAGGAGACTCTCTCTGCAGCCATCAAAAGTCTGACTGCCGAGTCACCCAAACGTCTCGGGTTCGAAAACGGCTCAATTAGTCGATGTCGAGGTTATTCTGCGAGCGAGACGTCGAGATACTCCTCGAGGGCGTCGATCAAGCCGCCGCCGACGCCGGCTTGGGTCGCCCGTCCCTGCTCGATCGCGAGGAGGTCTTTTTCTTGAGCGCCGAGTTCTTCGGCGAGTTCGTCGCGCTGGAGGCCGGCGTCCTGGCGCGCTTCGGTGAGCGTCTCACCGTAGTCGGTGACGAGATAGGGAAGCGGGTCGTCGTCGTAGTTCGTGCCCTCTTTCTCCCAGTGTTCGGAATCGCCGTCCCAGACGGGATTCGCCTTGGCGACGTTCTGGGCGGCCTTTTGCTTCCGACTCGGTTCGTCGTTCGAGCGGTCGCTTCCCCCGCTTTGTTGTCCGCTGCGCCGGCGGGAAGACGATTGCTTCTGGGCGTCGTCGTGTGGCGCACATTCCGAACAGACCTCGAGTTCGGCCCCGGCGACGCTCGCACGTCGAAGCGAGTCGCTCTCGGCACCACAGAGTTCGCAGTTCGTCCCGCTGCCGCCCGAGGCGGAACCGGTCGAATACTTAGCCATGGTATCCTTTGGCACCTGTCGCATTTCAAATCACCGCCTCGAGACCGGTCAGTTGCGTGTGACCCCGGCGCAGGCATGGGAACAAAGGAAAGGGCTTTTATAATCACACTGGATACGATTGAGTGCAGAAAGACACAGCGAGCGTGGGTAGCCAAGCCAGGCCAACGGCGCAGCGTTGAGGGCGCTGTCCCGTAGGGGTCCGCCGGTTCGAATCCGGTCCCACGCATCGCACGGGTGGACGATGTCCACCAATTGCGAGGCGGGTCACCGCCGAGCACAACGATGCAGGTGATTTCCCTTCGCGGACATCACCCACGCATAACTTCTAAGGAAACTACACCCGATAGCGATAGATGTCAGTATACGGGCGCTATTCGAGTGAACAGTTCCGATCAGTACCGCGAACGTGCACTCGAGCGGGACAGTAACCACTAACCCGTCTCGCTCGAAGGTCGACGTATGGCGTACGTTTCTCGAGAACGAGTGGCTCCGCTCACGGCAATTTTGAGCGTCGTCTCGCTCGCGATCGTCTTCGCGGCCGCGGGTGGACGGGTGCCGCCATCGACGGTTCCGACGGCCCCCGAGTGGGTTCTCGACGCGATTCCCCACGTCAACGTCGCGATTAGTGCGGCCGCAATCGGGACGATCACGCTCGGCTGGCGAGCGATTCGTCGCGGAAACGTCGCCAGGCACCGACTCGCGATGGTGGGCTCGTTCGGGCTGTTCGCGAGCTTTCTCACGCTCTATCTCTACCGGCTGGTCGCGACCGGCGGGGCACAGCCGTTCCCGGGTCCCGACGCCGTCTACCAGTTCGTCTACCTCCCGATCCTCGCGGTTCACATCCTCCTCGCGATCGTCTGCATCCCGCTGGTGTACTACGCGCTGTTGCTCGCCTCCGCCCACCCGATCGAGGAGCTTCCGCGGACGAGTCACGCCCGGTTCGGTCGCTACGCGGCGTCGCTGTGGCTCGTCTCGTTCTCGCTGGGAATCGTCGTCTACGCCCTCCTGCACGTCGCCTACTGATCGCGCTCGTTCTCGTCGCGCTCGTTCTCGTACTCGAGTGAATCGGCTTGCAATTGCTCTCCAGCCGTGTCGCTTGGGGCTGTCCCCAGAACTCCCACCGAGCGCGGCCTCGCCGACGAGGCCCAGACGCCTCGTCTCAACGCCCGGTCCATTCGAGTGCAACGGACACGCCCAACGGGTGCCGTCGCGTACCACCGTCGATGACGCGCCAGCACCCGCGCGAAACGGCCGCGGAGATCGAGCCACAAGAACAGAACCGACAGCCCGGCCTCGAGAGCGAGATGGAACCGCCCGCCGAGTTCATCCGCGACGACTACGAGGGCAGCGGGAAACTCGAGGGAAAGGTTGCGGTCGTCACCGGTGGAGACAGCGGCATTGGCCGGGCCGCCGCGGTCCACTTCGCTCGAGAGGGTGCCGACGTCGCCGTGATGTACCTCGACGAAGAGGAGGACGCGGAGACGACGGCCGAGATGGTCGAAGACGAGGGCCAAGCGAGTCTGACCCTCGCAGGCGACGTCCGCGACAGCGCGTTCTGTCAGGCGGCCGTCGAGGAGGTCGTCGACGAGTTCGGGGACCTCAACGTCGTCGTCAACAATGCGGCGGCCCAGGTCGTGAAGACCGACCTGACGGACATCTCCGACGAGCAGTGGGAGGAGACGTTCGCGACGAACATCCACGGCTACTTCTACCTGACCAAGGCGGCCCTCCCTCACCTCGAGGACGGGGATACGATCGTCAACACGACTTCGATTAACGCGTTCCGCGGTCACGACACGCTCGTGGATTACTCGACGACGAAGGGCGCGATCGTCGCGTTCACGCGCTCGCTGTCCCAGCAGCTTGCCCCCGAGGGGATTCGCGTCAACCAGGTCGCACCCGGGCCGATCTGGACGCCGTTGATCCCCGCGACGATCGGCCAGTACGACCCCGAAATGGTCGAATCGTTCGGCGAGGACGTCCCGATGGGCCGACCGGGTCAACCCAGCGAACTCGGGCCAGCGTACGTCTACCTCGCCTGTGAGGACTCTTCGTACGTGAGCGGCCAGACGCTGCACGTAAACGGCGGCTCCGTCATCGGCGGGTAGCGACCGTTGGTCCGTCCCGTCGGCCGGTCGCGTTCGCCGTCGATGACGACGCCCCGCTCGTCGAGTCAGGTATGCAACACTTATGCGGGTCGCGGAGAATCGTGTCGTATGCTCCCCGAAATCGGTTCGGAACTGCTGTCAACGGTCGCCCTCCTCGCCGCCATCGGTGTCTGGATCGTTTCGGACTGGTCCATCGCCTTCGCTCACCGCGGGACGGCCGACGACTCGAGAGACCGTGGTTCGAAGTACGCGATCGGCGCGGCCGTCGTTGGAGGCGTCCTCGCGGCCGTCGTGCTCTCGCAGGTTACCCCCGGCCTCAGCGTTCCCGCGCCGACCGTTGCCTTCTGGCTCGGGGTAGGGACGATCCTGCTCGGCGTCGTCCTCAGACAGTACGCCGTTCGCACGCTCGGGGACGGGTTCGACCTCGAGGTGACCGTCGACGCGGCGGACGAGGTGGTCGATTCCGGTCCGTATCGGTGGGTCCGCCACCCCTCGTACACGGGGGCGTTGCTCTCGCTGGTCGGCGTCGGGATCACCGTCGGAAACTGGCTGAGCATCGCCGTCGCCCTCGTCGCCGGAATCGCGGGCTACGGTTATCGAATTCGCGTCGAAGAACGAGCCCTGCGCGAGACGCTCGGTGAGCGCTACGCCGCGTACACGAACCGGACGCCGTACCGACTCGTTCCCGGCGTCTGGTAACGACCGAGGTCAGTCGTCCGCGTGCATCGTTTGGCCCTCGAGTTCGGGCCGCGTGACGTCTCGGTCGGTCGCCTCGCCGTCGATGTCGTAGGGGTACTCCCCGGTCACACAGCCCAGACAGAGATCGATTCGGTCGTTGCCGAGGACGTTCGCGACGGCGTCGGTCGAGAGGTACGCGAGACTGTCCGCGTTGATGGTGTCGCGGATCTCCGCCGCCGATTTGTCCGAGGCGATGAGTTCCTCGCGGGTGGCCATGTTGATCCCCATGTAACAGGGGGCGACGATTTCGGGCGCGCCGATTCGGACGTGAACTTCCTCGGCCCCGCAGTCTTTGAGCAGTTGCACAAGTTGTGTCGAGGTGGTCCCGCGGACGATACTGTCGTCGATGACGGTGACGGTCTTGCCTTCGATGGTCGATTTGATCGGGTTGAGTTTGAGGCGGACGGCGCGCTCGCGTTCGCTCTGGGTCGGCATGATGAACGTCCGTCCGACGTAGCGGTTTTTCATCAGCCCTTCTGCGAACTCGACGCCGTCATCGCTTTCCTCGCGCAGGTCGCCGTCAGCCGTCGTCTCGCTCGCGGCGTCGGCGTACCCCGAGGCGAACGCCCGTCCGGAGTCGGGGACGGGCATCACGACGTCGCTCTCGACGCCGCTTTCCTCCCAGAGCTTGCGGCCGAGGTTTCGGCGCGCCTCGTAGACCAGCGTCTCGTCGATGACGCTGTCCGGGCGCGCGAAGTAGACGTGTTCGAAAAAGCAGTGAGCTGTGTTCTCGTTGTCGACGAGTTGGTAGGAGTCGAAGCCGTCGCCGTCTTCTCGCAAGACGACGAGTTCGCCGGGTTGCACGTCGCGAACGAGGTCGCCGTCCAGCGTATCGATCGCGGCCGACTCGGAGGCGAGCATGTAGCCGTCCTCGAGTTCGCCGATACACAGCGGGCGATTCCCCTGCGGGTCGCGCACGCCGAGGATCGTATCGTCGTGGCTGATCGCGAGGGCGTAAGAGCCGTGGATACGACCCATCGTCCGTTTGACGGCGCGCACGAGGTCCTCCTCGAGTAAGTTTCGCGCGAGGTCGTGGGCGATCACTTCGGTGTCGCCGTCGCTCGTAAAGGCGTGGCCGACGGCGGCGAGTTCGTCGCGAATCTCGTCGGCGTTGACGAGGTTGCCGTTGTGTGAGAGCCCGAGGGAGCCGCTCTTGAACGAGACGGAGAAGGGCTGGGCACACGAGGAGTCGACCGAGCCGGCCGTTGGATACCGAACGTGGCCGATTCCGGTCGCGCCGTTGAGAACGTCGAGGTCGTCCTCGTCGAACACCTCGCCCACCAGCCCCATGTCGACGTGGCTGTGTTGCTGGAAGCCGTCGTGTGTGACGATTCCGGCGGACTCCTGGCCGCGGTGCTGGAGTGCGTAGAGCCCGTAGTACAACGGTCGTGCCGCGTCTCGACCGTCGAGTGAGACGCCGACGACGCCGCACTTTTCGGTCATTCCTGTTCGCCGGGGAGTTTCGCCCCGCCCATCAGTCATGGATGAGTGTAGGCGATCCAGTCGATAAAAATCCCCGTGTTTGTGCCTTCCGATAGTCCCCCACCCCAGGCCATTATACACGTTCTTGAATAGAATCGCCAACGGACTGCCACTCGACGTACGGATCTCGCCTTTCAGGCGAGAACGCACGTCTGTACAGCAACGCTTCTGGCCGAGTGATAACACAGTTTCAAGACAGTTGCCGCGAGTGCACCACACATGCGACTCGAGGAGTACTGGGGAGTCGGGCCGAAGACCCGGGAGACACTATTCGAGGAGTTGGGTGCCGAGCGAGCGATGCAGGCCATCGAGGGCGGTGACGTGCGTGCGCTCTCGGATGCGGGACTCGCTCGCGGTCGGGCGACGCGCATTCTGCGTCGGGCGACAGGCGGCGACGGAATGGAGATGTTAGCGACGCGCGATGCTCGCTCCGCGTACAAGGAAGTACTCGACCTTGCCGTCGAACATGCCGTCACGCGACGAGCGGCCGACCGAATCCGCGTGCTGACGCCGCTCACCTCCCAGGAGGCCATGGACGACCGACTGGACGACGTGCTCGCGGCCCGGAACGCCTGGGGGACACTCGCCGACGAGGACCGCGACGCCGTTCTCGACGCCTACGAACGCTACGACGAGCGAAACGAGAGCGAACGCGCAGCCGTCGAGACGGCATTAGCCTTGCTCGAGGCAGGGGTCGACTCCGGGCCGTTCGCGACTATCGCCGAACTCGAGCGAGAGCGACTCGAGGACGCTGCCGACGCGCTCGCGGCGTTCGACGGCGACCGGCGGCGGGTGCAATCGGACGTCGACGACGAACTCGATCGACTCCGCGATGCACTGGGGACGATCGAAGATATGGACGCGAACGCCCTCGAACTGATCGAGGAACTCCGTTCGGACGGCGTGCGCGACGTCGGGCAGTTCCGCGAGTCCTTCGAGGATCACCTCCTGAGCGAGACTGGTGTGACGCTCGAGCAGGTTCACGACGCGATGCCCGCCGACGCGACGGACGCGACGGATTTCGTCGGGAGCACCCTCCGAACGCTTCGAAGCGATCTTACGAGTGCGATCGACGAACGAGAAGCGACGGTCGCGAGCGATCTCGAGGAAACGCTCGAGGAGACCAGTGACGCGACCGACCAGGCTGTTGGCGCGGTCGACGAGATCGCCTTGCACCTCTCGTTGGCTCGGTTCGCACTCGCGTACGACTGCACCCGTCCGGCGTTCGTCGAAGGAGACGGCGCGGTGTCCGTCGTCCAGGCCCAGAACCTGACCATCGCTGCGAACGACGACGAGTCGGTCCAGTCCGTCACCTACGCGCTCGGCGAACACGCCGTGACCGAGGTGTCGGCAGACGTCAACGCCGTTCCAGGCGAGGAACGCGTCACCGTCCTCACGGGAGCCAACAGCGGCGGGAAGACGACCCTGCTCGAGACGCTGTGTCAGGTCGTCTTGCTGGCGACGATGGGGTTACCCGTCCCCGCCGAACGCGCAGAGGTGACGCCCGTCGACTCGCTTGTGTTCCACCGCAGACACGCGAGTTTCAACGCCGGCGTGCTCGAGGCGACCCTGAAGTCGATCGTGCCGCCGCTCGCGACGGAGGGGAGGACGCTGATGTTGGTCGACGAGTTCGAGGCGATTACCGAACCCGGCAGCGCGGCCGAGTTGCTCCACGGCCTCGTCACGCTGTCGGTCGACCGGGACGCACTCGGCGTCTTCGTCACGCACCTCGCGGACGACCTCGAACCGCTGCCGCCGACGGCCCGCGTGGACGGCATCTTCGCGGAGGGGTTGAACCCGGACCTCGAGTTGGAAGTCGACTACCAGCCGCGATTCGACACCGTCGGCCGTTCGACGCCGGAGTTCATCGTCTCGCGATTGGTCGCGAACGCGGACGGGAGGGGTGAACGCGCCGGGTTCGAGACCCTCGCGGAAGCCGTCGGGAACGACGTCGTCCAGCGAACCTTGGCCGACGCGCGCTGGAGCGAGAGCGAGTAATTACCACCGATCGCGGACGTCTTCTCGGTCCGACAATCTGGCCTCTCCTTCGGGTCGTCGATCCGGCGGCGAGGCGTACTCTCCACCGTCGACACCTCCTTCGCCGTACGTGTACGCTGTCCCGTCTTCTTCCTCACAGACTCGAGCCTCGAGGTACGTCCGTGCGGCGCGACGAGAGAGCGCGCCCATCTCGACGATATCCGCGAGCGTCGTTTTCGTCGCCTGAAACCAGATCCGGACCCGTTCGTCGACGGCGAGCGTGTCCACGGCGACGATCCCGCCGCGACACCCGCCGTGGCTGACGGTCCACTCGAGCCAGCAGACTCGGTACGTGGTGGTCCGGTAGTCTTCCCCCGGTGCGACGAGGACCAGTCGCTCGTACGTACAGGGGTCGAGATAGGCGCTCAGAATACGGGTGCGGGAAACTGCGTGGCCGACCATTTCGGGGTCGATCGAGCCGTCGGCCAGCGGCGTCTCGGCCGTGATCTGCTCGCCGAGCGCGACCCGCTCGCCGCCCCAGTGGCTGTACCTGATATCGTATCGCTGGTCCGGCCGCCGATAGGCGACGAGTGCTCTATGCCCCATCGACTCCCCTCCGCGTTCGCGAGACGTCCACGGCGTCGGTCCGTGAACGAGCGCCGACCTGGCTCGGACGGTCCATCACGGGGTCTGGCCGCCCGCCAGTATTTGAACCTGCGGACGGCGGGGGTGACCGAACGGCGGAGTCAGCATTCGATTCGGTTCGATTCGACCGTCTCGACTTGCGGACAGTGGGGAAAGGCAGAACTTCGTCGGCGTCGTAGGGAGACGCACGCAGATGGCGACGGCATACGACGCGGTCGTGTTCGACAACGACGGCGTACTGACGACACCGACGGACCGCAGCGCACTGCTCGAGGCGATGGACGAGGCGTTCGACGCGGTCGACGTGCGCGAGCCACCGGATCACCACCGCGAGACGCTGTTGAGCCCCAGCGTCGACTCCCTCCAGACCATCGCTGCTGCACACGACGTCGACCCGCGAGCCCTCTGGTCGGCCCGCGAAGACGCGGCGATTGCCGCCCAGCTCGCGGAGATCGAAGCCGGGCGAAAGCGCCTCTACGACGATATCGACGCCCTCGAGGACCTCGAGACGCCGACGGGGATCGTCAGCAACAACCAACACGAGACCATCGGCAACATCGTCGACCACTACGGCCTCGACTCGTTCGAAATCTGGTACGGTCGCGAACCGAGCCTCGAGGGAATCGAGCGCAAGAAGCCCACGCCGTACTACCTCGAGCGGGCGCTCGCGGATCTCGAGGCCGACGACGCCCTCTACGTCGGCGATAGCTGGGTCGATATCGCCGCGGCCGATGCGGCGGGCGTCGACGTGGCGTTCATCCGGCGAAAACACCGGCGCGAGTACGAACTCGAGCGCGTTCCGACGTACGAAATCGAGGGGCTGGGAGAGCTTTCGGAACTGCTGTGAGAACCCGATTCCCCGCCGGGAAGATTATTCTGTTGTGCTGGCTCTCGCCTCCGCACGCGCCTTGACGGCGGCGTTCATCGCCTCGAATCCGGCTTCGATCGCGTCGGCGTCTAACAACACCGGAACGAGTGCGCCCCGGAACGTCTCGCGGTGTAACAACCGCGTTCGCTCGCCCTGATCGACCGGCTCGAGGTGGAACTCGTGGTAGCCGTCGAAGGCGAAGGGGACGACCAGTCGGCCGAGCCAGACGAGACGACGGTTCTCCTCGACGGCGATGACTTCCGGGGTGAACGTCATCGCTCGAGCGCCGGGGGGTTCGATCCGGACGCGGAGTCGCTCGCCCTCGCTCGGCGTTCCGTCGATCGCGCGCACGAACGGATTCCACTCCGGGTAGCTGTCGAACTCGAGGAGGACGTCCCAGACGACGTCGGGCGGGGCGTCGATCTCTTCGAAGACCTCGATCTGGTTCATTAGTTCGGGTATGCGCCACAGTGACATGCGTGTGTCGCCGTCGCAGGCTGGGACGGCGGGCGTACCCCGAATCGGTGACCGACGAACGTACCCCGAATCGTTGAAGGCCCAGACGACGGAAGAGACGAGTATGGAACGAACGGGGACGATTCTTCGGGGCCGCGAGTTCGAGCCGATCGAGGGCCGAATCGTAATCGACGACGACGGTCGCATCGAAGCCATCGAGGAGGCGTCGGTCGAGGGTTCAGACATTATCCTGCCGGCGTTCGTCAACGCCCACACGCACATCGGCGACTCGATCGCGAAAGAGGCGGGTGGCGGACTCTCCCTCGAGGAACTGGTCGCGCCGCCGGACGGACTGAAACACCGACTGCTCCGACAGGCGTCACCGGAGGAACTGATCGACGCGATGCGTCGGTCCCTGCAGTTCATGCAGCGTTCGGGGACGGCAGCCTGTCTCGATTTCCGAGAGGGCGGTATCGAGGGCGTCCGCCACCTCGAGCAGGCTGCAGAGGGCCTTCCGATCGACGCACTGTCGTTCGCTCGCGGCTCGATCGACGCCATGCACGCGGGCGACGGCTTCGGCGCGAGCGGAGCGAACGACGCGGAGTTCGGCGACGAACGAGCGGCAACCCGAGCGGCCGACAAGCCCTTCGGCATTCACGCGGGCGAGGTCGACGCGAGCGACATCGATCCGGCCCTCGATCTCGAGCCCGAGTTTCTGGTCCACGTGGTCCATCCCGAGCGAGATCACCTCGAGCGCATCGCAGAGCAAGCGGTGCCGGTCGTCGTCTGTCCCCGCTCGAACGTCGTCACGGACGTCGGCCTCTCGCCGTACACCGCGCTGAACGAACGAACGACGCTCGCACTCGGGACGGACAACGTCATGTTAAACTCGCCGTCGATGTTCCGTGAGATGGCGTTTCTGTCGAAGTGCTCGGAGCTACCGGCCGACGAAATCCTTCGGATGGCGACGATCAACGGGGCCGAGATCGCCGGCCTCGAGTGCGGACTCATCGAACCGGGCCGACGCGCACGGCTGACAATTCTCGACGGCGACTCGCACAATCTCGCGGGTGCGCGCGACCCCGTCCGGGCCGTGGTCCGCCGAGCGGGCGTCGACGACGTTCGAGAGGTTCTCCTCGACCCGTGAGATCGATTCCGTCCCCCGATTTCTGACGCAGATTCCGTTCTATTCGCTCGAGTGAGGGTCTCTCGACACCACAACAACGTTATTATACTCTCGGGAGCTATATGTTCACATATAGCATGTACGACTGCATCCTCGTTCCGACTGACGGATCGCCCGAAGTCGAACGCGCGCTCGAGTACGCGTTCGAGTTGGCACAGGTCCACGACGCGACGGTCCGGGCGATTTACGTCGTCAGCGTCGCGGGCTATGGGGGGCTGCCCATGGAGACCGCACTGGAGGGAGTCAGCGGGGCCCTCCGCGACGAAGGGGAAGCAGCCGTCCGCCGAGTCCAGGAGCTAGCTCCCGACGGTGTCGAGGTCGAAACGCTGGTGCTCGAGGGCTCCCCGAGTCGCGTCATCGTCGAACAGGCGCAGCCGGACCGGTGTGACCTCGTGGTGATGGGGACCCACGGCCGTGGCGGCATCGACCGACTCCTGCTGGGCAGCGTGACGGAACGAGTCGTCCGGCGCGCCCCCGTTCCCGTGCTGACCGTTCAAGTCGATCCGACCGAATCGGGCGAGCAACCAGAACAGCCGTCGCTCGCCGTCGAGTGAGTGTTTCGGCACACAAGTCGATTTTCTCGAGTCTCCGAAGCGGTTACTCAGACGGGACGCAAATGCTCACAGTCGCCGGCAGCGACCGTTTCGTTGCCGTCTGCCGTTTCCACCACGAGGGCACCCGAGTCGGTGATATCCACCGCGTCGCCGACGAGTTCCCCCGACGGCCGCTCCACGCGCACCCGCTGGCCGAGCGTGAGCGCCAACTCACGCCAGGCTGGAACCACGCTCTCGAGGTCGGTTCGGTACTCCGCTAACTCCTCGAGTAGGCGTTGAACGAACCGTCGTCGGTCCACGTCGCCGGCTTCCTCGCGAATCGTCGTCGCCGTTTCGGGGAGGTCGGCGGCATCGATGTTCGCGTTGACGCCGATGCCGACGGCGATCCACTCGACGCGGTCCATCTCGCCTTCCATCTCCGTGAGAATGCCTGCGAGCTTTCGGTACTCGCCGTCCTCGCCGACGGGGACGACGACGTCGTTCGGCCACTTGATCCGCGCGTCGACGCCGGCCTCGCGGGCCGCTCGAGCCGTCGCCACCGACGCCGCGAGCGTGTACAGCGGCGCCCGTGCGGGCGTGATTTTCGGCCGCGTGAGCAGGCTGAGCCAGACGCCGCCCGACGGTGCCGACCACGCGCGCTCGAGTCGACCGCGCCCGCCGACCTGTTCGTCCGCCACGACCGCCACGTCCGTCGCCCCCGTCGCCGCCAGTTCTCGAGCGCGATCGTTCGTGCTGCCGATCGAGTCGTGATACTCGACGGAAACGGGTGCCTCGAGTTCGTACTCGATGGCGGGGGCGTTGTACGCAGCCACGTCGGTGAGTTCGTATCCGCCGGGTGCGCTTTCGATCTCGAAACCGGCGTCTCGAAGCGCGTCGACTTGCTTCCAGACTGCGGCCCGCGAGATGTCGAGCGAGTCGGCCAGCTGCGGCCCCGATATGGGGCCATCGGCGAGGGACTCGAGGATGGCGCGTCGCGTCTCGTTCATTGCTATGCATTCGACGGGGGCGCGCTCGTACTTGAATCGGCAGGATCTCCCGACGAGAAGCCGAGAACATTCCGGACCGCGAGAGACCGACCGCATCCCAAATACTGATACGGGTTTGAGGTTTCGTATCTGACATGCTCGGTCGCCCGTCCTGTCCAGACTGTGAGAGCACGTTGCTCGTGTCGAAGATACGGACGAGTGGCGCGTTGCTTCGGCCCTCAGAGAACTACTACCGCTGTTTTCGGTGTTTCAGTAAATTCACCCCAACGACCGAAACTGATCGTGAGGGAGGCGAAACACGGAGTCCGCGCAGGACGCCGCTACCGAACGAAGCACAGACGCGAACGGATATCGTCGACGTGAATCTGGAACTGACCGAACGCGAAACGAAGTTCCGCGTCGACGAGTTCACCGTCACGGTCGCAAACAAGAGCGACGAACCCCGTCGAGTGACGCAGATCGATTTGCGATTCGACGACGGAAAACGAAAGACCACCCCGAAAAACGAGACCGTCGTCGCGAGCGAAACGACCGAAACCGTCGACGTCCGCTGGAGTTGGATTCATCCAGATCAGCACACGATGGCCATCGACGTCGAATTCGACGACGAGAGCGTCGTGTCGACCGAAACGGAGTTACCCGGCATTCGAAACGACGGGGAGTCACGCTGACGGAACCGTGTTCGAGGCGGACTACTCCCGAAGTTCGCGAAGCTTCGCTCGGCCCGGCGCGATCAGTTCGTCGAGGGAGGTTGCGAGCGTCCCCTTCGCGTCGGCGGGATGAAGTTCGCCCGACTCGAGGTCGGCGGCGAGCGTCTCGTAGTCCTCGTAGGTGAGGTTCCCGCCGTACTTCTCGGGTCGTTCGACGACGACCTCGTCGAATCGCGGGAAGACGTGGTACTCGAAGAGTTCGAGGACGGGATTCTCGAGGTCGCCCTCGGGGTCGCGCGTCGGTGGACAAAAGGCCGAATTAACCTTCTCCGCGAGGTCGTCACTCGAGTCTTCCATCGAGATGGTGATCCCTTCGCTCGAGGACATCTTGCCCTCGCCGCTGGTGAGGTCCGCGATGATCGGCGTGTGGAGACACGGCGGCGCGTCGTAACCCAGTTCCGGCAGTTCCTCGCGGGCGAGCATGTGGACCTTTCGCTGGTCGAGACCGCCGACGGCGAGGTCGAGATCGAGGTACTCGATGTCCAGACACTGCATCAGCGGGTAGACCAGGTGACTGACCTTCGCCGTCTCTCCCGACTGCAGTTCGGCCATCGCGCGCTGGGCGCGGTTCATCGTCGTCGAGAGCTCGAGTTCGTGGAGGTCGAGCGTGTAGTCGTCCTCGAGTTGGAACTCGGAGCCGTAGACGAACTCGGTGTTCTCCTCGTCGAGGCCGTAGGCGACGAACTGGGCTTTCATCTGCTCTGCCGTGTCGCGGATCTCCTCGAACGATCCCTTCCCGTTGAGGTAGGCGTGAACGTCCGCGAGCAAGACGACGACCTCCATCCCGGCGTCCTGTAAGTCGATGAGCTTGTTGGCCGTCAGGAGGTGGCCCAGGTGCAACACGCCTGAGGGTTCGTAGCCGACGTAGGCTCGCTTGCCCTCGGAATCCGTCGCGAGGGCCCGGACCTCCTCGTCGGTGACGACCTCCTCTGCGTTTCGCGTGATCAGGTCGTAGGCATCCATCACTCGAGTGGTATCAACGAACGGATTTATGCCTTTGCGAACGACGCTCGGGATGTGACAGACTCTCTCTGTTGGGATCGGGACACGATTCGCCGAGTAGCGATCATCGACCGATCGTTCCCTGTCGCGTAATTGCCGCGTCTGGGTCGATCGAGAAAGCGACGGCCGTCGTGTCCTCCGTCGCGGTGAGCGTGAGCCCGTCGTCGCCGACGAACAGGCCCTGTTCTCGCTCGTCGAATCGGGTCTCACCGGCCTCGAGCGCGCCGTCGAAGACGTAGAGGTACGTATCCCGTTCGCGAGTGTCGACGCCGTCGACGCGAGGAAGGTCGACGGTCGAGCCGGCCTCGAGACGCACGTCGAAGAAGTCGACCTCGTTTCGGACGAAGAACGGAGCGTCGCCACCATCCGGGCCGAAGAGGTGTCGCCACTCGCCGACATCGGAGTCCGGCATCGGGCCGTGTTGGATTTGCGCCTCGAGGTCGAGCCCGTGGGGCCGGACGAAAATCTGTAGCATCCGAAGCGGCGGGTCCGAGTCGAGCGTTCGCTCCTCGTGCCAGAAGCCCCGCCCCGAGTTCATCACCAACAGGTGCTCGGGATCGGTGAGGAGTCGATTTCCCTGTCGGTCGTTGTGGCGCATCACGCCGGCGGGCACCCACGACACGATTTCATCGTTCCGATGCGGGTGCATCGAGATCAGCGTGTCCGGATCCAGAACCGATTCGACGACCGTGGCGAGCGGGCCGTACCCGTGGTCGTCGTGGTCCGGATGGAGCCGCCCGGGGAAATTGAAATACGTTCGAAACGAGCCCTGATTCTGGGAGACGGTCGTCGGCGGGGCCTTGTAAAACGTTGTCTCGGTCTCAGTATCCGTTTCAGAGTGGCCTGTCATGGGAGCTAAATTACGGAGACGATCCGTTTATCTTGCGGTAACACCGACCCAATCGGGTAACGTCGGCGTCCACGATAAGTCCGAGTAGAATACTTCTAACAGCGTCAGTACTGACCTGACGCGGTGTTACAGTCCGTCTCGAATCCGTCTCTCGGCGTCCTCAAGCGCACGCTCGCGGTCGAACTCCTCGACGACCGTCCGAAGTTCCGCCTCCTCGGCGTCGGTCAACGCGTTCGCGTGCTCGGTCATGTTCGGAACCGCGCGAATGATGTTGTCGACGATCGGGACGTCTGCAACCTGTGGCGAACGCGAGAGCGGGTTGAGGTCGATGACGATTTCTGTCTTGTCCATCTCGTTCAACGCTTCCGCGCGGTCGCCGTCCTCGAGGGGAACGAGCACGACGTCTGCCGCGTGGATTCCGTCTTCGTCGACTTTCGCGCGCTGGTGGTCCAGATTCGGGATTCGAGCGTCGGCCTCGAGTCCCTTTACGTCCTCGGCACCGTGTTCGCGGAGGTGAGCCGTGATCGCGCCGATTCGCTCCGGCGTCCGATTGAAGAGGTTGACCTCGAGGTCGGCTCCGGTCGCGTCAGCCAGCTCGACCATCTCGCCGGGAACCAAGGCGGCGACGTTGCCGTTGATCGAGAGGACCGGGTCGTCGGCCAACAGGAGGTGGGCCGCGGCCGCTCGTTCCGCGTCGTCCGCACTGGGAATGGTCTCCTCGCCGAGTAAGTAATCGAACGCGCTGCCTCGCCCTTCGGCGTGCATCCCCTGGAGGTGCGTGATCCCCTTCTCGACACCGCGCTCGATTCGGTGGCGCGTGAGCAGGTCCTGGTATCTCGGATGGTCCTCGGGAATCTCCTCTTCGTGCTCGACGTCGGCGGAGACGGTGTCGTAGTCGGTCACGATCGATCACTGGAGACCGTCGATAAAAAACGGCCCGATCGATTCTCGAGCAAGCGGGTGTGGGATCGTCGTATAAAACCCCGATATGCTTCGTGCAAACGCACTCCCCTTGGTCCACGCTACGTCCGTCCATGGACTCCGACCGTCGAACACGGAAGGCGACGGAGACGACCGAATCCGCCGTCGTGGACAACCGCGAGTACGAAGCCCACCTCGAGCGAAGTCGGACCGTCTGGGATCGGTGGAGCGACTGGTACACGCTGAGCGAGCGGGACTTCGAACCGATGCGCGAGGACGCGATGGATCGCCTCGAGTTACAGCCGGGAGACCGCGTCCTCGATATCGGCTGTGGCCCCGGCGTCAATTTCGAACGACTGCGAAACGAGATTGGGCCCGATGGCGAACTCGTGGCCGTCGACTACAGTCCGGAGATGGTCGTGAAGGCGCGCAAACGCGTCGAGGAACACGGATGGAAAAACGTCGAGGTTCGTCGGGCCGACGCCGCGAGGGCCGAATTCGACGTGCCGTTCGACGGGGCTATCGCGACGCTCTCCATGAGCGTCATGGCAGACATTCGCGACACGGCCGAGACGATCTACCGCGCGCTCACACCGGACAGTCGGTTCGTCGTCTTCGACGTTCGGCCGGTTCCTGACGGACCCACACGCGTGTTCAACCCCGTCATCCGCCGCTTTCTCCGGTGGTACGCGAACTGGAATCCGGACGAATCCGTCATCGAGGCGTTCGCGACGGTCTTCGACGAGTGTGCTATCGTGGCCACCTACAACGGGGGCTGTACGTACACGACTGTCTGTGAGAAGAGGAATCAGTCGGCTGGCGGCTGAACCGACTCGAACGCCGACACGTCACGGGCGGTCTTCGAGCACGCGCTCGACAGCGTGTGCTTCGCCTCGGCGCAGGAGTTCCGAGGCGGTCGAAACGGCACACTCGAGTTCGTCGGCGACGACTTCGATTCCAGCCTCGCGTGGCACCTCGTAGAAGCCGACGTCCCACGCAGTCTGCAGTGCCGTCCGCTGTCGATCAGAGACCGATGTCCCGCTCACCGTCACGTCGGTGCTCACCCAGCGAACGTCCAGGCGGATGCCATCCGGAACCGTGCTCACCAGCTGCTCGAGACCCGACGGATGGCCGACCAGCGTCAGTCGAATCGTCCGATCCGACCGTATCTCGATCGGTGGGACGACCACGACGGTATCCTGTGAGAGTGACGACAGCAGCGACAACCCGTCCGACCCGAGTTCCCGTCGCAGGTACAGGAAGAACCCCTCGGTAGCCGGCGTCACATCGTACTCGAGCACCGACTCGAGATTCGACAGGAGCGGTTCGTACGCCGCTGGCTCGCCGTATACGAACGACGTGATCGTTTCGACGCCGTCGACGGCCTGTCCCCCGACGACGAGTTCGCGATCGAGCGCGTCCGATTCGCAGATCCCCTCGTGGATCGGCGGAATCGTCTCCGGCGTGTACTCGAGTTCGACACGCATCGACTTCATCGACCGAATATTCACCTGCTGGGTGAAAAGTCCTGACCGCCCTGGAAGACGGATTCGTCGACTCGGGCCTCGTGACTCGGGGGCAGTGTCGGTCGCTCACAGCACGTTTGACTCTCGGGTGGAAACCACGTCAAAACAGCCGAGACGTTCGAAAACCTCCGTTGCGAATCGAGCCCGCTCGCTCACTCGGTAAAGGTGATCCAGCCCTCTGGCGCGTGCGATTTCACGTCGTTCATTGCTTCGCGGGCGTCCGTTCGGTTCTCGTAGTGTTGGGTGCTCTCGGCCATCGTCGAGCCGTACTCGTCGACCAGCCGCCAGACCCAGCCGTCGTCCGCCGTGTGCAGTTCGAAGGAGACGCTGTCGATCTCGAGGATACTCGCCTCCTCGATCAGCGGGCGGACGTCCTCGAGTGCGCCTCGAGCAGCCTCGCTCGACTCGTGTGTCTCTGCGGCGGTGGCGATCGTTCGACCGTCCTCGTCGATGAGCCGCCAGCGCCAGCGGTCTTCGTCGTCGGCCACGAGTTCGAACGACGCGACGTCGAAGTCGACGCGACCGGCTTTCGGTGCGAGTTGTCGAACGTCTTCGACGTTAGAGAGGACCCCGTCTTTTGACGAGGCAGTGTCGACTGCACTCGCGCTCACGTCGCGATCGGTGTCGACGAGTTCCCACGTCCAGTCCTCGCTGCCGTCCAGACGAATTACCGCGTCTTCGATCGTGAAGATCGGCGCATCGCCAGCATGGGATTTGAGACGGTCAGCAGCGTCTTTCGCAGCCACCCGAGAGTCGTAGGTGACGGTCGAATCGGCGATTTCTTCGCGGTCACGATCGAGCAGTCGCCAGCTCCAGCCGCCGTTGTCGTACAACTGTACGGCGACGTCGCCGACCGCGTGGCGGTGTGCCGATGCGGCCGACTCTCGAACGTCCCCGAGACTGTCGACGAGTTCGTCTCGGGTCGGATGTGCTTCGCCTCCTTCAGCGACGGTTTCGCCCGTCGGCAAGACGAATCGCCAGTGCCACTCGTCTTCGGCGTACGTCTGAAAGATCGCTCGATCCATCGTTCGAATGTCGGACTCGAGGTGCTCGAGCAAGCGATTCATCGCCTGTCGGGCAGCGCCCCGCGTCGGGTGCGTTGCTGGATCCTCGGCGACGAGTTTGCCAGCTTCGTCGATCAGCCGCCAGCCCCACTCGTCGTCTTCGTTGACGAACAGTTCGAACGCCGCGGTCTCGATCTCCAGTAACTCGGCGTCGGGTGCCTGCTCTTTGAGCGTCATCATCGCTTCTGCGGCTTCGCCTCGAGAGGTGTGCTCTTGGCCGCTGTCTGCGAGGACGTTGCCGTCTTCGTCGATGAGCCGCCAGCGCCACTCGCCGGAGTCGGCTTCGTAGACCTGGAACGCCGCGTGTTCGAACTCGATGAGGTCCGCCTCACTGGCCTGCTCGCGAACGCGGCGAATCGCATCGGCCGCCGTGTTCGCGTTCGGATGCGGTTCGGTACTTCCGGCGACGATCTCGCGGCCGTCCGTCACGAGCCGCCAGTGCCAGTCCGATCCGGTCTCGTCGTCGTACTCGAGCGTCGTTCCGCCGTCGGTCTGGGCCGCCGGTTCTTCCTCGAGGGTCGCCGGAAGATCGTCGCCCGGTTCGTCGGGCGCGGTCGTGGACGCTGCGGGGTAGACCTCGTACTCCGCAGCGTCGATTTCGACCGTCTCGGCCTCGAGGGCCTGTGCGCTGAACTCGTCGGCACTCGATTCGATTGGTGAACGTTCGGTAATATCGGTCGGGTTTCGGGCGACGACGTGTTCGTTCTCGTCGACGAGTCGCCAGCGCCACGTCGAGCCGGATTCGTACAGTTCGTAGGTCGCTTCGCCGGCGACGGTGACCGACGCCGAATCGAGTTCGGGCAAGAGCGCTTCGGACGCCGCTTCGGCGTCGCGGCGCGTGTCGAAGCTGTCGGAGGCGTTGGCGACGACCTCGTCCGCGTCGTCGACGAATCGCCACGTCCACGTCCCCTCGCTCTCGAGCAGTTCGACGCCGACGTGTTCGATGTCGAGCACGCGTGCGCGGTCGAATCGTTCGGCGAACGTCTGGGCGGCCTCCTCGGCGCGTTCCTGGGATTCGTAGCGATCCTCGCTCGAGGCCAGTGGCGTCCGGTCGTCGTCGACGAGTTGCCAGACCCACTGATCTCGATCTTCGGCGTACGTGAACGCGGCTCCCTCGATTTCGATGACGTCGGCATCCGGGCCACGGTCTTTGAGGAAACTGACGGAGTTTTCGGCGCCATCACGCTCGTCGAACTCGCCGGTGCTCGAGCCGACGACGCTCCCGTCGTCGCGTGCGAGCGTCCACTGCCAGTTACCCTCGCGATCCTCGAACAGTCGAAACGCGGACGTCGTGAGTTCCATCAGTCCCGCGGAGCTAATCTGGGACTGGACGCGTTCGATGCTCTCCGTCGCGTCTGGCCGCGTCACCGCACTCTCGTCGCTCGTCGCGAGCGCCTCGAGGTGAAGGACGTTCCACTGCCAGTCGCCGTTTTCGTCGCGGAAGACGGCGAACTGTGCACCTTCCATCGCATCACCGGTCAGAATCTCCGGGTCGTCGGTCTCTTTTTCGTCGACGAACATCCCCCTCCGCCCCGTGAGGATCGGAACGAGCGCGGTGACGCCTGCGATCAAACCGACACCGGCCGTATAAACGGAAATAACCTGGACGCTGTAGTCCGTTCCGAGTTCCCGCCAATTGTTGGGATACGCCCAACCGAAAAAGACGACGCCAGCCAACGCGACCAGTAGCCCGATAGCACTCACGTAAATCCCGATTCGCCTGACCGGCAACATGAGGACGATGCCGAACAGACAAAACGCCAGTCCGGTCGCCGCCGTGACTCCCGACGCACGAATGAGCGTGTAGGAATCACCAGCCCCACCGTAGCTGATGATGAACGCCACGAGCCCCGCACCACCGAGTACGTAGCCGAAAATGAACAGCCAGTACCCGTACACGTCAGTACTCGAGTCGGGTTCGCCAACGTAGTGTTCGTACAGCCGAAACAGCTTTTGATTGACCCCACTTGTCGATGACATTTACAAACTTGAACTGATAAGTGAAACCCACCATAATAAAGCTCTGGCCAATTCCAATAATACTGACATAAATTATGTCGATTCAATCAGCCATTGAGAGTATCCATTCGATCGAGAAACAGGCCGTTCTGAGACGTCTACCGCCCGACTGAAGAGAATTAGGTGGCTGAAAGCGGAAAAACAGGCAGGAATACACAATTATCGAACTCGTCGACACTCATGAGAGGGTCGGGTTACAATCAGTTAGTGTGAATAACCAGAGCTGTGGTGGTTCCCGATCTCGGCTGCCAGTTTACTTGAGGAATGCGCCCGCAGGATGCGTCGCACAGACGTTCGGTTCGTAGCCCGCATCGGAGAGGCCAGTCCCGAGCGCGAAGACGGATTCGCCGAGCATCGCCATCGACGCCTGTCCATCGGCGTCGGTGACGTCACCAATCACGCCAGCGACCGTCTCGGTGAGCAACTCCGCCTCGCGCGCGAACGATCTCGAGGCGTACATGAACGACAGGAGCGTCGGCTCCTCGACGACGTTCGAGAGGGCCTGTTTGCCAGCGGCCGAAAGCTGGTCGGTGTCCGCCGAGAGCACCTCAGCCGTCGAGAGTTCCCCAAACGTGACGTACTCGACGCGCGCTCGCGATGGAATGGCATCCAGTTTGTTGACGAGCGGCCCCCCCGGCTCTAACCGAATCGGAATGCCACCGTGGGCCTGCGCGACGACATCGCCCAGGCCAGTCTCCGCCTGTACTTCCGCGCCGTGTGCGATCGTTACCAGTTCGTTTCGAGATAACTGTCGGTCGAAGACGTGGTTCGCAGCTAGGACCGTCCCGAGTGCCAGTGCGCCCGAGACACCAAAGCCTGAGCCGAGTGGAATCTCCGAGTCCGCTTCGACGCGAGCCGTAACCTCGAGCGTCTCGAGAACGGTTTCGACGGGCTCGACCGTGATCGTCTCACCGTCGAGAACGACCGTCGACGTGTCGTCAGCTGCGGGTTCGACGGTCACCTCGACGCCGTCGGTGAGTGTCAATCCGGCTCCTCTCGAGCCCGCAGTCGTTGGATCCGACGCCGGATGAGCGCTGAAAAAGCCCGTTATGTGCCCCGGGACGAACGCCGTTGCCTCGTCACGCATTGGCGGGTCTTGCGACTCAGGTAATTTAACAGTACAGGTTCGTCTCGGAGTGCGACTCGCTGGCGTCGAACGGTGAACTGTCGTAACCGCTCGCTGACGCGAGTGTCGATTCTGAACTTCCCAAACGGAGACCGAGACGAAATTCGAGACACTGATTAGTTAAATACATTCAATTGTGAGGGAATATAATGATGCGGATAGCGTTGGAGAACTCAGTTGGCGATGTCAGAGAAAGATACACCACACGGACGATCGACGAACGAATCGACGGCGACGAACCGACGGACGATGCTCAGAGGAACCGGCGCGGCAATCGTTGGAATGACTGGAGTAGCAGCGTCCTCGAGTACGGCGAGTGCCGTTTCGACGACCGAAATCGAGGTGCTCGACGTCGGTGGGAGCGTCTTCGGCAGCGGCTCGACGCCGTCGATTCCCGTCGGCGAGGAAGTCTTCATCTTCGCCCACGGCTGGTTCGGCGACACGACGGTCGCGAGCCAGGCCTCCGACGTTGCAACCTCGATGGCGGATGTCGGCTACGAAGCCGACGAGTACGTCGCCATCGAGTGGGACGCCACCACGATCAACTTCATCGGCGCGGAGAACGAAACCGAAGACGTCGGCGAGACGGTCGCCGAAATGCTCGAGGAGTTCTACGACGACGGTGGCGGTGACGTGCGCTTGGTTGGTCACTCGTTGGGCGGCCGCGTCGTCCTCGAGACGGTCAACCACATCGACGACAGCTACGAAGTCGAGACGGTCGCACCGTTGGGTGCGGCCGCTGACGGAGAGACGGTCTGTGGTGGTGGACTCGGCTCCGGCGAGTGGTACGACGGGATCGCTGATAACGCCGCTGATGTCAGGAACTATCACTCCGAGGACGACTCGACGGTCGGCGCAGCCTACGGCGGCATCGGCGGCGCTGCACTCGGAACTGACGGGTCGGGCTGTCCAGACGATACAGCGGATACGTACACGGACGTCGACGTGACCGACAGCGTCGGCAGCCACATGGCCTTCTTGGGTGACGACGAAGTCGGGTCCGACCTCGCCGAGGCTGCCGGCGTGGATGTCGACGACAACGGCGGCATCTTCGACTGAGTCAGCACAGGCTCATCCCAACCGGTTACAACCTGCGTTCGTACCGGTCCACGTCAGTGGCCCCGATGCGTCACCGTACGCTTTTTGTCGACCTGTCGTGCACCGTCGGTAGCAGACCGACGGGACTGGCGATCAATATCGGCCATGTCGACTCGAGTCGCTCGAGTGAGAGCATATCATAGAACAGAGGCAATCACCAACACGTCCCGTTTGAGATACTTACCCGACGAGTTCACAGCGTTATTCATTCCGCATCGGAAAAGATACCGTGTACGTTTGCTATAAATACACCACTATATGAGTGATAATAACTAACGCTGACACGCCCCTTCGCTCTATCGTCGCATGACAAATAATGACTCACGGCACGAATCAGTGGATGACACACGAACGACAGATCGACGAACGATGCTCAAAGCGAGTGGAACGGCACTCGCAGCCGGAGTTGGACTCTCCGCGTCGTCAGGGTCGGCAGCCGCTGTTTCGACGTTCGACATCGAGGTGCTCGACGTCGGGGGGAGCGTCTTCGGCAGCGGCTCGACACCCTCGATTCCCGTCGGCGAGGAAGTCTTCATCTTCGCCCACGGCTGGTTCGGCGACACGACCGTCGCGAGCCAGGCGGCAGACGTCGCGTCCTCCATGGAAGACGTCGGCTACGAAGCCGACGAGTACGTCGCCATCGAGTGGGACGCCACTACGATCAACTTCATCGGCGCGGAGAACGAAACCGAAGACGTCGGCGAGACGGTCGCCGAAATGCTCGAGGAGTTCTACGACGACGGCGGCGGTGACGTGCGCCTCGTCGGTCACTCTCTCGGCGGCCGCGTCGTCCTCGAGACGGTCAATCACATTGACGACGGGTACGAAGTCGAAACCGTCGCCCCACTCGGGGCAGCAGCGGACGGTGACATGGTCTGTGAAGGCGAAGGTGGGCTGTTCGGTGACAACTGGTACGACGGCATCGCGGACAACGCTGCGGACGTGCGGAACTATCACTCCGAAGACGACTCGACGGTCGGCGCAGCCTACGGCGGCATCGGCGGCGCTGCACTCGGAACTGACGGGTCGGGCTGTCCGGACGACACGGCAGAAACCTACACGGACGTCGACGTGACCGACAGCGTCGGCAGCCACATGGGCTTCCTCGGAGACGAGGCGGTCGGTGCTGACCTCGCCGAGGCCGCCGGTGTGGACGTCGACGACGATGACGGTGGCTGGGGCTGGCTCTAACGAACGAGACGCTCCTGCTCTCGAATACTATCGTTTCTACCGATTCTCGAGCGATTTTCACCGACGAGCATTCGGTCGGTCGGAAAACGGGTCATCGCCCCGAGTCTGTTCGTCGCCAGCGAAGCCAGTTCCTCGACAGCGACTCTCTCCAAGAGGCGTCGTACTTGGCGACCGACTCGAGTTCGACCCCCACAAGCGATGGCCCCGCCTCTTCCGCGAACTGTCTCGAAGCCCAATAGCGCAATTAGCCCGATATCGGATAAGATGTTTTTGAGCCGTATATAAATGATCGCGTTAGTGAGGAGAAATGAATATCGCTACATCACGAGACGAACGATTGAAGCATGGTAGATAACAACAAGCAGAAAGTAGACGACGAATCGTTCAGCCCTGATCGCCGCGCAATGCTCAAAGGAACCGGCGTCGCGCTCGCTGGGACAACAGGACTCGCCGCCTCGACGGGCTCAGCATCCGCCGTGTCCTCGTTCGATATTGACGTCATCGAGGTCAGCGACAGCCTCTTTTCGCCGGCCGACCCCGACCCGTTTCCAGTCGAAGACGAACTCTTCGTCTTCATCCACGGCTGGTTCGGCGACTCCACCGTCGCGAGTCAAGCGGCGGACGTCGCAGAATCACTCGAGGACGGCGGCTACGAACCGGACGAGTACGTCGGCATCGAGTGGGACGCCACCACGATCAACTTCATCGGCGCGACCGCGGAAACCGAAGCGGTCGGCGAAACCGTCGCCGAACTGGCACAGAACTTCTACGACGACGGCGGTGGGAGTATCCGTCTCGTCGGGCACTCACTGGGTGGACGCGCGGTCCTCGAGACGATCAACGCCCTCGAGGATGGCTACGAAATCGAGACGGTGGCACCACTCGGTGCCGCTGCAGACGGCGACGAGGTCTGTGACGTGAGTGGCGTCTTCAGCGACAGTTGGTACGACGGCATCGCGAACAACGCCGGCGAGGTTCGAAACTACCACTCCGAAAACGACTCGACGGTCGGTGCTGCCTACGGTGGCCTGACCGGGAACGCGCTGGGGGCAGAGGGCTCCGACTGCGACGACGTCGCCGACACGTACGCGGACATCGACGTGACCGACAGCGTCAGCAACCACTTCTCGTTCCTCGGTGACAGCGTAGTTGGCGAAGACCTCGCCGCCGCAATCGTCGACGGCGAGGGTGCAGACCACGGTGAAGCGCCGGGCAACGGCGGTGGCTGGTGGGGATAGCTCCCATCACTCGAGTCACGATCCATCTTCTGTCACCGCAGTTTTGCAACCCAGATAGGCGCTCACAGTCGTTCTCGTCATGTTTTCGTTGTCGCCACGCCTCCTCGAGCACGCTCGTGGCAGGCGAAAATCCCGATGTGGGAACTTTACGAAAAAGATTCAGAATCGTTTTCCGGATGATCCTCCTCAATCAGAGAATTTGCATCTCGCGTGAAAGTGCCAATTATCGTGGCACAAATTCACCAGTAGCGGCACCATCTGGATGGTCTTCGGTCGAGATTTCGACGGTGAGCTCGCCACTTCTGAGAGCTTCGATTTCTTCATCAGTGAGTTCATACGATCCCGCAAACTGACCACTTCCCTCGTCATCTTCGATATCAGCAATCAACTCGTACGTAGAGGAGTTGTCTCCGTTGGTGTAGATAGTAATCGCCGGCGCAAGCACGTTCTCCATTTGATTTTCCAGTCGGCTACGCAGACCACTGAAATCCCCTCCGACAGTAAGTTCACCATCGGTAAGGGATCCAGTAGCGTGGCCGAGAACAGTCGTGGCGCCGGTAAGGTCTGCGTCAAACAATTGCACGTCTTGGTCCGTGGGTGTAAGCTGGTCACGTACTTCACCGTCTTCGAACTCTTCGGTGTGGACATCCTGGTAGAACTCTTCGTTGTATAGGGTGATTATTTGGCTCTCAGTTACCGTGAACGAGCCGGCGTATCGTGAGCTTATTTCACCGAACTCGTCTCGAGTGGCTCGCATCGAGTAGGCGTCGTCGGTCTCAGTAATCACCCACACCGATCCCCGCAACCGCCGCATATTCCCCGTCGGCGACCGACTGTTGAATCGGTATGCCTTCCGAGATGACATCCCACGTGATCGAAGAATACGGAGAACCGGACGTACTCACGGAGACGACCATCGACGTTCCCGAACCTGATCCGGACGAGGTTCGCGTCGAGGTCGTCGCCTCGAGCGTCAATCCCGTCGATTACAAGATTCGACAGGGAGCCATTCCCGATTTCGCGCCGGAACTCCCCGCGACGCTCCACTGCGACGTGTCGGGCGTCGTCGACGAAGTCGGCGCGAACGTCACGCGCTTCGACGAAGGCGACGAGGTGTACGGCATGCCCGGCGGCGCGGGCCAGCAGGGCTCGCTCGCGGATTACGTCGTCGGCCACGTCGGGACGTTCGCCCACGCGCCGGAGTCGATCCCGCTTGAGGACGCAGCGGCGTTGCCAGTCGTCGCGCTCACCGCCTGGGAGATGCTCGTCGACAAGACGACCGTCTTCCTCGGCGACGAGGTGCTCGTCTACGGCGCGACCGGCGGCGTCGGGCACATCGGCGTCCAGTTAGCCGACTGGTTTGGGGCCAACGTGACCGCGACGGCCTCGAGCGAAGAAAAACGCGCTCTCGCCGACGAGTTCGGTGCCGACGCGACGGTTGACTACACCGAGACCGACGTCGAGTCGTACGTCGAGAAACACGCTGGCGGCGACGGCTTCGACGTCGTCTTCGATCCGATCGGCGACGACCATCTCCAGACGGCCTTCGACGCCGTGGGGCCGTTCGGAACCGTGGTAACGACGGAATCGAGCTCGACGCAGGACATCTCGGCGATGCACGAACGGTCGCTCGAGCTCGGCGTCGTGCTTGTGATCCTCCCCGTGTTACTCGGCGAGCGACAGGAGCGGATCGGAGACGAACTCGCGGATATCGCGACGCTGGTCGACGACGGCGTCGTCGAACCGCACATTGACGAGCGATTCGCCTTCGAAGACGTCACTGACGCACATCGATTGGGCGAATCAGGTGACTTCCAGGGCAAGATTCTGCTCGTCAACGAATAATAGGTCAATCGAATCCGCTGAATACGACGTTACTGTTTTTGAACAGTAACATGACTCGATAGACAACAGACGGTTCGGTAAACTCACTTCGCTCACGACTTCGCCGTTCGTGTTCGTCGTTCGAGTGAAAGGAGAGTTACGCACCGTTCGTCTCGCTAACCCCCAGATTTGCCGCCGCTCGCGTGTCGGTGCGCTCCCGCTCGCAGTTTTGAGGACGCTCCCACCGGTCGCGTCCTCGTCTACGGAGACAAACGCTGGCGATCTCTCGGGAACAACGCGGGATCAAAGATCCCACGAGCACCCACTCAACGGTCAGCGACCAGTCCTACGGACTGAGTCGCTGCCGGTCTCGCAAGACGTTGCTCGATAACGCTCGCAACGACTTGCCAGCTCTCAACGTCTTCGTCTACGGACTCAGACGTTGACGATCCCGCGGGAAGAGCACTGCTTCTCGGATGTTGTCCAATCCGAGGATCGTCATCACGAGTCGCTCGCCGCCGAGTCCGAAGCCGGCGTGTGGCGGCATGCCGTACTTGAACATTTTCGTGTAGTACTCGAACTGTTCTGGATCGAGTCCTTGCTGCTCGAAGCCTTCGATGAGCTTCTCGTGTCGGTGCTCACGCTGGCCGCCCGAGACGAGTTCCATCCGCGGGTGCATCAGGTCGAAGCCGGTCGAGAGTTGCTCGTCGTCGTCGTGATCTTTGATGTAGAACGGCTTGATCTCGCTCGGCCAGTCGGTGATGAAGTAGTGGCCACCGACGTCGTCGCCGAGTGCCTTCTCGCCTTCCGTTGGCAGGTCGTCGCCCCAGACGAGTTGCTCGTCGAGTTCGCCCGTCGCGTTGATGCGCTCGATGGCTTCCTCGTAGCTAAGACGTGGGAACGCCTCGTCCGGAACCTCGAACTCCGCGGCGAGACCGAGTGCCTCGAGTTCGTCCTGGCAGTTCTCGACGATGGCCTCGTAGGCTGCCGTGACGACGCCCTCGACGACGTCCATCGCGTCGTTCTGGTCGCAAAAGGCGCCCTCGAAGTCAATCGAGGTCGCTTCGTTCAGGTGTCGCGGCGTGTTGTGCTCTTCGGCGCGGAAGATCGGACCGATCTCGAAGACGCGCTCGACGTTCGACCCGGCGATGAGCTGTTTGAACAGCTGTGGCGACTGGTTCATGAACGCTTCCTCGCCGAAGTACGTGATCGGGAAGAGTTCGGTACCGCCCTCGGTTCCCGTCGCAACGATCTTCGGCGTGTTGATCTCCGTACAGTCGAACGCGCGGAACTGCTCGCGGACCGCGCGAAGGATTTCGGCGCGAATCTCGAACACTGCCTGAACCTCGTCTTTCCGGAGGTCGAGCGTCCGGTTGTCGAGTCGCGTCGAGAGTTCCGCGTCGACCTTTCCGGACGGATCGAGTGGGAGTTCGGGTTCGGCAGGAGCGACGACCTCGAGTTCCTCGGGCGTGACCTCGACGCCCGTCGGTGCGCGTGGCTCTTCTTCGACCGCACCGGAGACCTTCACGACGCTCTCTCGAGAGACGCTGAGGCCAGTTTCGACCAACTCTTCGTCCATCTCGTCCTTTTCGAACTTGATCTGAATCTTGCCCGAGCTGTCCCGGAGAATCAGGAAGGCGATTCCGCCCAGGTCACGAATCTCGTGTACCCAGCCAGCGACCGTCGCGTCGTCGCCCGGCTCGGCGTCCGCAGTGTGAATTCTATCCTGCATACCACCCGATTCACGTAGGCGGGACTTAAGCGCAATCGTTCGCGGTCGAAATACAGCCCACGACGTGAGAGTCGTGAACCGTCGACGCCTGCCGAGCACACGGTGTGAGAAGTCCCTACCACGACGAGTTTTGATCCTTCGGCCCAATCATTCGATATGAACGACCTCGAGGAACTCGCCGAGCAAATCGACCGCGACGCGACGGCCGTCGCGTTCACGGGAGCGGGAATCTCCGCACCGTCGGGCGTTCCCACGTTTCGCGGCGACGACGGCGTTTGGGAGAAGTTCGACGAAGGACAGTTCACCTACGGGCGCTTCCAGCGCGATCCGGAGGGGTTCTGGGACGACCGCGTCGATCTCCAGCGGGAGCTATTCGGCGGCGAGTACGAACCCAACGCTGCTCACGAGGCGCTGGCATCGATGGGCCAGGACGGCCATCTCGAGGCAATTCTCACGCAGAACACGGACGGGCTTCACGAGGACGCACTCGAGTCGGTGAGGGACGACGCGAGCGCGACGGACGATGTGACTGCGACGGACGGCGTGGCGGCGACGGACGACGCGACGACCGGGACGAGCGAGCCGACGCTCCTCGAGTTGCACGGGAACTCTCGACGGGTCCGATGCGTCGACTGCGGGAAACGAGTTGACGGCGACCCGATCGTCGAACGCGCCGCGGACGGCGAACTGCCGCCGACCTGCGACTGCGGCGGCGTCTACAAACCCGACGTCGTCCTCTTTGGCGAACAGTTGCCGGGAGCGGTCATCCAGCAAGCCCGCACGCTGGCACGAAAGAGCGACGTGTTCCTCGCGATTGGCTCGTCGCTGGTCGTCGAACCCGCGGCGTCGCTGCCCCGAATCGCCGCGTCGAACGGCGCGACGGTCGGCATCGTCAACCTCGAGTCGACGCCGGTCGATAGCAGTGCCGAGGTGGTGATCCGTGAGGACGTCACCGAAGTGTTGCCCCACCTCCAGTCGCTCGTGAACGCCGATTGCTGATCGCGGGGAGAATTGGACCTCGCGTTATGCGTCTCGCGCTGCTTCGACCGTCTCGCGAACGGCACCGA
Organism: Natronorubrum daqingense; assembly: GCF_001971705.1. Classification (NCBI taxonomy): domain Archaea; kingdom Methanobacteriati; phylum Methanobacteriota; class Halobacteria; order Halobacteriales; family Natrialbaceae; genus Natronorubrum; species Natronorubrum daqingense. Next base: position 1,784,327 of record NZ_CP019327.1, read on the forward strand.
CGCCCTCGTCGTGTGCGAGGTCGCCGACGACGATGACGTCCGCGTGTGCGGCCATCGTCGCCGCGGAATCGTAGTCGTGAATACCACCGCCGTAGAACAGCGTCGATTCGTCGGTCGCCTCGCTCGCGGCTTCGACGATACCCTCGTCGCCGAACGTGCCGGAGTACTCGAGGTAGACGAGTTCCTGGCCGAACATGCGTTCTGCAACCGTCGCGTAGGCGGCGACGTCGTCGGCGCTGAGGTCGCAGTCGGCTTCGGTGTACGTCGCGACGTCGGCGTCGGGGTTCATCACGATGTAGGCTTCCGTCCACGTCCGGTCCCAGTCCATATCGCCGTCCAGTCGCACCCACTCCTTGTGTGCGCCCGTGATCCAGAAGGGAGAGCCAGCGTTGAGTACGGTCGGAATGAGGTAGCCTTCGAGCGCCCGATTGTCGATGACGACGTCCGGACTCGAGGGTTCCTGATAGAGCGGCACGTCGTGTTCGGCGCAGGCGTCGACGACGGCTTCCATGTTCTCCTCGGTGATACCCATGGTGCCGCCGACTTCGATCGCGTCGGTGCCGGTCGCACAGAGATCCCCGTACGTGACGCCCTCGGGAAGGTCCTTGTCGGGATCGATCTTCAGAACGTGGTTCCAATCGTCCCAGGGGCAGGTAGTCATACCCGTCGTTTCCCGACAACCGGCAAAAACGCTACGAAAGTGAACACTTCGAAGACAGTATTCGAGAACCGAGCGTGGGAACGTTCAGACGTAGTCGAACCACTCGTCGTACTCGCCGGTCTTGCGCTCGACGACGTCGAAGAACTTCTGTTGAATGTCCTCGGTCACGGGGCCACGCGAGCCGTCGCCGATGACGACGTTGTCGACCTTCCGAATCGGCGTCACCTCGGCCGCGGAGCCGGTGAAGAACAGTTCGTCGGCCGTGTTGAGTTCGCCTCGAGAGATCGAGACGGTGTCGTGGACGGTGTAGCCGAGATCCTCCGCGAGCGTGATCACCGTATCTCGGGTGATGCCGTCGAGGATCGACTCCGAGAGGCCGGGCGTGTAAATCTCGTCGTCGCGGACGAGGAAGACGTTCTCGCCGGGGCCTTCCGCGACGTTGCCCTCCTTGTTCAGGACGATCGCTTCCGCGTAGCCGTTTCGTCGGGCTTCCTCGCCCGCGAGCATGCTGTTGACGTAGAGACCGTTCGTCTTCGCGTTCGTCGGAATCTGGCTCGAGGCGTGCTTTCGCCACGAGGAGATCATCACGTCGATTCCTTCCTCGAGTGCCTCCTCGCCGAGGTACGCTCCCCACGGCCAGACGGCAATCGCCGTCTTCGTCGGGCAATCTTCCGGACTCACGCCGAGTGAATTGTAGCCGTAGAACGCGACCGGACGGATGTAACACGACTCGAGGTCCTGTTGGCGGATGAGCGTTTTCGTCGCCTCGGTTAGCTCTTCTTTCGAGTGATCGATATCCATCTCGTAGGGCTTTGCGGACTGAAAGAGTCGCTCTAAGTGTTCCTCCCAGCGAAAGATCGCCGGGCCCTCCTCGGTGTCGTAACAGCGGGCCCCTTCGAAGACGCCGCTCCCGTAGTGAAGTCCGTGCGTGAGGACGTGCACCTGCGCGTCGTCCCAGTCGACATACTCGCCGTCCATCCAGATCGTGTCGACGTCCATCTCGTCGAATCCCATGATCGTGAGTGTTGAAAGCCAACGTAGTAAGTGTTCGCGATTTCGCGACCGGAGGCGAAGAGTATCAGCAGGGAGATGGAAAGAGGGAGTCCCGAAGAGATCTGACAGTCGTTACTCGGACCGACCTCGGAAGCGAAGCGCCTCTATCGTTACGGCGACGGAGCCGACGATACCGATCGCGACGGCACCGAATTGCAACAGCGTTGCCAAGGCTGAATAGTCCGTTTCGTCGCCGTGGTCGTGCTCGTGATCATCGGGTGCCTCCTCGTCGTGATCGTGACCGTCGTCTTCTCCGTGATCGTGGTCGTCGTCGCCGTGGTCGTGACCGTCGTCGTCCTGCTCACCGTCGGCGGCCTCGCCCGGTGAGACGTAGACGTCGACCCACTCGCTGACGAACTCGCCCTCTGGCTCGCCCGTGATACGGAGCTCCCAGTCGCCGTCGGACGGGAACGGCTGGACGGTCGAGTACGTGCCGTCGTCGTTCTCCTCGAGGTCGACGTCGAACGTGTCCTCACCGTCTGCGGTCAACCGGACGGTCTGGTCCGATTCGACGGGTTCCCCGCCGTCGTCTAAGAACGCGACCTCGATGACGATCGGATCGTCCTGTAGGACGTGGAGTCGGTCGTCTCCACCGGTGTCGGTCGCCGCGGGAATCGCCGTCAACTCGAGGTCGATGTCGCCTTCGCGTTCGATCGTCGCCGTCTCGGGACCGTCGTCGTCACCGACGACGGCAGCCGTCGGAACGGAGGTGAGCAGTCCCGTGAGAAGCAAGACGAGGACGATCACGCCGACCTCGAGTCGGACCGTGCGGGTGAACGCCGAAATTGCGCCGGTAGAATCCGACGGACTACCGCCGTCTTCTCGGATCTCGGCGTCTGTACCGCTGGTGTCTGTACCGCTGGTGTCTGATCCGCCGGCGTCGGCATCGCCGAACCGGTCGAGGAATCCCAAGCGGCCACCCCCGCCGTCGGACTCGAGTCGACGGAGGTAAACGAACCGAGTGAGTCCGCCGAGTCCGAGCGCGACAATCACCAGGAGCGTCTTCGCGGTGAGCACCGTCCCGTAGAAGGTCGCCCCGAGCGCCTCGAGGTCGGGAACGTGCCACGCCGCGAGTACGAGTCCGGTCGCTCCGGCGAGCGTCACGCCGCCGAGCGCGAGCAGCGAATACCGTCGAATCGTGCTGGCGGCGAGTCCGGAACGATCCGCGGGGGGCGCGTCGCGAAGCATGGGCGGGACGACCAGCGCGAGAACGACTAATCCGCCGAGCCACAATCCTGCGCCCGCGATGTGAGCGAAATCGACGGCCGTCCCTTGCAGGCGGTCGATCGCCGTCGCGGAGTGACTCGTCCAGCTAAGCGCACCGCCGACGCCGATTGCGCCGACGAACGTCCCCCCGAGCCAGACCGACCGCGGGACCGTTCCTGCGACGGCACTCCCGAGGACGACGGCGAGGCCGAGCGCCAGGACGGCCTGAACGAGCCACGCCTGACCGAGTGGCATCCCGAGGAACTCGCCGAACGTCTCGAGCGACGGCGAACCGACCGAGGTCGCCTGAACGTAGCCGAGGAGGGCGACTGCCGTGAGCACACCCGCTGCCAGTACACCGAGGACGGTGGTGAGGCGGCCGTCGACGGCCCGCTTCGATACTCCGGCGCGGTCGGCGACCGGATAGACTGCCATCGCAGCCGTCACCGGGGCCCCGACGAGGCCGACGAGCGAGACGAGCAACAGCCCTCTCGCGGCGCTCTCGAGCGGCGGAACCGATTCGTCGACGCCGTCCTCGTCCTCGTAGGTCTCGAGGACCGAGTCGCGATCGAGCGGTTCGTCGCCGACGCTGAAGAAGAACGTGCCCGACGTCGTGTGTCCGTCGTCGGCGAGGACTTCCCACTCGACGGTGTACATGCCCTCGGCGTCGTCGTCGTCGCCCTCGAACGGAACGTCGACGAGTTGCGTATCGTCGGGGTCGATCTCGGCGTCCCCGCTGACGTCCTCGTCGTCGGGTCCGACGATACTGACGTCGGCGTTCTGGACGCCGTCACCGGAGAAGGTGAGCGTCACGTCGTCGGGTGCGGTCTCGAGTTGTTCGCCGTTCTCGGGGTCGGTTTCGCTGAGGTACGCGTGTGCGGCAACTGGACTCGCGACGCTCGCCAAAAGAAGCGCGGCGACGAAAGCGACCGCGAGGACGGTGAGGCCTCTCCTGGCCCGGGATTGCGTGCGGTAGTCGTGGAGAGCGGACTCGTTCGAACGCATCGGCTATCGAATCTGTCCAGTGTAGCCGACCCCCGAGTCGCCGACGTACTGAATCGTATCGACGCCGTCTTCGACGTCGACCTCTGCGACCTCCTGTTCGGCCATGTCGACGACGGCGACGAAGCCGTCTGCTGGTGCAGGTGTGAAGAAGTACTCGTCGCCGGCGACGCCGGATCGGTGAAGGTTCTCAGCGTCCTCGGGTCGCTCGATTTCGCCGACCTCGAGCGTGTCGACGACCTCGAACTCCTCGACGTCGATGACGGCAGCCCCGTCGTTATCCGTGTTCGCCGTAAAGGCGTACAGCCCGTCGTCGCCGTCGTAGTAGCGCAACGCGTCGGGGCCACCTTCGACGGAGACCGAGCCGACCTCCTCGCTGTCCTCGCTCGTCGCGTCGAGGAACCGGATGTCGTCGCCGTCGAGTACGCCCATGAGTTCCTCGTCGGGCGTGAGGTACATCCCACCCGCTAGCTCGAGTTCGTCGACGACGTCGTCGTCGTCGGTGTCGACGACGACCGTCTGGTCGCCGTATTCGAAGTAGGCCAGTCCCGTCTGCGGGCTGTAGGCCTTGTAGTGGGTCCCCTCGTCGGGGTCGTCGAACTCGATGAAGTCGCTTCGCTCGTACTCGTCCAGATCGATTACCGGCGCACCCGGATCGTTGACGTTCGTGGCGTAGCCCATCGAGCCGAAATCCTCGTGGTAGAGCAACTTGCCGTGGCCTTCGTCGTCCATCCCGGATTGGACGGTTTCGATAACCTCGTGATCGTTCGTGTCGATGACGTAAAACGCGCCTTCCTCGTCCGAGTGAGCCCATATTTCGTCGTCGTTCGGGTGATACATGTGCGTCGCGTCGGGCCCGATGTCGACCTCCGCGACGACCTCTCGAGCCTCGGTGTCGATCACGAGCACCTGATCGAGGGACTCCTCGATGACGTAAATCTCCGAGAGATCGGTCGTGATCTTCGCGTCGCCCCAGCTATTGTCGTCGATATCGTCCGTGATTTCGTCGACCACGTCGCCTTCCTCGGGGTCGATGATGGCGACCTCGTTTGGCCCGAACGCGAACGCGAGACCCTCGCTTTCCTCGCCGCCGGACTCCCCGTTGTCGTCGTGATCGTGTCCATCGTCACCGCCTGAGCCGTCGTCCCCTCCGTCGTCATCGTCACCACTCGCACAGCCTGCAATACCAACGAGTAGACCAGTACTTGCAAGTTGAACGTATCGTCGTCGATCCATCTGTCGAGCCATAGGCGGCCCTTTGTAGACAGCTACATTTGTGCTTCTGGTACGGTAGCCGAAATTATGGTTCGATCGTCGAATCGGCTATCGCTACCGCCGCCGAGCAAGCGTAGATGCGTAAAAACAGGCCGTCTTACGACGGGGTCTCGAGCAAGCTATCGACGAGTCGCGTGAACCGATCGACCAGTCGATCGGGCACCGTTGGCGTGATTTCGGAGAGCAACGGTGCGGTTCGCTCCGGATTCACGAGGACGAGCGAGACCCGGTTTCGCGAATCGTAGCGTTTCTCGACGACATTCTGCTCGAGTAAGTGATCGAGGTGATACTCGAGCGTGCTGCGAGCGATGTCGAGGTCCGCAGCGACGGCTTCCGGGCCGACCGGTTCGTGTTCGATGAGGTAGACGACGACCGCTCGCGTCGTCTCGCGGCGAAACAGTGCGAGGGTCGCGCGCTCCCACTCGTCGTACTGTGGCGGGTAGTAGTGTGTCTGGCCGTACCACTCTTCTCGGACGAGGTCGCCTGCGTCGGTGAGTCGTCGAATATGATACTGCACTTGCCCCGGTGCGAATTCGGACTGTCTGACGAGTTCGTTGAAGTGAATGCCGGCGTGTTCGTGTACGTGCGTGCTAATCTGTCGACGAGTGGAGTTCATTGAAATCGAGAGTTGTGTCCGTTTTCAATCCTGTTTCAGGGAGTCGGTCGTATCACCAGCTAGCACAGCAACGGTGATAACGCCTTTTGATCGTTCCCGACAAGTAAGAACAACGGACGTACCTTCCTGATGGTTGCTCGAGCCGTCACTCGTCGAGTCACGGAGTCGACCGAAGAGCATAGATACTCTCCGACACGATGTAGTATCGGTAGATGCACCACTCGAACCCGTTCGATATCGCGTGGTTGGATCCACAACTGGCTCCGATTTTACTCGCCGTGATCGTCCTCGCCGTCATCGGGACGACGATTCTCTTCTGTGTCGGCGTCGTCGCCTACTCTCGCCGCCGGTCGTTGCGATACCTCCTCATTACGATCGTGTTGGGGCTGCTCGTCGGTCGATCACTCATCGGGTTGGGGACCGTCTTCGGCCTGTTACCGATGACGTTTCATCACCTCGTCGAGCACAGCGTCGACTTTACGATCGCCGTACTCATCCTCTATGCCGTCTATCGAAGCGGCCCCGTTGGGAACACCGAGAGTCAAATTACGTCCGACGGCGGACGCGACCTCGGGAATAGCTCCGAGGGCAGCGGTAATTCCGGGAATGGCCCCGACGACGACTGGCAGTAATAACCAGGATTCGAGTAGCGAGTAGCGACAGCCAGAAATCGGTGAAAGCCAGTCCTATGCTAATCGGTCGAGAACGTCACGACCCTCCAGATACGTGAACCCGTGGCGTTGAGCGTACGCTCGAGCGTCTGCCGGGGTTCGTGCCTCGCCGGTTTCGTCGTCGAGCATCTCACAGACGACGACCGCGGGCGACAGGTCGGCTTCGTCGGCGAGGGCGACGCCCAGTTCGGTGTGGCCCGCTCGCTGCTCGAGGAGGTCGGGTGCGGCTTTGAGCAAGTGGACGTGGCCGGGGACCCGAAACGTCTCGGCGAAGTCGGTCGCCGTCGGCGACGCCGCCGCCTCGCCGAGTGACCGAATCGTCAGCGACCGATCGGTGTCCGTAATGCCGGTGAAGGTGTCTCGGTGGTTGACCGTCAGCGAGAACGACGAGCGCTCGTCGTAGCCGAGTTCGTGGTCGCCCGCGGCGGGGTGGTCGATCGCGTCGGTGTAAAACGGAAGGTCGAACGCGTCCGCCGTCTCGTGACCGAGTGCGACGCAGACGAGTCCGCCGGCGTCGTTTCGCATCCGACTCACGGCCTCTGGCGTCACGCTGTCGGCGTGATAGATCAGGTCCGTTTCGCCCTCTCGGTCGGCCGCGTCGTGAACGAGTACCGGCTCGCCGGCGCGAAGGGACTCGAGCGCGTCGTCGACGGTCCCCGTCGTCGCCGCCGGGTTCGTCTCACCGTCTGCACCCGCGTTCGAGCGAGGGCCGGCGTGGTGGCCGGTCATCGTCGATCACCCACGTAGACGGTGACGTGATCGTCGTCCTCGAGGCCGAGTTCCTCGCGAAGTTTCTCCGGGGCGATCACCTCGAGTTGGTCCTCGTCGTGGTGCGTTCGTTCCGGGGCGATGATGTGGGCGTCATCGTAGCGCTCGCCCGTCGCGGTCTCGATGGTCGCGCGATGGCAGACGGCGGGCCCGTACGTCCGTTCGTCGTCCTCCCAGCCGTCGATCGGAACCGGCTCGAGCGAGGAAATCGCACTGCGTCGGCGGACGCTGTCCTCGCGAAGGTCGACGTTCAACGTACCGGGGAAGGGCTCGTAGCCGAGTCGGTCCTCGAACTGACTCATGTAGCCCGACAGCGAGATGTAGTGGCGACCCTCGCCCATGCCGCTGGTGACGGTGCCGTCGAGTTCGATCTCGGAGTCCGTCTCGAAGATGCGACGGTAGTCCTCGTACTCGCCGTGGAGCGTCTGTTCACCGTCGTCGGTGATCGCCACCCACTGACCGTCACTGACCGTATCGCGCTCGAGTAAGCCCTCGCTCTCGAGGCGCTGGAGGCGTCGCGACGCGGTCTGATTCGACGCGTCCAATCGATCCGCGAGGTGAGAACAGGAGATCTTGACGTCGCCTTCGAGACCCCCCTCGAGGGCGAGCAGTTTGAGCACGGCGAGTTCGTCGTGCCCGACGGCAGCCGCGGCGGTAATTGACATACCACTTGGTTTGAGACACGACCCTAAAAGCATACCGAATGTGGCATGCGTAACAGAATTGTGAAGGCGAGCGACATCGAGACGCCGCGTCGGTACTTCATCGTCGTGGATGCGGGTGAAAAAGCCATCGGTCGCGGCGGTGTCTGGGGGCCAAACGGCGTTTCCGAAATTGGCGGGGCAGATCGAACCGATCCGCAACTCGACCGAGATGGACAGATTCGCAACCCGACCGCTTCAGTCGCCGACGACCGGATCTCGCTCCCAGAACTCGCTGCCCTTCTTCAGCTTTGGCACCCAGGTGTCCTTTTGTTTCGCGAGCAAGGCGACGCGGGACTCCGGAACGCCGCGACACTCAGTGAACTCGGGCATGTACGATTTGACGTCCTCGGCGAACTCGAGGACCTCCTCGTGGTCTGGCATCGCCGACCGGTCGAGACGCCCCTGGGAGTGGCCGACGTGCATGTAGGCCTTGAGTTCGATAAAGTCCGGATCAGCCTGCTGGTAGAAGCCGGCGTACCAGTCCGGGTGGTGCATGTTCTCGCCCTTGACGAGCGTCGTCCGAAGGACGGTTCGCGTCTCGTCCTTCTCGGCGAGCACGTTCATCGTCTCGAGTAACTTGTCCCACGCGTCGTCTTCCATCGCGCCGACGACCTCGTCGAAGGTGTGGCGTTCCGGGGCGTCGACGCTGACGTACAGTTGGGTCGGGTCGCACGCTCTGAGCATCTCGGGACGGGTGCCATTCGAGACGAGAAAGGTCGTGATGTCTCGGTCGTGGAAGGCGTCGATCAGTTCGGGCAGGTAGGGGTAAAGCGTCGGTTCGCCGTCGAGCGAAATCGCGACGTGGCGTGGCTCCATAGACTGCTCGAAGACTTCACGGGGAACCTCGTCGTTGCCGCCAAAGCCCGAGAGGAGACGCTTTTGCAGGTCGATAGAGGCATCGACAACGGCTTCGGGGTCGTCCCACTCCACGCCGTCCATCTCGTAGGAGTGGCCCTGATGGTCCCGCCAGCAGAAAACGCAGCGCTCGTTACACCGAACGACCGGCGTCATCTGGATGCACCGATGGGACTCGATGCCGTAGTAGATGTACTTGTAGCACTTCCCCTCACCCCGAAGGGCGTTCGCCGTCCACCCACACGTCTGGGCGGCCGTGTGGTTCTCGCTGTGATAGTCCGGGCTCGAGACCTGCATCGCCCCGTCGTCTTCTCCTTCCTCGGCGTCGGTCCCAGAATCGACGCCCGTCTCGGCGGAGTTACTCATGTTGTCCTCGCTTGAACGGGCGCAGTCAAAAGCCGTGTGGTGTCTTCGCTGTGAATCGGTGCTCGAGCCACCAACCGAACAACCCGACGTCGGTTCGTTAGTCGTGGGGCAGTTCTCCCGGTTCGGCGGGTTCGTCGTCCTCGGAGACGATTTCGCGTTCGAAACCGTACAACACCAGCCCCGTGTTCGCGGTCATGATGACGCCCGTCATCGGCGCTGCCGGGACGAAGAGATACAACCCGACGCCGACCGCGAAGGGAGCCGCGACGACGACCGCCCAGAACACCGGCCTCGAGATGTCCACGCGCGAGGCGTCCCAGTAGGCCACGCCGAAGAGCGCGACCGTCGTCACGGAGCCAAACACGGCGACGAGGATGTCGACGACCATACGTCGTAGTTCGTCGGCCGGAAGAAAAGCGTTCTGAGTACCGCCTAGACCGTCCGGCTCACTCGCTCGAGCACCGCGAGCGTTCCGTCCGCGTGGCTCGCCTCGAGCACCTCGTCCGCCGCCGCTCGCGCCAGTTCGTCGGCGTTGTTCACGGCGAAACTCCGACCGACGGCCTCGAACGTCGAGACGTCGTTGACCGAGTCCCCGATTGCGACGGCCGTCTCGAGGTCGATCCCGACGCGGTCGGCGATCGTCTCGAGGCCGTCGCCCTTGTTCGGCTCGGTGTCCTTGACGTGGTAGGCGTAGCCGGTGTCGACGACCTCGAGTCCGTGCTTCGCGGCGATTTTGCGCAGCGGCTCGAGGGGCTGGTCACGGTTGACTGCAACTTCGGTCTCGCGCCAGCGGTTAACCGTATTCTCCTGGCCCCAGCCGGGCGAGTAGCCGGCCGCACGGTAGTCCTCGACGACGGCCTGTGCAGCCTCCCGGTCGGCGGTGAAGAAGACGTCGTCCCCGGTGTAGACGACGCCGCCGTTTTCGGCCACCACGAGTTCGGGAATGCCGGCGAAGTGACAGAGTGCGACGGGGTAGGGAAAGGCCTTCCCGGTGGCGATGACGACGGGTGCCTCCCAGTCGCGAACGGGGTCGAAGATGCGCGGATCGATTCCCCAGCCCTCGGGACGGGTCAGCGTCCCGTCGATATCGAGCACGAGCGGCGGATCGGTTGTCATACTTGCCTCTGGGCGTGGCGTCGCCTAAAGCGGACGGGTCCTGGAACGGGACTCGAGTGAGCAATATCTACCGAAAGTGAGAAGAAGTCAGCAGCTTGCGATCAGAACCACGGCACCCAGACCGTGTGCGGGAAGACTCCAACGACGTACAGCAGTGCCACGAGGAACGTTCCGAACACGATCGCTGCGGCGGGTGGGTCCACGTGCGTGTCGCCGTGGGCGTAGAAGACCCGCTGGAACAGTTCGCCGAACAGCGCACAGATCACACCGAAGACGAGGCCGACGACGAGTGCGACTTCCGCGGACTGGGCGGCTAACACCGCACCCTCTTGATAGCTCACGAGGTCCGTATCGTAGAAGTCGCTCCCGCCGAAGTCGTAGACTGCCATCGCGGCGGTGCCAGCGGGGAGCGTGATGTGATGGGTGACGGGAACCTTCTCGATACCGAGGTTGAGGAACAACAGCGACGCGGCGCTGATCCCGAATCCGAGGAACGCACTCTCCGTCATGATCGCAATCCACGCACCGAGGATGCCGACGAAGAGTCCGAGCGTGGCAACGTGACCCCACTTGTACTGGTGGGGAAGCCACGGTTCGACGGTGAACCGACCAGCGCTCGCCTCATCGCCTCTGTCTTTTTTGTCGGGCGTGATGGCGTCGCCACCTTCGGGTGTCTCGTCCGTCGCGGCGTTCGAGTCGACGACTTTCGATCCGCCGTCCGCGGACGTGCGGCGTTCCCCGCGTTCGAAGGGACTCATGTCGAGGATACCGCTTCCTCGAACCTTGCCGATGATGCTGTATCCGAGGATGAGTCGGTGGAAGATCGCCGAGAGGACGACCCCCATCGCGATCGGATCGTAGGGCATTCCAAGCCCCTCCGACGCGACGGTCAACCAGTAGCCGAGGACGCCGAAGAGCGCACCGACGACGAGCACGTCGGGTTTCGTCCCGAGCGCCTGCGCGATGTTCTTCGCCTGATGATAGTCGTCTTCGAAGCCGTCCATGTACCCTTTCTTCGCGGCGTAAGCCGTCGCGGCCACACCACCGGCGAAGCTCACTGCGGGAGAAAAGGCCGGGCCGAACGCGATCTCGTCCGTAATCGCGCCGCCCCCGCCGGCGATCGCAGACGCCTCGCCGGCGATCACCATGAAGCCGGTGAAGACGAACGCGGGAAGCGGACCGATCGCCGCGCCGAACGCGCCGCCGGCGAGTGCAGCGATGATGTACGCGAGGTCGGTGAGCGCCTCGATCATTCTGCGTCACCGTCGTTAGCCCAGCCCAGCGATCGGTCGACGGCGTCCTGCCAGCGCCCGTAGCGCGCGTCCGCCGTGTCGCTATCCATCTCGGGATCGAACTCGCGGTCGACCTGCCAGTTGTTCCGCAGGCTGTCGACGTCATCCCAGTAGTTCACCGCGAGCCCGGCCGCGTACGCCGAGCCGAGCGCCGTCGTCTCGTCGACGACCGGCCGGACGATCTCCGAGCCGATGATGTCCGACTGGAGTTGACAGAGGTAGTTGTTCTTGACCGCGCCGCCGTCGACCTTCAGCGAGCGCATCTTGATGCCCGAGTCGGCTTCCATCGCCTCCGCCACGTCCCGCGTCTGGTAGGCGATCGACTCGAGCGTCGCGCGAACGATGTGTTCTTTCTTCGTGCCGCGGGTCATCCCGACGATGGTCCCGCGGGCGCGTTGATCCCAGTGTGGCGCGCCGAGGCCCGTAAAGGCGGGCACGACGTAGACGCCGTCCGTCGAATCGACGCTTCGGGCTAGTTCGGCCGTCTGTGCCGGATTGTCGATCAGCGAGACGTCCTCGAGCCACTCGACTGCCGCGCCGGTGATGAATATCGATCCCTCGAGGGCGTACTGGACGGGCTCACCGGAGCGCTGGAAGCCGATCGTCGTCAACAGACCGTGGTCACTCTCGACGGCCTCGTTGCCGGTGTTCATCAGGAAGAACGAGCCCGTGCCGTAGGTGTTCTTGGCGTCGCCGGCGTCGAAACAGGTCTGGCCGAACAGGGCCGCCTGCTGATCGCCGAGTGCGCCCGCGACGGGAATTTCGGCCTCGAGGAACCCTTCGGGGTGCGTCGAGCCGTACGTGTCGTCGTCGCTCGAGGGCCGAACTTCGGGGAGCATCTCGCGGGAAATGTCGAACTCCGAGAGGAGGTCGTCGTCCCACTCGAGGTCGTGGATGTTGTAGAGCATCGTCCGCGAGGCGTTCGTGACCTCGGTGATGTGGTTGCCCGTGAGGTTGTAGATCAGCCACGAGTCGATCGTGCCGAAGAGCACGTCGCCGCGTTCCGCGCGGTCGCGGATGTCGTCGGGACGCGAGCGTTCCATCTTGATCGGGTCGGCGTTCTCGAGCAACCACTCGGCTTTCGTCGCCGAGAAGTAGGCGTCGGCCTCGAGCCCGGTCTTCTCGCGGATCGTCTCGACCATCCCGTTTTCCTCGAGCTCCTCGACCCGTTCTGTGGTCCGCCGATCCTGCCAGACGATGGCGTTGTGAACGGGCTTGCCCGAATCGGCGTTCCACAGCAGCGTCGTCTCGCGCTGATTCGTGACGCCGATCGCCTCGAGTTGCTCGGGACTGATGCCGGCCTGTCCGAGCGCCTGCGTGATGACGGTCTTCGTATTCTCCCAGATCTCCATGGGGTCGTGTTCGACCCACCCGGGCTCCGGATAGATTTGCTCGTGCGTTTCGTATGCGTTCGCGACAACCTGCCCGCTGTGATCGAACACGATAAAGCGCGTGCCGGTCGTCCCCTGGTCTACCGCTCCGACGTATGTGGTTTCTGTCACTGGTATTCACCCCTTCGGTGTCGCCACGCGATGATTTTACTGCTGGTCGCGTGATACTGGTAAACAATATCGACGTTCATTATAAAAGTTGCTGACCATTACGATTACGAGAAATCGAGACCTGCTCGAGAAGGCTCCAAAATAGCGTATCCTCCGTTTTAACGAACAGTTTCGAAGTCAAACACGTGTCGGTGTCGCCTCGATTCGAGTACTCGCGACGGTCGAATCCGGCTCCCGTCCGTATGTTATGTCTGTTCGAGGAGCGCCGATAAAATAATGAATCGGGGTACCTAGAGTCGAACGAAGGGATGGCAGACGACACCGAGGTCCTCGTGCTCGGCGGTGGCTCGACTGGCTGTGGTATCGCCCGGGATCTGGCGATGCGCGGCCTCGAGGTCACCCTCCTCGAGCGCGGGACCCTGACCGACGGGACGACCGGCCGCATGCACGGCCTCTTACACAGCGGCGGGCGATACGCCGTCTCTGATCAGGCCAGTGCGACCGAGTGTATCGAGGAGAACGAAATTTTGCGAGACGTTGCGAGCCACTGCGTCGAGGAAACCAGCGGCTTGTTCGTCCAACGACCCGAGGATCCCGACGAGTACTTTCAGGAGAAACTCGAGGGCTGTCGCGACTGTGGAATCCCCGCGCGGGTGCTCTCGGGGCGCGAGGCCCGCGAGGTCGAACCCTACCTCGCGGACGACGTCTCGCGCGCGATCGAGGTTCCCGACGGCGCGGTCGATCCGTTCCGTCTCTGCGTCGCGAACGCCCTCGACGCGCAGAATCACGGCGCACGCATCGAGACCCACGCCGAGGTGATCGACCTGCTGCGTGAGGGTGACGACATCTACGGCGTTACAGTTCGCCACGAGTCAGGACCCGGGAAGCGAACGCACGACACCCCCGGAACGACCGAGGAGATCACCGCCGAGTACGTCGTCAACGCGACGGGCGCGTGGGCGGGCCAGATCGGAGCGATGGCCGATCTCGACGTCGCGGTTCGGCCTTCGAAGGGCGTCATGACCATCATGAACGTCCGGCAAGTCGACACGGTCATCAACCGCTGTCGGCCGAAAGGCGACGCCGATATCATCGTTCCCCACGAGACGACGGCGATTCTCGGCACGACGGACGAGGAAGTCTCCGATCCGGACGACTACCCCGAAGAACAGTGGGAGGTCGACCAGATGATCGACACGCTCTCGGAACTCGTCCCGATTCTCGAGGAGGCCCGAACGATCCGTTCGTTCTGGGGCGTTCGTCCGCTGTACGAACCGCCGGGAACGGGAACGACGGACCCAACGGACATCACGCGGGACTTCTTCCTGCTCGACCACGCCGAGCGCGACGGCGTCTCCGGCATGACGAGCATTGTCGGCGGCAAATTCACGACCTACCGCGCGATGGCCGAAGAAATCTCGAACCACGTCTGTGCAAAACTGGGTGTCAGCGCGTCGTGTGCGACCGCCGAGGAGCCACTCCCCGGGAGCGAGAACATCGAAGCGCTCGAGGCCGGGATGGACCAGTTCGGGCTTCGATCACCGGTCGCTCGCCGAAGCACGCAGCGACTCGGCAGTCGGGCACAGGAGGTCCTCGAGACGAACGAGGCGAATCCTGTTATCTGCCAGTGCGAGGGCGTCACGCGCGCCGAGGTCTGTGATGCGATCGAGCAGTCGGGTTCGGACCTGAACGCCGTTCGCATCCGCACGCGCGCCTCGATGGGGAACTGTCAGGGCGGCTTTTGCTGTCAGAACATGGCGAACGAACTCCACCCCACCTACGACGAGGCGACGGTTCGGGCCGCACTCGACGAACTCTTCCAGGAGCGCTGGAAGGGCGAGCGCCACGCCCTCTGGGGTGAACAGCTCTCCCAGGCCATGCTCAACTACGCCCTCCACGCGACGACGATGAACCGGGACCAGGATCCCGCCGACGCGTCGACTGGGTTCGACTACGCCCGATTCGACGGAGGTGCCTAGATGGCGATCGAAGACGACGTTCTCGTGATCGGCGGCGGCCTCGCAGGTACGACGGCCGCACTCGCGGCCGCGGCGTCTGCGAAGGACGCTCGAGTCCGTCTCGTCACGTACAAACAGAGCACGCTGCGACACGCGAGCGGCCTGATCGATATTTTGGGCTACGCGCCGGGTGACGACGCGAACGCGCCGCTCGTCGACCCCTTCGACGCACTCGAGGACCTGCCCGAGGGCCATCCCTACGAACGCGTGGGGAGCCAGGCCGTCCGCGACGCGCTCGCCTTTTTCGACGACATCGCGGGCGACGCCTACGCGGGTGGACACACTGACGCCAACGCGCTCGTCCCGACCCACGGTGGGACGGTCAAACCGACCGCTCGCTATCCAGTCTCGACGGCCGAGGGGCTGGCGAGCGACCCTCGAGAGACCCTCCTCGTCGGCTTCGAGACGCTCCCGGACTTCGACGCCCCACTCGCCGCGAGCCACCTCGAGGCCGCGGGTGCTCCCTTCGAGGCGCGCGGGGTGACGCTCTCGTTCCCCGGCATCGTCCGCGACGACGCCAAAGTGACGCGCTACGCGCACCTGCTCGATCACGACGAGACGGTGTCGACGGGAAGTGGCGAGACAGGCGCGCGGACGGCGCTCGTCACTGCTGTAGAGAGTTACCTCGAGGACGAACCGCGCGTCGGGTTCCCGGCCGTGCTGGGCGACGAACACGCCGACGAGGTCCGAAACGTACTCTCGGACGAACTCGGCGTCGACGTCTTCGAGATCCCGATGGGTCCCCCGAGCCTGCCCGGAATGCGACTCGAGGAGCGACTGTACGACGCGCTCGAGGACGCTGGTGTTCGCGTCACCTCGGGCGTGCCGGTGGTCGAGTACGAGACGGCAGACGGAGACGACGACAGGGGCTGGCGCATCGATCACGTCGTCGTCGACCGCCACGGAGCCGAGATTCCCCACCGAGGCGATCAGTACGTGCTGGCCACCGGCGGGCTGGTCGGGAAGGGAATCGAGTCCGACCGCGAGCAGGTGTCGGAGCCAATCTTCAACTGTCACGTTCCACACGCCGAGGACCGCTACGACTGGTTCGTCGACGACGCTTTCGGCGAACAGCCCTTCGCCGCGTTCGGTCTCGTTCCCGACCGGGAGCTTCGCCCGCTCGACCCCAACGGCGAGCCCGAATTCGAGAATCTGCGAGCCGCTGGGTCCGTTCTGGGCGGCTACGACTACGCCGCGGAGAAATCCGGCGCGGGCGTCTCGCTCGCGACGGGCTACGTCGCCGGCACGCGGGCCGGCGAGGAGGCGACACGATGACCGACCCGAAACCCGTGTCGCGACGCGATCACAGCCAGGCCCGACGCCGACGTGCCGACTCGAGCGACCGTCTCGAACGCGAGCAACCGACTGTGGTGATTTCGATCTCATGAGCAACGCAGAACAACCGAGCGACGAGCAGCCAGGAAACGACGAGTTCGAACCGATTCAGGTCTTTCCAGAGGCCGAAGAGATGGACCTCCGACCGGGCGCGGACGACTGTTACAAGTGCTCGACGTGCGACACGAACTGTCCGGTCGCGAAGGTCGACGACGAGTTCCCCGGACCGAAGTTCCAGGGGCCAGAGCAGTGGCGACTCAAGCGCCAGGACGACCACGACATCGACGACTCCGTGATGAAGTGTTCGAACTGCATGCGCTGTGATAGCGCTTGCCCCTCCGAAGTGCCCCTCTCGCAGATGCACAACACGGCTCGAGGGGAGTACGTCGAGGAGAACATGAGCAAATTCTCTCGGGAGTACGTCCGGAACCGGATGCTCGCGAACTACCGAAGTCTCGCCCCGCTGGCGTCGATGTTCCCCCGCACGGCGAATTTCGTGATGGGGCTTTCGATCACGCAGTGGCTGGGCGAGAAGACCCTCGGCATCACGAGCGAACGGGAGTTACCGGAGTTCGCCACGGAGACGTTCCGCGAGTGGTGGGCGAAGCGAGGCGGCGCGCAGGTCGAGAGCGAAGATAAGCGCATCGCGTACTTCCACGGCTGTTACTCGAACTACAACACGCCGGAGGTCGCGAAAGCTCTCGTCCGCGTCTACGAACACTTCGGCTACGAGATCGTCGTTCCCGAGCAATCCTGTTCGGGGACCCCGATGTTCGCCAACGGGATGCTCGAGGACGCCCGTCGTGCGGCCGAGACGAACGTTCGCGAACTCGCCGCCGCCATCGAGGACGGCGCGGACGTGATCGCCTCCTGTAGCTCCTGTTCGATGTCGCTTCGCCAGGAGTACCCCGAACTGTTCGATTTCGAGGGCACCGAGGACGTCGCCTCGAACACCTGGGACGCCATCGAGTACCTCCGCGTTCACGAGGATCTGCGGGCCGAACTCGAGGGGACCTCGGTCGGCGAGGAGTACGACGATTTCGCCTATCACGCACCGTGTCATTCACGTAACCAGGGACTCGATGGACAGACGATAGCAGTGCTCGACGCGATCGACGGCATCGACGCCCACGACGTCGGCGACTCCTGCTCGGGAATCTCCGGTACGTACGGGTGGAAAGAAGAGAACTACGAGACGTCCATGAAAATTGGCGAGGAAATGTTCGAACACATGGAGAACTCGAACGCCGAAACCGGACTCACCGAGTGCCCGACCTGCTCGATGCAGATGGGCCACGGCACCGGCTACGAGATCAAACACACGCTCGAGGTGCTCGAGGCCGCGCTGGTGGGAGCAGACAGCGATGGCGTGGAGCCCAAACGCAAGGAGGAGTAGGAGATGGATCTGGAGGAACGAATCGCTCGACGACGGTCGGCTCGACGGGGACGGGCCGTCGTCGTCGACCACGACCAACTGAGCCCCGTCGTCCACCGACCGGACCCGATCGGACGCGGCCCCGTGTTAGAACAGCTACTCGACGCACTCGAGGCAGTCTTCGACGGCGAGTTGCCACCTCCAGTCGCCGTCGTCGGCCCGTCAGGATCCGGGACGACAGCGATCGTCACGGCGCTCTTCGGTGCACTCAACGAACGCCTCGGCGAACCCACTCGAGCGATCGGCACGACGACGCGAGCCGCGAGTTCGAAGCCGGTAACGTGGTTTATCCACGTCGACGGCCGGCGCGTCGAGAGCGATTTCGCGTTCTATCGAACGGTCCTCTCCGTCGTCTCGAACAACCACGTCCCAGAGAGCGGCGTCGGAACTGCCGATTTGCGGGATCGACTCGCCGAGCGGCTCTCGCGACCGGACCGCAAAGCCATCGTCGCAATCGATCACCACGACGAACCCCAAACTCTCTCCTACGGCCGCGTTCGCGAGTTACTCGAGCCCCTCGCTGACAGCGTCTCGACCGTCGCGGTCGGGCAGGAGCCACCAGACGAATGGACGGACGACCAGCCAATCGTCACCGTCCCAGCCTACCGGCAACACGAACTCGTCGACGTGCTCACCGACCGCGTCTCGACCGGCCTCGCGGCGGGCAGCCTCGATCACCAAACGATTCGAGACGTTGCGATGTGGGCGGACGGCAACGCACACGACGCGCTCGCAGTCTTGTTCAGCGCCGCCAGCCTCGCGACCGAGGAAGGCAGCGACCGAATCGAACCCGAGCACCTCGAGACGGCTCGAGTCGACGTCCCCAACGAGAGCGTCCACTTGGATCGCGTGCTCACGCTCTCGGAGACGCGCCAGCAAGTGCTCGCCGACCTCGTCACCGTCGATTCCGAGGAGCAGCCGATTCGAGCCGTCGCGACGGAGATCGCCGAGCGTTCGGAACTCACGAGAGGGACGGTCAAACGATTCCTCTACGAACTCGCCGATCAGGGAATTATCGAACGGGTGCCGTTGGAAGCGACGGGAAGCGGCCGTCGTCCCAGTGCCGTCGTTCCACGGTTTCCGACGATTGCGTTCGAAGAACTCACGGAGTAGGGCTCACCGATTAGCCCGAAGTCACCGATTTTCTCTCAGTACTCGATTGGTCCTCAGTTGTCAGTAGCGATTGGCCCTCAGTACTCGAGGTCGTCGGTGTAGCGGTCGACGAGCAAGACGGCACCGACGCCGATTGCGGCTGCGACGATGGCGATTGCGGGCGTCCCGAGGGCTGTTTCACCGAGGTTTCCGCCCACTTCTTCGACCGGTAACCGGAGCGCGCCGACCATCAGACTCACCAGAAAGGCCAGCGTCGCGGCTCGATAGCGTTCCAGAGCGTACCCAACGATGTGTGCCATCGTGAACAGACCGATCACCGCTCCGACGCCGAAAATCGAGACGACCGTGCCGGACTCGATTACGGGGGCGAGTGCGTTCCCGGTCGCCAACCCGAGGACGCCGTCGACGAACTCGCTCAAAACGCCCGTCATGTACTCGTACTGGCCGAGAATCAGGAGGAAGAACGCCCCCGAGACGCCCGGTAACACCATCGCACAGATCGCGACCGCACCGGCGACGAACACCATCAACGGCCCGTGAGAGACGTCTCCCGTCGTCACTCCCGTGACGAAAAAGGCGATTGCGATGGCAACCGCCGAGACGAAGATCCGCTCGCGCGTCCAGCGATCGATCTGTCTGTAGAGGACGATCGCCGACGCGGCGATCAGGCCGAAGAAAAAGCCGTACGTCGGCACCGGATACGTCGTCGCCGCGACGTGCATCACTCGTGAGAGGACCACGATCGCCGTCGAAATCCCGAGTCCCAGTGCGAGCAAGAACACGACGTCCATCCGCTCGAGTGCCGTCCGAACCTCCGCACGAGCCTCGGGATCGGTTGGGTTCAACGCAGGCTGGAACGCTCTCGGATCGATCGCCGTAATCGCCTGAATCAATCGATCGTAGATGCCGACGATCAACGCGATCGTTGCGCCCGAGACGCCCGGAACGACGTCGGCCGTCCCCATCGAAAACCCCTTGAGATAGATGGCGAGAAGCTCCCGCATTACTCGAGGGTATTTCGGATGCGTGCAAAAGCCTTCTTACTTTTGTAGCAGAGTGCATCGTGACAGCCACGACACCGCCGACGGTTCGGTCGCTGCCCGACGAATCAGAATCACGGTACAGAAACCGGCGAGCGGCCAAAACGTGGTAATCCCTACTCGGCGGGGTCTTCGCCAGCGCCGTCGTCCTCATCCTCGGCGTCAGCCATCTCGTCTTCGAGTTCGTCCTCGTCGATCTCGAGTTCGTCTTCCATCTCGTCGTCGTCGATCTGCTCGTCATCCGCGTCGAGTTCGTCGTCGTCCGCTTCCTCAGGTTCCTCGAGTTCGGTCTGCTCGAAGTCCTCGAGCGTGACCGTCTCGCCGTGGACGACGGCCTCTTCTGGCACTTCGGTTTGGGTCTCGTAGCCGTCCTCACCGAACTCGCCGACCGAGACGTTGTAGTCGCCGGTCGCCATCACGTCACTGTCGGTGTAGCCGTCTTCGACGCCGAGTTCGTCGTCCGTCGCGTACGGCACCGTCACCTCGAAGGAACCGTCGTCCTCGACGTCGACTTCCTGCGTGTACGTGAACTCCCGATCGGCGTTCGTCTCGAGGTCGACGTCGACGGTCGCCGTCGCGTTATCGTCGAGCAGGTCGTCTTCGTCGTCGACTTCACCGCTGAGTGTTGCGCCGTCGACGCGTTCGAACGTCTGGACCGGCTCGCCAACTTGCAAGTCGATCAGTTCGTTCATCGGATCCTGCTGAATCTGGCTGAGTTCGGCCTCGGTCATCGGACCGATACTCATCGACGGCTGTCCCTCACCAGGCGCTGCGAGTTCGCCGTCGTCGACGTGAATCACGTCACCGTCCGAGTACCCCATCTCCTCTAAGTCCTGGGCGGCTTCAGCCTGTGGATCGATGACCTGACTGTCGTACACCTCGGCGGTGGTTCCGATGAGCATCGGCGGCGTCTCCTCGCTCTCGTGGACGGCGCGGTAGTGTTCCATACCGTCCGCGTCGTCGTAGTACAACTGTGCGAGCATCGTCTCGTGGAACGGTGCCTCATCGAAGTCCTCCTGAAGGTCCTCGACGTTGAGGTGCTCACCGGTGTCGTGATCCGACGGCGTCATGTAGTAGCCGTAGTCCGGACCGGACCACTGTGAGATAGCGTTGAACTTGCTACTCGCCATCGCGCTGTCGATCATGACGTAGCGCATCTCCTCGTCACCGGCCTCTTCGGCGTAGGTCTCGAGTTCCTGGTCGGAGAGATCGGTCGGGTTCTCGCCAGCGGCGATCGTATCGAGGACTAACTCACCACGATCCTCGGATTCGGCCGTCAGGAACGCCGACGACGAGTCGGCGTGTTGCTGGAACGGGTTCGAGTGTGGCATCCGTTCGCCCTGCGTCGTGATCAGGTGTCCGTAGTCCCACCACGACATGACGCCGTAGGATCCGGCCGGATAGTCGTAGTCACCGTCCTCTGGGTACTCGTACGTACCCATGTAGTCGAGTTGGTCCGCGTTCTCGTCTTCGCCCCAGTTACCCGGTTCGGGGGTGTTTTCGGCGAGCCAGTGGTTCGATTCCTCCCAGGTCATCGCCTCGTGGTGTGGCCCCATATTTTGGCCCTGCTGCCAGGCAGTTGCTCCGCCGGCCATCGGCGTGAGCAGCGGAACGAACACCAACATCGCGACCAACACGAGCACGATGATCTGGTACGTCTCGACCTGGCGGAGCGAATCGACGCCGCCGCGGATATCGAGGTCGAAGAATCGAACGACGTCAGCGACGAAGATCGCGTTGACGACGGCAACCGCGAGCACGAGGTAGTAGCTAAATCGGGTCTGGGTCGCCGTCATGCTGATCAGGAACAGCGACCAGATGATGACGAGCGTGTATTCGGCACGGAACTCACGCCCCAGGAACGGTCGCGCGACGAGGAACGCGAGACCGGCGAGCATCGTGTAGAACGCCGCACCGAACTCGCCGAAGACGTGGGCGTTGAAGTCGTCCGGCGGCTGGACTTCCGAGACGGTGAGGCCCGTCTCGGAGGGATCGAGCGGGAGGAGTCGTCCCGTGAGGTTGCCGACGAACGTATCGTAGAGATCCGGCAGTGCGAGCCACATCACGACGAACGCGCCGAGGAGCAATCCGCCGATCGCCGCCGGATAATAGCGGCGGTCAATCTCTCGGCTGTTCCAGACTCGAGCGAGTCCGGCCATGAACAGACAACCGAATGCGACGAGGGCAGCAGCAATCGGCTGCAGGAGACCGAAACTGGTCGTACTTCCCAGCGAAACTTCCTCGATCATTACGAGCATGAAGAGCGCGGGAATCGCCATGCTGATCGCACCGACGAACGCGAGGTGGTCGGGCGACGTTCCACGAACGTAATCGAGACAGAGCTGGACGGTGAAGAAGACGGCAAAGATCCCGACGAGGACGACGCCAGGCGGCCACACCCAGAGGTACAAGCTGAGTGCGATACCGGCGAGGGCGCTGTACTTCGCGGGTTCACGGAGTGCATCCCAATCCCTGTCGGCCACGAGTTCGTAAATCGGCTGTTCGCGCTCGGCGACGCGAAGCGCGACCATCATCGAGAGGACGGCGAGTGCCATGAACAACACCTCTGCAACGTGGTGTTGAAGCTGGCCGACCGTCGACCGATAGAAGAACGTCCCCGGTGCGAGCGCGAGAACTGCGATCGACACGAGTCCGCCGATCGTGCCGCCGAGTCGACGACCCATGTAGAAGACAGGAATCGCGACGAGTGCCGCCATTGCTGGGACAGTGAGCAGCGCGACGGAGTAGAGCGTACTCGAGGACGGATCGCCGAGCCCGACGATCATCGCGACGGTGACGATAATCTGATCGAACAGAGTCCCGAACTGACCGACGTAGTTACCCGTCGGAAACCCCGTCCAGATCTCGTAGGGCATCGTATTCGGGTAGTTTTCGGCCGTCCACTCGACGGTCCGCCAATGGTACCACGAGTCGACGGCGTTCAACGCCGGCCGACCGTCGTCGGTGATGAAATTCCCGTACGACAGCACTCGTGTCACGAACATAAACAGTATCACGACGCCGATAAGCGGCAGGTGATACCAATCGCGCCACGTCTCGAGGAGGGAGGGCGAGGCCGCGACACCCTCGTCGACGTGTTCGGTATCCGTACTCATTAGCTTCCACCAGACACAAGTCAAGAATAAGCCTTGTCATATGCCACTCAGCTTTTGTTTGCCAGGTCGAACGACCACCTGACGAGAACGTTGCTTCGACTCGTTATCGCCTCGCTTCACTATCCAAAGACAGCTGAGAATTACCGTCGTTGGGCGAAGGAAAAGGCTTATTCGCCGCTCACAGTAACGGAGAGCCGAATGAAGGTTTCCGTCGTCGCCTGCACGTACGCGATGGATCGATACGACGACTTCTCGGAGTGTATCGACAGTCTCCTCTCTCAAACATACGATCAGATCGAGATTATCGTCGTCGTCGACGGAAACCGTGACGTGTTCGATCGGTTTCGGTCGGACTTTGGAGACAACGCAGCCGTTGCAGCCTACTGCAACGACGAAAATAGGGGCGTCTCGTACAGTCGCACTCGAGGAGCCGAATTGGCGACGGGAGACGTTGTGGCGTTCATCGACGACGATGCGACGGCAGCACCGACCTGGGTCGAGGAGCTGGTAAATACCTATGAGGAAACCGATGCCATCGCTGCTGGCGGAAAAATGACCGGCGATTGGATCGCAGGTAAGCCGGCGACCCTCCCCGAAGAATTCTACTGGCTGATCGGCGTCACGTACCCGGGATTCGCCTCGAGCGGCGACGAGATTCGGAACACGTTCGAATCGAACATCTCCTTTCGCCGCGACGTCTTCGTGAATCTCGGCGGGTTCGACCCCGAACTCGGACCGGATGCCGACTCCTACAGCCATTCAGAGGGGGCCGAAATCGGCACTCGACTCCAGCGCCGCTACGGGCGCGGCGTCGTCTACAATCCCGACGCTATCGTCGCCCACAAGGTATTCGAACACCGAACGAAACTCCGCTGGCTCCTCGCTCGAGCGTTCGAACAGGGCCGATCGAAACGTCGACTCGAGCGTCGAGAGACGGGTTCGAAGGATTCAGAGACGGCGTATTTACAGCAGTTGCTCGGTGGTTTCGTTCCCCGACGGCTTCGGTCACTAGCCGTGTCCCCATCTTTGGCAGGATTCGTGCAATTCGTCATGTTGTTCGTGTTTACTGGGGCTGTAGGAAGTGGGTACGTGTACGAAACGCTCTCCCGTCACTGAGTCGTTCCGTATCAGATAGTATTTACTGAAGACTCCAGAATCCACACTCAATCCGAATGTCGAACGATGACGTTCTCGTCGTGACGCACCCGCTCGCGCCGGCGAGTGAAAACCACGTCGACGCGTTGCTCGAAATACTCTCGGCGATCACATCTGTCGCGCTCGTAACGACCAATCTCTCTGCCGAGTCGGAGATGAGAGAGTCACACGAGGTACTCGAGATCTCAGATCGGGCTGTGGGTGACTCGATTCCAGTCGCCGCACTTCGGTTCGTCCTGAATCAGCTTCGAATGTGCCGAACGATCGCGAAACGGGACGAATCTATTGTGCTCTTTTTCGGTGCAACGTCGTATTTGCTGCCGATCGCCTTCGCAAAGCTTCTCGGACGAACAGTCGTCCTCGAGCCGCGCGGTGATGTCCCACTGACACTGCGATTGCAGTGGGAACAGCGAGTTCCGAATCCGATTGCGCGATTCCTAGCGGGTCTCGTCTGGGGACTCGAGCGAGTCGGCTACCGGGTATCGGATGCTATTATCACCTACACGCCGTCGATGGCCGCGCAACTGGACCTCGAGGGATACGATCACAAACTGTACCCGAACGGTGCACGCTACGTCGATACGGATCGGTTTTCACCGAAAACGCCGTTCGAAGAACGTGATCGTGTCGTGGGATTTCTGGGTCGACTCGACGAAGAGAAAAACGTTCGTACGCTCGCCAGTGCAGCCGCGGCGTTACCGGATGACATTACGTTTCGGTTTATCGGTGATGGACCGTTGCGAGAAGCGTTGGAACACGAACTGAGCGAGGAAATTGCAACTGGTGACGTCGAGTTTACGGGATGGGTCGATCACGAAGACGTTCCTCGAGAACTGAGTTCACTACAGTTGCTAGTATTGCCATCACAGCCAACTGAAGGACTCCCGACGGTAATTTTGGAGTCATTAGCCTGTGGAACACCTGTGCTTGCGACACCTGTGTCTGGTGTACCAGATGTTGTGCGTAAAGGTGAAACTGGATTTTTACTCCATAATACAACTCGACAGGAGATTAACACCTCCATTCAGCAGATCCTTTCTCGAGAGTGCCTTTTGACCATTAGCAAACAGGGTCGAGAGGTTGCCGAAACAACGTATAGCATCGACGGTGCTGTGAACCGATACGAACGGATTCTTCGATCGATCTCCGTTCCAGAAACCAGCTAAACTGAGGGGTCAATTAGTCTTTCTAAGGGCTTCTCAATCAATCAAGACTCCTATACAATAAGGGGAAACACGATTCAAAGATGAATCCGATTACCACTGCCCGAACGCACGGTCTGCCATTTCTCTGGTATTCACTCACAGACCAAGTTCATTCGTCGATAGCCGTGCTGCCAAAATATCGAACTATTGCAGCGAAATACTACCGACGAAAGCAAAGGCCTGTCGACACATATGAGATTCCGATGCAGCCGTTAGAGCGGCGCTTCGTTGACCCACAGCGAATAACGCACGTTAGTGAGTTCCCGAAGCACGGTTACCCAACAAAAAACCGCATGGATCAACTTGGACGGGTTGTCAGTGGAAAATGGGATACAGAGACGCCACGATTCGATTCACAACCGCTAGTCCAATCACTCCGACAACGGTTCAATGACGGAGTAGCCTGGAAACAAACCCCATATGTAAAGGATGTAACTACGGCTGTCGAGAACGATGAAATGGCATGGCACAACTGCCAAACGGTCTCAGATATCGAACAGCGATGTGAGTTTGTTGATCAATTGTACGAACAAATTCGAACACAAGGATACCAAACCCAAGCCGAAATAACTATCCAGACGAGTTACCCTCGGGAGCTCACAAACGAAGTTTTAGTAGATATTGGACGGAATGGACAACTATTATTCATTAATGGTCAACACCGGCTGGCGATTGCAAAGATACTCGAACTCGAGACCATCCCCGTAACGGTCATGGTTCGTCATACGAACTGGATGGAGACACTAGCAGCTGAATACCAACGTGGGGATGTACGGACACATCCAGATGTGGGCCATCTCGAGGCTTGAAATGACTGACTACGTATCGGGTAGTCGTCGTTCGAAAAGCGGTTCAAGGTCAGGATGGTTCAGTCCAAACTGGATCGCTTCAAGCTCTCCTGTGAGACTCTCGTTGACATCGTGACGGACGTTTTTTGGGTCGACTCCGCGGTCTAAAGCGTCATCGATCGTTTGTGCAACAGTGTCTCGGAGTGACTGCCACTCTGTGTGACGAACAACGATTCTGACGGGGATTTCCTCGAGGTTGGTGAGTAACGCAAGCGCGAGTCGGTGACGACCGTCATTACGAAACAATGTGCCATCGCGTCCGATATTAATCGCGATTTCGTGACGAAGCAGTGATTTGTCAGTTCGCGACGGGAACAACGCACGGCCACCATCACCCGGGAGTGTGATCACTCCCTCCGCAACAAGGTCTGCCTGAGTACGATATTGACCGTTTGAAAATTGTTCGTACAGTTTTTCATACCGCTCGAGTTTGTCGTGGAGTTCCTCGAGAGAGACGTATCGGGAATGACTCCCCTCTTGAATTGCCGTTGCATGTTCTGTGTACCATTCCGTTTCCTGCCACTCTCTGCCATCACAAAATCGGGCACGAAAAAGGTTGTATGCTGGTTCAGTTGTGAGTGGGCGTGGGTTCTGGTCCCAGGCTCCGTCGACGAGGCGTGCTGTATCAGTAAAGGAATCGAATGACGAGCCAGAAAGATGATATATATTTGACGGTGAAACCCAGATAATACGGGTTGGATCAATGTCTGCGCAAGAGGAATTAGAACGTAGATGTTTACGACAGTAATAGGTGAATTTGAGGTGTTCGTATGTATTCCAAAGGCGATTGATCGGTTTCTGGAGCATGAGTACGTTGCCCAACTTCTTTGTATATAATCGAACATACCGCATAAGAGACCGATTCATTGTCGTTATATATTCTGCTGTTAGTATCTTCTATCGTTACTGGTACATCCAAATTACGATTTAGATGACAGTCTATGTTTGAGTAGAAGAGAGGGTCAATAGATCAATATTTAACATATATATTTGTGAATTCTTTATCCCCATTGGCTTTTGGATTGGGGCTTGGATTGGAAATAGATTGCCAAAATAATAAAATGACGCGGAATTACGTGTATGCATATGACTGAAGTAAGCGTTATTATACCTGCCTACAATGCTGCCGATACGCTTCCTCGAGCTATCGAAAGTGCATTAGATCAATCCGTTTCAAATATCGAAATAATCGTCATTGATGATGCATCAGAAGATTCGACTGCACAGATTAGTACGTCCTACGATGATGAGCGAGTTCAATACGTTCGGCATACCCAGAATCGGGGTGGAAGTGCTGCCCGGAATACCGGATTAGACCATGCTTCCGGAAAATACATATCATATCTTGATGCTGATGACGAGTGGAAGCCCGACAAACTCGCGAAACAATTGACAGAACTCAAATCACGATCAGATGAGTGGATTGCTGCACATTGTAAGCGAGTATTTAATGTTTCGAGGTGTCAACAGCTAGCCTTCGCGTTATCTACGGCAATTGGAGCAAAAAAGAAAGGCACACCAAAAGAGGGCGGAGAAGACTTAATCAAAGAAATTTTCCTACTGAATCTATCAACTGGTTCCTCCACTTTACTTGTTAAACGAAATGTCGTCGAAGAGATTGGTGGTTTTGATCCGTCCTTCCCACGTCACCAAGACTGGGAGTTTCTGATTCGAATTCTTCAACAGGGTAAGATTGCTTACGTTGACGAGCCACTTGTGTATAAACACGGAACTGGGCGTCCACCAGTCGAGACCTACAGAGAGGGAAAATCACGACTCTTATCGAAATTCTCAGACGAAGTAACTCGCCTCGAATCAAATGGATACCCAGTAACGCATGTACAGCATCTTGAGCTTACAAAGCTGTATATCGAAGAAGGAAAACTCAGTCAGGGGTTCCAAAGACTTCCCATTTGTAATCTTGGAACAAGGGAACTATTGAGTGTACTGTGGTATGTTCCAGCAGGCGTATCTAACAACTTGCGTAATTTGTTATCAGTATAGGTATTGCTATACCAGCCTCGTTGTATAGGTTATACCATATTAATAGAAAAGTACCTAAATCCACACTCTAAACGGTCGTTGAAGAATTTCGACACGTATGAATATTGGCCAAACATCGCTTATCGTCTTTTTATCGAAGCTTCTTGGCTCAGCCCTCGGCTTCGTCGCGACCCTCTATTTCGCTCGAGAACTGGGCGCGGAGGTAATCGGGCTCTATACCCTGGTTCTGACGGTCGTCGGATGGCTGATTCTGGCTGGTGAACTTGGTATCGGAAAGGCAGCGACAAAGCGGATTAGCGAGGGAGACAAACAGGGAGCCTATCTTTCTGCGGCGATCATCTGGGTCCTAACGTTTGCAAGTGGGCTTTCGGTCGTAGTCATCATTTCACAGACGCTCCTCGAGCGCTATATTGCCGAGTTCGACCAGTACGTTGCACTCTCGGTCGTCTGGTTCGTCGTGGCGCTATTGTTCATCAAACTGTTTTACAACATGGTTTTCCGAGCCCTAAAGGGTGAGCGGAAGGTCCACATCGAAGGCTTACTTGATCCGGTCAAAATCGGCGGACAGAGCCTCATTCAGATCGTGCTCGTGATAGCGGGCTACGGACTCCTCGGGATGCTCGTGGGCTACGCCCTCGGTGGAATCATCGTCGGCATTCTCGGTCTGTACTGGGTCTCCACTCGACCGTCGATGCCGAGCAAACGTCACTTCGTGAGCCTCTTCGACTACGCGAAGTTCTCGTGGCTCGGGTCGCTCAAGTCCCGGACGTTCAACGAGGTCGACATCCTCCTCCTCGGCGTCTTCGCGCAGTCGGCACTCGTCGGTGTCTACTCCGTCGCGTGGTCCATCGCGAAGTTCCTCGACATTTTCGGGAGCGCCGTCAGCTCGACGATGTTTCCCGAGATTAGCCACACGTCCGCTCGAGACGCTCGAGAAGCCGTCTCCGGCCTCGTCGAGGATTCACTCGCGTTCACCGGACTGATCGCAATTCCGGGCATCGTCGGCGGGACACTGCTCGCGGATCGACTCCTCGAGATCTACGGGCCGGAGTTCGTCGAGGGGGCGACCGTCCTCGCACTGCTCATCGTCGCGACGACGCTGTACTCCTACCAGAAGCAACTGATGAACGGCCTCAACGGAATCGACCGACCCGACCTCGCGTTCCGAATCAACGCGGTGTTCATCGCGCTCAACGCGGGGCTAAACGTCGTTCTCATCCCACGGTACGGCCTCGAGGGAGCAGCAATCGCGAGTATCGCGTCGGTTGCGATCGCGACCGTTCTCGCGTACCTCACGCTCTCGCAACTGGTCGAGTTCCGGACGCCGTTTGGCGAAATCGGACGCCAAATCACAGCCGCACTGGTGATGGGCGTCGTCGTCTACGGTGCACTCGAGGCGATCGAAGCGACCGACGCACTCCAGCACAATGCGCTGATCGTGATACTTCTCGTCGGCTTCGGAGCGGGCGTGTACGGACTCACGTTGCTCGGACTCTCCGCCCGATTCAGAGCGACCGTCGAACGAAATCTACCGTTTCACGTGCCGTTCTCGGGCTAGTGTGGCAATCCGTCGCGTTATCCGGAGACGCTAACGCCGAAGGTGAGCAGTGTCACCGAACCGACTGTATTCGAAACGCACTACCGACCCCCGTTCGTTCACGCCAATATGAACGTTCTCGTAACCGGCGGCGCGGGGTTCATCGGATCGCACATCTCCGAGGGGCTCCTCGAGTCGGGACACAGCGTCGTCGCACTCGATATTCTCGATCCGTACTACGACGTGGGAATCAAGGATCGAAACGTCGAACGCTGTCAGGAAGCCGCCCCCGAGCGATACGAGTTCGTCGAGGGATCGATCACCGACGAAGCGCTCGTCCGCGAACTCGTCTCGAGTCGCGACGTCGAATTCGTCTACCATCAGGCGGCACAGGCGGGTGTCAGAACCAGCGTCGAGAATCCCAAGAAGCCCCACGAGATCAACACGACCGGGCTGCTCAATCTGCTGCAAGCGGCGGCCGACCACGGCGTCACCCGCTTCGTCAACGCCTCTTCCTCCTCGGTCTACGGCGAGGTCGAGTACCTTCCCTACGACGAGGATCACCAGAACGTCCCCCAGAGCCCCTACGGTGTGACCAAACTGGCCGCCGAACACTACTGTCGGGTCTGGACCGACGTTTACGACCTCCCGACGGTCAGCCTCCGGTACTTCACGGTCTACGGGCCGCGGATGCGTCCGAATATGGCGATTACGAACTTCACCTCTCGGTGTCTCAACGGCGAGCCACCAGTTATCTACGGCGACGGCCAACAGACCCGTGATTTCACCTACATCGACGATATCGTCGGGGCGAACCTTTCGCTCCTCGAGACGAGCGCGGGAGACGGCGAGGTGATGAACGTCGGTTCGACCGGGACCATCACGATCGAGGAACTCGCGGAGTA
Organism: Natronorubrum daqingense; assembly: GCF_001971705.1. NCBI lineage: Archaea > Methanobacteriati > Methanobacteriota > Halobacteria > Halobacteriales > Natrialbaceae > Natronorubrum > Natronorubrum daqingense. Next base: position 1,815,125 of record NZ_CP019327.1, read on the forward strand.
CATCATCGACGAGACGGGTGCGGACGTCGACCTCGAGTACGCGGCTGCGAAGGAAGCCGACGCGCGCCACACGCACGCGGACGTTTCGAAAGCCACCGAGTTGATCGACTACGAGCCGTCGACGAGCATTCGCGACGGCGTCTCACAGTTCGTCGAGTGGTACGATCGAAATCGAACGTGGTACGAGCCGCTCGTCCGCAATTCGTAGTTACTCGGAGACACTCTTCTGGCGAGGAGGGCGGTTTGGTCGACTCGAGCGAGTGAGTCGTCCATCGATACCTGCAAAAATCGAGAGAAAGCAACAGAGCGAATTTACGGCCCAGAGACCGTGCTTCCGAAGCAACAAGGGAGCTGGCTCGAGCAGTTGGCAATTCTCGTTGCCGAAACGACTCTAGGTTGTGGCGTTATCCGATTCGTGGCGTTATCCGATTCGTGGCGTTATCCAGTTCGTGGCGTTATCCAGTTCGTGTCGTTACCAGGGTTCGTTTTTCAAGCCGAGTTGGTAGGCGATCATGTTCGTCGTCACGTGGAGGATCGGCGTCAGGACGACGACGACCGCGATAACGTCCCACGTGAACCATGTAAAAAACCACTCTGAAGCGAGCAACGCTGTCAGCGGAAGCGAGACGACGACGAAGTCGAGTTGGTCGAGTCCGGGGAACATCGCGCCGCGTTCGCGTCCCGATCGACGTTTGAGAAACGACGCGAGGATGTCGCCGAGCATCGCCCCGCCCGCGAGTCCGAGTGCCGCGAGCAGCGTAAACTCGGGGACGTCGACACCGAGCGCGCCACTCACGTCGTCGGCGGCGAGCGTCAGTACGCCGGCGAGTGCGAGCCCAGCAGTCGTGCCCGCTGCCGTGCCGCGCCAGGTCTTTCCGTCGCCGAGAAGTCGGCTGCCACCCATGGTCCGACCGCCGTCGATCGGTCGACCGCCACCCGCCAGGACGGCAATATTGTTCGGAACGTAGGCGGGCAACATCGCCCAGAACGCGATCACGATCGTCTCGAGTAGTGCCATATCCGCGCCAATGAACCCCCGTCTCTTAACGGGCGGTGTTTTGGTTTGCAGACTGGACAGTGCGTTGCCAGACGAAAACCGATCGCGGCCACTCGCGTCCGGCGACGTGTTGCTCACCGATAGGTTATACACAGTATCTGTGAACTACGTACACGAAAAAGTTTTAGCACTGCTGATCGATTCTTCTCGTAGAGGGCCTGTTATCATGTCACGAGCCGTCTTCGACGACGCGGAGTACGAGCGTCGACTGAGCCGAACGAGAGACCGATTGCGCGAGGAGGACCTCGACGCGATCGTCGTCGCCGATCCGGCCAATATGAACTACCTGACGGGGTACGACGGCTGGTCGTTCTACGTTCATCAGGCGGTCGTCGTCACCCTCGAGCACGAGGAACCCGTCTGGGTCGGCCGACAGATGGACGCCGACGGCGCGCGGGCGACGACCACCCTTTCCGAGCCGAACATTCGCGCCTACAGCGACGATCACGTCCACTCGCCCCACGACCTCCACCCGATGGACTACGTCGCCGGTGTCTTGGAAGACCTCGAGGTCGCGGACGGACGAATCGGTCTCGAGATGGACGCTTACTATTTCACCGCCAAGTCGTATACCCGTCTCCAGCAAAACCTCCCCGAGGCCGAGTTCGAGGACGCGACGCTCCTCGTCGGCTGGGTTCGCGTCAAGAAGTCCGACCAGGAACTCGAGTACATGCACCAGGCTGCCCGGATTTCGGAAAACGCCATGCAAGCGGGATTAGACGCCATCGAAGCCGGCGTTCCGGAGTACGAAGTCGCCGCCGAGATCTACGAGGCGCTCATCACCGGGACCGACGAGTACGGCGGCGACTATCCGTCGATCGTCCCGCTGATGCCCTCGGGCGAGCACACCGGAACCCCGCACCTGACGTGGACGGATCGAGAGTTCGAGGACGGCGACCCGGTCATCATCGAACTCTCAGGCTGTCGCCACCGCTATCACTCGCCGCTCGCACGGACGACGTTCGTCGGTGAGCCACCGGCAGAGCTCGAGCACACCGCCGAGGTCGTCGTCGAAGCCGTCGACGCCGCACTCGACGCTGCCGAGCCTGGTGTCACCTGCGAGACCGTCGAAAAGGCCTGGCGCGACACCATCGCCAAGTACGACATCGAGAAGGAGGATCGAATCGGTTACTCGATGGGACTGGGCTACCCGCCGGACTGGGGCGAACACACGGCGAGCATCCGCCCCGGCGACGAGACCGTCCTCGAGGAGAACATGACGTTCCACATGATCCCTGGCATCTGGACGGAGGACATCGGGATGGAACTGAGCGAGACGTTCCGCATCACGTCCAGTGGCGCGGAGACGCTCGCAGACTTCCCCCGAAAGCTGTTCCGTGCGTAACCCATCCCCAACGAACCGCCATACTGATCGCACTCCCACAATGACTTCGTCAACAACACACGAGACCGAACCGACGGCAGAGAGCGACCTCGATTCAGCATTGGTTACCGCACGCCGCCAACTCGAGCGTGCGGCCGCACACGTCGACGTCGATCCCGGCGTCATCGAGCGACTCAAACACCCGACGCGGGTTTCACAAGTTTCGGTTCCACTCGAGCGCGAGGACGGCTCCGTCGACGTGTTCACGGGCTATCGGGCCCAACACGACGACGTGCGCGGGCCGTACAAGGGCGGCCTTCGCTACCACCCCGAGGTAAACGCCGAGGAGTGTATCGGCCTCTCGATGTGGATGACCTGGAAGTGTGCCGTCATGGACCTCCCATTCGGGGGCGGCAAAGGCGGTATCTCCGTCGATCCGAAATCGCTGACCGACGGCGAGACCGAACGGCTCACACGCCGGTTTGCCGAAGAGTTACGCGATGACGTCGGGCCGACGAAAGACGTGCCGGCACCCGATATGGGCACCGACGCCCAGACGATGGCCTGGTTCATGGACGCCTACTCGATGCAACAGGGCGAGACCATTCCCGGCGTCGTTACGGGCAAGCCCCCCGTCGTCGGCGGCTCTTACGGCCGCGAGGAAGCGCCCGGACGATCCACTGCGATCGCGACGCGAGAAGCCATCGACTACGAGGACCGCAACGTCTCGGACACCACCGTCGCCGTCCAAGGCTTCGGCAGCGTCGGCGCGAACGCCGCGCGCTTGCTCGAGGACTGGGGTGCGACCGTCGTCGCCGTCAGCGACGTCAACGGAGCCATCCACGATCCCGCGGGTCTCGACACCCACGACGTTCCGACCCACGACGAGGAACCGGAGGCCGTCCTCGAGCAAGACGCGCCGGAAACCATCTCCAACGAGGACGTGCTCGAACTCGACGTCGACGTGTTGATCCCCGCCGCCGTGGGGAACGTGATCACCGCGGACAACGCCGACGCCGTCGAGGCCGACATCGTCGTCGAGGGCGCGAACGGCCCGACGACGTTCGCCGCTGACACCATCCTCGAGGAACGCGACGTCACCGTCATTCCCGACATCCTCGCCAACGCCGGCGGCGTCACCGTCAGCTACTTCGAGTGGCTGCAGGATATCAACCGCCGCCAGTGGACTCTCGACGAGGTTAACGCCGAACTCGAGGACAAGATGCTCGCCGCCTGGGCGGATATCCGCGAGGAAGTCGAGAAACAGAATCTGACGTGGCGCGACGCCGCCTACGTCGTCGCACTGTCACGGATCGCCGAGGCGAAGGCCAAACGCGGACTCTGGCCGTAATTTCGGCCGGCCAACTGGCGATCGTCGTCCTGGCCTCTCGACATCCGTTCAATCGACCGATCGCTGAAACGTCACTTTTGAGCGTGTATTCGAGAGTCGCGTTGTGCGAGGAATACCGACATTACCGACGATAGACAGCCAGTCGACCGGAGTTGGTGGTCAGCGCCGCTCGACACCGATATAGGATCCGAACTGTCTGGCGACATCGTCGACGAGCGTCTCCTCGAGCGTGCCGAGCACGCGATCGATTCGAGTCGCTTCGACCGATGCGACCGCCCACGGGAGAATCGAACTGTTTTTCGGGAGACCACCGTCGATGAGATCGTCGTCGTCGATCGGAACGCGCTCGTCGTACCACGTTTTCGTTGAGAGCGTGAGTGTGATGTACTGGTCGCCGTGAAACGGTGCCTCATCCGTTCCGATAATCAGCCACGGTCGACTCGCGTCGTCACCCTTGAACGGATCGTCCGCGAAGACGATCGTCCCTCGCTCGTGCGTCATTCGCTCGCCTGGTCACTCGCTTCGGTCCACTCGTCGCGATCCTCTTCGCCGTAGAGTTCGTTGAATTGCTGGACCGTCCGATGGAATTGGTGCGCACGACGAAGCCGTTCCGTATCGTCCGTAATGGCCCAGTACGAGCCCTTGTGTCGGACGAGGTCCTGCTCCTTCAGCCGGTTGAGTACCGCCGAGATCGAGTTCTTGTTGACGCCCGATCGTTCGGCGATCGTCGACGCCTTCCACGCCTTGTCTCTGTGTTCGTAGAGGAATCGGAGCACTCGTTCGGCGTTACTCGGCTCCTCGAGTTCTTTGGGAGACCGCACCTCAAAATCCTCGATGTCGATCGACATACGTGAGATAACGGGCCGTCTCAATAAGAATGTACCCACCCTACTTCGATTTGGTATGTAGGAATGTATCTGATGTATGTACTGTATCCACACCCTTCGTCGGCGGACAGATCTTCCCAAAAAGAAATTCGAAACTCGAGAAGCACACGCTCAGGGCCTAGATCGATGTCCGCGAGGAATTCGAGTAGCGGAGCGAACGTGGCGCGACGCCATCTACGTTATCACGCTACCGCGAATCGCCGAAGCGCGGGAGACCCGCGGACTCTGACCGTAGTGAATGGGAGCCGACACGTTCGATTTTCACACGTCGGATGCACTGCCCGTCACCGACGTTTTCCGCCGTCAGTCGTCGTACCGCCCAATCTCGACGAGATTTCCATCGGGATCTCGAACGTACACCGACGTAATCGGACCGACGGCACCCGTCCGTTCGACCGGGCCCATGACGATCTCGACGTCTCGCTCTCGAAGTCGGCGCTCGACGTCCTCGATGGGCGTCTCGGTCACCAGACAGCAGTCGCCCCCGCCGGGCGTCGGTTCCCTCGCGACGATGTCAACGTCGTTGTCGACTGGGTGGAGATTGATCTTCTGCTCGCCAAAGCGCAGCGCCTTGCGATCGTCCCCGAACGTTACGATCTCAGCACCCAAATCTTCGTAGAACTCACACGTCGCCTCGACGTCCTCTACCGTGAGCACGAAGTGATCGATCCCGGTGAGCTTCATCACAGTCCTCCTCGCGTCGCTGGTTGCCGTTCCATGAACTCCGATTCGCGACCTCCCGAAAAATAACCCGACGATGGCCGGCGATCGGACTGGCCGACGGTCGACAGCGGCCGTCGTTACGCTGACAGGGCCGCGGCCACCTTCTCGATCGGATGCGGCGGGTCGTTACAACCGTCGTATTCCGCTAATTGCGACCGACAGGAGGCACCCGGTGCGACGACCGTCTCGCCGTCGCTCGAGTCCACCTGATCGAAGAGGATTTCGCCGATAGCCTGACTCAACGAGTAGTGTTCGGCCTCGTAGCCAAAGGAGCCTGCCATGCCACAGCAGCCCGAATCGAGCGCGTCGACTTCGTAGCCGACGGTCTCGAGCACGCTGGCCGCGTGGCCGTCGTTCTTCGTCGCCTTCTGGTGGCAGTGGCCGTGGTAGGTGAGTCGTTCGTCGAGGTCGTCGGGATCAGCGGTCGGCAGCCCACTCGCCAGATCGAATCGCTCGAGGTACTCGAGCGCGCCGTAGGTGTTCGCGGCGAGGCGTTCCACGTCAGGGCCCGAAAGGAGGTCGAGGTAGTCCGACTGGAACATGACGGCGTCGGAGGGCTCGACGAGGACGACCTCCCAGCCGTCCGCGAGTTCGGGCGCGAGGGCCTCGACGTTCGTCCGGGCACGCTCTCGAGAGACGTCGAGAAAGCCCTTCGAGTGGGCGGGTCGGCCCGTCGAGGTCACGTTCTCAGGTATCCGAACGTGAACGCCCGCGGTCTCGAGGACCTGCACGGTCGCCTTCCCGGCTCGCGGGTGGTTGTAGTTCGTGTACGTGTCGGGGAAGAGCAGGACCTTACGGTCGGCGTCCTCGAGTGGGATTCGGGAGCCGCCTCGCTTCTCGAACCAGTCCTCGAAGCTCTCGCCGGCGAACGTCGGAAGGTCGCGCTCGCGGGCGATTCCGAGCGTCTTCTCGGCGAGGATTCCCGATCCGGGAAGCGACGCCGCCCAGTTCGACAGCGGCGCGAGCGCGGAGCCGAGCGCGTTCAGCCGGTCGATGTTCGCGAACACTCGCGCACGGAGGCTCGCCCCGTCTCGCTGGTGGGCGGCGTGCTCGACTTCGGCTTTGAGCTTCGCCATGTCGACCTCGCTGGGACAGTCTCGAGCGCAGCCCTTGCAGCCGATACAGAGGTCCATCACCTCGCTCAGGAACTCCTCGTCGGTAGCGTCGGTGTCCAGTTCGCCGCTCATCGCGCCCCGGAGCATGTTCGCCCGGCCGCGGGTGCTCAGGCTCTCCTCTTCTGCCGCGCGGTAGGTCGGACACATCACGCCGCCGGTCGTCTCCTGGTCGCCGCGACAGCCGGCACAGCCGTGACAGAGTTCGACCATGCCCTGGAAGCCGTTCTCGTTCTCCCAGTTCAGCGCCGGCTCGAGCCCCGAGTCGAAGGTGTAGTCGGGATCGAACCGCAGGTGTTCGGTCATAGCGTGGTCGCCGCAAACGTTGCCCGGGTTCAGGAGCCAGTCGGGGTCGAACGCCGTCTTGAGCTCTCGGAAGAGCTCCCAGACGTCGTCGCCGTAGAGTTTGTGGTTCCACTGGGTGCGGGCGCGGCCGTCGCCGTGTTCGCCCGAAACGCTGCCGCCGTACTCGACGACGAGGTCGGTGACGGCGTCCGAGAGGGCCTCGAACTCCTCGAGTCCCGCCTCGGACTTCGTGTCGACGAGCGGGCGCATGTGCATACACCCCGGCCCCGCGTGGGCGTAGAAGCTGGCGAACGTGTCGTACTCCTCGAGGACCTCTTGGAAGTCCGCCACGTAGTCCGCGAGGTTCTCGGTCGGCACGGCCGTGTCCTCGATGAACGAGATGTGCTTCGCGTCCGAGGTTCTCGAGAGGAGGATCGGTGCCGCACTCTTGCGGAGTTTCCAGAGTTCGGCCTTCCCGGCCTCGTCGTGGGCCTCGAGGGCGTCGAACGCCCGAACCGGATCGCCCTCGGTCCCGGATGCGGTGACGTTTCCCTCCTCGTCCGCGTCCTCGGCGTCGGCCGTCGGATCCGGCACGTCCTCGTCGGGTAGTCGGTCGGCCAGTAGGTCCGCGACCTGTTCGCGCCCGTCGTCGTCACTGTCAGCGTAGAATTCGACGAGCAACGCCGTCTCGGTCCCCGCGGGTAGTTGTTCGGCGACGGGGGCGAACTCCTCGGTGTTTTCCGCGAGTTCGATCAACACGTCGTCGATGGCCTCTATGGCTGCCGGATCGTGCGTTCTGACGATCGTGTCCACGTCGGCCATCGCCTCGAGCAAGTCGTGGTAGGTCAACAAGGCGACCGACGTAGTTTCGGGCACCGCCTCGAGCGAGACGGTCGCTTCCGTGACGACGCCGAGCGTTCCCTCGCTGCCCGCGAACACCCGTGCGAGATTGACGGTCGCGTCGGGATCCGGGCTGGCGTCGGCGTCGAGTTCGATCTCGTTGTCGGCGTTCTCGTCGAACGCGCTGGGCTCGCCGTAGGCCTCCGCGACGAGTCGATCGAGGTTGTACCCCGAGACGTTCCGTTTGAGCTGTGGGAACACCGCCTGAATCGACTCCGCCTCCTCGTCGACCACTCGCCGGAGCGACTCGTAGATTCGCTCGAGCAACTCCCCGTCCGGGTCGGCCCGTTCGCGGAGTTCGGCGACGGTGAGCTCGCCGAAGCGTTCGATCGAGCCGTCGGCGAGGACGACCTCACACGCCTCGACGTAGGCGTCGGTCTTGCCGTACTGCAGGGAGTGTGCGCCCGTCGAGTTATTGCCGATCGCGCCGCCGATCGTGCTCCGATTGCCCGCGGCGGGGTCCGGCGCGAACTTCAGGTCGTGCGGAGCGAGTTCGTCGTTGAGGTTTTCGAGCACCGCGCCGGCCTGGGCCGTCGCTCGACGGGCGTCGGGGTCGACGCTGTGCAACTCTCCCATGTGGGTCGTGAAATCGAGGACGACGGCCTCGTTCACGGCCTGTCCGGCGAGGCTGGTGCCGCCACCGCGTGGCAGGACGGGAATCTCGTGTTCCGCACAGTAACTGACGACGCTCGAGACGTCGTCGCTCGAGCGCGGGAGGACGACCCCGATGGGCGTCAGCTCGTAGGCGCTGGCGTCGGTCGCGTACAGTCGTCGCGTCTGCTCGTCGAACCTGACTTCGCCGTCGATACGTTCGCGAAGCGCCGAGACGAGCGCCGGCCGGTCGACGTCGCCGGCGACGTAGTCGTACTCTGCTCGAGCGTCCGCCGAAGGGTCTTCGTCTCGCGGATCCGACGGCGGGCCGAGGTCGGTCTCCGAGGGCGTCTCCGCCTGATCGCTGTGGTCGGTCGTGGTCGGCGAGTTGTCCGTGGCCATTATCAGGGATCGGGTTGGTAAACGACGTTCTCGAGGGCACTTCCGTCCGCCGCTTCGAGCGCGTCGACGTTGTGGGCGACGATATCGGCGAGTCGGTCCCAGTGTTTGGGCGTGTGGCCACCCGTGTGGGGCGTGATGAGGCAGTTCTCGAGGTCCCAGAGTTCGTGGTCGTTCGGAAGCGGTTCGGGGTCGGTGACGTCGAGGGCCGCGCCGCGGATGCCGTTTACCTGCAGCGCCGAGAGGAGCGCGTCGGTGTCGACGATCCCGCCGCGGGCGGCGTTGATGAGCACCGCGTCGGTCGGCAGCGTCGCCAGCGCCTCCGCGTCGACGAGGTTCCGCGTCAGGTCGTTGAGCGGGCACGCGAGGACAACGTACTCGCTGCGCGAGAAGGCCTCGTGAATATCAGCCTCTTCGAATCCGAGCACCTCGTCGGTCGGGCCGCCTTTCTCCGGCGTGTAGCGAATGCCGACGGTTTCGACGCCGAAACCCTCGAGTCGCGTCACGATCTCCTGGCCGATCGAGCCGAGGCCGACGACGGTGACCGTGCTGTCGGTGAACTCCCGCGACTGGAAGTGACGCCACTCGTTGTATTGCTTGCGTCGCCAGCCCTCGTGGAGGTTGCGCGCGAAGACGAGCATGTTGGCGATCGACTGCTCGGCGATGCCGGGGGCGTGGATGCCGCCCGCGTTCGTGACGGTGACGCCGTGGTCCGCGAGCGCGTCCATCGGGAGGTGATCCGTCCCGGCGAAGATACACGCGAACACCTCGAGTCGTTCGGCGGACTCGAGGAGCGATTCGTCGATCGAGATGCCGGTGACGATTCGCGCCTGCGTGACGAGTTCGCGTTCCTCCGCGGGCGTTCGGGCGAGTGCGACGGTGTGATCGGGCAATCGCTCCCGGAGGGTTTCGGCGTACGATTCCATCGACAGTCCTTCCGTCCCCTCTCGGAGAACGACGATATCTGGGTTCGTGCTCATGGTGCGTTCGCGCGTTACACTGGGTTATCGCCGGTGCAACGCATCTATACCCTACGGTTGTCATCGACTATCTTATCCCTTTTGTGTAGCCACCGTTAACACTGATTGTGTACAATTAAGGTCGTCGGACACGTCAGTTACTGACATGACCGAGCCGATACGGGACCGCCTCGTGTCCCTTCGACGACGTTTTCACCGCCACCCGGAACCCGCGTGGCGAGAGTTCGAAACGACCGCCCGACTCGTCGAGGAGATCCGATCCATCGGCGTCGACGAGTTGGCAGTCGGCCCGGACGCATACGACCCCGCCGATCGAATGGCCGTCCCCGACGGCGACCTCGAGCCGTGGCTCGAGGGGGCTCGCGAGCGCGGCGCGGACCCCACCCTGCTCGAGTCGATGGCCGGCGGCAACACGGGTGCCGTCGCCGTCCTCGAGCGCGGCGAGGGACCAGCGATCGGACTGCGCGTCGACATCGACGGGCTGTTCATCGAGGAATCGATCAGCGAGGACCACGAGCCGGTCGCCGAGGGCTTTCGCTCAGAAATTGAGGGCACGATGCATGCCTGTGGCCACGACGTCCACATGACCTGGGGGCTCGCCGTTCTCGAGGCCATCGCGGAGAGCGGCTTTTCGGGACGGCTGGTCGTCTTCTTCCAGCCCGCAGAGGAAGTGAGCGGTGGCGGCTGTCCGATGGCGAAAAGCGAGTACGCGGACGATTTGGATTACCTGCTCGCCGTCCACGTCGGATTGGATCACCCGACTGGCGAAGTCGTCGCCGGAATCGAGAAACCACTCGCGATGTGTCACGTCGACGCGACGATCCACGGCACCTCCGCGCACGCTGGCAAGGAGCCCAACGAGGGCGACAACGCGATGCACGCGATGGGGACGGCGATCGAGAACGCCTACGGCATTCCGCGCCACCGCGACGGCATGACTCGAGTTAACGTCGGCTACGCGGAAGCCGGCTCCGCGAGCAACGTCATCGCCGAACGAGCGCACGTGGAAGCCGAGGCGCGCGGCGAGACCACCGAACTCATGGAGTACATGAAGGACCGCCTCGAGCGCGCTGTCGAGTCCGCGGCGACGATGCACGGCTGTCGAGCAGACGTCGAGGTCGTCAGCGAATCGCCTCGAGCCGACAGCGACTCCGAGTTACAGGCCCTCCTCAGCGAGGTTGCAACCGACGTGCCCGGAACCGAGTCCGTCGTTCCCGCCGCGGACTTCGGCGCGAGCGAGGACGCGACCTTCCTGATGGAGCGCGTCCAGCGCGAGGGCGGACTCGCGACGTACCTGATCGTCGGCACCGACCACCCGACGAGCCACCACACGCCCACGTTCGACGTCGACGAGGCGAGTCTCGCACACGGAGTCGACGTGCTCGTCGAGTCGATCCGGGAACTCGAGCGGAGGCACCCGGTTCCGCAGGTCGACGAGACGGAAGGCGGACGAGAGCAGAACGAGCCAGCGGGGAACGAGCGAAATGGCAACGAACGAGACAAGAGCGAACGAAACAGGAGCGAACGAGAGGACGAGCGATGAGCGACCACCGTGTCACCGTTGCGGACGTCGAGGCTGCACGCGAGCGAATCGACGACGTGGTTCATCGAACGCCCCTCGACACGTCGCGCACGTTCGCCGAGCTGAGCGGAGCCGCCTCCGTCGGGCTCAAACTCGAGAACGTCCAGCGAACGGGGTCGTTCAAGATCCGCGGCGCGTACAACCGGATGGCACAGCTTCCGTCCGCGGAGCGCGAGGTCGGCGTCATCTCCTCGAGTGCGGGCAACCACGCACAGGGTGTCGCGCTGGCCGGCCAGTTGCTCGATATCGAGACCACCATCGTCGTGCCGGAAGTCACCCCCGCCGCCAAAATCGAAGCGACTCGGGGCTACGGGGCCGAGGTCGTCGTCGAGGGCAACATCTACGAACGATCCTACGAGTACGCCCTCGAGCGAGCCGACGAGACGGACGAGACGTTCGTCCACCCCTTCGACGACGAGGCCATCATCGCGGGTCAGGGCACGATCGGCCTCGAGTTGCTCGAGCAGTACGCCGAGATCGACACTGTCCTCGTCGCGATCGGTGGTGGCGGGCTCATCTCGGGAATCGGCACCGTGTTGAAGGCTCACGACCCCGATATCCGAGTTGTCGGGGTCCAACCCGAGGGGGCCTTCCACGCGAAACCGTCGCTCGAGAACGACGCAATCCACGAACTCGAGGGCGTAGACACCGTCGCGGAAGGCATCGCGGACACCCGACTGCTCGAGACCACATTCGCGAACGCACGCGAGGTCGTCGACGACGTGGTGAGCGTCAGCGACCGCGAGATTACAACCGCCGTCACCCTGTTGGCCGAGCGGGCCAAGACGGTCGTCGAAAGCGCTGGTGCGGCCCCGCTGGCGGCCGCACTCTCGGAGTCGGCCGGACTGGATCTCGAGGGCGAACACGTCGGTATAATCGTCTCGGGGGGCAACGTAAATCTCACCGAACACGCCGAATTGACCCGAACGGGACTGCACGAACTCGAGCGCTACGTCGACGCGCGAGTGGCCGTTTCGGGCTGGCCGACCACCGTCGGTCGCGTGGTCGAGACCGTCGAATCCGAGGGGGCCGAACTCGACGTGCTCGAGCGCGCCCGTCGCGGACCCAGCGATGAGCCGAATCGGGTTCCCATGACGCTGGGGCTCGAGGGCAGCGGGAAAGCGCATCTGGAAGGCGTACTCGATGAACTAGACGGGACAGATGGCGTGTCGGTACTCGAGCACTCGTTGGAGTAGCTACCTCGAGCACTCACTCCCCCTGGTGGAGAACGTTTCGACGAAAATATTCTGGAGTGTGTGGAGATGATATATGAAAGTGGAGCGTGTCAGAGATACTATGGAACGGGCAATCTTCCAGTCGGATTATCGGGAGGGGAACGTTTCCTGGGTAGATTGGACGCTACTGGTGATTCTCCTCTCTCTCGGAGTCGCTGGCTTCGTCCTTTTGGACAACGTCGCGCTTGGGAGCGTTGCACTGATCGCCGGGGCTAGTTTCGCCTTCTTCATCGCCGTCGTGAAGTCTGGCACGTTGACGAATGCGTGAGACACCACACTGCGACTCGAGCGTCGTGTGCTCGATTTGCATCGAACGATGGAGAAATTCACACCCAGAACACTCGAGGAGCCACGGTGAGACCACACGCACCCTCGAGTTACCGACACGGATCGATCGACGAACACACTACCCACAGCGGGACTGAATTCACGTGATCGGGTAGTTCACGTCATCGGATGGTGAATACCACTCGCATCCTCCGCGTTGTCTCGGACGTCGTCCGGAATCTCCGCGTCGACGTCTTCGTCGTGGTCGTCGTACTCGCTTTGCATCGAGAACGTCGCGGTGTCGTCACCCTCGCTGATCTCGCCTTCCATGTCGACGGTGAGGGGCAGATTCGTCTCCGCGTCGATTTCCTCCTCGATCGTCACGTCCTCGAACGAGGCGCTGCCCCAGCCCTGGAGGCTCGAGACGTCCTCGCCTGATTCCCCCAGTGCGGCTTCCATCTCGTCGCCGTCGAGTTCGGTGGTGACGGAAATCGTGTCGCCGTCGTCCTCGACGGAGACGTCGCCGTAGTAGTAGTGCTCCTCGGTCGCCGTCGTCTCGTTCACGTCCCAGAACTCCTCCGTGTTGTCGTCCTCGAGGTCGTCGAGTCGGAGGCGTTCCCACTCGTCGTCGCCGGTGTCCGTGTACACGAACACGTCGTCGAAGTACGCCTCGAAATTCGAGGGCTGACCGGGGCCAGTGGTGCCAGTCATGTCGTACTCGGCCCAGCCTTCCGTCGCCGTATCGTTGATGGCACCGTCGACACTCATACCGGTACTCGGTCCGTCGTCCACCGAGATGTCCATCTCCATGCTCATCGTGTGCGTCTCGAGTTCCTGTTCGGCCGCCTCGCGGTCCTCGATGAAGGCGTCGAACTCGTCTTCGGACATGTCGCCGTCCAGCTCACCCTCCGAGGGCCCGAAACAGCCTGCGAGGAGAACGACGCCCAGCACGCACGCGAGGACCATCAATTTCCGCCGATTCATATCAACAGAAAACAGTCAATGGATAATAATTCCACGCTTCGTTCGAGTGTCATCTCTCGCGAGTATACCGACGCGAGCCAAATCGCGGCGAAGCAGTCCCCACCCGCTCGAAGAAAATTGAACGGGGTCGCGCCCTCCTCAGGCTGCCTTCGCGCTCGCCCCGGCCGCTTCGACCGCCTCGAGGAAGATCCCGATACCCAACTCGATCTCGCGTTCGCTCGAGTCCAGCGGCGGTAAGAGACGAATCGTCTGTTTGCCACAGCCAAGCGTCAGGAGGCCGCGCTCGAGCGACTCCTGGACGACGGCGTCTCGTCGCCCGGGCGAGTCGAACTCGACGGCGAGCATGAGGCCCTTGCCGCGCACGTCTTCGACGTAGTCGGGCGAGTCGTCCCGGAGCAACTCCTTCGCGTGTTCGCCCCGCGTGGTGGCGTTTTCGAGCAGGTCGTACTCCTCGATGGCCTCGAGCGTGAACGCGCCCATCATCGAGCCGAGGAGGTCGCCGCCGCCGAAGGTCGACCCCAGCCGGTTCTTCTCGCTGGGGAAGAGTTCCGAGCGCGAGATGGTCGCACCGACGCGTAAGGCCTTCGCGCTCGCGATGACGTCCGGTTCGATGGGATAGTGATCCGACGCCCAGATTTCGCCCGTCCGGCCGACGCCGGATTGGATCTCGTCGACGACGAGCGGGATGTCGTACTCGTCGGTCACGTCCGCGATTTCCTGCATGAACGTCTCGCTCGGGAAGCGATAACCGCCGACGCCCTGAATCGGCTCGAGGGTGAGAAACGCGATTTCGTCGGGGTTGATGTGGCCGCCTTCGGGCGAAAGCGAGTTCCGGAGTTGTGAGCCGCCCGCGAAGAAGCCACAGTCACAGCTTCCGGCGTCGCACGCGCGGTCGGCACAGAAGGGGATCGTCTCGATGCCGCTGATCTCGGGATAGTGACGCGTGTAGACCTCCTTGGATTTGGTGATCGAAAGCGTGCCGAGCGTTCGACCGTGGAAACTGCCCTCGAACGCGACGCCGTACTTCGCCGGTGCCCGGTAGTCGTGGGTGACTTTCATCGCGTTCTCCATCGACTCCGCGCCGGAGTTCGAGAGGAAGACCGTGTCCATACCGTACTGACTCGAGACCTCGATCAGCTTTTCCATCAAGTGACTCGAACCCGGAACCGACGACTCCTCGGGTGTCGGGCCGGCACCGAAGTACATGTCCTGGCCGGCGATTTTCATCGGCTCGACGAGGTCGAACTCGCGGAGTTTCTCGGTGACTTTCGGGTTGTTGTAGCCGAGGGGTGCCGCGCCGATATGACAGGTGAAATCGAGCAAGACGTTTCCGTCGACATCGGTGACGAACGGGCCGTCTGCCTCGCGAGTCACGTCCCAGACGAACTCGTGGGAGTACTCGCTGGGTGCGGCGTGTTCCCCGTGGTAGGCGACCCATTCGCGGGCGTTAGGGCCGGGGAAGGCACCCACGTCCGGTTCCGCAGTATCCCTATCCATACACAGAATATGTGTACGTCATCCATTAAATGTTGTTATAGGTGGGCACGATAGTCGGCGACTCGGTGAGCTTCGCCCCCGCTCGGGGCCACACTCCTCGAGGGAAGTCAAAACACGAAAACCGACGCACGAATACGAAAATCGAATACCGCAGCGAGGTCGACCGTTAGTCGTCGTCTCCCGGTTCCGCTGCCGGCGTCGGCTCGTCATCGTCATCCGTTCGAGCGGAACTCGAGCCAAAGAGCACCGTTTTCTCCTGGAGCAGGACCCGGCCCTTTGTACTGCTGAAGTCGTGGACGAGCGCGAACAGCGCGAGCAGACAGACGAACGCGAACGGCGCGCCCGTGATGACCACCGCTTGCTCGAGTGCGCCGGCTCCTTCGTCACCGCCGAGAATCATGAGGATCGCGGCGGTTAATCCGAGGACGACGCCCCAGAAGAGGCGGTTGATCGTCGACGGAGACGCCTTGCCGCCGGTGGTCATCATCGACACGGCGAGCGTGGAGGAGTCGGCGGAGGTGACGAAGAACGACGTGACCAGGATCAGGAAGCCGATGATCAGCGCCGACCCGATCGGAATGGTTATGCCGGCGACCGAGAACGAAAGCGCGTCGAATAAGATGAAACCGGACACCTCCGCGCCTGCCTCACCTGCCAGCACCTCACCGAAGTCGGCGATACCGTTGTGCTGGGCCCAGACGGCGGTGCCGCCGACGAACGTGAACCACGGGATAGTCGCCGCGGACGTGGCGACTATTCCCGTAAACGCGACCTCACGAACGGTTC
Source organism: Natronorubrum daqingense (assembly GCF_001971705.1). Classification (NCBI taxonomy): domain Archaea; kingdom Methanobacteriati; phylum Methanobacteriota; class Halobacteria; order Halobacteriales; family Natrialbaceae; genus Natronorubrum; species Natronorubrum daqingense. The sequence goes on from NZ_CP019327.1 coordinate 1,831,085, forward strand.
GGCCCTTCGAAATACGGGCGATGAACAGGCCGGCGAACGGCGACCACGAGAGTGCCCACGCCCAGTAGAAGACCGTCCATTCTTCGACCCATCCGGTCCCACCCTCTCCGGTTCCGGCTCCAGTGTAGAGGCTCATCGAGACGAAATCGCCGATCATCCCGCCCATGGCTTGCGAGCCGAGCAAGAGGAGGAACATCGTCGGGCCGACGATAAACGTGACGAGCATTAACGCGACGAACAGGATCATGTTGAAGTTCGACAGCCGGCGAATCCCCTTGTCGATCCCGAGCACCATCGAGATCGTAAAGAGGATGGTCATGGTCGTGACCACGAGCAAGATGCCGGTATCGCCCATGCTGATCCCCCACTGGTAATCCAGCCCGCTGACGAACTGGCTCCCGATGAAGCCGAGCGAAGTCGCGACGCCACCGATCGTCGCGAAGACGGCCAAAATGTCGATCACCTTCGCCGCCGGCCCGTCGAGGTTCTCCTTGCCGAGGATCGGCGTGAGCGCCGAGGAGACCCGCAACGGGACCGTATCGTAGTTGTACGCGAAGTACCCGATCGCGATGCCCATGATCGTAAACACCGCGAGCTGGGGCAGCGCCCAGTGGAACAGTGTCTGCTGAATCGCGAGCGGAATCGCTTCGGCCGAGCCGCTTTCAGCACCGAACAGCGGGTTCGGATCGTCGTAGTAGAACAGTCCTTCAGTCGGCCCCCAGAAGACGACGCCGGCGGCGAAGCCGGCCGAGTACAACATCGCGAAAAACGAAAGGAAGCTGTACTCGGGGTCGTCGTCTCCGAGTTTGATCTTCCCCCACGGACCGACGATCAAGAACAGTAAGAACAACACGATCAAGAAGACGATCACCAACAGTGCCCAACTCAGGTAGCTGAGCATCTCGTTTTCCGCGGCATCGATCGCGCTCGCGACGGCGTCCTGATCGATGAAAAACGCGACGATCACCCCCACCGACAGTAACGCTCCGAAGACGAAGACGACGGGATCGAGTTCGTCGACGAACCGGCCAACCGCACCCCGTTCTTCACTGCTCATGACACGTTCCCCCCTCGAGTACGCCCCAGTTCACTCGGTAGCTGCCCTGATCACGGTCAACAGCAACCATGCTGCGTGATGGCATACCGAAGCAAACGTGAGTCTCCCGCATAAATATTTTCTTTTTGTAACCGACATACACAGATGTCGTTTATTCAAATCCGCCACTGACATCGACCTGGTGATAGAAATAACTGGACAGTCTATTCGCTGGCAGGAAAGAAGCGACCGAATACCAAAAAGTGGAGGGGGACGTGCCGTCTTTACGATTTCATCGGCTGTACTCGTGGCGGATTGGGACTTTCCGAAAACGGGTTCGTCTCGCCCATGCGATTCAGTTCGTGAGTTCCTCGAGTTTCCCGTCGCGAGCGTCGGCGCTCTCGCTGACCTGGGTAGTGTACTCGTCGACGCGATTTTTGATCTGCTCGCGGGCCGACTCGGGCGAGAACTCCTCGGACATCGTTAGCAGCCTGACGAACGCGCGGAGTTCCTCGTCGGTGAGCTGGGCGAACTCCTCGTTCTCGAGTTTGTCGACCACTTCGTCGACGTCGATCTGGCCGACCGGTTCGACGTTGAACTCGACGTTGACCATCCGGTAGTTCGACCCGGCCAGTCGCTGTTCGGCCTGCCCGACACCCTCCGAGAGCATGTCTTTAAAGGGCGTGTGATAGCCCATCGTCCCCAGATGGAGGAAGGCGAGCATATCCGTAATCCCCTGCGTGTAGGCGTCTCGCTCGTCGTCGTCAGGGTCGAAGACGGTCTGTCGATCCCGTTCCTCGAGGTACTCGAAGAGGATACTGAAATCGAGGACCGCGTTGCGAACGCGCCGACGAATGCGGTTTCGTTTTTGCTTTTTCGAGTGATCGGTGTAGTCCGTCTTCCGTCCGAGAAGAAAGTCACGATCGGACGGTGTGAGAATCCCGCGCGGTCGATCCGCATCGGCTGCCGTCTGCAGTGACGCCGGCACGTCATCCTGGCTCATACAGGACACACGGGTATCGCGCGAATTAACGTTTCTGATCTACTGAACATGTGTTTCAATCCACATATCCCGAGCTACGGCGAGTCATTCGCCCGTCACTCCGGTGAGCAGTGCTCGCGGATCGACTCACGACCGTCGGCGTTCGCACTCGAGGACGGCCTCCGTAAGCACCGAAACGCCGATTTCGAGACTCGCCTCGTCGATATCGAACGTCGGCGTCTGGTGATTCGTCGGGTGGTCGGTGCCGACGAGAACGTAGGTCGCGAGGCCGCCCGACTCCTGGACGCGCTCCATCAGGTACGTCGCGTCCTCGCTCGCACCAAGTTCTGCGGTATCGACGACCCGAGTAACGCCGTCGGTTCGTCGCGCGACGGAACCGACGAGGTCGCGAAGTTCGGGGTCGCTGTCGACGCTCGGCGACTCGCTGATCACGCGCGGGGTCACGTCACAGTCGTGCATCTCCGCGGCGGCGTAGCAGACGCGCTCGAGTTCGGTTCGCGTGTACTCCATCAGGGCCGTCGTCTCGCCGCGAACTTCGCCCTCGAGGGTAATCTCCTCGGCGATGACGTTGCTCGCGGTGCCGCCTTCGACGGAGCCGAAGTTCACGCGCGTCATGCCGTCGTTGTGACGAGGAATCGCGTAGCCGTTTTGAATCGCCGTCGCGAGCGCCTGCATGGCGTTCGCCCCTTCGTTCGGGGCCGTGCCGGCGTGGGCGCTCGCCCCCTCGAACGTGGCGGTGATGTGAGCCATGGCTAGGGGTTTTTCGACGCCGGCGACGACGGTTCCCGTCGGCTGGCCCAGGCCGAGGTGGACGGCGAAGAGGTCGTCGACCCCCTCGAGATAGCCGCCTTCGGCCATCGCCTTGCCACCTCCTGAAATCTCTTCGGCGGGCTGGAAGAACACCGTGAACGTTCCCGAGAAGTCGCTGTCCCGGACCGCCTCGAGCGTTCCCAACCCCATCGAGATGTGGGCGTCGTGCCCGCAGGCGTGCATGTAGCCGTCGTGTTCTGACCGAAATCCTTCGTCCGCGGGTCGGTGACCGGCCTCCGTCGACTCCTCGATTGCCGTTGCGTCCATGTCGACCCGAAGGCCGACCGAGGGGCCCTCGCCGCACTCGAGGACCGCGACGACGCCCGTGTGTCCGTCGGCCGTCAACTCGAGGATGTCGTCTCGAACGCCGGCTTCGCGGGCTCGCTCGAGCCACGGCTCGATCTCTTCCTCATCGGGAACGGCCATCCGCGCGTCGCTCGCGAGACACTCCCGACCGACGGCGACCTCGTCGACGCCAATTCGCTCGAGTTCCGCGACGATTCGATCGGTCGTCCGAAACTCCCGCCACCCGGGTTCGGGGTGGCGGTGAAACTCCCGGCGGAGTTCCGACAGCCGAGTGCGTACGTCGTAGGACATTCTTGGCGGTGATAGGAACGGACCCCACTTAACCGTACTCGATACTCGAATACGCGGAGGAGACTCGGAAACGCGGAGATAACGGTGAGAGCGGCGAGCGGGTCAGCCGAGGTACGCGGTCGCGTCCAGTTCGACGCGAACGTCCTCGGGAAGTCGCGAGACTTCCACGCAGACGCGGGCAGGCGGTTCCTCGCCGAATTGCTCGCCGTAGGCCTCGTTGACCCGCTCGTAGTCCGCGAGGTCGGTCAGATAGACGGTGACTTTGACGACGTCATCGAGTCCGTCGCCGCCGACCTCGTCGACGACCGCCGCAATGTTCTCGAGGACGCGGTCGGTCTGGGCCTGAATGTCCCCCTCCACCACGTCGCCCGTCTCCGGGTCGACGGGGCCGTAGCCGGAGACGTAGAGGGTGTCGCCGGCCAGTACACCCTGGGAGTAGGGGTTGTCGTTGCTCGGTGCGCCGTCGGTTTCGATGGATTCTGTGTCGGACATGGAAACGGTCGAATCGCGTGTCAGTCGGTGAACGATGGGAAGTGAGTCTGCGGGTCGGGTCAGTGCTCAGGTTTCAGCCTCGACGGCGTGATCGATCGCCTCGACGACGACGTCCAGGGCTGTCTCCGCCAGATCGCGGGTGAGCACGAGCGGCGGGATGATTCGCAGGATGTTGCCGTGGCGGCCGGCCGTCCAGACGAGGACGCCGTGTTCGAAACAGTACTGTTGAATCGCGTCGACGAGGTCGTCGCCCGGATTACCGTCGCTGTCGACGAACTCGGCACCGATGAACAGCCCCTTGCCCCGCACGTCCGCGAGGTGGTAGGTCTCGTCTGCGGCCTCGAGCAGTCGATCTTGAATGTACTCGCCGAGGTCTCGAGCGTGCGCGAGCAGGTCGTGTTCCTGGATGTACTCGATGGCGCGGGTTCCGGCGCGCATGCCGACGACGTGGCCGCGATAGGTTCCGGCGTGGTCGCCCGACCCCCAGGTGTCGAGTTCTTCCTTGTACATCGTCGCCGAGAGCGGGAAGCCGACGCCGCCCAGCGCTTTCGCGGAGGTCATCGCGTCGGGCGTCACGCCCTCCCAGTCGCTGGCCCACCACTCGCCGGTGCGCCCGAGGCCGGTTTGAATCTCGTCGAAGACGAGCGTCACGTCGTTGTCGTCGGCGAGGTCACGAAGCCCTTGCAGGAATCCCTCCGGGGGCGTGACGATGCCGCCTTCTCCCTGAATCGGTTCGACGATGATTCCGGCCGGGTTCGCGAGGCCGCCGTAGGGGTCCTCGAGAATGGCCTGGACCTCCTCGAGGGCGTGATCGACCGACGCCTCGGGCGAGCGTCCCTCTCGGAACGGGTAGGGGTAGGGCGCGTGGACCACGTCGGAGAGCAACGGCGTGTAGTGACCCTTGAACTTCTTGTTCGACGTGACGCTCATCGCGCCGGTCGTCGCGCCGTGATACGACCCGCGGAAGGCGATGAGGCCGTCGCCATCGGAGTTGTACTTCGAGAGCTTGATCGACGCCTCGATGGCGTCGCTGCCCGTTGGGCCACCGAAAACCACGCGGTTGTTCCCCTGCAACCCGGCGGGCGCGATTTCGTCGAGTTTCTCGATCAACTCGAGTCGCGCGTCGGTCGGGAAATCGACCGTGTGGACGAACTTGTCGGCTTGCTCGTGGACGGCCTCGAGCACGTAGGGGTTCGAGTGGCCGACGTTGAGCACGCCGATCCCGGCGAAGAGGTCGATGTAGGTGTTGCCGTCGGCGTCGCGAACGGTCGCCCCTTTGCCCTCCTCGAAGGCGATCGGAATGTCGTTCGGATAGGCGACCGCGCTACTGTCGATATTTTCCTGTTTCTCGAGTAGCGCCTGCGTGTTCGGTCCCGGGACGCTGTCGACGTTCGGTGCGTCGTCGAAGTGAATCTCGTCTATCGGCGGTCCTGCCGTCATACGTGATCCGAGGTGAAACAGGCACTAATAATTTGTCCACAATATCCATGAAGTGTGTATACGGATTTTGATTACAGGTTTGAACTCGAGTGCGGGGGGACCGAGAGAACGCCTCGTTGACGAACGTCTAAAACGGATGTCGATGAAGTGGGATTCTGTGTCGAATGTAGGCGCTGATGAACAGATCAATACACGAGACGGAACAAAATTCCTTATAATCAGCGACCGAAGGGACGGGTATGATCCCGCCGATCGCGAATCGGTTCGTCGCCGGGGAGTCCCCCGCGACGGTCCTCGAGCACGTGCGACGGCTCGACGACCGAAACGTCCGCGCTATCGTCAACCTGCTCGGGGAACATTACGACGACCGCGCGGACGTCCGCGCCGACGCTGCGACGTATCGCACGCTAATCGAAGACATCGCTCGGGCCAATCTCGAGGCCTGTCTCTCCGTCAAGCCGACCCAACTCGGTCTCGACCTCGGCGAGGACGTCTTTCGAGAGGAACTCGAGGGCCTCGTAGAGGCGGCCGTCGAACACGGCGTTTTCGTCTGGGTCGACATGGAAGACCACACGACGACCGATGCGACACTTGACGCGTTCGAATCGCTCGCGGACGAGTACGGCGACGACGAGAATCCCCGCCTCGGCGTCTGCGTCCAGGCGAACCTGAAACGCACCCGCGAGGACGTAGAACGCCTCGCCGACGTTCCGGGCAAGGTCCGCTTCGTCAAAGGAGCCTACGACGAACCAACGGACGTCGCCTATCAGGATTCAACGCGGGTCAACGAGGAGTACAGACGGTTGCTCGAGTACGCCTTCGAGCACTTCGACGGCGGAATTGCGGTCGGTAGTCACGATCCGGCGATGATCGATTACGCGATTTCGCTCCACGAGGAGTACGGGACCGAGTTCGAACTGCAGATGCTCATGGGCGTTCGCGAAGACGCGCAGGAAGCGCTCGCCCGGGAGTATCCCGTCTATCAGTACGTTCCCTTCGGCGATCGGTGGTCGTCGTACTTCTATCGACGGGTCACGGAGCGGAAGGAAAACCTCTGGTTCGCCCTCCGGGCCATTGTCGGGCGCTAAAGGGAAGGGCTCATTAGCCCTTGGTGTGAGTCTGCGTACATGGCTTCGTGGAAGCGGGATTTCGCGAGTGGGCTGATCGTCCTCGGCCCGATTCTCGTCACCCTCTACGTTATTTACTGGCTCTACGGCTTCATCGCCGGGATCACACCCGGACTCATCCTCGAGGCGGAGGCCCTCGAACCACTAATCCCCGGTGACTCCGGACAGGCCCAGCAGTCACGCGAGGAACTCGCACGGTTCCTTCGCGTCGTCGTCGCGTTGACCGTCTTCACCATCCTCACCTTTTCCGTCGGCTACCTCATGCGAACCGCCGTCGGCGGCCTCTTCGAACGGGTCGTCGACAACGTCGCGAACCGCGTCCCCGTTATGCGAGTCGTCTACAACGCCTCGAAAATGGCCGCCGAAACCGCCTTCGGCGAGCAGGAATCCCTCCAGACGCCCGTCAAACTCGAGACGTGGAACGGGCTGCGAATGACGGCGTTCAAAACCGGCAAGACGACCGACGACGGCCGCGAAGTGTTGTTCTTACCGACCTCGCCGAACATCACCACTGGGTTCGTCATCGAAGTCGAATCCGATCGCATCACCGTCCTCGAGGAAGACGTCGAAGACGCCCTTACACGCGTCCTGAGCGCCGGATTCGGCGACGCGAACCGAACGCGGGGCATGGAAGCCGGCGTCTCCATCGACGTCGTCGACGAGACGAACGTCGACTCCTTCGAGGAATCGACGCGACGCGAATTCGACCGAGAGCCGACCGATAACGCTGACGACGACTGACCGCAGAATTAGATTCCCTGACTCATCAGGTGACTGCGCAACACGTCGCCTTCTTTGTTCCCGGCAGTCGTGTTCACGATGACGACCGTCTCGTCGCCGTCGAACGCGCCGTTTTCGGCGAGTTGCCAGACGCCAGCGGCCGCCGTGGCTGGACTCGGTGCCATTTCGAGACCCTCGTGAGCGGCGACCTGCACGCCGGCCTCGAGAATATCCGTGTCGTCGACGGTGACGCCACCGCCGTCGGTCGCCGCGAGCGCCTCGAGTACGCGGGAACTCGCCGGGGGATCGGCGATCTCGAGTTCGCCGCAGATAGTGTCCGGGGTCTCGACCGGCTCGTGGGTTTCGCGATCGTTCTCGCTGGCTTCGACGATGGGTGCACAGCCCGCCGGTTGGGCGGCGTAGAGACCCGGGAGTTCGTCGACGAGGCCGAGTTCGCGGAGTTCGGTGGCGGCTTTGTACGCCCCCGCGAGACCGAGGCCGAGCCCGGTCGGATAACAGACGACGTCGGGGACCGACCACTCGAGCTGCTCGACGAGTTCGTACAGCGTCGTCTTTGCGCCTTCGTGACGGTAGGGGTTGTCGAACGCCTGGAGAGAGTGCCAGTCGTCGTGTTCCCCACAGGCCTCCTCGAAGGCACCGACGGCGTCGTCGTAGCGGCCACCGACGACGTTCATGTCGCCGCCGTGGACGTTGATCATCGCCTTGTTCGAGAAACTCGAGCGCGAGGGGACGTAGGTGTGTGACTCGAGGCCGGCCCGTCCGGCGTAGGCGGCGGCCGACTGTCCGCCGTTGCCCGTCGAGGCGAGTGCGACGTCGTTCGCGTCGCGACCAGCGCCAGCAGTGACGGCGAGCGATTGGCCGCGATCCGTCGTCGATCCCGTCGGGTTTCGACCCTCGTCTTTGAGGTAGACGGATTCGACGCCCAGTTCGTCCGCGAGGGACGGACAGGGAACGAGCGCGGTCGCCCCTTCGTTCATCGTCACCGCGGACGAACGCGAGAACGGGAGCAGTTCTTCGTACCGCCACTGGGTGTCGAACGGTCGGGAAGCGAAGGTCTCGCGACTCACGTTGATGGCGTCGTAGTCGTAGGTCGGATCGAGTGACCCGCCGCAGTCGGGACACGCCTGCACGTCGGGGCCGTCGTGGATCGATCCACACTCGAGACACTCGAGGCCGAGAAATGCGTCCGTCAGTTCCATACTCGAGTGTTCGCGGCGCTGAACAAATGGGTGTTCATCGACGGAAGAGCGGTGGTCACCGGCGGGCGCGGGCGAGTACCGACGTGAAAACCATCGTCGTCACTCGAATTCGTCGAAAGCAGGAGATGAAGACCGCCAAACGCGTTAGTCCGTCGTCCTTAGTGGTCGCCGGTCTTCGACTGCCACTCGTACTCGCGGCGTTTGGCCGATTTGCCAAAGCCACACGACGAGCAGACCTTCTTCTTGGTGTGATACGATTTCTCTCCGCAGCGACGGCACTTCGTGTGTGTCGTCTTGTTCTTCTTTCCTTGGCTCGGGGTTCCTGCACCAGTCATGGAGTGATCGAAACGACGTTATCGCCGCGTATAATGGTTGTGTCTTCGGCCGGCGACGTCTCGCCGGTGTCGCCCTCGAGCGGGATTGTTACGTCCTCGAGGACGAGATTCATGTGTTGATCGTAGCCGGCGAGGTCGCCGACGTACTCGTCGCCACTCTTGAGTCGTACCGTCACACGGTCGCCGAGCGACGCCTCGAGGACGTCAAGCGGTCGTCCACTCATATAACAGAGCGCAGGTGATGGACACTTAATCGTACCGGTCCTGCGTCCGCAACGACCGGTTTGGACGGCGATGATCGCTCGGTTTCGCCAATAAATAGCACACCGATAGTGGCAACCGTCCGTCATGAGATCGTCGATTCCACGACCGAATGCCGACTGCGTCGCTCCGGCTATACACCCAACCCAACGGCTAAGTGCCCGCTCGTTGACCCCCTGCTCATGGGAGAGAAGAAATTTACCCTCATCGAGTTGCATCTTGACGGAGACACCCAGTTCGGACTCGGAACGATTGACGGCGCCCTTCCGTTCGCCTCGAGTGGTGACGACACCGAAACGGAGTCGGAGTACGAGGCTGGCGAGGCCACAGACGAAGCTTCGGACGCAGAATCGGAAGACGGCTCGGGCGGAAAAGCCGTCGGCGCACTCGTCGCCCTCGTCGTCCTCGTCGCGGCGGGCGTCGCCGCCAAGAAGTTCCGCGGTGACGACGAGCCAGAACTCGAGGAGGAAGAACAGCCGGACGTTATCGTCAACTGACCCAATCTAACGCGAATCGACCCGCTCGGCCGAACGCTTTTGCGCGTGCTTCCCGTATCCGGTATTCGTGAACCTCTATCGTAGCGCCCGGGCCGTTGCCGGGGCATCCGGCGATGACGTCATCGATTGGGAGTCGGCCGCCGACGCCGCCAAGGCGGTGACCGACCCCGGCTCGCTCGAGCTCGAGGCGGGCGAGCGCGAGGCCTACGCTCGCGACGTGCGAGAGGCGCGAGACGCCGTGCGAACGGTGGCGAACGTCGAGTTCGACGTTCCCGACACCGTCGAGATCCAGAACCGCCACCACTGGATCGACGCCAATATCGCGACCTTCGAACGCGTGATGGAGACGCTCGAGCAGCAAGTTCCCCCCGGCACGTTTCCCGGCGTCGCCCGAACGATCAATACGGGCACGATGACCGTGCTTCTCGCTTTCCTCGGCCGGAACGTCCTCGGCCAGTACGACCCCCTCCTCCTTGCGGAGACGCCCGAAGACGACCACGCGCTGTACTTCGTCAGGCCGAACATTCTAAGCGCCGCCGACAAACTGAACGTCGACCCGGACCGATTCCGCCGCTGGATCGCCTTCCACGAAGTGACCCACGCCGCGGAGTTCGGGGCCGCCCCGTGGCTCTCCGATCACCTCGAGTCGCGGATGGAAGCCGGCATCGCGACGCTCACGGAGGGCTCGTTCGACCGCGCCGCGTTCCGCGATCTCGACGCCGCAATGACGGTCGTCGAGGGCTACGCGGAACTGCTGATGGATCACGCCTTCGACGACGAGTACGCGGATCTACGCCGGAAACTCGACGCACGACGGCAGGGTCGGGGGCCGCTTCAGCAGCTGTTCCGTCGATTGCTCGGGCTCGGCCTCAAAGAGCGACAGTACGAGCGTGGCAAGAACTTCTTCGAGACGGTCGTCGAGAGCGCCGACCTCGAGACGGCGAGCGTCGTCTGGGAGGGCCCGGCACAGTTGCCGACGCAAGACGAACTCGACGATCCGACGCTGTGGCTGCAGCGCGTCGATCGGTGAGACAGTCGTTTCGATATCGCTCCGTCTCTCCTCGTTTCGATTGTAGCAGTAGATAGTAGCACGACCTCTTTAGTCAGGAGTTCGCCTGAACCTGAATTAGGAAGTTCGATAACCGTGTGCGAATCGAACACGAGCATTCGCGCGAACGAGCGGTCCGAAGGACCCGGTAGTGAGCGCGATTCGCCGGTCGAGCGAAGCGAGACCGGCTTTTTGGCATGAACGGGTTTTCGTCGAGCGGTGCGCCAAGCGCACCCGAGACGAAAAGAGGTTCGTCTATACTGACCGCGAGTTTCACGGGGTACTCTGAATGACGGAACCGACTTAGCAACTACTGTGAGGGGTGTTTCGGCGACGTTGCAGACTCGTCCAGTTCGATCGCTTGCTCGCGATAGCGATGGGCGAGCGCCGAGACGAGGAGCAGACTCGAGACGAGCAGTGCCCAGCCGAAGCCGCTGACTCCCGCGAGCGGAGCGATTCCTAGCCAGGCGAGTACGACGAAGGTCAGTCAGCTATCGATCGGCCGACTGCACACTCCACTCGAGATGACGTTCGATTAGTCGAAAATCGTCTGTAGATACCACACCAGCGCGGCCCCGGCGACGAGTCCGATGATCGTCGCCAATCCGATAGCGCGCGCGGATGCGCCTCCCTGGAGCGCCATCGTGGCACTCGAGAATCCGACGAGCAGGACGAACGCGCCCTTGAGTCGATCGGAGAGTTGCGTCTCTGAACTGGCACAGGCGCGGTCGTACTCGGCTGGGTCCGGCCGATGATCGTCGCCGCCGTCAGATGCATCTGAACTCCCCTCAGTAGCGGACTCGAGTCCGTCTGCGTCGGGCCTCATACGGTGTCGGCCGTGCTAACGTGCATCGTTTCGAACAGCCACTCCGGTCTCCCTCCCGACTCCACCGAAGGCTGGTGGACGAGCGATCCGCTCCAGCGCGTTTCGAATCGCCGGCGTTCACCACTTTCCGTGTCCGTCCAGGCCATCGTCACCTCGTCTGCGAACGTCGCCGTATCCGTGTGGGTCGTAACCACGAGGTGGCCGCTCTCGACGGACCACTCCGCGGTCGTCTCGGTTTGATTTCGGAGCGCTTCGCCCACTTCGTCGGAGCCGAACAACGCCTCGCTGATACCGAATTTGACGGTCGATTTGTCCCCCTCGAAGTACGCTTCGAGTGGGTCGCCGGTTCGAAGGGCCTCGTAGTAGTCGCGGATGACGGCCGTCGGTTCGTCGCTCATGGTGGGAATGTCGGCCTGTGGCCGCAAATGCCCACCGGACGCGTACGCAGGTCGTCCCTGTCCGACGGTTTGCTCCCCGACCTCACGGCGAGCGTTGCACGTGCAGCCCATACATCCAATGAGCGAGTGCACCGGAGTATACGCATACCACGCCGACGCGACGCAGTGATGCACTCCCGGCGTTTCCCACAGCCACACTCCCCAGCGGCCACTTCGAACGATGACATCCCAAACGAACACGCAGACGGACGCCCACTCGAGGAGCGACGACCGACCAGCAACCGGAACGAACCGAGGACTCGGCCGACGAGAGCGCATCGCGAGCGCGACAGCGGGCGGCGCGCTCCTCTGGCACGGCCTCACGCGACGTTCGCTCACCGGCGCGCTCACGACTGGCGCTGGCGGATTTCTGCTCTATCGCGCCGCGACCGGGCGCAGTCGTCCGTCGCGAAGCCTCGAGCGCGAAGGAGAATCCGCACCCGTTCACCCGGAGACGACACCGACGCACGACGAGCGGACGGCCGACTCGAGGGCTCGCGAACCGACCGTCGAACGCTCGATCACGGTCGGGAAACCGGCCGAGGAACTCGAGTCCTACTGGCGAGATCCCGAGCACCTGTCCCGGATCGTCGGCACGTTCGCGGAGGTGTCTCAACCGGACGACGAGGACGGTGATCGACACCGCTGGCAGGTCGACGCCCCCTTCGGTCGCCGCTTCGAGTGGGACTCCCGACTCGTCGACGAACAGCCGGGGAGTCGACTGACCTGGCAATCGCTCTCGGGCGCACCGATCCCCTACGAAGCGACGGTTCGCTTTCGGTCGGCACCCGACGACCGAGGGACTGAGGTCTCCCTCGAGGTTCGGTACGACCCGCCGGGAGGCCAACTCGGAAACGCCGTGATGCAGCGACTCGGCGTCGTCCCCGAATCGCTCGTCGGCACGTCGCTCCGGCGGTTCAAAACGCTCGCAGAAACGGGAGATTTGCCCTCCCTCGAGACCAATCCATCGGGTCGGGGCACGGGAGACCTGATGTAATCGCGGGAGACCTGACGTAACCGCAAGAATCCTCGTGTAAACACAGAGGGCCCGGCGTAACCGCAGGAGGCCCGGTGGGGCTCACATGAAGCCGCGGTCGACCTCGTCGGTCTCGATGAGGTCGTCGAGTTCCGCGTTCAGCAATTCGTCGGCCTCCTCGAAGCGGTCGCCGAGTTCCTCGAGTTCGTCCGGACGGTCGTACTGATCGTACGCCATCGGCCCGAACGCCGGGCTCTCGAGGGCGTCCATGACGTCGTCGAAGAGGTCCTGTGGCCGCGTCGGGGCGTCCGCGTGGGTCTCGAGGACGGTCTCGAGGCGTTTCGAAACCGTCTCCGCGTGAGACTCGTCTTCGGGGGGTGACTGGACGGCGAAGCGGCCACCCGCGTCCTCCCGCGGGAGGAACGAGCCGATTTCGTCGTCGAGGCTTCGAGCGACTCGCGTTCCGACGCCCCGAACCTGGTAGGGATTCTTCGCGTACGTTTTGAGGAAGAAGACGCCGGCTCGAGGGTGTGCGAGATACATGTCTTCGCCGACGCCGCCGGCTCGGTCGCCCGCGACCGCCCGCCAGTGTTCGGCGTCGACGTCTCGGTCCGTGACGTCCGCAAGCACGTCTTTCCACTCGCGAATCCGCATAGGCGGCAGTAGTATCCCGGCGCGAATGAACGTATCGATACCGACGAACGACGCGGTCGACGGGGGAGGGAAACCGTTTCAGCCCCCATTCCGTCGTGTCGAAACTGTTTCACGAACGTAGTGTGGCGTGTCGGAACCGTTTCACACCGTTTCGTCGAATAGGCGAGTCGCATACGGTACCCGTGTCGACGAGGTGAACGCCCTCCCCAGCGCGACGTTGCAACCGACGCTTTCGAACCAAAAGGGATACATCGACGCTCTTCCCAGCACGGATAACCGACGATTGACCATGTCCACCAGGCGATCATTCACGCTCGTCGAACTATTCTGGGATACGCCAGCTCAAAGCTCACTTCTCGCACTCGGACCGCTGGCCCTCGCACTCGGCCAACTCGGCAATAGCTACGTCAACGGCGTCTCCCCGACCGTCTCGCTCGCCTTCGCCGTCGTTATGATCGCCTTCGCCGTCACCGCGCTCGGACACCACGCCGCCGAGTACCGCCGTCAACGACTCGAGGCCGAACTCGAGTCGGTACGTCGCTCAACGCCGTAAGTTCGGTTCGGGGGCTGCTCAGGCCCGCGGAGACTCGGATTCGGTCGCAACACGTCGGGCGTCACGGGCGTCGTAGGCGTTGTACCCGGCTAACGCGGCGATGAGCACACCGGAGCCGAGCGTGCTCCAGAACGGACTTTCGGTTAGCCCGAGTCCGACCGGCATCTCGAGGAGTGCGGGCGAGACGATCAGCCAGATGCCGAGCAACGCGACGAGTCCCGAGATGCCGACGCTGAGGGGAATATCGTTGACGATGCGGTAGTAATTGTACGTGCCGGCGAGGAAGACGACGCTTCCGACGAGCACGTTGTTCCAGAACGACGCTGCCGACACGTCGTAGATGACGATTACCGAGAGAGCGACCCAGACACCGATGGCGGCGACGAGAGCGCTGATGACCGAAACCTTGCGTCGTCGTTCTTCGTTCGCGATTTGGGTCGTCTCGTCGCGCGGGTCGCGACCGGTATCGTCACGGTCGCCGACGCCCGTTCCCGAGTCGGTGTCGGAGGGAGACGGCGGCTGCTCGGGACCAGCAGTCTCGTCCCGGTGATCCGGTTCCGAACCGGCGTCTGCTGTCGGTCGAGAATCACCGTCGTCCCGATTCGAGTCACTCATGACGGGTACCAACTTGCGGCATGCGTGCAAAAACGTCGGCGACTGTTACGGTTCCCGTCGCCTCCCGTCTCGAGTAATCACGAATTGTTCGGCGAGTGAAACTGAGTAATGGCGCTCAATCGACGCCGGCGGACCGACGAGAACGGAGCCACCGAACGTCAGCCGTTCGAACGAGTGCCAGCGATGTCTGAGAAGCGACGAACCTCGTGTGTGAATACTATCACTCGAGGGTTCCCGACGTGCGTAAATTAGCATAAAATCAGAGCAATTCGTCGGACAGATACTCTCCCCCATATAACATACAGATGCATAGACAGTTTTGTGGCGTACAATCGTCGACTCGTTTCGCGCTCGTTAGCCACATTTCCGTGTCGGGAACGGCAGTTATCATTCTCACGGAGAAAATCCGGGATTCGCACACGTTTCGAGGCTCAGGAATTGTCGCGGGGATTGCGCAGTTGCGAGAACACTCGTTTTGACTAAATTCACCGCGTTCGACGATCACTCGAGTGCTATCGAACGTATAATAATTGGTTGCTCGCACTTTCATCGAGTCATGATGGTGCTCCCACAGAGAACGTCTGTGAAAGGGATCGACCGAACACGTCCGTCCTTCCTCGGGTGGAGGTGAGTGAAATGGGGAACACTCACGGGGTGGTATGCGTCGACGGATCGTCACCAGCAGGCCTTCTCGAGGAGTGGCTCTCGTCCGACGCGGGCGTCCACTACGAGACAGAAGACGTCGCAATCACGACCGCGCCACAGGGGTGTCGGACGGCCAATCGATCCGTCGCAACCGGAACTGGCGACGACGCGATTCGATGCTGGGTGATCGGCGACATCTACGGATACGACCGATCCGCCGCTGGGCACAACCTCGGGGGGTACGTGACTCGCCCCGAAGACGTGACGCCCGCGGAGTTTTTGGTTTCACACTACGACCGCCACGGGTTCGACTCGTTGAGCGGGTTAAATGGGAACTTCACAGCGATCGTCTACGACGAAGCGCGTCGAGAACTCGCGCTCTGTACCGACCGGTTCGGGACGGTTCCACTCTATTGGACCCAATTGACCGACGGGACGTTCGTGTTCTCGAGTAACATCCAGTTTCTGCCCTTCCATCCGGACGTCGAGACCGAGTTCGACGCGCCGTACCTCCACGAGTACCTCGCCTTCCGGCGAACGTTCGGCGTGAAAACGCCGTTTACGGGCATCGAAAAACTCGAGCCGGGAACGGTGACGACGGTTTCGCTCGAAGACGGCTCGATGCGAACCGACCAGTACTGGCGGCCGCGCTATCGGCCGCGCGACGAATCCGTCGAGTGGTTCGTCGACGAACTCGCCAGCCGATTCCAGACGGTCGTCGACGAGTGGACGCGCGACAACCGCGACTACGGCGTGTTGCTCTCGGGTGGCAGCGACTCGCGACTCGTCCTGGCTGCCCTCGACGACGCGACGGCGTTTCACATGAACGACTGGATGAACCGTGAAGCGCAGGTCGCCGAACGGGTCGCCCTCGAGGCGGACATCGAATTCGAACTCCTCGAGCGCGGCGCCGAGTATCGCATCGCCTCGCTCGAGCGAAACCGGTGTGCGGGCTCGTTCAACGGCTGGTTCACCCAGCCCTACACGAGCGGGTTCGACACCGAGTTGACCGGTCGGGTCGATGGATTGCTCTCCGGGCTGTACGCCGATTCCCTCTTCGGCAACTACGGCATTCCGTCACCGGAGGTCTCTCTCGGTCCGTTGGGATCGATGACGATCCCAACCGAGCGATCGGTCGAGACCATTGACGACTACATCGACCTATTACTCGAGGACGCCCACGACGGCCACCGAATGCCGACAGACCTTCGCTCGGTGCTCGAGGCGAACATCTACCGGGATGGCGAGACGGTCGTCCACCACGGCGTCACCTACGACTCGCTCGAGGAACTCGTCTACTACGGCAACTGCTACCCGCTGTCGAACGACGACGACATGCGCTTTCACACTGGCCTTCGGCGAACGCTTCCCTACCGGTCGCCGTTCCTCGACAATCGGTTGCTCGACCTCTCGCTGTCGGTGCCGATTCGCTACCGTCTCCGCCGGGACCTCGTCGGGCGAGCGACCGAGCGCCTCGATCCGTCGCTGGCGACGATTCCGCACGCGAGTACCGGCATGGCACTCTCTCAGCCGTTCGCGAAGTCGTACGTCGGCGAACACCTGCGTGCGTTCTACCAGAAACACGTCTCTCGTCAGTCGCCGCCGGCTCCCTACCTGACGAACGGGCCGTGGCTGGACGACGCCGAATTGCTTCGCTCGTTCGACTTCGCGGGCGACGTCCTCGAGTCGAACGACGACCTGCTCGAGGAACTTCCCGGTCTCGATCCACACTCGGTCTCCGACCTCTATCACGCCCATCAGCGGGGTGAAGAGCGCGTCGGCGAACTCTACACGCTGTTAACCGTGCTGACGATGCCCGTTACGGAACACGTCCTCGAAACTCAGACGAGTGATCGAACAGACGATGTCCACGATCAGTGCGGGCGCTGTCTCAAACCCGAGGTGGTCTCCGTTGCGTAACGACCGCCCCGCCGTCGTCGTCACCGCCTCGCGCTACCCACACGGGTACGCGTCGATCAGGTCGCTCTCCGCGACGGGCGTTCACACCATCGCCGCGGTCGACGACGAATCGCTGAGCGTCACCGCCTCCCGCCACTGCGACGAGTCGGTGCTCGTTCCGCCGCCGAGTGACATCGCGGCGTACAAAGACGCCCTCCTGGGGCTCGCGGCTCGACCGGACGTTCGGACGATCGTCCCGCACCGACCCCACGATCCCTACATCCTCTCGAAGTACGCCGAGGAGTTCGAGCGCCACGTCGACGTCGTCGTTCCCGACCTCGAGAAACTCCGGAACGTTCACGATCGAAAGCGACTCGCGGACGCTGCGGCCCGGGCGGGAGTAGCGATCCCGGACACGAAACTGCTCGGCGACGTCGAGGACTGGCGCGGCGACCGAATCGTCAAATCTCGCTACAACCTGCTCACCGACGAGTACCTCGACGACTTCTCGTTCGCGGACTCGAAAATCGCCAAATCGGTCGAGCACGTCTCGGCCGGCGAAGAACCGGACGTCGACGCGCTTCGCCAAAAGATGCACCACGAACCGATCGTCCAGGAGTACGTCGAGGGCGAGGAGTACCTCTTCGGCGCCCTCTACGACCGCGGCGAAGCGGTCGCCACGTTCCAGCACGAACAGCTTCGCGGCGACTCCTACACCGGCAGCGGCGGCGTCTTCAGGAAATCAGTCGATATTCCGGCCCTCGAGGAGGCGGGTCTGGCGATCCTCGACGAACTCGAGTGGCACGGCCTCGCCTGTATCGAGTACGTCCGAGACGCGGAGACGGGCGAGTTCTCCATCGTCGAGATCAACCCGCGGATGTGGCAGTCGCTCGCGTGTGCGACCCGCGCCGGTGCCGACTTCCCCGCGTGGTACTGGGACGTGGCCCTCGGTCGCCAAGATTTGATCGAGCCAGGCTACGAGACCGGCGTCGGCACCCACTACCTCTACGGCGAACTCGAGCACCTCGTGAGCGTCGTCCGCGAGGACTCCCCGCTGGTCGAACGACCCTCGCTCTCGGATCGGGCGAGCGAGATCCTGCAATCGTGCTACGAGGTGCCGAACTTCGATTACCTCCACCTGGACGACCCGGCCCCGGTCGTTCGACAGGTCCGCAGCGAACTCGAGGGAACGGTGCGAAGACGCCTCGATTGACATCCTCCTCGCGGCCCGACCGATAGCGTTTTTGATGGCTCGGCCGTGACGAACACTCGTGTACGTACGCGGAACCGTCGCGGGCGAGGTCGAAGTCAGGACGGTATCGACGAGCTACGGCGAGAGCGACCTCGCCGAAGTGCCCCTCCGACTCGAGGACGACGACTCTGAATCCGAAGACGCGAGCGACCAGCAACCCGAGTACGAGACGACGACGGTGACGCTGTGGAACAAGTGGACCGAGTCGGCCAAGTACGTCGAACCCGGGATGGAACTCCTCGTCACGAACGCGAAAGAAGAGGAGTACCAAGGCGAGACCCGGTACGCGACGACCGGGGACTCCTACGTCGTCGTCGAGCCGACCTTTCTGGTGAACGTGACGGCGATCCGCAACTGGGTCGAGTGCCCCCGACTCTACTACCTGAACAAACTCTCGGGCGTTCCGCTCAACTACCCCGTCGTGAAAGGGACCCTCGTCCACGAGGTCTTCGGCGACCTTCTCCGGGGACGGGACCTCGAGGAGTCCATCGACGCCCGCGTCGAGGAACGCGGCCTCGAACTCGGCTTGCTCGGCGAGACGGCCGAGGGGGTTGCCGAGGACGTTCGCGAGAACGCAAGCGCCATCGAGGGCTGGCTCGAGCAGGGTCGTCTCACCGAGGACGATACTGAGACGACGACGGACGACGACTCGACGCAGTTCTCGCCCGCGGAGAGTAGCTGGCGCTCCGAGCAACTGCTCATCAGCGAGACGTTCGGCATCCGCGGGCGCGCTGACGCCGTTCGGCGGGGCTCGCCGGTCGAACTCAAGACGGGCAAGAACCTGAAGAAAGAACCCCGGTTCAAGGACAAGGTCCAGGCCGCCTGCTACGCGCTCATGCTCGAGGAACACGGCGGGAGCGTGGACACGGGAACCTTGCTCTACACCAAGAACTCCGCGCTCGACCGAAACGAGGAGACCGGCGACCTCACTCCCGCGAAGGACTTCTCGATGGGCGACGGCCTCCTGAAGTTCGTCGTCCGGTTGCGCAACGAACTCGCGGCGATGGAGATCAAAGGCGACGTGCCGACGGGCTACGAGGGCTCGGCGAAGTGCGAGTACTGTTTCGAGCAGGACACCTGCATGGTCGTCTCCGGGCGACTCGATCAGGAGTCCAAAGCCGGCCAGATCGGCCAGCCGATTCCCGCGGACGAACGCGAGTACTTCGAGCGCTTTTACCGCGCAATCGAGGAAGAACGACGGGAGGTCCACCACGAGTACGCCAAACTCTGGGAGCAAGACGCCCAAGAACGGGCCGACGACGACCGTGCGCTGATCGACCTCGAGTTCGTGGAGAAGCGCCCGCTCGAGGAAGGTCGCTGGGAACTGCGAGCGAAGCGGACGAGCGGGGCGAACTCGAAAATCCGAGAGGGCGACTTCGTCCTCGCGAGCGACGGCCACCCGGTTCGCGGAAACTCGGAACTCGCGACTATCGAGCGACTCGACGACGAAGTCGTCCTCACGGCCGACGAACCCGTCGAAGTCACGCGACTCGACGTCTACCCCTCCGAACTCACCACCGACCGACTGCTCGCGGCGATGCACGACGCGCTCTTGAAGGGATCCGATCGCCGCAAGGACATCCTGTTCGGGCGGGCCGACCCGGAGTTCGACACCGTCTCCGAGACCTTCATCGACAACAACGCCGCCCAGAACGAGGCCGTCACGAAGGCCGTCGGCGCGAACGACTGTGCGCTGATCCACGGGCCGCCGGGCACCGGGAAAACCTACACCATCGCCCGCGCCATCCGCGCGATGGTCGAACGCGGCGAGCGCGTCCTGCTCTCGGCGTTCACGAATCGGGCGGTCGACAACGCGCTGGAGGCGCTGCTCGAGCAACTCGAGGAACACGGCGAGATCGACGCGGATCGTGTCGTTCGCGTCGGCAGCGAGAGCGGCGTCCGAGAGGACATGCAGCCATACCGACTCGAGCGAGCGGGAGAGCCGGAAGACCGGGTCGAAACGCTCCAGAACGCGCAGGTCGTCGCCGCGACGACGGCGACCTGTGGCTCCCGGGTAATGAAAGAGCAGGCGTTCGACGTCGCGCTGGTCGACGAGGCGGCCCAGTTGACGGAGCCGGGAACCTGCGCGGCGATCAACCTCGCCGAGCGGTTCGTCCTCGTCGGCGACCACGAGCAGTTGCCACCCGTCGTGAGAGCCGAAAACGACCTCACCGAGTCGCTGTTCGAACGACTCGTCAACTGCCATCCGGACGCCGGCGTGATGCTCGACCGGCAGTACCGGATGAACCAGCGAATTCAGGCGTTCGCCTCGAGGGAGTTCTACGACGGAAAGCTTCGCCCTGCCGAACCCGCAGTCGCCGGCCGAACCCTGGACGACCTCGAAGACGTTTCTCGAGACGCCCTCCCCGAGAACCTGCAGGACTCCGTCGCGTTCGTCGACGTCGAGGGCGATTCCAGCCAGTACACCGACAGCGAGGAAGCCGCCCGAATCGCCGACCTGATCGAGACCTACGAGGCTGCGGGGGTCGAGCGAGACGATATCGGCGTCATCGCCCCCTTCCGCGCACAGGTGTCCGAAATCTCTTCGCACGTTCCCGACGACGTCACCGTCGACACCGTCGACCGGTTCCAGGGCTCGAGTCAGGAGGTCATCATCGTCTCGTTCACCGCGACCGGCACGCTCGAGGGACCGATTTTCGAGGACTACCGCCGGATCAACGTCGCGCTGACGCGACCGAAACGGGCGCTCGTGCTCGTCGGCGATTCGAACGCGCTCGCGACCGATCCGGTCTACGCTCGATTGCTCGAGTGGGCGAACGCGTGAACGCGACCAGCAGATCGTATCAATATTCGAAACTTTCAATTTTCCGTGGTTGTATCCTCGAACAATGAGCGAACAGACGAGACGACGCCTCCTACTCGCAGCCGGATCTGCGACGGTCGGGACGCTCGCGGGCTGTCTCGACGAATTATCCGGTTCGGGTGACGACGGCGAGTCCGGGAGCGACGATACCGACTCAGGTAATGGCGACTCCGAACTAGCTGGTGCCGTCACCGACGACGGGACGGTCGACTATCCGGCGTTCGTCGACGGCGATATCACCGTTGACGAAGACGAGCACCGAATCGAGTATCCTGATCCCGACGTCGAGTTCGTCCTCGAGGTCGAGTTGTCTGGTGAAGAAGACGTCTCCATTACCCGCGAGTTAGATACCGACGCGCGTGCCGTCTACGTCGCACCGGCGTACGACGACGGGTTTACCCACCACGTCTTCGCGAACGAGGCGTTCGTGGCGGACGAAGCGTGGAACGCGTTTACGTCCGAAGACGGCGAGGAAATCGACGAGAGGTCGTTCTCGTTCGACGAACTCGAGGAGGGTATCTTCCACGATACCATCTCACTGTCGACAGCGAATGAGAGAGCGATCGTCGCTGATGCCGACCTCGAGAGGGTCGAGCGCGGCGAGGACGACGTAACGGCAGTCGGTATCGGCGAATCTCTCGGTGGGGAGAACGAAGCGAGCACGCCGGAAGTCAGTTTCGAGAGTTTCCACGAGAGCGACGGGGATGGGACGTATACCGTCGAATTCCGCCACGTGGTTGGGGACGAACTCGAGACAGACTCGCTCACCGCTATCGTCGACGGCGACACGCACGACGATTCGTTCGAGACGGATTCGATAACGGTCGGCGACGTCGTCACCATCGAAGACGTTCCCGAGGGAGAAACGCTGTCGCTCGTGTTCGACGGCGAAACCGTGATCGCCGAGATAGCAGTCGGCGACTGACCGCGACGGCCGTCCACAGCTTCGTGTGTCGAGTTCCATCTCTTCGCGTAGCGGCCGCCCACGCTCTCGCCGTCCGTGACGCCGTCACTCACCCGACGTGACCTAGATATATGTATCTCGAGCGACCAGTCCTCACGTAATGCGTCTCGAGGACGAGAGTGCGCTGATCCGCGAGGAGGTTCCATCGTCGTACGCGGATCTCGTCGTCGCGATCACCGAACTCGGGAGCCCGGTTCCGTTAATGATCGTCCTCGCCATCGTGTTCTGGTGGGGCAACCGTCGTCGGAGCGCACTCGTCATCAGCTACGGCGTCGCCGGCCTCGGCTTCATCTTGACCCTCGAGACGGTACTCGGAATCCCTCGCCCGCCCGAAGATGTCATGCTCACCTCCCTCGAGGTCGAGGGATACGGCTTCCCGAGCGGGCACGCCTTCGCCTCGATGGTCGTCTACGGGGGCCTCGCCGCCGCCTACGACCGCCTGCGTGATCCGTGGATCGTCCTCGGCGTCGTCACGCTCGTCGTCGCCATCTCGCTTTCGCGGGTCGTGTTGGGCGTCCACTACCTCGGCGACGTGATCGTCGGTGCGATACTCGGCGTCGCCTTCATCGTCGCGATGAACCGAATCAGTCGCGGCATTCCGACGGTCGGCTTCGGCCTCGCCGTCGTCCTCTCGGCACCCGCCGTCTACGTCACCGACGCGAGCCCCTACGCCGTCCTCGCACTCGGCAGCGCCATCGGCGGCCTCCTCGCGACGTGCTGGATCGACCGACTGCCGCGGCTTCGCTCGCGACTCGAGGGCGTCACACTGGTCGCCGTCGGCGGTGGGGTCGCCATTGCCCTCTTGACCCTCGAATCGGTGGTGACGTTTACGCCGGGGCTCGTCGTCCTCTACGCGGCGCTCGTGGGCTGGATCGTCGTCGCACCCGCAGTCGTCGGTCGACTTTCGACGCTGCTTTTCGGGTCAACTCGAGGCGGCGTCGCTGACGGTCCCTGTGGCGCACGTTCGTCGAAGTCGCCACAGCGGATGGCTATCCCGAATCGTTTCGCTACAGCAGACGGTGTGTCGGCGGCCAGTTTTTAGCCGTCTGGGTCGACCGCAGGTAGGTTCACTGAAAACGTCGACCCCGAACCCTGTTCCGAGTCGACCCAGATATCTCCGTCGTGGCGCTCGACGATCCGACGGCAAATCGCCAGGCCGATACCGGTTCCAGGGTGCTCCTCGTGGCTGTGGAGGCGTTCGAACACTTCGAAGACGCGCTCTTGATCGTCGGGATCGATTCCGATTCCCTGATCGCGGACCGACACCCTCCACTTCTCCTCTATTCGCTGTGCAGTGACGTGGACGCGCGGTCGTTCCTCGCCGGCGTACGTCAACGCGTTCCCCACCAAATTCTGAAACACCTGGCGCAACTGACTGGCGTCCCCGGACACGCGGGGCAACTGCCCCGTCGTAATCTCGGCGTCCGTCTCCTCGATTTGCAAGGAGAGATCCTCGAGGACGTCGCCGAGTAAACACTCGAGGGCCACCGGTTCGAACGGATCGCCACGCGTTTCGACGCGGGAGTACTCGAGCAAGCCGTCGATCATCTCGCGCATGCGATCCGACCCGTCGATCGCGTACTCGATGAACTCCTCGCCGTCGTCGTCGAGTTCGTCCGCGTAGCGACGTTCGATGAGTTGGAGGTAACTCGAGATCATCCGTAACGGCTCTTGCAGGTCGTGAGAGGCCGCGTACGCGAACTGCTCGAGTCGCTCGTTCGAGGCCTCGAGTTCTCGTTCGCGCTCGCGACGCTCGGTGATGTCCCGAGCGATTCCGATCATGTACGGCCGGTCCAATTCGACGTGTGCGACGTTGACCTCCGCGGGGTACGTCGTCCCGTCTTTTCGGACGTGTTCTCCGGTAACCGTTATCGACCCCTCTGACTCGACGTCGTCGACGTGGGATTGCCAGTCGTCGATATCCTCGAATCGGTGTTCCATCTCCGGCACCGTCATCTCGAGGAGTTCGTCTCGATCGTAGCCGAGTCGTCGACAGGCCGTCTCGTTGGCGTCGAGGAATCGGGCCGACTGCGGATCGATGACGAGCAGGCTGTCGTTGGAGTAATCGAGAAGTGTCCGAAACAGTTCGCGCTCTCGCTCACGGCGCTTTCGCTCGGAGATGTCGCGAAAGTAGACGGAGACGCCGGTGTCTGAGGGGTAGACACGAATCTCGAACCACCGCTCGAGCGGCGCAGGATAGTAGCCCTCGAAGGAGACAGTCTCTTGCTCGTACATCGCCCGCTCGAAGTGTTCGTCGAACTGGCCGGCGATGGCGTCGGGGACGACCTCACACACCGACCGACCGACGAGCGTGCGACCGTCAGGATTGATCAACTGGTTGGCGCGGTCATTGAGGTAGGTGAACGTCCACGATTCGTCGATTGCGAGAAATCCGTCCGAGATGCGCCCGTAACTCTCCTCGAGTTCGCGCCTCGTGTGTTCGGTTTCGATGGCCGTCCCGATGACGTTCGCGACGCTCTGGAGGAAGTTCGCGTCGTGTTCCGTGAACGCACACTGGTCGTCAGTGTACACACCGAGGACGCCCCACGGAGAGTCGACCGAGCCGATGATGACGCTCACGCCGGCGGAAACGTCGTGGTCGGCGAGCAACGCCGGTTCGGAAAATCGATCGTCAGCCTGCAAATCGTCGACGATAATCGGATGTTCGGAGAGCAGCGTATACCCCGCTTGCGAATCGACACCGGCGGGAATCCTCGAGCCGACGGTAAGATCGTCCCACCCGAGTCCACTGCGAAGCGCGAACGAGTCGTTTTCCGAGCGAAACTCCAAAATCTCCCCGTACTCCGTTCCGAGCGTCCCGGTCACTGCACGCAACGTTTCCGTTAATAATTGGTCGATGTCGCGCGTCTCGAGTGCCTGCTGTCCGAGTTCGGCGACGACTTCCTGCTGGCGAATGCGCGTGCGGCGTTCTGCAGTCGCGTCGGAAGTCGGATCCATTCTGCTCTGAATATACCCGAACAACGTGTAAATGCTTCCATATATTATCACTTTATTTGAAAATTCTCTATCTCAGAGAGTATTTGAACGCCACGGATTGAAGAAGTAGAACGTTCCCGTCGATAGCATTCGTGTCTCTCGTTCACGGAGAACGGAGTACCACCCCGTCTACGAAATCGACGACCGTCGCCGGAGCGCTATTCGTCGGTGTCTACTCGCTCCCAGAGCGGATAGAGATCGTCCTGGACCGGCTCAGTGATCGTTTCCGCGCCTATTTCGAGGGCTGGCTGGCCGTCCCGAACCGTGCCGATAGCCGCGCCGTCGATCCCTCGCTCGGCGAGCGCCTCGAGCGCGTCGTCGACCGCAGCGTCCGGAACGGTTGCGAGTAAGGCCCCCGAACCGAAGATGCGCAGCGGGTCGACGTCGGCCGCCGTACACAATTGCTCGGTTTCCTCCCGGATCGGAACGGCCTCATGATCAATCTCGAGGCGCACGTCCGACGCCCGAGCGACCTCGAGCAAGCCGGCCGCGACGCCGCCTTCGGTCGGGTCGTGCATCGCGCTCGTCCACGCTCGAATCGCTCGCGAATCGGGGAGAACGCTGATCTCCTCGAGGAACGTGGCTGCGCTGTCGACGACGCCCTCCTCGACCGCGAATTCGTCGCCGAAGTCGGTCGCGAGAATAGCCGTCCCTTCGATTCCCGCCGCCTTCGTGAGGAGGACCGTGTCGCCGGGTTCAGCTCCGCCAGTCGGGACGAACGAGTCGGCCGTGCCGATCGCCGTCAGCGAGACGAGCGGGCGCTCGAGTTGGTCGACGTACTCCGAGTGGCCGCCGACGATCGATGCCCCGATCTCCGTTGCGGCGCTATCGAGGTCTCGCGTGATGGCCTCGAGCGACTCGTTCTCGCCGGGAAGCATGATAACGGCCGTGAGCCACCGAGGATCGGCCCCGGAGGCGGCGACGTCGTTCGACGCTACTGGGACCGCCAGCGTACCGACGCTCTCCGCCGCGAGCGAAATCGGATCCGAACTGACGACGAGCGTCTCGTCGCACTCTGGCAGTGCAATCGCCGCAGCGTCTTCCCCGTCTGCGGGTCCCTGAAGCACCGTCTCGTCGTCTCGTGCAGTCCCCGTGCGCTCGAAGACGTGCGCGAGTAGATCGTCCGGGCTCACCTTGCCGGGCATAGCGGTACTGGGACGATCTGGGGTTTGTAGTTGTCGGGTTCGCCTGTCCCTCGTGGGTACTGAGCGACTCGAGCGCCTCTCCGACGAAAAACAGTACGGAAAAACGGCGCACCCTACGCGCTCGTCACGCCGAGTGGCACCAACACGTCGTCTCGAGTCGGCACGACGTGTGGGATGACGATGACGCCGGCGAAGACCACGCCGGCCCACAGCATCGAGACGAGGGGATGCGTGATCGACAGGTGAATCGCGTACGTCACGCCAACGACGGCCAACACGCCCGCGAACGAGGCGACGGTGCCGAGTCGGGGTGTCGTAAACTGCCACGTCGAACGCTCTCCCCACTGCCAGGCGAGGAGCCCACCGACCGCCCCGCCGAGGGCGAGCACGCGGTTCGATCCCTGAATGCCCTCCCACGTCGGGACGCCCGTCCCGCCGCTTCGGAGCCAGACGCTCGCAAACGCGAGGGCGATCGCGAGCGCGAACACCGCCGTCACGCCGTCCTCGAAGTGGCGACGACAGAGCAGGACGACGCCGAGCACGGCGAGTCCCAGCGCGATGCCGCCGACCACGTCGATCGGGTAGTGAACGCCGAGTCCGAGGCGGGTGAAGCCGACGAACGCGATCGCGAAGCCGCCGACGAGTGCCCGACGCGCGAGCGTGCTGATGCGAAGGTCGACGATCATCAACCCGATGATCACCGCCGGAACCATCGCGTTGCCACTCGGAAAACTCGTCGAGGAGATCGCCGTCGCGTGGCCGTACCAAGTCGAGAAGATGGCCGGAAACAGTTCTGGCCCGACGGCCGGGTCGATGTCCGGTCGGGTCGCCGAGTTGAGTGACTTGATACTCGCCATTAGCCCGTAGTACGCGAAGAACGCGGGAATCCAGACGCCGAATCGATCCGGCGCCCACCAGTATGCAAGAATTATCAGCGGTACGATGACGAAGACGCTCCCGATGTACGTCGTCGGGACGAGCAAGACGCCGAGCCACTCCGGTATCGCCTCGACGATCGCCTCGAGTATCTCGGGATCGAGCACCGGATGTTGTTGCCCACTGAACATTTCCTGTGTCGACTCGAGAACTGTTGGTTTCTTTAGTGTATCGAATAACCGTTCCTCGAGTCTGGCGTAAATTCAGTCGAGTTCCGGTGCGGACTGGCTCAAAACGTTCGCGAAACCGTCGGTGACTCGACGACGCGAATCGCGACCGGGTACTCCCAGTGGTCGCCACGGATCGCCGTGATCGCTGCGACGACACAGAACAGGAGGTTGCCACCGAGGACGACCACCGCGAGGACCGAACTCCAAAGCACGGGAGTCGAGTCGCCGGTGACGACCGTGAGAGCGACGAGCGCCGCCGCGAGATAGCCGACGATGCCGACGGTGAGTTGCCAGTTGAGAGCGTCTTTTGCGTGTTCGCTGACGTACTCGCTTCGAGAGAGCCACATGACGACCAGCGGCCCGACGATCCACGTCACGAGCGCGATCAGGTGCGTCGTCGCCGCGATCGAACGCGTTAGCGTCGTACTCGAGGTCGTATGCCGTGTCGGTGTCGTCGTGGATGTCGCTGTCATTCGTTCGTGATCCTCACACCCACGTGTTTTGATTCTGTCGGAAATACTGATAACTCGAGACCAGAAATCGCTGCAGACTGAGGGGCGACGGGCACGTGACGGTGGAAAACGACGGTGTGAAGGCCGCGATGCGCTCGAGGCCACGACTCAGCCGGCAAACGCTGCGTACCGTTAGGACGCGTTCGGCGCGACGGCGTCCATCGTCTGCGTGATCTGGTCTTCGTCTGCACCGCGCGGGAAGCTCACGGCGACGGCGTCGATGCCGTCGACGGCCTCGTAACGCTCGATCTGCTCGCGCACGGTTTCCGGACTCCCGGCTGCACAGAGGTCGTCGAGCAGGTCGTCGCCGAGTAACTCGAGGGCGCGTTCGCGCTCGCCGGCCTGCCAAGCGTCGTGGATGTCGACGGCCTCCTCGTAGCCCTGGCGCTCGAGGGCGTCCCGGTAGAACGTTCCCATTCCGCCGACGTAGAAGGCGACGTGCTGGCGGGTGAGTTCGCGCGCCTGTTCGGCGTCGTCGAGAGCACAACAGGTGACGCCGGCGGTAACGTGCACGTCGTCGGGATCGCGGTCGCCCAGTTTCGCGCCCCGTTCGATGTCCTCGATTCGTTCTTCGGTCCCCTCGGGCGTGAGCATGATGCCGTGCCAGCCGTCGGCGAACCGGCCGGCGAGTTCGACGGCTTTGGGGCCCATTCCGGTGACCTCGATCGGCGGGGCGGGCTCCGGTGCCTCACAGCGCAGGCGAAAGCCCGACAGTTGGAACTCGTCGCCGTCGTAGTCAACCCGTTCGCCGGAGAGCACCTCTCGGACGATATCGACGGTTTCGCGGGTTCGGCGAAGCGGATTGCCGTACTCGACGCCGTGCCAGTTTTCGATGACGACGGGGCCGCTCGGGCCGAGTCCGAGCCGGAATCTCCCGTCTGAAGCCTCCTGTAAGGTCGCCGCAGTCTGACCCAACAGCGCCGGCGTGCGCGAATAGGTGTTGAGGATGCTCGGACCGATATCGATCGTCTCGGTTCGCTCTGCCATCGCGGTCAGGACGGTAACGGCGTCTCGGCCCCACGTTTCGGGAAGCCACGCACAGTCGTATCCGCCGTCTTCCGCACGTTGAGTGTATTCGACAATCGAGTCGACCGTCGGCTGAGCGGCCACGGGCAAGTGGACATCTCTGTCAGTCATCGTCACTCACAGACGAGCCGACCCCTTTTGGCTGTATGGGAATTGCCGACGACAGAATTGGAGTTGTCTCGCCTCGAGTCAGCCGAAAAAGTCCCTGTGAGCGCGGCTCAGACGTCGCGCTCTTCGCTGATCTGTGGGACGCCCTGGACGGTGATCGTCTCGCCGACGACGTACGACGAGGCGGGACTCGCGAGGAACTGCGTAACGTCCGCGACTTCCTCAACGGTGCCGATTCGGCGGGCGACCTCCTCCCGGTCGATGTTGTCGGCGGAGACGCCCATCTGGCTCTCGACGCCGGGCGTCGCGACGAAGCCGGGGGCGATACAGTTGACACGGACGTCGTCGTCGGCCCACTCGTAGGACAGCGTCGTCGTCATGTTGACGACCCCCGCCTTCGACGCGCCGTAGGGACTCATCAGGGGCGAACCGCGCTGACCGGCGACGCTCGCGAAGTTGATGACCGAGCCGCCGTCGTCCTTGAGGTGCTCCGCCGCCGCGTGCGTGCAGTTGTACGTTCCGTTGAGGTTGATGTCGACGATGGTCTTCCAGCCGTTCTCGGAGATGTCGTCGAAGTCGGCCATGAACGACGCGCCGGCGTTGTTGACCAGAATGTCGATTCCGCCGAACTCCTCGACGGTCGTCTCGACGAGGGCGTCGACGGCCTCGCGCTCGGTCACGTCACACTCGAGCGCCAGCGCCGTTCCGGGTCGCTCGCTCTCGTTGATCTCCTCGGCCACGGGGTCGACGTTCTCCTGTTCGCGCGAGCAGACAACGACGTCGACGCCGTCGGCGGCGAAGCGTTCGGCGATCCCCTTCCCGATTCCGCTCGAGGAACCGGTGATAATGGCGACGTCGCCGTCGACGCTGAACTGTGCGGTACTCACGCGCGGTCACCCGCGAACTGCAGCCAGTTTGTTACCATTGTTAGATACGACATGAGATATGGAGACACTGTTAATAAAGATGGGCATCACTACCGAAGAGCGTAGGATTAAGTGAGTGGCAATCGCTGGCACAGACGCACGGACGGCGACGGATCGTCGACGCCGAGAGTCGGCGCGAGCCCGTCGCCGAGGGATCCATGACAGACGACAATCCATCAGAGACCCCACAGTACGGACCGAAGCGCCAACAGGACGTGTATCGGAAGGGAATGCTCGAGGCTCGGACCCCCGAGTTCCCGGTCGCCTACGAAGACCTGGTCGAGCGCGCCCGCGAGGAACTGAGCGACGAGGCGTTCGCCTACGTCGCCGGCGGCGCGGGCTCGGAGTCGACGGTGCGGGCCAACGACCGGGCGTTCGACGAGTGGCAGATCGTTCCCCGGATGATGCGCGACGTCTCGAGTCGCGACCTCTCGGTCGAACTCTTCGGGCGCGAGTATCCCGCTCCGGTCATGCTCGCGCCCATCGGCGTCCAGGGAATCCTCCACGACGAGGCCGAACTCGCCGTCGCCCGCGCGGCCAGCGAGTTCGAGATCCCGATGATCCTGAGCTCCGTCTCCTCCTACACCTTCGAGGAGGTGGCGGACGAACTCGGCGACAGCCCGGGTTGGTTCCAGCTCTACTGGAGTTCCGACCGGTCGGTTGCGGCCAGTTTCCTCGAGCGAGCCGAAGCGGCGGGTTACGAGGCCGTCGTCGCCACGCTCGACACGCCGAAGATGGGGTGGCGCGAGCGCGACATCGAACTCGGCTACCTCCCCTTCCTGCAGGGCCTGGGGCTGAAGAACTACTTCGAAGATCCCGCCTTCCGCGACCGACTCGAGGGTGACGATCCGTGGGCCGACCCGGAGGCGTCCATCGAGTCCTGGCACGAGTGTTTCGGCGACGCCTCGCTCACCTGGGACGACCTCGAGTGGCTGGACGACCGGACGGACCTCCCGGTCCTCGTCAAAGGCATCCTCCATCCCGAGGACGCCCGCGAGGCCGTCGAGCGCGGCGTCGACGGTCTGATCGTCTCGAACCACGGCGGCCGGCAGGTCGACGGAGCGATTCCCGCGCTCGATGCGCTTCCGGACGTGGTCGACGCCGTCGAGGACGCGACCGACGACGGCGAGGACGTCCCCGTCCTGTTCGACAGCGGCATTCGGCGGGGGAGTGACGTCTTCCGAGCCCTCGCACTCGGTGCCGACGCGGTGTTGCTCGGTCGGCCCTACGCGCTGGGGCTCGGTGTCGGCGGCGAGGACGGCGTTCGGGCGGTCCTCGAGAACCTGCTGGCTGACGTCGACCTGACAGTGGGCCTCTCGGGTTGTGCAAGCGTCGACGAGGTCGATCGCTTGAAGATACGGAGGGCAGAGCGGTGAGTGGCGACGGATTCGCCGACGGCGACAGCAGCGGCGCATCTAGCACTGACGCCACCGACACCACAGCGTGGGACGCCGTCTTCTGGGACATCGGCGGCGTCATCCTCGACCTCGAGTCCGTTCAGGGCGCACACGCCGCGTTCGTCGCGGAACTCGTCGACGAACACGACCTCGAGATGGCGGTCGAGGATGCCGTCGACGCGTGGCGGACGGCCGTCGGAAATCAGTTCCGCGAGCGCGAGGGGACCGAGTTTCAGTCGGCCCGCGAGGCCTACGCGACGGGCGTCGAGGCCCTCGTCGACGAGGATCTCCCGCGAGAGCGGTGGGAACCCGTCTTCGAGCGACACGTCGAGTCGTCGATCGAACCGGTTCCGGGCGCCGTCGAGACGATTCACGAACTCGCTCGACGCGACGTCCACGTCGGGGTTCTGAGCGACGTCGACGACGACGCCGGTAAGCAGATGCTCGAGCGCTTCGGCGTTCGCGAGTCGTTCGACTCGATCACGACCTCCGAGGAAGTCGGCCGGACGAAACCCGATCCCGCGATGTTCGAGACGGCACTCGAGAAGGCCGGAGCGGTTCCGAAACGGTCGCTCATGATCGGCGATCGCTACGATCACGACGTGAAGGGAGCCGACGAAGTCGGCATCAACGGGGTCGCGTTCGGTGCCGAGGACGGGCCGGCCGTTTCCTATCGGATCGACGACCTCACTGCAGTCCTCGAGATCGTCGAGGATACTGAGCCGGGCGTCTAACATCGAGGACGACGAACCGGACAGCTACCGTCGAGGACGACGGGCCGTGCGTCTACCGAACGCGTCGTCCCGACGAGGACGCTACCAGCCGCCGAGGTGAGTGCCCGTACGGCCGATACCCAAACGCTTTTTGGGATATTTTGCGACGAACGAACTAATATGGGGGTAAACAGCGACGACCCGCCCGTCGACACCGAGGAGGCGATCATGCGGGCGACCTATCGAGCGCTGTGCAATCACGGCTACGCCAACCTGACGATGCAGGCCATTGCCGACGAGTTCGACAAAACGAAGGGGGTCTTACACTACCACTACGACACCAAACAGGATCTGCTCGTCTCGTTTCTCGAGTACCTGCTCTCGGCGTTTCAAGAGAACATCGCCGTCGACGGCGCGGATCCGGCGGAACGACTCGAGGCGCTGATCGAGACGCTGCTGTTCGGGCCGCCAGAACGCGGCAGATTCGACCACTGGGAACTCACAACGGCGATGCTCGAGATTCGCTCGGAAGCGCCACACAACAATGAGTTTCGCCGGCAGTTGAGCCGGAACTACGAAACCGTCGAAGCGACCGTCGTCGCCATCGTCGAAGCGGGCATCGAACAGGGCATTTTTCGGGACGTCGATCCGGAGCAGGTCGCGACGCTGTTGCTCGCGAGCATCAACGGCGCGCGGATTTACCAGGTTACCCTCGAGCGAGACGACGTCGCGGAAGTGACGCGCTCGAGTCTCGACGCGATTCTCGAACACTGGCTCTACTGTCCGGACGAACTCGATTCCGGGGCCAACGCAGACGGAACCGTCGGCGAGGACTGACGGCTGACGGAGGGGTGTCGGCGTGGTCGGACTCTCAGTCCGCGTGATCTGACGCTGATCCCGGCGCGCACGGGTCATCGCGGAGGTCGACTCGTGGCATGAACTGCCCAGTCTCTCGATGGACGCCCGCGAGGAGGATCACACCCGCGATGAGTGGGAGGACGGCGCAGACGACGTAGATCGGCAGGAAGCCGAACGTTTCGACGAGCGGAAGCGAGACGATCGGTCCGAGTCCGCCGCCGATGTCGCCGAGAACGTTGTTCGTTCCGACGGCCCGTCCCATTCGCTCGTCGGGCGTGAGGTCGGCGAGGAGCGCCATGAGCGGGCCACTCGTTCCGCCCTGTCCGGCACCGATGAGGAGACAGGCGACCGTCAACGTCGCGATCGAGTCGGCCAGCGCGAGCATGAGAAAGCCAACGAACGTCGTCCCGAGGAAAAACAAGAGCGTCGGAACTCGCGACTCGGTTCGGTCGCTGACGTGCCCGCCGATGAACATGAACAGGCCCGCAGCGACGACCGTGATCGCCATGAAGATCCCCGACGAGCCCTGCGCGTCGAACCCGAACACGCCGAGGTTGTTGTGATCCAAGAAGAGCACGAGCGTCGCGAACAACGCGCCGATGTAGGCGAACAAGACGGCGAAGTTCACGAAGCCGACCGTCAGCGACGGGAGGGTGGTGTCGATATCCGTCAGCGAAACCGATCGATGACCGTCCCCGCTGACGTGGGTCTCCGGAATCGTGACGTATGCGATCACGCTCGCCACCACCGCGAAGAGCGTCGCGACGGCGAACGCCGTGACCGTCGTCGACACTTCGCTGATGACGCCGCCGATGACGACGCCACTCGGGAATCCAAAGAGTACGCCGCCGCGAATGAGACCCATGCTCGCGCCTCGAGAGTCGTCCTCACTGACGTCCGCGGCGATCGTGTACGCCGTCGCGAAGACGGCCGCGCTCCCGACGCCCCAGATGATCCGAGACCCGAGGAACCAGCCTTCGGGAACGTCCGGAACGAACCACATCGAGGGGTGGGCCGCGATCATCGCGACGACGTACCCGAACGTCGCACCGGCCTGAATGATCATCCCGACGACGAACGGCGTTCGGGTGCCGATTCGGTCGACCAGCACGCCTGCTGGGGCGTTCGCGAACAGTCTCGAGAACCGATTCGCACTCAGGATGATCCCGACGAGCAGCGGTGAGATTCCCAGAACCTGGCCCAAGTTCGGGAGGATGGGAAAGATCACGCCGCCGCCGAAACCGACGAAGAACGTACTCAAAATGACCGCGCCGACAACCACGTATTGGCTGGGATTCTCGTCGCTCATCGCCTCACGAATGCGCCGAGACAGGCCATCACTCGAACTCACGGCGTCACCTCCTGACCGCCTGCAGAATGGAACCTGATTTCGATCGTCCGGATTTCTCGTGTGAACAGCCTGTAGAACGCACAGCAGTCATCGCTCGAAACTCACTCACTATCTGACTGACCAGTTAGTCAGACCAGCGTAAAAACGTTTGGAAACGAGTCAGCAGCCGTGTGGCCGAATGTCTTTCGTGGCACGGTCGGCGGAGAGGGAAGGTGGATCGCTCCGAACCGAGCAAAAGGCCGGGTTCGTCGGTCGCCGGGCTCACCCATATTCCGGACCAAAAGCGCCTGAGATAGCGGATTTCGACGACGACGGATCGTGTGACTAGCTAACTACAACCCCACATACGTTGTAAAATAGTAGACGAGTCACAACTACCTTCGTTAAGGAAAGGAGTAATAGTCCTGTACAACATCGTGTCGAGCAACGACCAACGTTCGAGAACCGATGGCGACGACCATCCCGCCTCGAGCGTCGGTTTCGAAACCCATCCATGAGCGAAAACTACTACGAACGCCTCGTCGACGAGGATGCACTCGCCGCGCACTTGGCGGAGCACCTCGGAGAGGCGGACGAATACGACGTCGAACGACACCAGGAAGGACACTCGAACGAGACGCTCTTCGTGACGTGGGGCAACCGCGAATTGGTCATCCGACGTCCGCCGCCGGGCGAAACGGCCGACACGGCCCACGACGTGATCCGCGAGTATCGAGTCATGGCCGCGGTCGCGGAAACAGACGTTCCGGTCCCGACGCCGGTTCTCAGCTGTGAAAACCACGATATCATCGGCAGCGATTTCTACGTCATGGAGCGCCTCGAGGGCGACGTGCTCCGGGAGGACGAACCCGAGCGCTTCGCCGCCCCCGACTACCGCGAGCGAGTCGGCGAGGAACTCGTCGACACACTGGCGAAGATTCACCGACTCGACTACGAGGAAATTGGCCTCGGTGAGTTCGGCCGCCCGGCAGGCTACACGCAGCGACAGGTCGACCGATGGGGCAAACAACTCTCGTGGGCGTTCGACGTCACGGAGGACGAACGCGAGGTGCCGGACCTTCACGAGGTCGGCGACTGGCTCCGTGACAACGTCCCCGACGACCACCCCCACACGCTCGTCCACGGCGACTACAAACTCGACAACGTCATGTTCGCCCCCGCCACGCCGCCCGAACTCAACGCCGTCTTCGACTGGGAGATGGCCACCCTCGGCGATCCGCAGGCCGATTTGGGCTGGATGCTCTCTTACTGGCGCGACGAGAAGGACCCCGAGCCATCGATTCCCGAACTGACGACCCGATTCATGGAACGCGAGGGCTACTCGAGTCGCGTCGAGCTCGTCGAGCGCTGGGAGGAACTCACCGGTCTCGAGTTCGAGCACGAACGGTTCTACCGGACGCTCGCAGTGTACAAACTCGCGGGCCTCGGCGAGATGTTCTTCCGGCGCTACCTCGAGGGCAACAGCGACAATCCGATGTACCCGAAGATGGAAGCGCGCGTCCCGGCACTCGCCGCACGCGCGAAGCGGATTATCGAGGGAGAGGAACCGCTGTAATCGGAAGAAACAACTTTCGTCGTCGCCCGAGAAGTCTCATCCATGAGTGACGATCCGGCGACTCGAGTCCGTGAGAATATCACGGAGATCACTTCGATGGTCGTCACGGCCCTGTGGCTGGGGCTGATGTTCGCGGGAGTCGGCGGAAACCTGTGGCTCGTCGTCCTCCTCGTCGGGTACATCGTCGTCGTCCCGCTGGTCGCGCTGTTGTTCGGCGACGAGGAAGACAAAGCCGAGTGGTGGGACGACTGGTGGGGTGAGGAATCCTGGGAAGAATGGTGGAGCGGCGAGTCGGACTCGAGCGACGGCGGCACGGAGGAGACGGATCGTCACGCCACGCGCGAAACGACTTCGAAACAGGACAACCGCGAGGCCCTCGA
Source organism: Natronorubrum daqingense (assembly GCF_001971705.1). Classification (NCBI taxonomy): domain Archaea; kingdom Methanobacteriati; phylum Methanobacteriota; class Halobacteria; order Halobacteriales; family Natrialbaceae; genus Natronorubrum; species Natronorubrum daqingense. The sequence continues at coordinate 1,867,390 of NZ_CP019327.1, forward strand.
AACCCTCCGGACCCGATACGCCGCCGGCGAGTTGACCGACGAGCAGTTCGAACAAAAACTCGAGCGCTTGCTCGAGACGGAGACGCTCGAGGACGTCGAGCAGTGGCGAGGATCAACGACTGACCCGCTCGAGCGGACGGGGACAGACGGTCGTGATGGGCGTGCTGAGCAGGATCGGGATTTCGAGTACGAGACCTGAGAATTCAATCGACGGACGACGAGTCCCCGGTCCGCTGCGTATTGCTCGAGTGAAGGTGGTTGTCTCCCGGAAGGCCCTCAGCCCGCTGGCGGTCACACACCGACATATCGCCTGCGGCGATAGGGGTCGCCGTGGTGACCACGCAAGCGCAGCGGGCTTCGCCCCTTCACTCCGCCAGGCCCCTCACCGCATCCGCCACGCAGGCCTGCCCTCCCCCAGGTCGCACGTCTCGCAAGTTGCGAGACGTGCTTCCGGCCACAGCCTTTCAGCCGTCGGCTCTGCGGTGGATTGCGCTGGCGGACCACTCGGGCGCTCGGTCCATCCGCGCGGGTGGCGGGAAACGCGAGAATACACTCCGACACGCTTATTCGCCGACAGCCCCGAAAACGGGGTAGTGAGTACCGACACGCCCGAACCGACCGAGACCGAAGCGTTCGAACGGGTCTGTGAGACGCTCGTCGAGCGGATCCTCGCGGGCGACCTCGAGCGCGAGGAGGTCGAGAAGGCAAAACTCGAGGCCTGTTCGGAGTTCTCGGCACCGAAAGTACCCAAAAACTCCGAGATTCTCGACTACGCGCCACGGGAGCAACGTGAAGAACTCGAGGCCGTGCTACAGCGCAAGCCGGTTCGAACGGCCTCTGGCGTCTCGCCGGTCGCGATCATGACGTCGCCCGAGCGCTGTCCACACGGGAAGTGTCTCTACTGTCCCGGCGGTCCAGACTCGGAGTTTTCCTCTTCACAGAGCTACACGGGCAACGAGCCAGCCGCGGCTCGCGGCGTCCAGAACGACTACGATCCCTACGGCCAGGTGACGCTGCGACTCGAGCAGTTACGCGAAATCGGCCACCCTATCGACAAGGTCGAACTCATCTTGATGGGCGGGACGATGACCGCCCGGAGTCACGACTATCAGGAGTGGTTCGTCAAGCGCGCTCTCGAGGCGATGAACGACTACGACGTCGACAAGGAACCCGAGCCAGCGGAGGGTGTGAGCTTCGCCGAGGACCCCGAGGAGTACGAGTGGAAGTACCTCGAGGACGTCATCGCCGAAAACGAGACGAACGAGATCCGAAACATCGGGACGACCTTCGAGACGAAACCCGACTGGTGCGATCCCGAACAGATCGACCGAATGCTCGATCTCGGCGGGACGAAAGTCGAGGTGGGCGTCCAGACGACGTTCGAGCGGATCAACCGCGAGATGCACCGCGGCCACGGCGCGCAGGCGTCGATCGACGCCAACCGGCGACTGCGAGATTCGGCGTTCAAAGTCGGCTTCCACATGATGCCCGGCCAGCCCGGCATGTCCAAAGAGATGTGTCTCGAGGACTTCCGGCGCATCTTCGAGGAAGAGCAGTGGAAGCCGGACTACCTGAAGATCTATCCGACGCTGATCGTCCGTGGCACGGCGACCTACGACTGGTGGCACAAGGGCAAGTACGACCCGCTCGAAAACGAGGAAGCCGCCGAGTTGGTCGCCGAGATCAAGGATATGATTCCGCGCTATACGCGACTCCAACGCGTTCAGCGGGACATTCCCGCGGACTTCATCGACGCCGGCGTCTGGAAGTCGAACCTCCGACAGCTCGCGCGACAGAAGATGGATGGCCACGACTGGAACTGCGAGTGCATCCGCTGTCGCGAGGTCGGGATGAACGACGCCGAACCCGACGAAATCGACCTCGACGTCATGACCTACGACGCAAGTGGTGGCACGGAACACTTCATCTCGTTCGAGGACTTCGAGCAGGACCTCCTGATCGGCTTTTGCCGGCTCCGGTTCCCGAATACACCCGTCCGTCCGGAACTCGAGAACGCGGCGTTAGTGCGCGAACTCCACGTGTACGGCAGCGAGGTCACCATGGGCGACGAGGGCGAGACCGACCAGCACCAGCACAAGGGGTACGGCCGACGCCTGATGGAACGCGCCGAGGAACTGGCCGCCGACGCCGGCTACGATAAGCTGAGCGTGATCTCGGGAATCGGGGCCCGAGAGTACTACCGGAACAAACTCGGCTATCATCAGGACGGCCCGTACGTGAGCAAGCGACTGTGAACCGGTTTTAGGCCGTTTGGGCGATCCTGATTCGGATGCGGGCCCGATGGGCTGTACAGTTCTACCGGTCGCTATTCGTCGGTTGGTGTGAGTGTCAAAATCAACCACTACGTCGACAGAATCTTGTGGCTGAGCCGGTACATTCAGCTATGGAACTGACGCGGCGGAAACTGTGCGCCTCGGGGTCGGCGTTCGCAGCGGTCGGGTTCGCGGGCTGTTTCGACCTCGGTGGCTCGAGCGATATCGACGACTGGGAGTGGTCCGGATCGCTTCCCGTCGATTCGGTCGTCCAGCATCACGATCCGAACTGTGGCTGTTGTGCGGAGTACGTCGAATACCTCGAGGACAACGGGTTCGAGGTCCAACTCGAGGAAACGGAGGATCCCGGCGCGGTCAAGCAGGAGTTGGGCGTCCCCAGCGATGCGGAGAGTTGTCACACCGTCGAGTTCGGCGATTACGTCGTTGAAGGGCACGTCCCACTCGAGGCGGTCGAAGAAGCGTACGAAGACGATGACGACGACATCGAAGGTGTCGCCGCACCGGGAATGCCCGAGTACTCGCCCGGAATGGGGCCACGCGGTGACGATCCGTTGACGATTCATGCCTTCGACGACTCGGGTGACGTCTACGAGTACACCGAAATCTAACGACCGGTCCCCCTCCCGTCAGCGGCGGAAACTCCTTCGACAATTACCGAAGTTTATCTCCTCCGGGAGCCGACGAACGAACAGTCAGTCCGAATAGTAAACGCTTAACATTGCTAAAGCGGTGTCGGTGGTATTAAGACGGTGCCGGTAGACCTCCCGTCCATGTCACTGGACAGCATCGACCGCGTCGCCGTCCTGGGCGCGGGCAACATGGGGCACGGAATTACCGAAGTGACCGCGATGGCCGGCTACGACGTCACGATGCGCGACATCAAAGACGAGTTCGTCGACGACGGCTACGAGTCGATTGCCTGGAGCCTCGAGAAACTCGAGGAGAAGGAACTGATCGACGAATCCGCCGACGACGTCCTCTCGCGCATCGACACGACGACCGACCTCGAGACGGCCGTCTCCGACGCCGACCTCGTGATCGAGGCCGCACCGGAGAACCTCGACTTGAAACACGACATCTTCACCGACTTAGAGGAGTTCTGCGACGAGGACACGCTGCTCGCGACGAACACCTCGAGTCTGCCGATTTCGGACATCGCGGAGGTCGTCGACACCTCCGAACGCGTCCTCGGCTTGCACTTTTTCAACCCGCCGGTCAAGATGGACCTCGTCGAGGTCATCTACGGCAACGACACGAGCGACGAGGCCGCCGAGGCGGGCTACGAGTGGGTCGAATCGATCGCTAAGACGCCGATTTACGTCCGCAAGGACGTTCGCGGCTTCGTCGTCAATACCATCGTCGGCCCATTCGGCGGCGAACCGGCGTTCATGGTCTCGGAAGGCGAAGCCGACATTCGACAGGCCGACGCCACGATGTCCCACGAACGCGGCTACCCGATGGGGCCGTTCGAGCTCGCCGACCTGACCGGCATCGACGTCGGCTACCACGTCCGCAAGGAAGGCGACTCGCCCATTCCGCCGATCACCGAGGAGAAAGTCGAAGCCGAGGAACTCGGCCAGAAAACCGGAAAAGGATTCTACGACTACGAAGACGGCGACGGCGCGGACTACCAGCCCGACGACGCAGGCGGCTTCGACTGGCTGCGCGTCGAAGCACGCATGATCAACCGCGCGGCGTTCCTCGTCGGCGAGGATGTCGCCAAACCCGAGGAAGTCGACACCGGCGTCCAACTCGGCCTCGGCTTCCCCGAAGGGATTTGCCGACGCGCCGACAAGATCGGGCTGGACGAAGTCCTCGAGAAACTCGAGACCCTCCACGAGGAGACGGGCTCCGAGCGATTCGAGCCACATCCCTACCTCGAAGAACTCGTCGAGGACGGCAAGACCGGCGAGGACGCTGGCGAAGGCTTCTACGAGTACGACAATGAGGACGGCGGCTTCGATTCCTATCACAACATCAACGTCGAACTCGCAGACGGCGTCTTAGCAGTCGAACTCGACCGACCGTCGCGCATGAACGCGCTCTCGGAAGATCTCTTATCCGAAATCGACGACCTGTTCTCGAGCGTTGACACAGACGAGGTTCGCTGTGCGACGATCGAGGGCGCGGGCGACCGCGCCTTTTCGGCCGGTGCCGACGTCAGCGGCTTCTCGAGTGCGAACCCGACGGACCTGATGGACGTCTCCCAAGCCTTCGAGACGGTCAACGAGTTCCCACGGCCCGTCCTCGCCAAGATCGACGGCTTCTGTCTCGGCGGCGGCCTCGAACTCGCGTTAGCCTGTGACCTTCGCGTCGCGACCGACCGCTCCGAGTTCGGTGCCCCCGAGATCAACCTCGGATTGATCCCCGGCGCCGGTGGGACGCAGCGACTCACGCGCATCCTCGGCGAGACGCGTGCCAAGGAACTGGTCTTCCGTGGCAACCACATCGACGCAGACCGTGCCGAGGAGTGGGGCCTGATCAACCGCGCCGTCGACCGCGAGGCGTTCGACGACACCGTCGAGGAGTTCGTCTCGGACCTCGCCGGCGGCCCGCCGATCGCACTCAAGATCGCCAAACAGGTCATGAACGAGGGCCAGGACGCGAGCATCGACGCCGCACTCGCGATGGAGAGTCAAGGGTTCGGTCTGCTCACGAGCACGGAAGACGTTCTCGAGGGAACGATGGCGTTCGCCGAAGACCGAGAGCCGGAGTTCGAAGGGAAGTAACACATGACGACACTGGACGACGCGACCGACTGGCCGGAGTGGCGATCGTTCGTCGAGCGCCACGGCTACCTCTCGTGGCTCGATATCGACGCGGAACACCTCGCGGACGGTCGCGCCGTCCTGACGATCGACCGCGACGAGGACTTCGAGAATCCGGTCGGAAACGACGGCTACGACCCGGTCCACGGCGGCATCGTCGCGACGTTGATCGACACCTCGAGTGCGTTCGCGCTCCGAACGACGTTCGACAAACCGAACGAGACGCACCTGACGACGACGGATCTCAACGTCTCGTACCTTCGCCCGGCAACGGGGACGTTGCGCGCCGACGCGGAAGTCGTTCGCGTCGGTGGGTCGACAGGCGTGACGCAGGTTTCCGTCAGCGGTGCCGACGGAGAAGCGGCCGTCGGCCGCACGACGTATCGGCTGTTTCGACCGGACGGCGAGACGAACTCGTAGGCGAGTCGCTTCACTCGCCGCGTAAGTCTTTGTAGATTTGTGGATCAGTCTGGAACTTCAACACGTTGTGGACCGACGAGTTTCGGATGTTCGCGATGACATCCCCGTGTTCTTTGTAGCAGTCGTGGATCCACTTCGAGACTTCCTGTCGGCCACGAAACATCATGACGGTCTTCCACTGGTACTCGCCGTCGGAGAGGAAGAAAAACAGCGTGTGCTTATCGCTCTCGATGTACTCCATCGCGTCTCGCCAGCCCTCGGCGAAGTGTTCGGCGTTGAACTTGAACTCGAAGAGCGCGAACGTGTAGTACTCTTCGTTCGGGATAATTGCTTCCCGAAACACACCCTCGTCACGCATCCGCCGAATCGATTCGCTGACGGTGACGTGTGAGACGTCGATGTCGTACTCCTCTTTGAGGACGGACGTCAACTCCCTCGAGGAGAGTTGGGGGTCATCCGAGAGTTCACAGAGGATAGCAATGTCACGGTCCTTGAAGTCCCAGTTCGGTGGTTCAGTATCTGTCATAGTGGGTATAGTTTTCGCGTTCGAAGTGCGTCGTATGCCCGTGGGAAGTCGGGTCGGAAACTCCGGTCACGTCGTACTCAGGTGAGAACGGCAAGCATCTGCCGATACTCCGACACTGAGCGGCGCTGTTTCGCAGTCCCCGCGACAACGTACACCCCGTTTCGTTTCCAAGATAAAGGTTGTTTGGGAGAACGCTACCGCTGTTAAGCGGACAAACGGAGAGCGCCTAGACACGGTGGCTGAAATAGAACGGCCTCGATGGCGATTGGATAATATGACATACCACAGATACGTTTACTATTCGTCACTCGAGCCGGTCGCAATGTCGGGCAGCGACTGTTCGCCGATTTCCTCGAGTACGTGGTCGTGAAATGCCTGCAACGCGGCGCTCTCGTCTTCCGCGAGGACCACGTCGCTCGCCGACAGCGTCGCCAGACCGAACGCCCGAGGGGAGGGCGAATCGAAGAGTTGGCGCTCGACGGAGAGGTCACCGGACTCGAGCGCAGCGACGACCGACTCGATCATCTCGACGTCGAGTTTGTCTTCGAGGATTTCGCGGTAGGTCTCTTCGATGACGGCGAAGTTCTCGAGGTCTGTCGCAAAGCCGAGGAGCATCTCGCTCGAGACCTGTTGTTCGCTAGCCGATTTCTCGTAGCCCTTGTACCGTTTGAGGATCATCAGGGCACGGGTCGCGTTGATGCGGAAGTATCGCTGGAGGAGGTCGGTGTCAGCGAGCGACGCTCGCAGATCCTCGCGAACGGCACCGGCCGCGAGGTCGTCGATGATGCCTTCGATGTCGACTTTCCGGTTGAGGGGCATCGAGAGGACGAAGCCGTTGTCGGCGACGGCGACGCGAACGTTGGCGGTCGCCTCCTGTGCACAGCGGTAGGCGAGCAGGCGCGAGAAGCCGTCGTTGAACTGCCTGCCGTACAGCGAGTGGACGTAGTAGTGGCGCTCGTACTCATCACGGTCGCGGACGACTTCGATAGCGAGGCGCTCGCTCGTGCTAATGCTTTCAGGTCCGGCGTATCTGAGTTGGTGTTCGAAGAGACGGGCGAGCGCGCGGACGCTGTCGTCGTCGAGTGGGAGGTCGCGAAGCCACGCGCGGACTCGAGGGGGCCCACCGTCCTCGTAGTGCTCAAGGAGGGTCTGTTGAAAGGTGAGCATCTTTCGACCGAGGTCGGGCGAGAGCGGCAGCCGTTCGGAGAACCAGGAGGGAACGGTCGGTCGCGCGCTCGTGTGGTCGACGTACACCTTCGAGCCGCGTCGGTATCGGTACTCGAAGTGGTCGCCGCCGAGGACGAAGACGTCGCCTTTCTCGAGCGTATCGAGGTAGTTCTCGTCGAGTTGGCCGACCCACTCGTCGCCGGCGCGGGTGAACACCTCGCAGGTGAACGAGTCCGGAATGGTGCCGATGTTGGTCATGTAGATGACGCGCGCTAATCGGCCTCGCTTACCGATCAGCGTCTCGCCGACGGGATACTCCTCGTAGTGGTGCTCGCCGTCAGGTGAATCGTTCTCGTCGCGCCAAATTTTTGCGTAGACGTTGCGATCCTCGAGGCCGCCGTACTCGGCGGTGAGATACCGGACGAGGGACTCCCACTTCTCGTCACCGTAGTTTCGATACGGGTACGCGCGCCGAAGAATGGACTTGAGGTCGGTTTCGGGACGGATCTCGGCGATAGCCATCCCGTAGACGTGCTGAGCGGCGACGTCGTGTGCGTTCTCCGGAATCGACACCGAGTCGACGAATCCCTCTTCGGCCGTCTGGAGCATCACCGCACACTCGAGGAGTTCGTCCCGATCGAGGGCGATTACCCGGCCCGTCACGGTCTGGCCGACCCGGTGGCCTGCACGACCGACGCGCTGGAGCAACGAGGCGACCGATTTGGGCGAACCGACCTGCACGACGAGATCAACGTGGGGCATGTCGATTCCCAACTCGAGGCTCGTCGAGGTCGTCACGACGTCGAGTTTGCCCGTCTTGAGTCGCGCTTCGACGTCCTGGCGAACCTCCTTCGAGAGGCTACCGTGGTGACAGCCGGAGTTCGCCTCGTCGTAGTCGGAGAAGGTCTCGCGGAGATTGTGCAGGACTCGTTCGGCTCCCGAACGCGTGTTCGTGAAGACGATCGTGTTCGTGTGTTCCTGAATGTGGTCGTGGAGCAGTCGATAGAATCGCTCCTGAACGACCTCCCGGGACGTGTTGATCAGGTCGTCCGTCGGACACTCGAGTTCCACGTCGAACTCGCGCGCGAAGCGGGCGTCGACGATCTCGTAGGGACGGTGAACGGGACCGTCTCCGTCAGCAGTAGGAGCTTCGTCAGTAGTATCGCCGCCATCGTCGCTATCATCGGTACCGACTCGTGGGTCGTCACAACCGACCAGAAACTCCGCGACCTCCGAGAGCGGGTCGATGGTCGCCGAGCACCCGATTCGAGTGATCTCGTCGTCGGCCAGCGCCTCGAGTCGCTCGAGGCTCACCGAAAGGTGGGTCCCGCGCTTGCCCGACGCCAGCGCGTGGATTTCGTCGACGATGACGTACTCGACGGTGCGGAGCTTCTCGCGGAACTTGGGGGAATTGAGGAGGATCGCGAGCGTCTCGGGGGTCGTGTTGAGGATGTGTGGCGTCTCCTCGAGCATCTGCTGGCGTTCGTAAGAGGTCGTGTCGCCGTGGCGAATCGCGTGGCGAATCTCGCCCGTCTCCGCGTCGTCGTCTCGTCCCTCGACGATCGACTCGATTCCCTCGAGAGGTACCTCGAGATTTCGGTGGATGTCGTTAGCGAGGGATTTGAGCGGCGAGACGTACAGACAGTAAACCGAGTTCTCGAGGCCGTCAGCAGACTCTCTATCCCGCCGGTACAGTTCGTCGATGATCGAACAGAAACTGGCCAGCGTCTTCCCGCTGCCAGTTGGCGCACAGATCAAGGTGTTAGTCCCGTCGTGAATCTTCGGAATCGCCCCTCGTTGAGGCGGCGTGAAGAAGCCGTCATTTTCGGGGACGAACTCGCCGAACTCCTCGAGCCACCACTCCTGGACCGCTGGCTCGAGGCGATCGAAGACGTCGCGGTCCTCGATGACGACATCGTCGGGGTCGAACGGGAGGGCGTCGTCACCGACCGGCAACTCGCGGCCGTCGGTTCGACTCATTGTCTCGACTCAGAGGCCGGCGTGTAAGAGGGTTTGGCCACCGCAGTGAAAGTGATCGTGTGAGGGTCGCGTGCGCAAATAGACCATCAGCATTGGACTGCGAACCGCGGCGGCCGGCGTCTACCGGTGCCCGAGCGAACGCTCGTCCCGCACCCTTCCGATAGCAGCTGTCGTCTCGAGACGAGTGTGAGTCGCACTTCAGAGCAACGCAGCGACGATCGTGACCACCAGAAATGCGTGCCAGACGACAGCTGTGGCTTTGACCTGCGCGGACGTAACAGGCCCCGGCGGATTTCGGAATATCGCTTCGTAGACGAACACCGTCGCTACCACGGAGCCCCCGGCGATTCCGGTCGAGACTGCGACGGAGGTCGTGACACCGATCACGACTCCGAGGATCAGGCTGCCCGCGATGGCCAATAGGAGCTTGTCGTAGTACTCGAGTGAGGCCATGTAACTCACTACGTGCTCGAGATCGAAAACACCTCGTACACCCCTCGAAACCGGTGATACTACGGCACGGGTGATCGTTCAAAACGACGTGACGACTTCGACCCCCCGAGTTTCGTAGTCGGTCATCGCTGCGAGCCGTTCGGAGACCTCCTCGAGGTCGACGCGGCGAGTGACCAACCGTTCGGGCTCGAGGACGCCCGCGTCGATCATCCGAACGAGTTCGTCGTAGCGCGAGGGCGGCATCCCGCGGGAGCCGACGATCGTAACGTCCCAGCGCGTCACGTCGTCGATCGGCAGGGTAACCTCACCCTGCTCAGCGGCTGTCGTGAGACCGACCTGAACGTGTGTCCCACGGATTCGGAGACACTCGAGGCTGTTCCGGCACGTCTCGGCGCGCCCGAGTGCATCGACGGAGACGTGTGCCCCCTGTTGTGTGATCCCTTCGATTGCAACCGGAACGGAAGCCGGCCCGTCCGTCGCTCCGTCCTCGAGTGCCGACGCATCGATCGTTTCCTCCGCGCCGAGGTCACTCGCCATCGACAGTGGTTCCTCGCGAACGTCGACGGCGATCACCCGCGCGCCGAGCGCGCTCGCAATTTGGACACCAGCCAATCCGAGGCCGCCACAGCCGTGGACGGCCACCCAGTCCCCCGCGTCGATATCGGCTCGGTGAGCGAGCGCGTGAAACGCCGTCACGTACCGACACCCTAAGGCCGCGACGGCCTCCGCGGAGACACCACCCGGAAGCGTCACGACGTTGAAATCGGCGTGTGGAACGTGGATCTGCTCCGCGAATGCACCGGGCACGCTCGATTCGAATCCGAGCGCGTAGCCGTCCTCACAAACGTTTCCGTGCCCGTTTCGACACTGGTAGCACGATCCCTCGCCGAGGTTGAACGGAACGGCGACGCGCTCGCCGACCTCGAGCGTGTTGACTCGCGCTCCGACTCGCGCAACCCGGCCGGCGGGTTCGTGGCCCAGAATCTGCCCGAGTGGAACCTGATCGTCGGCCCACTCGCCGTGTCCTTGCCAGGCGTGCCAGTCGCTCCGGCAGATGCCACAGGCGTCGACGTCGACGATCACGCCGTGTGGAGATAGCTCCGGTTCGGCGACCGACTCGATCGAGAGCGGTTCGCCGTAGGCCTCGAGTACTGCTGCTCGCATATCCGCTGTGACGAGCGCCGGGGTGGTAATAGCTCTGGACGGTCACGACTCGGTCGGCCCATAATTCGCGTTCGAAGCAGCTAGCCTTATCGGAGCGGCCGTCCGAAAGGCCAGTATGCGCGTCACCTTTCTCGGAAGCGGCAGCGCGATGCCGACGGGCGAACGGTTCCAGACTGGCATTCTCGTCCAGGAAGACGGACGAACCCTCCTCGTCGACTGTGGCTCCGGTGTGCTTCATCGACTCCAGCAATCCGGCGTCGGCTACGAGAGCGTCTCGAGCGTCCTCCTAACACACCACCACCTGGATCACGTCGCGGATCTGCTCCCGCTCATGAAAGCTCGCTGGCTGGCCGGCGAAGAACACCTCGAGGTCGTCGGCCCGCAGGGAACGAAACCGCTGCTCGACGACCTCCTGGATGTCCACGAGTACATGCAAGACAAACTTGATTTGCAGGTGCGGGAGGTCGTTCCCGGCGAGTTCTCGGTCGCCGGGTTCGACGTCTCGGCGTACGAAACCCGCCACTCGCTGCCGTGTCTGGCCTACCGCTTTGGCGATCTGTTCACCTTCAGCGGCGACACCGAAGCGTTCTCCGGGCTCGCGAACTTCGCCGAGGGGTCGGCGATCCTCGCACACGACTGTTCGTTCCCGGACGACATCGACGTCTCGAACCACCCGACGCCGGAGACGCTCGGCACGGCCCTGGCTGGCCGCGAAATCGGTCGCGTCTACCTGACACACCTCTACCCGCACACGGACGGTCGCCACGACGAGATGCTCGAGTCAATCGGTGCCCACTACGACGGCGACGTTCGCTTCGCATCGGATCTCAAAACGATCTCTATCGACTGACAGTTGGTCACATTCGGTCAGCGAATCGATCACACGCCGCAGGCGAAACAGGAAGCAGGCGACTCGTTCGACTAAAATAACACGAATAGTCAATTCTACATCGTATTTCAGCAAGAGTAGGAAGCGGCACTCCCTCGACACCCATCCATGGTAATTAAACACACTCCGATGCACGGATCCGAACAAGTTTATAGCGGTAGTTTGTAGGATCATAACAACAGAATGGTTCCCCGTATTCAGCTGACGTGTTTGACAGAGGTGGGTGGATGAGTCTCCCCAACCGGATTGCGGATATCGTCACCGGACACTCCAAGATCGTTATCGTCGCACTGCTTCTCGTGACGACGCTTGCGGGTGCCGGGATGCCGATGGTCGACGACGATTCGTCGCTCGATCAATTCGAGAGCGAATCCGACGAAGCGCAGGCGCTCGAGGACATCAACGACAACTTCGTCGTTGAAGATGACGACGAGAATACGACGTCGGTGCAGTTGATCGCTAAGGGCGACAACGTCATTGCACAGGAGTCGTTGATCAGTTCTCTCGAGTTCCAACAGGACATCCACGATAACGAGTCCATCAACGACACGCTCGTCGACGACGACCCCATCATGGGTGTCGAAAACCTCGTCGCAATCTCCGTCATCTCCGACGAGATGATCGACGACCTCGAGGACCAAGCCGACGATCTCGAGGAACGCCAAGACGAACTCGAGGAGGAAAGCGACGAACTCGAGGAGATGGGTGACGAACTCGAGGAAGACGCTGAAGATCTCGAATCTCGTGCGGACAGTCTCGAGAGCGATTCTGCTTCACTGGAAGAGGATCAGGCTGAACTCGAGGAAGAAGTAGAAGTTCTCAACAATACATTAAACGAAGTTGCAGGTCTACACGGGTTATACCTCGACGGGCAATTGGCAGAACCTGAAGCAGAGGCGTTAATCGACGAGGAGATAGAAGAGGCGATTAACGAAACAAACCTCGATGAAGACCAGCAGAGATCGGAATCCGATTTCCGTAACGCAACAGATGACATTCAGACACTGGTCGAACTTGAACACGAGTATGATGAGGTTCAAGACTTAGCAGAGCAAGACGAGCAAGCAGATCAAGATGACCTGTTAGCTGGACTTGAAGCAACTAGAGGCCATTCAGCGGAGAATCCAAATGCTCCAGATAGCGAACTTGAAATGGTCTTCAATGAGTCCACTAACACTGAGATTGAGGAAACTTCCAACGAGGAAGAATACACGAATGCAGCATTAGACGTTGCAGACCTTCAAACCGATCTTGGGACTCAGGCTTTCGAACTTGAAGCGGCCTTCGAGGAAACATACGAAACCGGAACTGCAGGCGTCTTCGCCGAAGAGTTCGAAGAACTCGAGAGCCAAGCCAGTTCCCTCGAGTCCAGAGGAGAGACGCTCGAGGAAGACGGCGACGAACTCGAAGAACGCGAAGAGGAACTCGAAGAACGGGGCGACGAACTCGAGGAGCGAGGTGACGAACTCGAGGAAGACGCCGAAGCCCTCGAGGATGACGCCGAGGAACTCGAGGACCTCGATCCGACGCTCGAAGAGCAGATAGAAGCGCTCGAGGACCTCGACGACGAGGAGTACGAAGAGGCGATCGAGGATGCGATGACGGAGGACGACGAGACGGACGATGCGCCGGCATTGGACTTCATGTCGACGGATTACGAGCCGGGTGCACTCGAGGCGGACGCCCGGATGACGATGATCACCCAGGAGTCCGAGATGGGTGACGCGATGGGCGGTGAGGAGATGGACGGCAGCGGAGACGACGCCCTCGATAGCCAACTCGATCTGCGCGACCTCGCGGAGGACGACGAACAAGAGTACCTCGTCTTCGGTGGGGGCGTCCTGACGGACGAAATCGAGAACTCGATGGACGACAGTCTCGCGATCGTCGGCCCACTCGCCTTACTGTTCGTCGTCACGGCACTGGCAGTCGCCTACCGCGACCCGCTCGACATCGTGTTAGGTGTCGTCGGCATCATCGCGGTATTAATCTGGACGTTCGGCTTCATGGGCTGGGCCGGAATCGTGTTCAACCAGATGATGATCGCCGTCCCGGTCCTCCTGATCGGGCTCTCGATCGACTACGCGATACACGTCTTCATGCGCCATCGAGAGCAACGCGAAAACGAAGGCGTAGACGATACGGTCCGCGGATCGATGACCATCGCGTTGGCAGGCGTCGGGGTCGCACTCGTCTGGGTGACCGCAACCACCGCCATCGGCTTCCTCGCGAATCTCGTGAGTCCGATCGGCCCGATTCAGGAGTTCGGCGTCGTCAGTTCCGTCGGGATCATCGCCGCCTTGATCGTCTTCGGCGGACTGATCCCCGCGCTCAAAGTCGAGATCGACTCGTTCCTCGAGTCCCGAGGGTGGAGCCGACGCAAGCGTGCGTTCGGGACCGGCGAGGGTCGATTCACCAGCGTCTTGACGGTCGGATCGACGGCAGCACGACGGATTCCGATCATCGTCATCGTCGCCGCCCTGTTGCTCACCGCAGGCGGCGTTTACGGTGCGAGTCAGGTCGACACCAGTTTCGAGGAAGAAGACTTCCTCGCCGAGAGTCCACCCGGCTGGACCGAGCACCTCCCCGGCGACATGGCTCCGAGTGAGTACCAGGCCGCTGACGACCTCGAGTTCGTCAACGAGAACTTCCAGCGCGAAGACAGCGAGGCCCAAATCTTAATTGAGGGTGATATAACCGACGACGACACCTTACAGGAGTTCGCCGACGCGCAGGACGAGGCAGCCGAGAACGACATCGTCTACACGCTGCCAAACGGCGATGCGGACGTCGAAGATCCGCTTACCGTGATGGAAGACGCCGCAGCCGAAGACGACGGTGAGGACGACTCGTTCGACTTCGACGACAACGACTCGGACAACGATTCCGACGACGACGACGACTCGTTCAACGACTCGTTCACCGAAGCGGATACGACCGGTGACGGTGTTCCCGACCAAAACGTCGAGGAACTCTACGACGAACTGTTCGAAGAGCACGAAGACGAAGCGAGTAACGTCATCCACCGAACCGACGACGGCGAGTACGAGGCCGCACAGCTAATCGTCGGCGTGCAGGGTGACGCAGGCTTCGACGAGACGACCGAGGAGTTGCGAGCGATCGCGAGCACAATCGACGCCAGCGGAACGGGTGACGAGCGCAATCTCGACGCCGGCGACGGCGAACTGAACGCAATCGCGACGGGCGATCCGATCGTCAATCACATCGTTGAGCAGGACCTGCTCGACACGGTGCTCGAGAGCCTGCTGATCACGCTCGTGACTGTTTTCGGATTCCTGACAGTAGCCTACTGGCTCACCGGGAACAGCGCGGCCCTCGGGACGGTAACCCTGATCCCGGTTGCGTTCGCGGTCAGCTGGATCCTCGGCACGATGTACCTGCTCGACATCCCGTTCAACGTGTTGACGGGGATGATCACGAGCCTCACGGTCGGGATGGGAGTCGCCTACAGCATCCACATCAGTGCCCGATACACGCTCGAGTTAGAGCGACAGGGCAACGCCTGGTCGGCGATGCACACGACCGTAAGCGGAACTGGCGGCGCGTTGCTCGGCAGCGCTGCGACGACGGTCGGTGGCTTCGGGACGCTCGCCTTCGCGATCTTCCCGGCGCTCCAGCAGTTCGGGATCATCACTGGGTTGACGATCACGTACTCGTTCCTCGCGAGCGTGATCGTGTTGCCAACCCTGTTGATCCTCTGGACGCGATACTTTGGCCCCGATGTCTCGTTCGACACCGCCGGATCGACGTCACGAGCGCCGACTGCAAGCGACGGCGGAACGACGACCGATGTGGATACCGACACTGACACCGAAACCGGAACCGGAACCGGAACCGGAACCGAAACCGAAACGGTTTCCACAGCCGATTCCGACGACCAACGAGGGACCAACGAGTGACGATCGACGAGAGCGAGGCCATCGACGCGTTCGAACGACTCGGACTCACGAGCTACGAATCCAAGGTGTTCATCGCGCTCCACCAGCTCGGGTCTGGCACTGCACGCGACGTCGCAAATACCACCGACGTCCCTCGCTCGCAGGTTTACAGCGTCGCCGAAAGCCTCGAGGAACGGGGCTTACTCGAGGTCCAACAATCGAGTCCGATTCGCTATCGCCCGGTCAGCATCGAGGAAGCACAGGAGACGCTCCGAAACCGGTTCGAGCGCGAACAAGAGCGCGCGTTCGACTACGTCGACTCGGTCAAACAGGAGCCGACGACCGAAGAAACCCAGGAGGATATCTGGACCGTCCGGAGTCGAGAGCGGATCAACAACCGGTCGGTCGATCTCCTCTCGCAGGCTGAAGAGCGAATTATCTTCGGGACGCGACTGCCGGGATTCGTCACCGATGCGATCGAAGAGACGATCCAAGAGCGGGCCGCAGCTGGCGTCTCGGTCATCGTAATCAGTCGAACCGACGACGTACGGGATATGTTCGAGGATACCGAGGGAATCACGACCACGTTGCCGCCGTCTCGACGCGCGAGCGACGACCGTTCGGGCCGGATCGTCGTCATCGACGACAATAGTCTCCTATTGAGCGTCGTCGACAACGACGGCAGCGAGACCGCGATCTGGAGCGCTGGCTCGCTGTTCGCCGATGTCCTCATTCAACTACTCGAGGCGGGCGACGACATCGAGTCGTCGTTCCCATAATCCGTCCGGACGAAATTTTCGACGGGTGAACGAATCACTCGAGTCGGTATCGCAAGAGTGCCGCGATCCCGCCCAGATTCGATAGCTGCTGGCCGGGTGGAAACTCGCTCGAGAAGACGGTAACGTCGCCGCCTTTCTGTTCGGTCGTGCGGACGATCTCGTCGATGCGGACGGCCCACTCGCCGTCCGGCCCGCGTTCTTTTTGCAATCGGTCGTCGAGGACGAGCAGTCGCTCGATGGCACCGAATTCGGCGGCTTGTTGGACCTGATCGGGTCCGTAAGCGGCCTTGGCCCCGTCGGCCATTCGCTGGGTAAGTTCGTCGATGTACTCGGCCTCGCTCTCGATGCGCGTCTCCTGTTGAACGTCAGCGACGGCACCGCGCTTGAGCACCTCGTGGACCCCGCGGTCGCCGACGGCCGCCGTATCGACCATCGTGATCTTCTCGGCGACCTCGTGGTGGTTGTCCTCGAGGTACTTCCGTGCGTCCTGTTTGGTGAAACCGGGACCGGCGAGGATAATGGCATCGGCGTCCTGGCGCTTGAGGACATCGCCGAGTTCCGAGAACAGTTCCGAGCGTTCGCGGGCGTACTCGCCCTTGCCGGTGGGGCCGGTGATCGTCGCTCGCTCTTCGGTGCCGTACTGGGCAACCGTGTGGACGTGGGCCTGTCCTTCCTCGACGGTGGCGATGGCGACGTCCGGGTTCTCGGTTGCCTCCTCGGCCTCCTCGAGTCGGGCTTCCTGGTCGGGTTTGAAGCGCTTCTCGATCGAGAGTTCCTCGCGCTCTTCGACGTTGAGCGTGTGGTGAAAGCCCAGTTGATCCTCGCGCGAGCAGGCGACGATCTCGCCGCCGACGCGCAGTCGGTTGGCGAACTTGTGGAACTCGACGTCGTCGACGGCGATAGCGACCCACATGGGTTCGCGTTCGCCGCCCGTGTCGCGCATCTGCTCGTCGTTGCGCTGGATGCGCCGGGTCGTATCGCCTGCAACGCGATCGCCGGGCTCTAAGACGTACTGCAGGTGCCAGAGGTCGTCGACGCTCTCGGGGACGACCGTCACCCGCTCGCGCCCGCCTTCGACCTGCTCCCGGTCTTTGATCTGCATAGGCGGCGATTCGAGGAGGACGGGTAAGTGGGCTGCGATCCCTCGAGCGGGCGTCGAGGGCGGTCGATTCCGCCACGAGTCGGGCACGCTCGAGCGTTCGTATCGGCCCCCGCTACACTCGCGTTTGGCACAGTATGGCACAGTCAGGCGTGTGCGACTTCCCCATTCGGAACCGAGGAGTGCGTATGAGACTCGCCCACATCACGTTCTTCGAAGACTTCGGTACTCGGTCGATCGCCATCCACGCGGTCATGGTGCTCGCCTTCGTGAACGCGGTGCTCGCAGCGCTGGTCGTCGGCGGACAGGTCGGCCTCGTCTCGTTCATCGCCTTGTTCAACTTCACCGCGGGGCTGTGGGTCGCCCACTCGGTTCACTCGCTGGGCAATATCTCGAGCGACGGCGAGTACAGCGGCGTGGTGAACGAACTACTGGGCAGTACCAGCGATTCTGACGCTGGTATCGACACCATTGGGGAAGCCGATACCGAAACCGACACGTCTGGCCTCGATACTGGCCGCTTCGGTCGACTGCTCGCGCTTATCGCCGCCGTCACGGCAGTCTCGCTGCTGACCTCGGCACAGGTTCTCCCTGGGTCGGTGCTCCCACTCGCGGTCGTCGCCATCGGTGCAATCGCCGTCGTAACAGCGATCACCGGGTTCCTGATCGCCCTCGGGGCGTCCTACGACGATTCGGAAGCCTACTGGGCCGACGAGGTCGACCGCCACCAGCGTGCAGACCTCGAGGAGCAACGGTAGAGACGACCCGTTCGGACGACGATACTGTACCCATCCGTAATTTTCTCAGACTGCACCGCTGTACACGACAGGTGCCTCGTGACCGCTGAGAGTCCTCCCGAGTAGCGTCTCCCGTTGACAAGTTGTGATAATAGACAGCGCGAACGGGGCACAAACTGTGGTTCGACCGACGAAGGCCAGCGATAGAGTGAGGGCTGTCAGCACTCGACCGCCTCGACCCACTCCGTCGCGGGTTCGCCGTCGGGGATCCCGAGGAAGGTGACGTGTGCGAGCGCGCCCTCCTCGCTGTCTGCCTTGTGGACGTGACCGGGGTCGATCCACGCGTCACCCGCCGAGTACGTCCGCGACACGCAGTCGTCCTCCATCGTGTGCTCGATCTCGCCCTCGATCATGCGGACGATCGACATCCCTGGGTGGCGGTGCCACCCGGACTCCGCGTCTTCTTCCCACGTCGCCTCGGCGAGGATGACGGTCGAGGCGTCCTCGAGGTCGACGACGATCGGTTCGTCGACGTCGTCGTAGGTCACCTCGAACGCCGCGGCCACGCCGTCGGCGAACGACGCGTGCTCCTGGAGAATCTCGACCTCGAAACCGTCAGGTTCGTCTACCTCATCCGCTTCATCGTTCTCGTCGTCGTCCACGTCGTGCTCGTCGCCGACCGTTGTCCCGCTCAGGGTGACCGCCCCCGCCGCGGCCGCGCTGGCTTTGAGAACTGTTCTCCGTAGGATTCCACCTTTTGGAGTGAGTTTTGTAGTCATGATCCCTCCTACCCCCGGACTGAGTAGAGGCGACCATATACACGTTAGCATACCACATATAGGTGTCATCCTTCGACCAGTACTGACTGTCAGATAGGCCAGCGCGTCGTGGACGATCGTCGATCAGTTCGCGATTGTACTGACGGTTGGTACGCTGGCTCGGGCGTGGAACGAACAAAAGCCCCGGACAGAGTGTATCCGCCGTATCCAGCACGTCGATCTCGAGGACCAATAGCGAAAGACGACTGAACGCACCCGTTGATTCCGAAGTGCTGTCGGTACACGGTTTCTGACCGGAACAAAGACGGTGTCTGTGCGTGTCGAGGCACGTATGACACGAACCGTCGACGAACTTCGGAACGAAATCAGGGTCGCAGTCGGTCGATTTGAACGAGAGCGATCGGCACCGTTCACGAAAGAGGACCTGGCCGCCGTTTGTGACGCGGTGGGGTACGAGGTTGAGACGAGTGGACGTCTGCCTCCGAAAGCAGAAATGAGGGCGGGGATCCTGTGGAAGATCGGCGTCGTAGCGGAAGTTAATCCGGAAGAAGCACCGTCATCGTTCCGAAAAGACGAGCTGGATGCGATCGTCGCAGCTGTTCAGTAGGTGTTGAAGGCGGGGGACAGCGGGTGCGTCCGGAGATTCTGACGTCGACCTGCTATTTGCACAACCCCCACCGAACAGTGCTCGAGCGACGCTGCTCACCGTCGAATCTGGACGCCTGCTCAGTCGACCAGATTCTCGAGTTTCCCCTTCGCCTCGTCGACGGCCGTCTCGAATCGCTCCTCGATCTCCTCGACGGAGCGCTCCACGAGGCGGACGCGCTCTCTTGGCACCCGGCGAACGACGTCGTTGCCGTCCGAATCTGTACCGTAGGCGAACAGCCAGTGGCCCTGGAAGTAGGCGATGTGATCGTTGTCGACGGTGGCTCGCTCGAGGTCACCCGTCGCGGTTTCGTAGACGATCGTCGCCTTGCCTAACTCGAGATCGGATTCCGTGTCAGTGTCGATGTCGACCATGTCCGGAGGATCCGTAGTCGGAAGTGTAGGGTTGGGGCCGGCAGGTGCAACTGTCGCTACCGCCAGCCGCCGTTGCTAAATACCCGTCGGCGAAAGCACGACTATGCAGACGCGTCTGTGCGGAGACGGCTGGACGCACGAGGATGGAATCTCGGTTCGCGGCCGGGCGTTCGCCGAAGAGTCACTACTCGAGGGCGAGGCGTTGGCCCGGCGGTTCCACGACGCTGTCGACCGTGCGGACCCAGACAATTCCCTCGAGTCCATTTCCGAGGCCGTGGCGGACGCTGCAGTGACGCTCGAGGGGTTCTACGCCGCCGTCGTGAGGACGCCAGACGTGACGATACTCGTTGCAGACGGAGCCAGATCGATTCCGCTGTACTACGACGCGTCCGGAACGATCGTCTCCGATCGCGGGACCGTCGTTCGCGATTCGATCGAGGCCGAACGCGACCCGGTCGCCGAGAACGAGTTCCTCTTGACGCGCTACGTCACCGGTCCGGAGACGGTCTGGCAGTCGGTGTTCGCGATCCAACCTGGCGAGGTCGTCCGTCTCGAGGACGGGAACGTCACGAGAGGCACGTACCGCGAGTACTGGCCGGCCGGGCCGAGCGTCGGCAGCGGGGCCGAAGATCCGGAATCGCGACTCGAGGCCGCGCTCGAGACGGCCCTCGACAGACTCGAGCGCGTCGCCGGTGACCGACCGGTCGTCCTCCCCCTGTCGGGCGGGTACGACTCGCGGCTGCTGGCCTCGTCGCTCGTCGCCCGCGGCCGGGAAGTGATCGGGTTCACCTTCGGTCGCTCCGGCCACCCGGACGTCGAAATGAGCCGAGCGGTCGCCTCGCGGCTGGGAATTCAGTGGGAGTTCCTCCCCTACGACGAGGAAACCTGGCGCGAGTGGTACCACGCCTCGAGTGGCGTTCGCTACCGCGAGCGCGCGTTCGGGGGCGACGCCCTCCCGTTTCTCGCGGAGTGGCCGGCCCTTCGGGAACTGCTCGAGCGCGGGCGCATTCCCCAGGATGCGCTGTACTGTCCCGGCCACACCGTCGCGACGCCGAGCGAACGGCTTCCCGTCTTCACGGGTGAATCGAGCCGCGGGCGAAGCGGACGCAGCGGCGGGTGTGTTCCGGCGACCGACGGAGCCGACGATGAGTCCGAGTCCAAGCCTGATTCCGAACCGGAATCCCGCATCGAAGCCTCGCTCGAGGCGCTCGTCGAGTACGTCCTCGAGACGCACTACGGCCTCTGGGAGTGGGACGACGACGCGTTTCGGGAGGCCGCACTCGAGCGGATTCGACGGGGAGTACTCGGCGGCCGACAACCCGAACAGCTTACCGACCCCACGAGGCTGGCCGCGGGGTACGAACGCTGGGAGTGGCGCGGGCGGATGTCGACGTTCACGAACGGCGACCTAAGAGCGTACGAAGACGCCGGCGTCGACTGGTGGCTTCCGCTCTGGGATCCGGCGTACGTCCGCGCGTGGGAGCAGGTACCACTCGAGCAACGACGCGAGAAGGCGGCGCACGCCTCGCTCGCGGTCGAGGCGTATCGGAACGCCGCCAACGTTTCCAAACGACGTGCGAGGCGGACCGATCGGTCGCTTTCCCCGTTCGATCGCTGCCTCTCGTTGCTCAGGCACACGCCCGTGCGTCAGTTCAGTGAACGTGACGGTGACTGGCTGCCACCGTTTCTCGCCCCGCGGTCGTCGTGGAGCGAGCCGGGGCAACATCCCCTCGCCTGGTACGGGGCAGTCGACGACGAGGTACTGGAGCGGGTCCCCGACTCTCGAGGGTTCTACGCTCTCCGGACGGCGGCAAAAACCGGCCGGTTGCGCCTCTCGAAGCTAACCGAATCGGTGCCCGAGAACGGACGGATAGAGCTGTCGACGGAGTGAACAGTTTTGGCCGAGAAGCGCGGCCCTTACGTACCTCCGGATAAGATTACCCGGTAATGAGACGACGAACGGTTCTCTCGACAGGAGCGGCTCTCGCCACCGCAGGCCTCGCTGGTTGTTCGGTAACTGACATGGGATCCGACGACGACGTGTTCACCGTCGGAACGTACACCTCCTTCGTCGACGCGCCGAGTGACAGTCCCGGCGAGTGGATCAAAGAGGAGTTCGAATCCCGCCACGACGTCGAATTCGAGTGGCACACGCCGGATCAGGAACTCACGTACTACGTCGAGCGACACAACGACGGGAGCGAAGTCGAACCGGAACTCTACCTCGGCGTTCGCCCGCAGAACCTCGTGCAGGCCGACGAGCAACTCGAGGGAGACCTCTTCACGAGTACGGACGAGAGCGTCCTCTCGAACGCAGAAGACATCGACGATGAGTTCTACTTCGATCCGGAGGAGCGAGCGATTCCGACGTTTCATAGCCACTGTGGCATCGTCTACGACGGCCGCAACGTCTCGGAACCCGAGACGTTCGACGACTTGCTTTCGAGCGAGTACGAGGGCGACCTCGCGATGTCGAACCCAAACAGTTCGACGACCGGACTCCTGTTTTTCCTCTGGACGGTCGATCACTTTGGCGAGGACGGCTACCTCGAATACTGGAACGACCTGATGGACAACGATGCGCGGGTCTTAGACGAGTGGGGCGAGGTCTACACGCAGTTCGAAGAAGAGGAGATCCCCGTCGTCGTTTCCTACACCGACGACCGCGTCTACGCGAGTAGAGACGGGAACGACCTCGACAAGCACCAGGTCGCGACGCTTCACGATCAGGGGTACGCGAACATGGCCGGAATGGCTCGCTTCGCGGACGGGACCGACGATGACCTCGCACACGAGTTCATGGACTTCATCCTCGAGCCGGAGGTCCAGTCCGTCATCGCCGAGCGAAACGTCACCGGACCCGTCAACGAGGAGACCGAACTTCCCGAGGAGATCGAGGAGTACATGATCGAACCCGAGGAGGTCGTCTTCTTCGATTACGACGAACTCGAGGGCAACCTCTCGACGTGGCTCGAGGAGTGGGAACGCGAGGTCGCGGGTGGGTTCTGACGTGCCAGCACGAACCCCGTATCGCCGTCGATACCGGGGTCACTCCCGTTGGCTGCGCGCGTCACGTCCGAGTTCGCCTTCGACGGCGTCGATCTTGTCGTCGGTGCTCAACTCCGTGTCTCGTTTCTCCTCGACCTGGACGAGCGTCTGGATCTCGGCCGTCTCGACGGCTTCGTGGGCCGACGCACAGGCCGCGAAGAGTTCGCGAACGTCGTCGCCCTCGAGAATCGTCGCCATCGGCGTCGTCTCGTACTCGACGTCGTGGTCCTCGAGCGCGTCGATCGCTGCGGCGACGTCCGCGGTGATGTCGTCTTCCGTTACTGGCGTCACGCGAAGCAGTGCGAATACCGACATACCTCCGCGTTCACGCGAGCGCCGGATAGCCGTTGGGTTCGAGGAGTCCGATTGTGATGGGGTGGAGAAGTCCGATTGCGATGGGGTCGAGGAGTCCGATTGCGACCGGCGACGCCGCGCCGAGGCGAATACCCCTCTCGCGACGGTCGCCCGCGTGACAGCGGGCGCGAATACCGGGACTAATCCACCCATACATCACGCATGAGCGACGAACGGCCCGTCTCGAGTCGGATCAGTGATCGCCTCGAGCGCCGAGCGATCGCCGTCTTCGGCGTCGGGACGGCCCTGTTGTTGCTGGTGTTGTTCTACTACCCGGTCGCGACCGTCTTCGTCGAGTCGGTCGTCGTGGAAGGGGCGCTCACGCTTTCCGTCTTCGCTGACCTCCTGCGCGATCCGTTCTACTTCGGTGATCTCGCTCGCCTGTTCGCCTTCGAGTCGCCGATCGAGGTCGGCCGGGACCTCCTCTCGAGCGACCGGCGGTTCGGGATCGTCGGCTTCACGGCCTATCAGGCGTTTCTCTCGACGCTCCTCAGCGTCGCCCTCGGGTTGCCCGCGGCGTACGTCCTCGCGCGCTACGAGTTCCGCGGCCGGCGACTGCTCCGCTCGCTCACGATCCTTCCATTCGTGATCCCCTCGATCATGGTCGCGATCGGCTTCGTCGCGACGTTCGGCCAGAACGGGACGCTCAACGGCGTCCTCGGCGTCTTCGGTCTCGGCCCGGTCGACCTCATGTTCTCGCTCGAGGCGATCGTGATCGCCCACGCGTTCTACAACGCGCCGCTCGTCGCCCGCGTGACGACGGCGGCGTGGGAGTCCGTCGACGCGAGCGCGATCGAAACCGCTCGCAGCCTCGGCGCGAGTCCGACGCGGGCGTTTCGCGACATCGTCGCCCCGCAGCTCTACCCGGCGATCCTGATGGGGGCTGCGCTCACGTTCGTCTTCACGTTCGGCACGTTCCCAATCGTCCTCGCACTGGGCGGGTTCCAACTCGCGACGGTCGAGGTGTTCGTCTACCAGCTGATTCAGGACCTGAACTACGCCGAGGCGGCCGCGCTGGCGATCGTCGAACTCGCCATCTCGCTGGGAATCCTCTACGCTTACCTTCGCTACGAGGCGAATCACGTCGTCCGTTCGCGAGGTATTCGCCCACTCCCGCGACGTCCCCTTTCGCCGCCGACGTTCTCCGCTCGGGAACTTCTGCCACGACTCGGAATCGGCGTCTACGCCGTCGTCGCGCTGGTCGTCTTCGTCTTCCCGATCGCGAGCATGATCTACACGAGCGTGAACGGCCCGAACGGATTCACGCTCGAAAACTACCGATTCCTCCTCGAGCGCCAGGCGACTGGCGCGGCGTTTCAGGTCCAACCCGGAGAAGCGATCGTGAACTCGCTGCTCTTCGCCGCCGGCGCGCTGGCACTCGCGGTGCCGATGGGCGTCGTCATCTCCGTTCTGACGACGCGTCGCTATCGCGGGCGGAAACTCGTCGACGCACTCCTCATGGCGCCGCTCGCGGTCTCGGGAGTTATCGTCGGAATCGGCCTCCTGCGCGGGCCCGTCTTCGGAATCGAGATCGGGAGCATTCGGCTCACAGTTGCCGGTTCGCTCGCCATCGTCGCCGCCCACGCCGTGGCGTGTTATCCGTTCGTCGTGCGGACGGTCGCACCCGGCCTCGAGTCGATCGACCGATCGTTGATCGAGTCCGCGCGGGCCCTCGGCGCGTCTCGGACGCGCGCGCTGCTCGACATCGAGTTGCCTCTCGTCTGGCCGGGGATCGTCGCGGGCGCGGCGTTTGCCGTCGCCATCTCGATGGGGGAGTTCTCCTCGACGGTCGTCCTCGCGACGGGAACCGACCAGTACACCATGCCGGTCGCGATCGAACGCTTCATCGGCCGTCGGCTCGGACCGGCAACCGCTATGGGTGTCGTCTTGCTCGTCGTCACGAGCGTGAGTTTCGTCGTCATCGACCGACTCGCAGGTGATCACGTTGGCCTCTGAGGAATCTCGCTTCGACGAGCAGCGCACTGCGAGGGCGAGCGACCAGCCACGTCCTTCGGCGGACGCACCGATCGCGCTGGAACTCGAGAACGCGGCGAAACGTTACGGCGAGACGACGGCCGTCGACGATGTGTCCCTCGCCGTTCGCGAGGGCGAGTTCTTCACGCTCGTCGGCCCCTCGGGCTGTGGCAAGACGACGACGCTTCGGCTGATCGCCGGCTTCGAAACGCTCTCGGACGGGACGATCCGCTTCGGCGGAACGGACGTGACCGGTGTGCCACCCGAGGATCGCGACGTCGGCGTCGTCTTCCAGAACTACGCCCTGTTCCCGCACATGACCGTCGCCGAAAACATCGCGTACGGCCTCAACTTCGCCGACCCGCCGGGGGGTGTCTCCGACGACCAGCGAGTGACGGAACTCCTCGAGTTGATCGACCTCGGCGGAATGGGCGACAGGGAACCCGACCAACTCTCGGGCGGGCAACAACAGCGAGTGGCGATCGCTCGCGCGTTAGCCCCCGGTCCCGACGTCCTCTTGCTCGACGAGCCGATGAGCGCGCTCGACGCGCGGCTACGCGAACGCCTCCGGTTGCAGGTCAAAGAGATCCAGTCGGAACTCGGGATTACGACGGTCTACGTGACCCACGACCAGGAGGAAGCGCTCGCGATCTCCGACAGAGTCGCCGTGATGAACGCTGGCGCTCCCGAACAGATCGCGACCCCCCGCGAGATCTACCGTCGGCCCGCGACGCGCTTCGTCGCCGAATTCATCGGCGACAACAACGTCTTCGAGGGAACGGTCCGGTCGCTCGAGGGCGAGCGAGCGACGCTCGAGGTCGGCGCCGAGACGCTCGCGATCGATCTCGAGGAGCGTGAAGTTGCGACTGGTGACACGATCACGTTCTGTGTCCGCCCCGAGAACCTGCAGGTGGGGGTCGGGGCTGAGCGAGGGGGATCGGGCGGGGAAAACGCGACGACGGCGAGCGTCGAGAGCGCGGAGTTCCTCGGCGAGACGACGCGGGTGCACCTCGAGTGGCACGGCCAGGAACTGCTCGTCCGGACGCCCGATCCGCTCTCCGGAGACGTGGCCGTCGGATTCGCCCCCGAGGACGTCCACGTCGTCGCGGTCGATCGAACCGCGTCGTCGCGATGACTGCGTCGAACCCTACCGACCGCCAGCTCTGCCGAACTGTTACTGGGCGAGATAGCCGCCGTCGATAACGAGTTCCGACCCAGTCATGAAACTCGATTCGTCGCTCGCGGCGAACAAGACGGCGTTCGCGACCTCGCGTGGCTCTGCCATGCGACCCATCGGCGTCGCCTCGATGACCTCCTCGTTGATCGCGTCGTCTTGGGCCTGCATGAGCGGCGTATCGATCGGCCCCGGGTGAAGCGAATTCACGCGGATGTCGTCGTCGACGTACGTGAGTGCCGCGTTTTTCGACATGTTGCGAACCGCGCCTTTCGTCGCCTGATACGCGGCTGCCCCCTCGGAACCGACGTTCCCCCAGATCGAGGAACTGTTGATGATCGATCCGCCGCCGCTTTCGCGCATGAGCGGGACGCTGTGTTTCATACCGAGCATCACGCCGGTCTGGTTGACGCCGACGTCTCGCTCCCACGTCTCTAAATCGACCTCCGTAATCGAGTCGTAGGAGATGATACCCGCGTTGTTGAACAGCACGTCCAACTCCCCGTACTCCTCGTCGATGTGGGAAATCGTGGCCTCCCAGTCGTCCTGACTGCTCACGTCCAACTCGACGTAGTCTACCTCACCCTCTTCGTACGAATCGGGTTCTTCGATGTCGCCGACGACGACTACTGCGCCTTCTTCCAGAAAGCGTTCTGCGGTCGCGCGACCGATGCCGTTCGCTCCGCCGGTAATTAGCGAAACCGATCCCTCGAGTCTTCCCTGCTGTTGCTCGGACATAAGACGTCTACTGCCTCCATCGCTTGCGCCGAGTAAATGAGCGTGCCCTGCTCTTGCATCATACTTATCGCCCCATCGCATCGTCCCTATACCCTCGCAGGCCTCGTGGACGGAAGGAACCTCGAGGCCCAAAAGAACCCTGTAGGCGACGGGAACCCCGAAGCCCAAAAGAATCCGTTCTGTAGCGGTTACTCCTCGGCGATCCGACTGCCACCCGGCGGCATGAAGTGTTGAATCCGATCCGGACTCGCAATCTTGCGGACGAACGATTCGTCTTCGAATCGCTCGCGGAACTGTCGGTACACCCGCTTGGCCGCGTCGGCCTGGGCGTAGCGACCCGGCTCGAGTGAAATCGTGGTCGCGGCCTGTCCCTCGATCGCCGACGACGGGCCGCCGATGACGCGGGTGTAGGGCTCACACTGGATGCCGACGGCGACGTCGACCGGCGTGTCGTCGTAGTAGGTTCGATCGCCGCGGATCGCGAAGCCGCCTTTCTCGAGGTACTCACCGCTCTCGGGCGTCTTGGTGACCTGATCGGAGTCGACGGCGTAGACGTCGCCCGCGTACCGGCCGTCCTTCCAGACCGACGCGTAGGAGACGGCGAACTGGGCGGCCTCTTCGAGGCTCGAGTCGGGCAACTCGATGTCGCTCGAGGACGCCTCGCTCGGGTCCGTCGCTTTGAGGACGGTAACGGGGCCGCCGTGGGCCTGTGTGTGAAACACCGTGTCGCCGGGCTCTAGGTACTTCTTCACCAGTTCCTCGTTCTGATCTGCGTTTCGGCCGCCGATGACGAGGTAGCCGTCGCTGGTGTGGAACCAGCGGAACCGATCGTACCAGGGCTCGTTCTCGCGGATCGGAACGGAGGGCATCGAGAGCCACTCTCGATCGTCACGATCCTCCTCGTCCGTCTCCTCGGTTTCGTCCTCGCCGTCGTCCGCCTCCCAGCGCTCGCGGCGGGCTTTCGCGTCCTCGAGATCCTCGCGAGTGTCTTCGATGGCGGCCAGTGCGCCCTCCTTTTTCTCCTCGACGCGCTTGGCTTCGGTGTAGAGGCGATCTGCGTTTTGCTCGACGCCCCGGCCCGCCTCGAGATCGACGTACTCGCCGTCGACCTCGATCGTCACCGTCCCCTCGCTGCCGTCGACGTCGACGACCGCTTGCGCGGCGTCGATCCCGCGCTCGGCACCCTCCTCGAAGCGGGACTCGATCTCGTCCCACGGGCGATCCTGCGAGCGGGCGTCCTGAATCGTCGAGAGGATGTCGTCGATCAGTCCGTACTCGGCGTACAGCGATTCGGCCTGCTCCCGAAGCGCGTCGGCTTCCTGCTCGAAGCCGTCGATCGCTCCCTGTTGTTGATCGATAATCCGTTCGTACTTGGCGATCTCCTCCTCGAAATCCGGACGCTGATCGGTCGGGTCCGGTTCCTGCTCGTCGGCGAGTTCGAGCCGGAAGAAATAGTCGTCGAGGGCGGCGAGGAAGGAATCGTAGGGCTCGGCGGCCAGTTCGACGTGTTCCTCGAGCGGGAACGGCGTGGCGTCGACGACGCGATCCGGACTCGAATCGTCTGCGTCTCCGTCGCCGTCACCGTTTGCGTCTCCGTCTCCGTCTCCGGAGTCACCGCCGTTCCCGTCTCCCCCGTCGTCCGCGAAGTACATGCGCGGCTCGAAGTTGCTGTTTCGGAGGTCCAGTGCGAGTCGCTCGATCGCCTCGTAGAGGCGGTCGTAGTCGTCCTCGTCGGCGTCGTCGATGTCCATCCCCTTCTCGATGCCTGCACGGGTGCAGACCTCCTCGGCGTAGAGTCCGCCGAAGTTCAGTTGCGTCGCGAGGGTTCGAACGACGTCCGTATCCGACTCCTCCATCTCGCGGTCGAAGGCGTCCCGAGGGACGGTGAGCGGGTTCGTCCTGCTGTCGGGAAATTCGTAGCGCGAGCCCGGAACAACCGTTCGGGACTTGAGTCGGACGGTCTCGAGACAGTCGATCACCTCGTACTCGCCGTCGGTGACGGCGACGTTTCCCTGTCCGAACAGTTCGACGATGATACGCGTCGTCCCGTCCTCGCGATCGAAGACGAACTCGAGGATGCGGTCGAACTCGAACTGTTCGACGCCGGCGAAGTCGGCCCCCGAGAGCCGATTTCGGAGCATCATCGCGAACTGGGGTGGTCGGCCCGGGGCGTCTGGCACCCGTTCGGGGGCGACCGTATGCGCCCGCTTGATCTCGCCGACTTCGATGATGAGTTCGATGCGCCCGCGGTCGAAGTCCCGCATCTTGAGGCGAAGCAGGTCGTCGCCGTAGAGATAGGCCTTGTCGACCTTCGCTCCCTCGTAGGTTCCGAACTCTCCGACGAGGGCGGCGAGGTCGACGCTGGTAAGCTCCCGCTTTGGATCCATACCTATACCCTGCCCCGCGCGGTCAAAAAGACGTGTCGCTCCGCCGTGGCGAGGAACGCGCTCGCAGTCGGAAAGGCTAATCCCCGCCGGACACCTTGCTGATGGTATGAGCGTGACGACCGACGACGGAACCAGACGAGCGAGGACACCGACACCGTCTGGGACCCACCACACCGGAGGGAAGGTGCCATGAGTCAGTCGGCCGATCGACCGTGGGATCGCGTCTCTAAGTTCCCCACGTTCGTCGACCACTTAGAGGACGAGGGAGCCTTTTCGGTCCGCGAGATCGTCGACCAACTCGAGGTCGACGTGCCCCTCGACGGCATCGTCTACCACGACCGCGGGATTCGTGCGCCGGGATACGACGCGACGTTCGTCCACGAACCGAATCGAAGCCGACCGGCGTTCAGCGTCGAAGTCAACACGATCGGCCCGCGAAACACCTGGGGCGTGTTCGACGCCCAACTCGCGTGGGACCTCTACCTCCTGCAAACTGACGGCGTCTCCGCGCTCGCGTGGGTGAGCGACGAAGAGTACAAGACCGAGGAGGCGACGCACTTCCAGACGAAACAAGACGCCCTCGCGGCCGGCAGATTCTCCTTCGGCGTCTTCTGTTACGCCGGCAGCGACTGGGAGGAACGCGTCGATCGAATCCAGCGCACCGACGCCCCGGCGTACCTCAAGCGAGACGACGGCACGCCGATCATCCCCCAGACCGCCTCGGAGTTCTACGACTACATCGGCTCGACCGCGACCGAGTTGCGCCAGAACGGCGGCGGCGCACCGCCGTACCTCGGCATGCTCGAACTCGAGGTCTCGATCGACTGATCGAACCGCCTTCTTAGAGTTCCCAGCCCTCGAGCGTGTACGCCATCTCCCAGAATCGGTACTCGAGTTTGGCGCTGGTCAGGAACGCCTCCCGCATGGCGTCGTGGTCGCCGGGATACGTCTCGCCACAGTAATCGACGAACTCCCGACACCAGGCGGTCGCCTCGCGAAATTCCTCGCTCGTGTACAACTCAATGAACGGGGTGTAGCGGTGCTCTTCCGTCGCGAGGTCGGCCGCGTGCTCACCGACGTCGAGGTAGCCCTGCATGCACGGATACAGCGCCGCCGCAATCTCCGCGATCGAGCCCTCGTAGGCCGTTCGAACGAGAAAATTCGTGTACGCGACGCAGGTCGGCGCTTTCTCGACGGCCTCGAGTTCGTCCTGAGAAATCCCGTAGTCGGCGGCGAACTCGCGATGGAGATCCATTTCGTCCTCGAGGACCTCGTGAGCCACCCCGAGGAGGTGCGTCATCGTCTCCTCGTCGGTGGCTTTCGCGCCGGCGATCGAAAACAGCCGCGCGTAATCGAGCAGGTACCGATAATCCTGTCTCACCCAGTGTTCGAACGCCGACTCCTCGAGCGTTCCCGCCGCGAGTTCCCGAACGAAGGGATGGTCTTTCTGTGCGTCCCAGATGTGTGTGCCGTCCTCGAGGAGTTGCTCGCTGTATCCCATCTCGCGTGTGTATAGCCCCGGACCGCTATTATAAGTAATTAGTATAATCAGATGATTTCTCGTCTGGGAGCGAGGCTATCGACGTTACCAGGAGAGAGTGCCACGGTTTCTTATTCAGAATCATGTGCGGAACGAATCGGGCAATCCGGTCACTCCACGTGCCAACCTTTTGCGCTGCGCTCCCTCGCTGGCACTCGGTCGCTCGGCAAAACGTTGATGAAAAGCACTCCTCCCTCCCCGACCGGTCGGTCGTCGGCCCGCTCGCTCACTCCGTTCGCTCGCGGTGAGTGCACACGTCTCCGTTTGTACTTGCCGCGAGTTTCACGAATCACGCTGAATAACAAATCCCATTCCAAACTACTGTTACAGAAACGCACGCCACAATGGTCCCTCGGTAGGCGAACGGTTCGGGAAGTTGGGCGTGCGAACAGGCAACTCAGTGTCCCATCGGTGAGAGCATCGTCACTATCGAAGGAGTAGAGCGGTGAGGAACGGGACTGTCGCGCGTTCGACGAGCGCAGCTTACGCGAGCGTTTCGCCGAGTGCGTCGAGTGCGGCGTCGCGGACCGAATCGCGTTCGCCGGGGAGGAATTCGACGTGGCCGTCCTGGCCGCCGACGACGGAAACGCCCGCATCGGGTGCGACGGATTCGATCGCTTCGCCGAGTTCGCGGACGTCGATCGTCTCGGTCGTCCGGACGTGTAGTTCGTCGTCGCCGAGACCGAGCGTAACGAACGGCGTGTCGGCGCGGTCGCGCTCTTGACGGTGGAGTTCGTCGAGGAGCAAGACCGTCGTCGGGAAGTTGTAGCGGTGCGTGAACGCGTCCGTGTCGAGCAACGTGATCGTGACGCCGTTTTGGCCGCGAACCGTGAGGTTCTCCTGGGCCGTCTCGAGTTCGGTCTCGAGTTTCGCGCGGAACTGCTCGGAGACGTGTGCTGCGAGGTCGCCGTCGCCGGGTGCGTCGCCAACCCCACCGTCTTCGAACAGCAGGTCGATCACGAGTTCGCGCTTGTCCTTGTAGGACTGGTAGAACGCCTCGAGCGAGACGGCTTCGCGGCGTTCGGAGATGCCGGTTTCGTCGTAGCCGGCCTCGCTCGCGAGGTCGACGTACGCGTCGGGCGTCTCCTCCCAGTAACTGACGGCGGGGAGGTGCTCGAGGTCGTCGCGAACGTCGTCGTTGACGTGTGCTGCGACGTTTGCGGCGAGTGCACTCGAGGTGAGGTCATCGACGGAGACGTCGGCGAGCGACGGCGTAACGGCCGTCGAAACGGCGTCGGTGATCTCCTCGTCGGCACGACTGTCGTCGACGACGATCGTCTCCGCGTCGTACAGCGAGAGCATATCGTAACCGTCGACGGATTCCGCGGTCGAGCCAGCGTCGACCAGGACGACGAGCGGCAGTTGCTCGTCGTGGCGGTCACGGGCTTCGAGCATAGACGTCACGTCGTCCGTCGCGGCGTTCATGTCGTAGACGCGGCCGTCGAGCGGTCGGCGTTCGAAGTAGTGGTACTCGGCGTCTTCGCGAGTGTGCTTCTCGCGGATCAGCGGCAAGACGGCGCGTTCGATCGCTGCGCCGGCAACGTAGCCGTCGGCGGTCGCGCCGTGACGAACGATGACAGGGCGCGCTTCCATGACGGCTCGGCGGATCGCCGTCGCGGCGTCGACGAGTTCGTCTTCGACGGCCTCGACGGGTTCGTGTGCGGCGAGCAACGAAACCTCGGCGGGTCGTGCTTCGGATTCGATCGCGTCCTCGAGTCGCTCGCGAACCGTCTCAGATTCGTCACCCGAGAGGACCTCGAGCGTCTCGGTTTCGACCTGCAAGTCGCCGTAGTGGCGCTCGACTTCGCCCTCGAGTGCGACGGCGTCGTCGGTCGAGACGTCGGGGTACGCACGAACGCCGGCTTCTTCGAACGCGGCGCACTCGACGGTCGCCGTTTCGTCGCGGAGTTCGAAGACGGTCGGACCGCTCGTCTGGCGAACGCCGGTGATCTCGCCCTCGAGGCGGACCACGCTACCGACCTGATCGTCGATCGAGTCGACGGTCGTTCGGTTCAGGGCTGGTTCGGCGTCGGCTTCCGCCTCGACTTCGGAGTCGGCGTCAGCGATGTCGTCGGTCGCCGGTGTCGATGCGGCGGCGCTTTCGGTTGTAACGGAGCCGCTGGCGTTCGAGACGGTTTCGGACGCGTCCGGTGGGCTGGCACCGTTGTCCGCTTGACTCGTCTCGTCGACAGCAGCCTGGAGATCGCCGGCTGAGGGTTCCGCGCCCCCATCGGTCGTGCTCGCATCGGAGTCGCTGGTGGATGCGGCGGTGTCGGTGGTCGATGTGTCGGCGTCGCCACTCGATTCGGTCTGCTCGCTCTCGTCGTCTTCGGGAAGCTTCTCGGTGGATCCCGTGTCGATCAGTTTGCCGCGGAACTCTCGTTCTCGCTGGCGGATCGACCAGCCGAGGTCGACGTTGTCGTTGTCCCGAACGCTGAGGACCTGCACGTAGACGTCGTCGCCAGCCTCCCAATCGAGACTTTCGAGACGTTTGTCTAGTTCGCTTCTATGCAACAATCCGGTGACGTGATCTCCGATGTCGATGAAGACACCGAAGTCGGCGTAGCCGTCGACGGTTCCCCGGTAATACCGGCCGGGAGAGAGGTCTGCAGGGGAGTTGCCGTCAAATTCGAAGACAGCATCCTCCTCGTGACTCTCGCAGATTTCGCCGTCAACGGGTGTGCCACAGATGATACAGTTACCCATCTACTCGAACCAAGCAGTTTCGCCCTAAAACGGTTGTCGAAATGCGCTCGGATATTCGAGCGTCTGAACGAAACACGTAGACTGTATTGTACGTCCGCGTCGAACCGAGAGACGGCGTTACTCGAACACCGGTGAGTCGTCCTCGAGCGCCTCGACGTCGCGGACGATTTTGTGAACGTCTTCGGGAA
Source organism: Natronorubrum daqingense (assembly GCF_001971705.1). Lineage (NCBI taxonomy): Archaea > Methanobacteriati > Methanobacteriota > Halobacteria > Halobacteriales > Natrialbaceae > Natronorubrum > Natronorubrum daqingense. Next base: position 1,901,473 of record NZ_CP019327.1, read on the forward strand.
AGAGCGAGACTTGCACTTCGTTTCCGTCAGCGTCTTCGAAGACGAGTTTAACGCGTTTATCGCCAAATTCTCGGGCCTCGGCGTCTTCGACCTCGAACAGTTTGACGGTCGCCGACTTGTTCGTCGGGCCGACGTTCTTGATCGATCCTTCGTTCAACTCCACCATGAACTCCTCGAGCGAGAGGGTGAGCATGGTCGTCGTACGTACTCCGGGTAAAAAACGACACGGCATCGCTATCGATGGTTCGACTCCCGTGTGGACCACGCTCGGCTACCTTTAAGTTCCACTCAACCCAACGAATGACCCGCTATGGAGCTCACCTGGTACGGCCACTCGACGTGGCACATTACGGTCGGAGAAACGGAGCTGCTGATCGACCCGTTTTTCGACAACCCCAAGACGGATCTCGATCCGTCGGACCTCGAGACTCCCGATTACGTCCTGTTGACACACGGCCACGCGGACCACATCGCCCACGCCGGCGAGTTTGCCGAGGCGACGCTGGTCGCGACACCCGAACTCGTCTCCTACTGCCAGGAGGAGTTCGGCTTCGAGGACGCCGTCGGCGGGATGGGGATGAACCTCGGGGGAACCGTCGAGTGTGGCGACGCGTTCGTCACGATGGTCCGTGCAGATCATACGAACGGCATCATGACCGAGAACGACGCGAGCGGCGGGATGCCCGCCGGCTTCGTGATCTCGGACGCCGACCCAGCAGACGCAGACTCCTCGTCGACCACGCTGTACAACGCCGGCGACACCAGCCTCATGAGCGAGATGCGCGACGTCATCGGCGAGCACCTCGAGCCGGATGCCGCCATCGTCCCCATCGGCGATCACTTTACCATGGGGCCCACCCAGGCCGGAATCGCCGTCGACTGGCTCGACGTCGACACCGCATTGCCACAACACTACGACACATTCCCGCCGATCGAACAGGACCCGGCGGACTTCGAGCAGGCAGTTTCCGACGCAGGTAGCGACGCGGAGGTCGTCGCACTCGAGGGAGACGAGTCGTTCTCGATCGGGAACTAGACGTATCGTTCACCCTCGAGAACTAGAATTCTCAGCTCGACCGGCGACAACAGTTTGCCCGCGAATCGCCCTCCGTTTTGCGTCGTTCAGCACCGACGTGAGTGATCGTCGACTCAGCCCACAGGTCGATTTCGAGCCGACCATTGCTCTCGGAAACGTGTTGCAGCGCGTGAACAACGTTTACACGGCTCGCTGTCGACCCACCGAATGGGATGGCAAAACAAGTCACGACAGTATCAGACGACGGATTCGCCGCGACGAACGAAGTGCGCGATTTCGAGGCGACGATCGACCCGAACGGTGAGGAGTCACCGGACACGCTCGAGACGCTCCTCTCTGCGTACGGAAGCTGCTACGTTCCCGCGCTCCGAGTTGGTGGCCAACAACGCGGCGTCGACGACCTCGGTCGGATCGAAATCGAGACGACGGGTGACCTCAACGACGACGACAAACTCGAGTCGATTTCCTTCGACATTAGCGTCGAAGCCTCGATCGACGACGAGACGGGATCGGAGATTATCGAGCGCGCAAACGAACTGTGTAAAGTTCACGATGCGTTGAAATCGGAGCTTCACGCAGAGACGAGTATCCAAGGCGACGCCGCCTGAGGAACGAGGACGCATCAGACTTCTCCTGTCCGGCGAGTGGAATAAACGAACCCAAGCCACATATTGCACGGCTTCCAGAGAACACGTATGTCACGGGGACGGGTGCTGTTGATCGTGTCGGTGGGGGCACTCGTTGTCCTTTCGGGATGTCTCGGAGGATTCGAGGCGGGGAGTGAGCGCGACGAGACCGAACCGGAACTCGAGGGCGAACTCGAGATTCACCACATCGACGTCGGACAGGCCGATTCGACGCTGCTGGAAACGCCGGCGAACGAGACGATTTTGATCGACACGGGTGACTGGCGACAGGACGGCGACGGCGTCATCGAGTACCTCGACGAAGAGAATATCGACCGCATCGACCACCTCGTCGCCACACACGCACACGCAGACCACATCGGTGGCCACGCGGCCGTCATCGAACACGTCGAAGAACACGGCGACGGCGTCGGCGCAGCCTACGACTCGGGCGTCGCCCACTCGAGTGCGACCTACGACGACTATCTCGACGCGGTCGAAGCGTACGACGTGCAACTCTTCGAGGTCTCCGAGGGCCACACGCTTGGACTCGAGGGTGAGGCGCTCGAAGCGACCGTGTTGAACCCGCCCGAGGAACGAAGTGGCGACGACCTCCACTACAACAGCATCGCGCTTCACGTCGAGTTCGACGAGTTCGAGTATCTGACGACCGGCGACGCCGAAGACGACGCCGAGGAACGCATGATCGACGAGCACGGCGACTCGCTCGACGCCGACGCGTATCAGGCCGGCCATCACGGCTCGTCGACGTCCTCGACAGAGGCGTTCCTCGACGGGGTTGATCCGGACGTTGCGGTCGTCTCGAGCGACCTCGAGTCGCAGTACGGCCACCCACACGACGAGGTGCTCGAGAGCTTCGCCGATCGCGGTATCGAGACGTACTGGACCGGCGTCCACGGAGATATCGTCGTCGCGAGCGAGGGCGACGACGCCTCGCTCTCGACGAGCGCCGAGCACAACGAGTCGACGGATCCTGCGGTCCTCCTCGATCTCAAACACGATGCAGTCGAGAGTTCGGACTCCTTACAGCCGATATCCTCGATATCGGATCAGTCGACGGCTATCGAATCGGACCAGCCGTCGGCTGTCGAGTCGAGCCCACTAGTTGATGGGGCAGTCGCGCCTACTATCGCACCATGACCGACGTCGATCTCGCAGTCGTGGATCGAATCGTCGACGGAACGACGGCCGTCCTCCTCCTCGAGGCAGACGAAACCGTCGTCGACGAGTACACGCTCGAGTGCGCTCGGCTTCCCGAAGACGGACGCCACGAGGGTGCCGTCTTCGACGTCGAACTCGAGGACGCGGATGCTGAGCTACGAGAGTTACGGTATCGGCCGGAACTCGAGGAGCAACGCCGAGAGACGGCACAAGAGCGATTCGATCGGCTCTCAGACCGACTGCCAGACGAGTGAGGGCACTGGCTCTCACCGTCGCTAACGGATGGAAACTGTCGAAAGGGTAGGGGTGGGACGGAAGTGGTGAAACGAAGCGGTTGTCGAATTCCCCAGTGGTGGAGTGGGGTCTTGGGTTGGGTGGGTTGGGATGCGTTCACGACGACGAGATGCCGTTCTTGAAGACGGGACGTCGTCGGCACTTACGAATACTGGGGTCGTAGTAAAAGCGCTACTGCCAAAGCATGTTGGAACTCACGATAGTCGAACACTCTCGTGGGCTGAACCCTGTTCGATGCGAGCGATGATGAGCAGGTTCAAGACAATTCTCGAGTCACGGGCAGGTATGAGACGATCATTCGACGGAATGAAACCACAGATTGCCGACTCGGCGTACGTGGACGAGGCGGCAGTCGTCATCGGGAACGTCGTCGTCGAGGAGGACGCGAGCGTCTGGCCGAACACGACGCTTCGGGGCGATCACGGACGGATCGTCGTCGGCGAGGGGGCGAACGTACAGGACAACGCCGTCCTCCACGAGACGGCCGAACTCGAGCCCTATTCGACGGTCGGTCACAGCGCAATCGTCCACGACGCGACCGTCGGCGAACGCGCGTTGGTCGGCATGAACGCGGTCGTCCTGGACGGCGCACACGTCGGCGAGGGTGCCGTCGTCGCCGCAGGCAGCGTCGTTACCGAGGGCACTGAAATTCCACCGAAGACGCTCGTCGCCGGTTCCCCCGCGGAGGCGAAGACCGAAATCGAGGACTCCCACCTCGAAGCGACGGCCGACCGTTACGTCGAACTCTCACGTCGGTACGCCGAGACGTCGGAGCGACTCGAGTGACGGCCCCGCGCCGCGACGGCTGAGGCCTATCCGGCGTCGCAACGATCCAACGCTGGGACGCTATTTACCCAACGCTGGGACGCTATGAGTGATGAAAACCCTGATACAGTTACCCGTCTAATCGGATCCCATGAGTGACACCTCGTGGACGGATCAGATCGTCGGCGCGCGCATGACCGTCGATCAGGAGTTCTCCTCGCGGATCGCAGATTCTCGCTTTAGCAACCAACAGTGGAGTCTGATCATGACCGCGACGGAGTTCGAAATCGAACAGCCAGCGGACCCCGAGAGCGCCCGAATCGTCGCCAACACGGAGAACGTCGAGCAGATCATCCCCGAACTCGAGAACATTCCGACGGGGATGGGTGCGATGGGCGGCGGCCCCGGCGGTCAGCAAGGAGGCTCCTCGAGCGGCGGGATACTCGACTCGATTTTGGGGGCATTCGGCCTCGGCGGCGACGGCGACGACAACTCACACGCCGAACAGGAGCGAGCGGCCGAATCGCTCACACAGGAGTACGCCGAGCAGTTACAGGCCGAACTCGAGTCGAAGGGACGTTGGGACACAGTTCGACAGGCCGCGGCGTCCGAGCAGTGACGCGAGTCGCCGTGAGTTGGTGATATCGTCTGTTGTGATTCGTCTGGGAGACGTGCGGAACTCACCGGCGAGAACGCGTGAACACGGGCGTCGCCGTCGCAAGCCACAGCATCTTTAGGGACGCTTGCCGACGATAGGGGTATGTCCGACGATATCGAGACGACGACGTTCGAAATCAGCGCCGACGACAGTACCGACGACGTGACTATTCCGTCCGGACTCGTCGATCTCGTCGCCGAAGGCGACCAGTCTGACGCCGAAACTGTCGGCGACGTGATGCTCCTCTCCTTCGCTAGTCGCGCCCATCACATCGTCCACCACGGCGAAGGCGCAGACGAGGAACTCGAGGCTCAAGAGCAGCGTATCATGGACCTCTTCGAGGAGCGATTCGGCGTAACCTACGGCGAAGCGACGGGTCACCAGCACTGATACGGATTACTGTAACGGTTTACTGGCACAACCGCAGGACTGGACGCGGTTTCGCCGGAAATGACTTACAGTAAACCGTATTAATTAGCGTTCGATCGCAGCTAAGTCACGTACTCGAAAGTACTTTTCACCCGTTTTTGACCCAGAACGACCGAGCGCTCACTCAGTTGAGTGGCGTCGCTACTGGACGGTGATACTCGTCAGTGTTCGCCTGCGCCACCAACCCGAATGCGAACCTGAAGAACCAACGGCGACGAGTTAGCCGAGAGATTCGGTGGGCGCAGGTTCGTCTGCCGTGTCGGGCGATTCTGGTTCCGCTGGTGGATCGACAGGTGGGACGTCTTCGGGCGGTCCGTCGTCGATCGGTACGTCATCCGGTGGTCCGTCGTCATCCGGCACGTCGTCCGGTGGGCCGTCATCATCCGGTTCCTCGCCCGGCACGCCATCCGGCGGCACTTCTTCCGGCGGACCGACCTCGTCTTCTGGTACCTCGTCCGGAAGTCCCTCATCCGGTTCCTCACCTTCCGCAGGCACCTCCTCGTCGGTGTCGTCGATCGCTTCGATCGTCACCGAGACTTCGTCGTCTTCGGTAGCCACCGCGTGCGTCGACTCGCCCTCGGGGAGCGTCGATTGGAACGCGACCGTCTCCGACCCGCCTTCCTCGAGTTCGAGTTGCTGCTCGTCGATCGTGTCACCGTCGACGCTGTAGGTCACCGTCTGGCTGCCGGCATCGTCGCCGACGTTCTCGATGGTCGCACTCACGTCGATCGTGTCTCCAGGCTCGCCGGTTTCGGGTGCCTCGAGCGAACTCACGGCGAACTCGGCTTCGCCGGGTTCGTCGACCACGACCGTCGTGGCCTCCGTGTCGTCCTCGCTCGCGACCGTCGCCGTGTACTCGCCAGCCTCGAGACCGTCCGTCTCGGCCGTGAGGGTCACTTCTTCGCCGTCCTCTGGCTCGAGTGAGAGGTCGGTTTCGTCGACCAGGTCGCCCTCGAGTGCCAGTTCGATGGTTTGGGTGTCCTCGGCGTCGCCGACGTTCTCGACGGCAGCAGTAACCTCGAGTGGCTCGCCCGGTTCCACGGGATCGTTCGTGTCGACGATCTCCACACCGAATTCGGCTTCGCCGGGTTCTTCGACCGTGACCGTCGTTTCGTCGGCGTCGTCGTCGCTCGAGACGGTTGCAGCGTACTCGCCGGCTTCGAGGTCGTCGGTCTCGGCCGAAAGCGTCACCTCCTCACCCTCCTCGGACTCGAGTTCGAGGTCGGTCGCGTCGACGGGTTCGTCCTCGAGTGCCAGTTCGATCTCCTGTTCACCCGCATCGTCGCCCACGTTTTCGATCGCGGCGTCGATCTCGAGTGGCTCACCCGGTTCGACGGGGTCGTTCGTGTCGACGATCTCCACGTCGAACTCGGCCTCTTCGGGATCGTCGGGTGCGATCTCGCCCGCTGGATCCGTCGCGGCGGGCTCAACTGCGTCCTCGTCGTAGTCGTAGATGCTCATGTCCACGCCCCAGACGAGTCGCTCGTCGTCGTCTTCGGGCGTCCACTCGACCGTGAACGTCTCCGTTCCGGGCTCGAGTTCGCTCGGTGGCTCGTCGTCGGTCGTTCCCTCGAGGAACTCGCTGCCGACGATGAGTTCGGCGTCGTTCGGATTCTCGTAGCCGAACGTCACCGCGATAGTGTCGTCGTTCGGATCCGTATTTTCGACGGTGAGGTCTGGGAGTTCGGGCCGGACCTCTTCGACGCACTCGCCCGCGTCGGGATTCGGGTGGTTGATCTCGCCCGGCACCGCATCTGGCGAGGAGAAGCCCGTAATCGCCGCGCCGAAGTCGCCCTCGGGAACCGTCACGGTCGCGCCGTCTGCCGTCTCCTCGACGGTGAACTCGTCACCGGTCTCGTAGGTGATCGTGCCCTCGAGCGGTTCCTCGGTGTCCTCGCCGACCGTGATCGCGTACTCGCCGAGCGTGTTTCCAATGCCACTCGACTCGTAGAACGAGGTCGCGACGATAATCGTATCGCCGTCCTCGAACGAGCCGGTCACCTCCGCTTGCGTGCAGTCGACGAACGTCGCCTCGAACGGCTCCGTGTCGTCGTCGACGGTGTACTCGATCGTTTCGGACGCGAGGACGCCGTCGTCAGTGGCCTCGTCGTCAGTCTCGGTATCGTTCGCTTCGTCGTCAGCCGTCTCCGTATCCGTATCCGTCTCGAGGTCGGCGTCCGCAGCCACTTCGTCATCGTCTGCACCGTCGGCCGCCTCGAGAGCGACCTCGAGCGTGGCGTCTTCCTCGAGCGGTGGCTCGAGGTCGATCGATTCCGGACCGACGGAGTCGTTCGCCTCGAACGCCTCGCTTTGGCCCAGTTGCTCGCCGTCGTCGCTCACGGTGAGGACGAACGGAACGTCGGCGCTCGCTTCGTCGACGACGAGCGAGTCACCCTCGCCCGTCTGGTCGCTGACCTCGAGGGTCGCCTCGGGGTCGGGCGGGTCGTCCGCGAGTTCGTACTCGATCGAGTCGGTGGCGAGTTCCTCGCCCTCGTCGTCGACGACGGCCACGTCGACGCTCGTGTCGTTCTCGATTGGCGGCTCGAGCGCGAGTTCGAGATCGGTCTGCGTGTCGTTCGCCTCGAAGCGCTCGCTTTCGACCTGTTCGCCGTCGTACTCGGCGGTGACGGCGAAGTCGGTGTCGGCGCTCGCCTCGTCGACGACGAGCGTCTCGCCGTCACCCGTCTGATCGCTCACCTCGAGCACGGCCTCGGGGTCAGGATCGTCGACGTCCTCGACCGTCACGAGCGCCGTGTCGAGCACCGGCGCGCCGTTCGGCGTCACGTACGGTTCGTCCTCCACGCCGTCGGACGCCGCGTACTCGAACGAGCCGTCGTCGGTGGTATCGTGGTGAGCCACCGCGACGAGCGTTTGGTCGTCCTCGAGTGGCTCCTCGAGGTCGATTTCAACGTCCGCGTGCTCGCCGGACTCGAGGGACTCCGAGACGCCGAGGACGGCGTCCGGATCGGCCACCGAATCGCCGGCGTAGATCGCGACGAAGCCGCCCTCGGAGAGGTCAACGCTGTCGACGACGACGCGTTCGCCGTCCTCGCGCTCCTGATCGGCGAAGGTGATCGACGCCTCGCCCTCGAGTTCGTCGATCACTTCGATTCGTTGCTCGAGTTCGATCTCGACGTACTGTGCGAGTACGACGCCGTCGTCGATTCCTTCGGCGATGGCGTACGCGGTCGCGTCGCTCGCGGCGTCTTGCGTGAGCACCTGCAGTTGCGTGATGCTGATCTGCTGGTACTGGACGACCTTCGCGGTCTCCTGGCAGGCGCTGCTCGCGGCGATCTGTAGCTGTTCGACGGTCGCCTCCTGGTGTTGGGCCAGAACGCCGCTCGCGCTGCCGGTCGCGAGTTTCTGGACCTGCGTGACGTCGACGACCTGGTGCTGGACGACCGCGCCCTCGCCCGCACCGAACGCCGCGGCCTGAATCTGCTCGACTTCGACGACTTGCTCCTGTATCGCGCCTTCGATCGATCCTTCAGCAGCACCGACCGCAGCGTACTGCAACTGCGAAATCGACACCTCCTGTTGCTGGACGAGGACGCCGCCCGCAGCCCCGTCAGCCGCGGCCTGGACCTGCTCGACCGTCGCCTCCTGACTCTGGGAGATCGATCCCTTCGCCCCACCGAAGGAGGCTTCCTGAATCTGCGTGCTCGAGACCCGCTGGACCTGCTCGACGCTCACCGTCTGCACCTGCTTCAACGCGCCCGCGCTCGCGCCGTGGGCCGCGGATTGGGTCTGCTCGACGCTCACCTCCTGTTGCTGGACGAGTGCGCCCTTCGCGCCGCCCGTCGCGGCCTTCTGGACCTGCTTGATGTCCACGCGCTGTTCTTGCTCGACGTCGATCCGCTGATCCTGCTCGAGCGCCGTTTCGGTCGACCCGTCGAGCGCACCCGCCGACGCCCCCGCCGCGGCGTGTTGGACGTGCTCGAGCGTGACCTGCTGGCGCTGTTCGGCCGTGAGCTGTTGGTGTTGCTCGAGGACGCCATAGGAGGCCCCCTGTGCGGCTTCCTGAATCTTGGGCTTCTCGTCGATTTCCTTCTCGCCAGCCTCGGCGGCGGCACCGGCAGCGCCGCCGTACGTCGCGACCTGAATCTGTTCGACGGCCACGCGCTGTTCCTGTGCGAGCGCACCGTGGGTCGCACCCCACGTCGCAGCCTGCATCTGGCTCGCCTCGACCGTCTGGTGTTGGGCGAGCGCGCCGTCGGTCGACCCGCCGACGGCAGCCTGAATCTGCTCGACTTCGACGCGCTGTTCTTGCATCAGCGAGCCGTGAACCGCACCTTTCGCCGCCTCCTGGACCTGTTCGGACTCGGCGTCTTGGTGTTGGGCCGCCGACTCGCTCGCCGCCTCGAGCGCGGCGTCTCGCTGTTCTTGACTCACCTCGACGCCCTGCGATTGGGCCAGTTCGACGCCCTCGTCGATGCCGTCCTCGACGGCGTCATCGTCGGCGTCGATGTCGATATCGTCCCCAGCATCGGCGTCGTCTCCATCGTCCGCATCGGCTCCATCATCAGTGTCGTCCGTCTCGTCTACACCGTCGATTTCGACGGTTTCGTCTGTGTCGTCCTGTGCGAACGATGCCGGCGTCGCCGTCAGATCACCGGCGTCAGCGTCGATCGCTTCAGCATCCGAACTGTCGGCGGCCTCACCGTCTGCAAACGGCGACACGCTGTCGCTGATGACGGGCATCGCCAGCACGCTCGTCACCATCAAAAACGCGACGACGAGCACCGCCCCCGCCACACCTCGCTCACCAGTCATGGCTCGAGTCTCCCCGCTGTCCCGCTCGCGAACCCAGCGCCCGTCGGCTCCGGCTGTCGCGGCTGTCGCTCCCGATGCGCCCCATCGAACCCGTGATCGTCTCTCATTGTCACACTCTACCCTGGTTCTCTGACAGCGTGGCGAACGCGTGCTTAAGCTACCCCGGTCGTTTCAGTTAGGTGGTTGGCACAATCGCCCATTACGGCCCCCGAGACAGCCGAAATTACTTGAAAAAGCACATCCGAGGGGCGACTGATAACAGTCGTCGAGGGACTCGTGACAGTACTTCCACCACACACGTGTTGACGGGAATTGGTGTCTTTCAAGTGGCTATTCGACCACCTGTCTCGGACTCGAGACGACAGAATTTCACTGACCACACATCTCGGAAACCGAAGTGTTGAACTTGGTTTACGAGAGAGGACGGCCATGGAAACTGAACAGGCTTCGGTTGACCTCGTCGAGGGCGACGTGGTTCGTCAGTTCGCTCGAGCGGCGGTACTCGCCGCGTTGCTCGGTGCCGTTGCACCGATCGCGATCCCGTTGCCGTTGTCGACAGTGCCGGTCACGTTGCAGGTACTGTTCGTCTTTCTCGCCGGCCTCGTCCTGGGCCCGGTCTGGGGGACGGTGTCGCTCCTGTTGTACCTCACCGCCGGGGCGATCGGGTTGCCGGTCTTCTCGGGGCTCGAGGCCGGACTCGGAACGTTGTTCGGTCAGACGGGTGGCTTCCTCTGGTCGTACCCCCTCGCCGCCGCCCTGATCGGACTGATCGTCCACCGCGGGACGAGCCTGCGCGACCCGGCCGCCGTGGCGCTGCCGACCGTAATCGTTGCACTCGTCGCCGCGACGGTTCTCATCTACGCGATGGGTGCCGCCTACGCGGCCTGGCTCCTGGATCTCGAGGCCTGGGAAGCGATCGCCGTGTTTGCGCTCCCGTTCGTCCCCGGAGAAATACTCAAGATGGCCGCCGCGATCGCAATCGTCCGGAGCGGCCGACTCGAGCCGATTCAATCGTGACGGCCCACACGAAAACGAGAACGCAATACACGAGAACGCAATGATCGAATTCGATTCCGTCTCCCACGCCTTCGACGACGTCTCCGTCCTCTCTGACGTCTCGCTGTCGATCGACGACGGGACGTTCGTCGTCCTCGCGGGAGCCAACGGTAGCGGCAAGACGACGCTCCTACGTCACTGTAACGGCCTCCTGTCGCCGGGTTCGGGCACCGTGCTCGTCGACGGAACGCCCGTCGAAGACGACCTGATCGGTGCCCGCTCGAGCGTCGGCATGGTCTTTCAACACCCGCGGGATCAGTTCGTCGCCGCGACGGTTGGCGCCGACGTCGCCTTCGGCCCCGAAAATCTCGGCCTCTCGCGCGAGGAGATCGACCGTCGGGTCGAGGGTGCACTCGAGGCGGTCAACTTGGCCGGGCGCGAAGACGACCTAATCGAGCACCTCTCGGGCGGCGAGCAATCCCGCGTCGCCATCGCGGGCGCACTCGCGATGAATCCGACCCACCTCGTCCTCGATGAGCCCTTCACCGGCCTCGACGCACCCGCCCGTCGATCCGTGCTCGCTCGCCTCGAGTCGCTCGTCGACGACGGGACGGGCGTCCTGCTCGCGACCCACGACCTGCGGGACGTGCGCGAGCTTGCCGACCGAATCGTCGCCATGCGCGACGGCCGGGTCGTCGTGGACGGCCGCCCCGACGCTGCACTCGCGGAACTCGGCGCACTCGAAGTGCGCGTTCCCGATCACTGAGTTCCGCACGGTATCCGCACTCACACCGATGCTCACCTACGACCCCGACGACACGTTCGCCCACCGACTCGATCCGCGGTCCAAACTGGCCGTCCAGATCGGATTCGCAGCGACCGCGCTGGCCCACACCAGTCTGCGCGCGCTGCTCGCGCTTACCGTCGTGACGGGGGTCATTCTGCTCGTCGCTCGCGTCCCCGTCCTCGAGGCGCTCTCCGCCTATCGGTTCGCGCTGGTCTTTCTGGTACTCGCGCCCCTAGTCGCTGGCCTCACGCTCGGCCCACCGTGGTTCGATCTCGCAGACGCCAGCGACTCGGCTCGAGCGAGCTACCGGGTGCTCCTCATCTTGCTCGTCAGCGCCGCCTACATCCGTTCGACGCCGGTCCGAGCCTCTCGAGCGGCGATTCAACGCACGATCCCCGGAAAGGCGGGTCAGATACTCGGAATCGGCGTCTCGCTCGTCTTCCGATTTCTGCCGGTCATCCGAGGCGACCTCCGAACGATCCGCGACGCGATGGCGGCCCGACTCGGCGGGGAACGGCGCGTCGTCGACCGCGCCAGCACGCTCGGGATTCTGGGGCTCACGCGGGCGTTCGATCGCGCGGACAGGCTCGCACTCGCCATGCAGGCGCGCTGTTTCGCCTGGAATCCGACGCTGCCAGCGCTCTCGTTTTCCCGAACGGACTACGTCGCCCTCGCGGTCGCCGTCGGATTCGGACTATCCGCGTTCATCTGAGGTCACTCGAGCAAAGAAATTTCCGCGCCAGCCCTGATGGTCCCGCCCTCGAGAACGTCGGCTCGAAGCCCACCGCGATGCGTCAGGGCGGCTTCCACCCCGTCTTCGGTGTGACGCTCGAGGAAGCCACACGGTTCACAGAGTCGATCACCCACGCAGACGACGTCTCCGACTCGGAATCGTTCGCCGACGAGGTGATTCAGCGGCGTCCCGCTGGTCTCGATGTTGCGTCGGTGGTCGCCGGGTGCGAGGTCGATGTCCGCTTCTCGTTCGATCGCCTCGAGGGCCTCCTGTTCGATCAGCGTGAGGTCGTAGCCGTCCGGTCGCTGCTCGTCCGCGCTCCAACTGACGAACGTTCCCGTCTCGATCTCGCTGAAGTACCGATCTCCGCGTAAGCCGCTGCGCTCGAGGGCTTCGACCTCGCGGCGCTCGCACATCTCGGCTTCGGCCTCCGGTGCGGTGAATATCCGTTCGACCGTCCCTGTCTCGTGCATAGGAGCCGTTGAACGTCGACCAACAAATACGTACGCCGCCACCGGAACTCAGGCATCCCGAAGCGTTCCCGAGAGCACCTTCGCGGCGACGAGCACCGGATCCCACGTCGTGTTGAACGGCGGCGCGTACGCGAGGTCGTAGTTCTCGAGGTCGAAGACGGTCGCGTCCTCCTCAAGCGCCCCGACGATGGCGTGACTGCGATGGACCGCGCCTTCGCCGTACTCGCTCACGAGACTCGCGCCGAGGACGCGCCCGGAGTCGCGATCGGCACACAGTGTGACGGTGACGGTGCCGCCCTCGGGGTAGTAGCCCGCGCGAGATTTCGCGTCGACGGTCTCCGTAACCGGGTCGAATCCGGCTGCTCGCGCATCGTCGTGATCCAGAATGCCGGTCCGGGCCGCCTCGAGGTCGAACGTCTTGACGGCGGCCGTTCCCGCGATGGTTCCACCGTCCGTCGGCGTTCCCGTCACGGTCTGGCCGACCGCGCGACCGTGACGATTCGCGGTGAGCGCCAGGGGGACGTACGCCGGCTCGCCGGTGACGGTGTGGGTCGCTTCGGCACAGTCACCCGCCGCGTAGACGTCGGCGACGTTCGTCTCGCAGTAGGCGTCCGTCGCGATCGCCCCCGTCTCGCCGCACTCGATCCCGGCCGCCTCGGCGAGTGCGGTCCGTGGCGTTACACCGGTCCCGACCAATACCATGTCGACGGAGACTGACTCGTCGTCCGTGACGACGGAATCGACCTCCCCCGTGCCGTCTTCACCGTCGCCGCCACCGTTACCGTCACCGTCACGGCCACCGCCGCCGCCACCGTTACCGTCACCGTCACGGCCACCGCCACCGCCACCGTTACCGTCACGGCCACCGCCACCGTCATCGCCAGCCAGTTCGCGAACGTCGCTCTCGAGGTGAACCACAACGTCTTGTTCTCGAAGGTGCGTCGCCACCTTCTCGCTCGTCTGCTCGCTAAATTGGGTCAGCACACGCTCGCCGCGCTGAAAGAGGTGGACCTCGAACTCGTGTTCGGCCAACGCCTCGGCCATCTCGAGGCCGATGTACCCACCGCCGACGATGCCGACGGGGCCGGTACAGTCCTCGAGATACTGACAGGCCGGGCCGCGATCTGGTTGGGAAAACGATTCGCCGTCGCGGGCGCGAGCGACGTACTCACGCAGTTCCTTGCCGTCGCTCATCGACCCGAGCGTGTAGACGCCTTCGCGCTCGGTGCCTTCGATATCCGGCATCACTGGCTCTGCACCGGTCGCCAGCAACAGGTGATCGTACGACTGAACGACCGTCTTCGACTCAGATTCGGCCGTAACCGTTCGCTCGTCCGGATCGATCGAGACAACCTCGTGGCCCGTCCGTAAGTCGATACCTCGCTGCTCTCTGAACTCCTCGGGCGTCACCGAGACGAGCGACTCGAGCGATTGAATTTCCCCTTTGACGTAGTAGGGCAATCCGCACGCGCCGTAGGAGACCCACTCACCCTTTTCGAAGACGACGACCGCGAGGTCTGGGTCGTCTCGTTTGGCCTTGCTCGCCGCGGACATCCCAGCTGCGTCGCCGCCGACGACGACGAACGTTTCCGTCATCGGACCACCGTGGCGACTCGTTCGCGATCGGTCGCGTCGCGACAGCGCTCGTTCATAGTCGGCCACTTCGAGTCGAAGCGGCGTAAATGGTTCCCGTCCGTCGTCAGCGGATAGTGGCCGAGGTCGAGACGACCACCAACGACCAGACGAATACCATCCAGTTCTTCGCTGGGTGCTCACTCGGTCGTGTTCGAGGGCAGCGTCACGAAGAACGTCGACCCGACTCCGGGCGCTGATTCGACCCAGATGTCCCCGCCGTGATTATCGACGATCTTCTGACACAACGAGAGCCCGATTCCGGTTCCCGGGTACTCGTCGTTCTGATGGAGTCGTCTGAACACTTCGAAGATCCGGTCGGTCTGCTCGGACTCGATTCCGATTCCGTTGTCGCTAATCGCGATCTCCCACCATCCCGAGCGCTGAGTCGCCGTGATATCCACCCTCGATTCGCCGTCCCCGCTGTACTTGATCGCGTTCGAAACGAGGTTCTGGAACAGTTGCTCGAGTTGCTCGCGATCACCTTCTACGAGCGGCAACGGGTCGACGGTGATCCTCGCCTCGCGATCGTGAATCTGGACCCGGAGGTCGTTGAGCGCCCGTTCGACGACGGCGTTACAGTCGACTGTCTCGAACGATCCCTCCGCCTGTTCGACCCGCGAAAATGCGAGCAGATCGTCCACCATCGCCCGCATTCGATCGGCACCGTCGACCGCGAATCCGATGAACTCGTGGGCGTCCTCGTCGAGTTCGTCACCGTAGCGATTCTCGAGCAACTGCAGGTAACTCGAGATCATTCGCAACGGCTCTCGAAGGTCGTGTGAGGCCGCGTACGCGAACTGTTTCAATCGATCGTTCGATCGTTTGAGTTGTTCGACCGTTCGCTCGAGGTTTCGTTCGTACTGTTGTCGTTCGAGTTCGTCCGTCACCCACTGGCCCATCAAGTGATGAAACGTCCGCTCGGACTCTGTGAAGTCACTAGTGCGAGGTTCACTCGAGGCGAACCAGAACGTTCTGTCCGGCTCACCCTCGAGGTCGAGGTGCGTTCCGAGATACGCCTGCATATCGAAGCGGTCGTAAGTCAGCGTATCCGCGAACCCGTGCTCGACCGGGTCGACGACCGCACACGTCTCCTCGACGGACGCCGTCTTACGACAGTACGTTTCCGAAAGCGGGAGCTGCGCCCCGGAGACGATTCTCTCGTGGCCCCCGTTCGTGACCTCCACCTCGAGTCGATCCGAATTCCGATCGATAGTCGCGATTCCCGCAAACTCCATGTCAAATCGGTCGCAGCCGAGTTCGAACATCGACTGTACCTTCTCGTCGAACGTCTGTTCCGTGTCAGCCGCGATTTCGTACAGTGTCCGCTGTGCCCGCTCACGATCCTCGCGCTCGAGTTCGGTCGTGATCCACTCGCCCATCAACTCCAGGAACGTCACCTCGTCCTCGCCAAACGAGTGCTCGCGGGGCGACGTCGACGCGAAGCAAAGGGTTCCGTACGGCGTCCCGCGAACGTCTATCTGCGTTCCGATGTAACAATCCAGTCCGTACGTTTCGTACGCCAGGTCGTCGTTCCACCCCTCGGCCGGCACGTCGATAGTACAGATCGGATCGGGGGAGTCGATGACTACCTGGCAATAGGAACGCTCGAGCGCGTCTCGAGACCCCTGCTGGATATGTTCGTGAGAACCGCGTGCGTGAAGGATTTCGAACTCGTCGTCGTGGATCCGGGCGAAAAAACCGATCTCGACGCCGAATCGCTTACAGCCAAGTTCGAGGAACTGTTCGACGGTTTCCGCGAACGATTTCGTGTCGTTCGCAGTCGCCTCGTAGAGTTCCCGTAGATACCGTTTGTGCGATCGGAGCTCCGATTTCGTCTCGGTCCGTTCCGCGGCCGTCTCGAGCATCTGATCGACGGCAGTCTCGTCTTCGTCGGTGTCGGGTGGCTCGTAGTAGACGTTCTCGGAAACGCCGTCCTCGAGAGTGATGTATGGGTGCGTCTCGAGGACGTCCTCGACGACCGCATCCGAAAACTCGTCGCGGTTGTACTGGCACAACACGGTGTACTCCTCGTTCCGATAGAGCGGGTTGAGCAACGCCTCGTACTCGACCAGCGCCTCGTCACTCGCCCGTTCACCCACTGCCCACGTCATCTCCGCGGTTGCCCGCAGACCCGTAAATCCGTCCGCCTTCGATTCCGCGAGCGTCTCCTCCCAGAACTCGAGCATCGCCTCCGGATCGAACTCACCGTCCTGACTGTACATCTCGGCCGGCGTGAGCAGGGACAACGATCCGCTCTCGAGGGCGTCGTCCACGTCGATGCCATTGGATCGCATCGCCGTGAGGACGTCTCCCCTCGAATTGTCGTCTGCGACGTACAGACACCGTTCGCCTCGCTCGAGTCCCTGACGAACGAACGACGCTGCCAGCGCCAACTGGTCGACACCGTCGTCGTTGTCGTAGATGAATGCGTAGTGATCGGTCGAGCGGGCGTGATCGTGCCCACAGGCGAACTCGAGATCGTCGTAATCGTCGTGATCCAGATCGGTCGTTCCTGGGTTCGTCGGGGGAGAGCGACCGGTCTTAGCACCGTTCTCTCGCCCGACGTGGTCACTCATTTGAGGAACCTATTCGACCCGGCCACATAACCATAACACCATAGATAAATGGTGTGATAAAATGCTAATACTCGATCGAAGATCATTCGACTCCTCGAGTGGTCGCTCGACGGAGTACGCCGTCTCGACACCAAACGGGAGCGAGTCGAATCGATGAGGTCTCGGTTCAGACGGTGCTAACATGCACTCGAGGGGGCCCAGTACCGAACTCGTACAGCCAGTCACTCGATCGATTCGGCGATGATGAAATTGTAAACGACGGGTGATGCGATGCTGTCCCCCGATTCAAATTCGTTAAACCGTTCTTCCGGCCCGCGTACTGGTTCCCTGAAAGAACGTCGGTGGAGGGATTGTGAACGACGTCCACTTCGCTCGCGTTGCTCGCTCGTGGTCTAATCCCACCAGAACCCACTCAAATCCCACCAGAACGCACTTCCGGCTCACGTGTTTGTTCGCCAGAAGGAAGCCGGTGGAGGGGATTGTGAACCACGGTCGGTGCAAACTCCTCCCTGATTCAAATCCCTCGACGGCCGGTGCTGCTCACGTAGTGTTCGCAGCAACAAGCCGGTGGAGGGACATTAACGATAGGTTCAATGTCCCACTTATTAAAGATAGCTTATCCCCGATATGCCAGACATACGAAAACAAATCACAAGCCTGCAGGACAGAATTGAGAGATCTAATGACATTAGCGAGAAGGATAAACAACTCCTCCTCGCATTCAGCGACGAAATAGACCTCCTCAAATCCAAGTATTCCGATCACCGTCACAACAAACTGCTTCGCCACTGTACCATTATGGCTGAAGAGGTGGGCGGGCTCTCCGAGGCACTCGAAGACCCGGGAGCTGCCAAAGGTCTCGTCCGTTGGATCCACCGAAACTACAACAACGAGTACACGAATCACGACTATCGGACGGCACTTCGTGTCTTTGGCCAGCGAGTCACTGAGGGAGAAGACTATCCACCAGGTATCGAATGGATTCCGTCTGGTACATCTAGCAGCCACGATCCCGTCCCCGACCCGGCGGATATGCTCGAGTGGGAAACAGACATTTTGCCGATGGTCGACGCAACGAGAAACTCGCGTGATGCAGCGCTTATTACTGTCGCGTTCGATGCTGGGCCGCGAGCCGACGAACTGCGGACTCTTTCTATTGGAGATATCAGCGACACCGAACACGGACTCCGAATATGGGTCGACGGCAAGACCGGCCAGCGATCGGTCGATCTCATTCCCAGCGTTCCGTATCTCAAGCGGTGGCTCAGTGACCATCCGGCATCGGACGACAGCACGGCACCCCTCTGGTCGAAGCTGAACAGTCCAGAGGGAATCAGCTATCGGCAGTTCCTGAACTGTCTCAAGGACGCCGCGAAACGAGCCGGCGTCACTAAATCGGTCACACCGACCAATCTGCGAAAGTCCAACGCGACCTACCTCGCTCGAAAGGGGATGAATCAGGCCTTCATCGAAGATCGCCAAGGACGCAAACGTGGGAGCGATGCGACCGCTCACTACGTCGCCCGGTTTGGGACCGATAGCGAAGCCGAGTACGCCCGACTCCACGGTCTCGAAGTCGAGGAAGAAGAACCCGAGCCGATCGGTCCAGTCAAGTGCCCCCGCTGTAGCAAGGAAACCCCTCGTCACGAAAGTTCCTGTGTCTGGTGCAACCAGGTCCTCGAATACGATGCGATCGACTCTATCGAGGACGCACAACGGGATATCAGAGATGTCGTCCTGCAGTTCGCTCGCGATGACCCCGAAATCCTCACTGACTTCCAGCGAAATCGAGAGTTGATGGATCTCTTCGAAAGTAACCCCGATCTCTACGAAGAAGCCCAGGAGTTCGTCGAGAGTCTGCCCGACGAATAGCGTCATTCGAGTTCTCGTTTGATCCGGTCCAGTTCCGCCTGTACCTGATCGATCGCGTCGACGTTCCCACTGTTCGCAAGGACCGTCAGGGCGTACGCGCGTGACTCGGAATCTCCGTATGCGAGGAGCCGGCTCAGTAGTTCAGTATTCGATTCCGCATAGCGGCTGATCTCAGCGCCGCTCATCGAATCACCGTGATTTCAGCGTATTCGGTTGGCATTCGGTGCTGCATTTCGTGAATGCGAGTTGTGGTCAGTAGCATTCTGATGATATCTGGTCGTCTGGAGGAACCCGGTTGATCTCAATCGGGATTGCCGTGTGAGAGTCTTGCCAGTCACTAGTTGGGTAGTGATACTCTCGACCCGATCGAATCATGGTTGCCGATCAGAGCTTCCAACTCCGGACCAACCGCGTTCGACGCTGTCTATCTGCAACTCAATGTTGCAGTTTTCTACAGATAGAACGACTCAGACGGATGTATTAAATTTTCACTTCTTGTGAGGGGGTCTTAAGTTCTCACTTCTTTTGAGTATCTTCAGCTGACTTCCCGCAAAGGAGCTTCAAAAGCTTGTCACCAATGTAATTTAGTTGTCTGTTTGGGTGGTATATATACCTCTCCGATGCCCTAAATGATAAATTGCTGATTATATAGATTCGAAAATCAACTCAAAGAGCTAGAAAGATGCTATGGCGCATACCATCGCTCCGTAATTAACTTGACCTATAATGTAAATGGAAATGATTATCGGATCCCGTTAGAGAGTGCAATCAGTGTGATAACCAGACTACTCCCCAACTGGGACCGAGACGATAAATTCCAGTTTCTAAATTCCATGTATCGTCTATCCCATTTTTCCCGTCAGCAGGCAATCATACTGTTTCTGCTTTCTGGGCCGATCGCCATATTACCGACCTTCTTTGAAGCAAGGGCTGGTGTAGATTCCACTATTGGTTATGTCTTTGTCTCAATCAGTATGTTTCTCTCGTTTGGTATTGTTGCAAAATATTTTGACGGATATTTTTTGGATGAGCTGAAATCAAGAACGAGAGAGAAACCCCATATCAAACATTCAAATGTTGGCATCCATGTTGCTCTTTTGGTGTTTTCTATGGTAATACTATCTGTCATCGCGTTTGGAATTGATATCAGTGGTGTAATGCAATTTTCTACTACAACGACGAATCTGTTAGCAGCAGAAACAGAATATGGCGGGGTGGATGGATTCCTTAATTCCATCGCAGCGACTGTTCTCTATTCGTCTATGGTGTTTTTTGTTGCATCAATAGTCATGGGCGGCATCTGCGTGATATACTACCGTTATCTTTTGTGATTTTCTGATTATATACGCCAAATAATGGTCCAACAACATCGGTAGCTATGAGTCCAACTTGAGAGTTCACTAACTTCTCCAACTCAGTAGTCTTTCTTCTTTTTTGGTGAAGATATTCTGAGAGGCTCTCTAAATTGTCCTTTCAGTTAAGGTATATTTGGATGCCACAATAAGCAGGCGTTTTCCTTTCAGAAAAACCACGTCGACCTTCCGTAGAGATTATGACTATTACTAAAACAAACGTCTGAGTCGCCTCAGACATGTAAATCGATCTGTCTGGATATGCTCTAATGAACAGAGATGACCCGACTACCAATAGTCGGCTTCATACTCAATTCTGGTATCCATACCCGGCTATAAGATCACCCCGCTGAGGTAGCGGGCAAAATCGATTTCTGACCCGGCTACTGGTAGTCGGGGGCACAATCTATACTCTGTCGGCTAAACAGGTATCTATGTCGGGTGAAATACTTGGATTCAGATCAGTGAAATTACCGACGAACAGCCATTATGTATCCCCGGTGTGTTCCCGACTGCAATGACCGATCTCGTCCACTATCACCACCCCGATGACGAGCAGTACTCACTCGCGTACGTAACCCTGGATCCAGACGAGATCAACCCCGACGACGGGAGGGTCGAAGCCTACCACCTGACGAAACGGTTCATGTTCTGTTCACCAACTCCGGTGTGAGCGGCACCATCGACGAGCTTTCCGGCGAGTTGGAAACGAAGTTGGACGGAATGTCAGAGTCGGATCGTCTCGTTACTATGCGGATTCTCCAGACGTTCGAAGGTGTCCTCGATGCCATGGAACTCAAGGAAGGTGAGAAACTCGAGATCTACAAACAAATCGAAGTTGGTCGGATCCCGGCTGCACTCGATCACGTTGACTGGTCCGGCTCGGTCGTCGACGTAGCTGGCCAGTTGATGTCGTCACTCATTTTGGCACATCCGCTTCTGAACGCTAATCATCGCGTCGATCGCGTTCGCCGAGTAGTACATCGAGAGCGCTGATTCGTCGTTTTCACTACCGGAGTTAGCAACTGAGACGTACGATTGCCAGAAGTGGGTCGATCCGTATATCGTCGACTCAAAACGTCTCCTCACCGTGCGCCGGAATACGATGCCGTTCAGGCTGCTCAGCCAGTGGGGTTGTGATGTCGTCTTGCGAAAGGGCGATATCGAAATCGATCTCTCGGAGTACGATCTTGAGATGCCGCATTCAGATGCCTTGTCGAGATATGCTGTGCGACATTCAGACCTCTGTATGGACTTCGTGACCGAGTCAGTTACCCGAGCCGGAGCGCCTCATCTCCGCTTTGAGCAGGGGGTCGACAAAGAGGAGTTCCTCGAGTATCTGAAAGACACCAACTGAGATTCCAACTTAGTCCTGCAGTTGAGCAACGGTTCGGCCGAGTTCTCGCGCACGCTCACTTTCAGAAATTTCGTACCGTTCTTCCAGCGAGCGAAGTTGTTCCTTGAATTCCATAGTGCTTTGTGCGGAAGTGCTGCTCTCCTATGCAGAAGATAGTACGCCGCTGAATAAGTAGGTTCCCGTGCCCAGATACACTACCTTCTCACTCGCCACTACGAAATTATCATTAGCGATTCTTGGCAAACAGATATATTATCAATTTATTCGATAGTCACAGTATGATTGATCCTGACATCGAACGTGCTCAAAAGCTCGCTGAACGAGCGAAACACGAGTCGGTCACGGCAGAACGATTAACCGAGAACAAGATTAGGCTCAAACGGTATCGGCTGCGAGACGATCCACTTTACCGACTACTCCGTGAGGATGAACAACCTCATTTTTTGTTTCACTCAAATCGGCACACGCCATCGTTCAGTGGTCCTGCGGCCCCAGAAGGTATCGAGCGATCCCGGCGTTCCCGGGTAATGCACCTCGTTACCGACTTGAGGTGGATAATGGTTGCCGGAAACCGAGATGGGGATCAGAGACAAGAACTCATATTATATGATATCAAGGCCACGAACTACGAAACTGGCGACTCTTTCACCTCAAAACTCTCAAAAAACGTGTTCGCTCTAGAGACAGATGGTGCTCACTATGCTGTTCCATTGTCGAACGACTATGATGAGAGTGATCTCGAAGAACTGAGCCTCTACCTTCGAGATAACTATGGAGCCAGTCGCGGCGGAGTCGCAGTTGACTCTGACGAGGCAGGATACACTATAGCTGGCAATGATGCGATCAAATACGACGCAAGCGACGTTCGCACACGAATCGATCGACTTCCCGACTCCGCATTAGACGAAGCTGATGAGTTGATCGCGCAGACAGATGATCTCGAAGAACTCATTCCCAGGTTGGATGAGCTAATTGAGGAGAACGAAAAATCGAATCGGTCTCTCAATGACCGAGTGAGTGAGGCTTCGTCAGTTGAAGAATTGAGACGAGGGATTGAGACTCCAGCAGAGCGTGCTCAACGTCACGCCAAAGAACGCGCTGAAAGAGGGTTAGAACAGGCACGGGAGACATTCAACCAGGCTGATCCGGAAGAAGTTGGAAAATGGGGTGTGAACGTCGGTCGATCTGCCGCTCCACTAGCGAAGGTGGCACCTGGGTCCACGCCACTGTGGATCGCAGCGTATCTCATGCTTGGTGGTGTTGCAGGTACACACGCTAGCGGGGCCAAGAATTCGCCGCTGGCCGATGTAGATCCCGAAGCGCTTGCGGCTCACGCTACTGCATTAGCTGACGCTGGTAAAGGACTCGAAAATATCGATGGAGAAGCAGCCGGTGCCTTGCTTGGTGCTTTTTCGTACCTCGGTCACCAATTGACTCCTGATGAATACGCAAAATGGATCGTGGCGGCAAATCCAGAAGCAATCCTCGCTGGAGCTGAAGCTGGTGCGTCTTTCGCAGTAAGCGATGATGTTTCCGGCACGCGACGACAGGGTGCTGTAGCCGGAGCGGGACTAGGAATCCTTGGGAGCTACGCAAACATAGACGATAACTCAGACGCACTTCAGGCTATAGTGGATGCAGATCTCTACGAAGAGTACCTAGAGGAACTTTCAGACAGTCGAGAGCGAACTCTTGAAGAGTCAACGGTATAGGGACTATTTGGATAGGCATTTACCACAAATACATTGATGGACGGGTATGTGTGACTGAATATGCAAGATGATTCTAATTCCATACTACAATCTAATTATGTTGGATCCATAACTGTACTGGGTGGAATGCTTGTCACCGCTGCACTGTTTTTGACAATTATACTCATGATCGGGATCATAATAAATACATTCCAAAATTCGGTTCCAGACGATCCCACAATAGAAGCTATAGGAATATTTGTCAATGGGATACTCACTATTGGACTTTTGTATCTTTATCATCAATCTTCAAAGACACAGGAAAGTCAAGAAAAGTCCCTCTCTGAACAGGCTAAAGCGCTGAATTCCCAAGCAAGTACATTATCAGACCATACAAAAGAGTTAGCGACTCAAAGGCAAATATTGGCTGAGCAGCGTAACCTTGCAGAATATAGTCAAAAATCAATCATATCCATCACAGACTTCCATTTTGTTCCTTTATCAGCGAGCCAAGAACGGCACGATTTTCAAGAAAACCCTTATTTATACTACTCTGAATTTTTAGAGTTGGATATCTCGAATTATGGCGCAGCTCCAGCACATGACTTTCATATAGAATTATACATATGCACTGGCGATGAAGATTTCAGCTTCATTTCCCCTTTGCTCAGAGAAAGTTGGAAGGAGACCTCGGACAAGCTATACTCTGAAAAGGCCACTCCAGTCTTATTGAATAGGGAAGGTGCGGGAATTTCATCTAATGATGAGAAACGGACTATGTCCGCAACACTCCTTTCGCCAATTGAAGATATACCTGACAGTTGGGTTTCGAAAGCCCGATTTGGTGTCTACAAATTCTCAGGACCATCTGGTGTCCTTGAACATATCACTGATAATGTCGATGGTGATGTGACAATTGGTACCCATCTGTGGTTTAAGGATGGGACAGGAACAAGAGGGCCAAAGTATCTCAGATGGGTTAATATATCCACTGAAGATCTAATCGGTAGAGAAGGCTTTGTGGATGATGACTATGATATGGAAGAAGATCGGATAGATTTGAGCCGAATATTCCATACCGTAGGCACAACAGCCGATGATGATGATATACCTGTCTTACAACATCCGGCTGAACGCTGACTAAGATCTACAGAACATTCAAGCATCTAACTTTCAACTTACACCATAATGTCACGTCTCTATATCGCTCCGATCGGATCTGATTGGATGGAACGATTTGAACGAACAGTCGCCTCACCGGTCGACCTTTCCGATATCGAGCTGCCACCTGCACTTGAAGACAAACAGGAGGTGCGAATTTGGGGAACGACAGAAGGTCAGCAGAAACGCCGGTACTTCACCGCGATGGAAACTGGGGATCCGATCCTCTTCTACTCGGATGGTGAGTTCTTTGCTTCAGGTCGTGTCGGGGCGACTGTTCAAGACGTGTCTCTCGGTGAAGCGATCTGGGGAAGCGACGATAGCGGCTATATATACACGGTTACGGACTACGAGCCGATCTCTATAACACCGGACGAACTCGGAGACCTCTTAGGTTACGGTGATGGCTGGCATCCTCGGGGGTTCGTACACGTCTCCGAGCGGGCGATCAATTCGCTACTGACCGAGTATAGTTCCATCGAGGAAGCGTTCCAGGACCTGAGATCGAGTGAACCGACCACCGGACCGTCCGGGCCCGACGATGAGGGGGGTAGTGAAGAAGAAGGGGATGACGGCCGTGTTCATACCGAGATTCAGTGGTACCTTGTCCAGCTGGGACAGCAACACGGCTACGACGTCCACGTTGCGATCAACGACAAGAACCGAACCTACAATGGTGACCGGCTGGGCGAAGATTGCCTCGACAAACTGGTGTTGCCAGGGTTCAGCGATGCAGTGACCAATATCATCCGCTACGTCGACGTGATCTGGCTCGAGGGCGACGCGATCGTCGCGATGTTCGAGGTAGAGAGTACAACGAGCATCTACAGCGGTATTCTACGAATGACTGATTTCGTAACTCGAGTTCCGAACTTCGCCGTAGATATGTACATCGTCGCGGCCGAAGAAGACTCAGACGATGTTCGGAAAGAAATGACCAGGCCAACCTTCGAGACGGTTCTCGCGCCCGTTGAACATAGTTCACTGCAGTTCTTGAGCTTCGGGGATGTTCGAAAAACGTATGAAACGGTCGAAGCCGCAGGACCACTGCAGGACGTATTCTAAGTCCTTTCACTCGTTATCGCGGCTTACTGCAACTGAAAATATCCCATAACTCTCGAGCACACATCGGCTTTCGTGACCGTGAAAATACCATGTAGTGAAAACACGTGAATACTATAGGGGCGGTCACCAATCGACACAGTATGTCAAGTGAATCGCTCGAGGACGCACTCGAAACCGTCCAAGAGGAGTTGGAATCACTAGGGGTGGACGATGCGTTAGCACGGGAGGTTGTCTCGTATCGACTTCTTGTTGAGAGGCTCGGAGAAGAGCGGAACAACGAGTGGTGGGAATCGATTGTTTTTACCGAAACGGGACGGGATCGACTCGAAGAAGTCACTCCCAAAACCGCAGTCAAAGCGCGAATAGACCTTGCACAGCGTATTGGCCGGAAAGTAGAACAGGACAGGTTACCCGAAAACACGGTCTCTCTCTTCTATCTCGGGCCGACTGCGGAGTCACAGATCGACGCTGAACTCGAGAACATTGGGAAGGAAGACGTTCCGTTCGATGCACTCGAATCGCTTTCAATTACCTTTGACGAGGCGGGATGGGCGGATGGTCTCGTCGATGACACCGAACCCGCTATAGATACTACAGAGACAGTGATGCAGATCGGAGATATTAGCGACGAATCGGAACTCAAGTCACGGCGTACGCTTCGTGAAGTCGCACGCCAGTGTGTAGTAGCATACGGCCACTCTACTCACAACAGCCTTCGAGTGCCCTACTACAACATCGATCGATGATGACTCAACCAGTTGATTCGGAAGACGTTGAGTACGACTCCTGGATAGCTCACAATACGACGTATATCGAGGAGACAAAACGCGTTCTGGAGGAGTACGTTGAACTCCAGTCTTTTGACGATACCAAGGAACGCGTCGTCGGGGATAATATTCTAAATAAAGAGACTAGCAAGTATCGAAAGACCGTATTCCGCGAGATTGCTCGTCGATACATCCCTCATGAAGATGAGTATGTTGAAACACCGCTGATGCGCGTACTAGCATCCGAGGTGGATGAGACCATCAAAGAGTGGATCCTCTACTACGAATTTTCGCAGAATAAGTTGATCCGTCAGTTGACGATCGACTTCCTGTACAAGAAATACACCAGTGGCTCACTCCTTATTCAAGCCCCAGAAATACGCGAGTACATCACTGAGTTAGGAAAGAATCATCCGGAGATACAGGACTGGTCTCAGAGTACGCTTGAGGAAGCGAGTACGAAGTACCTGAGCGCTCTGAAGAATTTTGGACTGTTAAAAGGGACTCTGGAAAAAGAGTTTGAGGTGTTCTATGTTCCTGACGAAGCGATAGCGTACGTCTGCTACCAACTCTATGGAGACGACGCTGAGACAGTGGAGGAACTCGTTTCGCATCCAGATTGGCGGCTATTCTTCTTCGACGAAGATGAGGTTCGGCGAAGATTGCAAGGAATCAGCCCCCGGTATATCCGATACGAAAAGCGAGGTAGTACCGAACGAATCGAGCCGGTTTTCGACGATATTCACGAGGCCATCGATGACTTCTAGTAAGATACAATCCCGAATGGAGGAACTCGAGTCGTTGACAATAGACAACCGAGAGCGTATCGGCCGACGTACTGGGGTCCCATTTATCGTGTTCACATACGATCCAAAAGACGAACTCTCGGTCGATGACACGGTAGAAGCGTACGTCAAAAAACTGCGTAACCGAGGACAGTCAGTGGAGCGCATTGATATGCGCGACCTCGTCTTTACTCTCCTCGAGGAAGAACGCATCCTCGATGCTGTCATCGAGAAAGAGCAGGCAAATGAGGGGGAATTGCGTGAGGGACTCTCTTCCGTCCTTCTCGGCGGGAGGACTGACGAACAGGGACTGATTGCGGAAACGATCAAGGACCGAATCGACGATGTCGATACTGCAGTGGTGTACAGAACTGGAGTCTTGTACCCCTTCGCTGGCATCTCTTCGATTCTCATGCAGCTAGAGAACGAAATCGAAACACCATTCGTCGTCTTCTATCCCGCAGTCAAAGAAGACAAGAGTTTAAAATTCCTCGACAAAACAGAGGGGACATACTACCGCGCTCGGGTGATCTAATATGAGTTCAAACACGATAACCACGATTGACGATATCTTCTATCGGTCGATAGACCGGCACATCAACCGCGTCGTTAAGGTTGAACAAGACGACACAGAGACGGTAAAACAGGAACTCGACGAATACGTACTAACCGGGTCTCTCGAGCAACACTACCTAAAGATTCTGGAGGCGATCCGAGATACGGAGCACAATCCGACCGACGAAACGGGGGTCTGGATTTCCGGGTTCTTCGGCTCAGGAAAGAGCCACTTCATGAAGATCCTCGGCTACATTCTGGAGGATAAGACGCTCCCCGACGGCCGATCCGCCGCAGAGGCGTTCAAGCCTCGAGCGCAAGATGAAACCCTGAAAGCGACCGTTGACGCCGTTAGCCGAACGTTCGACTCGGAGGTGCTGATGTTCCAGATCGGCTCGCGAACGAGCCGAGCCGGTGAGGATTCGATCACAGACGTGATCAACCGCGAATTCAATCGCAAGCAAGGCTACGCGGAGCTCCCGTGGGTCGCGCGTCTGGAAGAGGACCTCGAAAAGGAAGGACGATACGAAGCGTTCAAAGAGGCAGTCGAAGCCAACGACGGACGAGACTGGGAGGAGATTCAACAGAGCGCTGCGTTCATCGAGCCAAAAATCGAACAGGGGCTCGTCGATGCCGTTCCCGATTTCGACGAGCAGGACGCGAAGAACGCGATAGAGAACGTCAAAGACGAGCCGGAGATCACTCCTGCCTCGCTCGCGGAACGAATTCTCGAGTATGTCGAGCAGAAAGAGGCCGAAACGGATCAAGACGTTCGATTCTTCGTCTTCTTGGACGAGATCTCGCAGTTCATCGGTGACGACGAGCAGTTACTCCTTGAACTCCAGAGTATCGCCGAAAAATTCGGCGAAAAGGGGATGGGGAAGCTCTGGCTCGGAGTGACTTCCCAAGAGAAACTCGAGGAACTCGTTCCGGGAGTTCTTGCGAAGAACCTCGAAGAGTCGAAAGTCGGCGACCGGTTCCCGCACCAAACGGATCTCATCTCGGATAACCTCGACGACGTCGTTCGTGACCGTATCTTGCAAAAGAAGGGAGATGCAATCCCATCGATCGAGACGCTGTACGGTGATAATGAGGGTCGGCTGAGTGCCAGATACAAACTAAACTCATCCCGTCAGATGGAAACGGTCAACGACGAGTCGTTCGTCGAGTGCTATCCATTCCTCCCCTATCAGCTGGAAATATTGCCCCAGATCTTCGCAGCCCTTCGTGGCCGAGGATCCGACGACCGGTTGACCGGCCGCGAACGGACACTCATCGACGTTACGCAGAGCGTCTTCAACGAACCGCACAACCTTCGTAATCGTAAGATGGGGGCACTCGCGACACTCGATCTCGTATACGAGGAAATTGTTGAGGACATTGACGACGATGATCAGCGGACGATTGCCGATGCATCTCCACAGGATGTCGATAACGAACTGGCACGCCGAGTACTGAAATCACTGTACCTCTTGCAGCGTCTCGACTGGATTCCCAACACCGCTTCAAACATCGCGACGACCCTGTACGACGAAATAGGGGACATGAGCGCCTTCGAGAGCGAGGTTGAGGGGGTTTTAGAGCAGTTGGTCGAAGAAGGATACGTCGGTCGTGGCGAGGAAGGATACCGGTTCCTGCAGGAATCGGAACGGAAACTCGAGGACGAAATCGCGTCCGTAAAGGTCAACGAAGGGAGAGTCCGCGGTCGCTCAAAGGAATTCGTTCGTGAGGCCCTGGACAGTGCCGATACGGTTCGGTACCGAGAACAGCCGTTCCCGGTTTCGGTCGAAGTAGACGGCGAACAACTCTCCGGTAGCGGCCACATCCACCTCCACGCCTACTCTCCGGTTCACCAGCAGTTCGAAGAAATCAACCCACGGACGCTGAAGACCCAGAGCTTCGATCAAGAGGATACGGTCTACTGGATCGCTGATGATAGCGATGCAAACGATATCAAGAGTCGAATCAAACGGATCAAGCAGATCGAACAAATTGCGACGGAAAAACAGGGTCAGCAACTCAGTACTGAAGAGCAGGAAGCACTCGATCAAAAGAAAGAGGATCTTGGTCGAATGCGACGCAGCGTCCAGCGGGACATCGAGATCGCCTTCCAGACTGGAACGCTGATTTACCACGGGAACGAGACGGAACTGGAAGAGTCGGGAACGCGTCTCGATCGAATCATTCAGGACCCGGCCCGAGACGCCGTCGAGCGGGTTTTCACCAAACTCGAAGACGGACTTGGGAGTGTCAGTAACCGAAACATCGAGAAGCTGTTCGAAGATCTCGAAAGCCGATCGAATCCGGCCGTATTCAAAGAGTTGAACGTGGTTCTCGATGGCGAGCTAAATCCAGAGGCGCGGATCGCGACTGAGGTCGCTGACGAGATCGACTCGCGGGAGAAAGCCGGTGACGTTCCTACCGGAAAGGCGTTGATCGAGCACTTCTCCGAGCCACCGTACGGTTGGAGCCGCGATGTTGTCCGGCTGGCGGCGGCCGTGTTGTTCAGAAACGGATCGATTATGGCGATCTACAAGGAGCAAACCTTCGACAGCTACGTCGACGACGGCGCTCAAGATGTGTTCACTCAGATCTCGAAGTTCCGCGAGGCTTCGTTCAAAGAGCGTGAAACGGTCGATCCAGAAACCCGAAACGAGGCAAAGCAGCTACTCGACATCCTCTTCGACAAGAAAGTCAAGCAAACAGACCAGGAGGTTGCACAGGGGATCTCGGAGGCTGCAAGCGAATGGATCGAGACGTGTAAGGAGCGACAGACGAATCTCGACGACGCGTTCTTCCCACTGCGTGACGAACCCAAGCGGCTCGTCACGCTACTCACGGCGATTCGAGACAAGGGTACGTCGGCGGCAAAGATCAACGCCTTCCTCGAGCACGAAGACGAGCTTGAGGACCTGGTCGGTACGGTGAAGAAGGTCGTCGAGTTCGATCGATCGGGCAAGCTCGACAAGTATGCGATCTATCGTGAATTCCTCGAGAACGAGTGGGAGGAGTTCGAAGACCTCGCGAAGACATCCTCATTCGTCGAGATCAGTGACGACGTACAAGAGGCAGCACGTCAGCTCGAAGGGGAGATCGATTCGAGGGCGGTCATCGAGAACTGGTCGAACATCGAGACCGACTACCGATCGGTTGCGAACGCATACGCCCGAACGTACGAAGACCTCTACAAGCAGCGATACGAGCTGTATTCGCGAGCCGCGGACGACGTGCGTGCACAAGGTTCCGATCTCGATACCGATGATCTCGAGACGGCTGTCGAGCCACTTACGAATCGGATGGGGAGTTCGTCGATCTCCGTGGATATCGACGAGCGTTCGCATTTGAACCTCAATCCGAGTCTGAAGCAGCTGACCGAGTATCTCCAGACCGTCGATTCGTATCGGAAACAGTCGCGTGATCGAATCGACGAGCTTCGGCCAGAAGACGAGGATGTTACGCACTATCGCGTCGACCTCGAGGAGTTCTTCGGAGGCATCATCGTGACGGAGGAAGAGGAACTCGATGCACCCGTTGATCGGCTTCGGACCGAAGTGCTGGAGTTACTCGACGAGGAGGATGATGTCGAGGTACACTTCGAGTAGCGTCTGAGTTAAAGGATCTTAGTCGCTTGTCGTTCGATAGCTGTCTTCTCCATTACATCGACATCTCCCATTGCCTGTCGCGTCTGGAACGTGTCATAGGACTCTCGTTCTTTGTAGCGGAACGGAAGTCGTGCAAAGGTTTCGGACAGATCGATCGATGCAATTAGTTTATGCTCATCGTCTTTTGCTGGTCGAGCGTATACCTTCCATTTGATACCGTCGGTCGCGAACGCGACGGTTGGATCACCGAGGTCACTCTTAAGATATTCCACGATGTCCATTTCAGCATACTCGAATTTGTTCGGCGTTTTGACCTCGCCAATGACTGCACACTTGATGTTACTCTGGAAGTTTTTGATGGCGAAATCCGGGGTAGAGTGGTCCCATTTCGGGTAGCCGTACGGCTGCGCCCAATGGTCGAAGCCGAAGATATCCAGTGAGGGCCAGACAAGAAACTGTTCTACGAAGCGTTCTGGCTCTTGTCCAACTTTCTTCCCTTTGAGGTACTTCCCATCGTTGGCAATCTGATCGAGGTGGACGGGGACACCTCGGCGTGAGAACTCGTCAGCAAAGTTCTCGAGAACGCGGAGCAACCGTTCAGCAATTGAAGAGTGGTCGTCGAAACTCGTGTTCCTGTATCCGTTATCCGTCATTCGTTGGTCATCGGTAACCATCAACTGATTGCTCAATAGTAGTTCGAAGCATGTTTGTTGAAGAGTCAGTTTCTCGAACCCACTAGATTGATACGGCTGCTGTTTGTGGAAGGTAGTATACTGGAAGAGGGCAGCACCACGCTCCCTCGAATTCACGGACTCTACATATGTCAGCGAAAACTCGACACAACGGTCTCAGCGCGGACGTTCGATCGGACATCCGAAGCACCATTTTACAGGCTCGCAAGACGCTCGAGGACGAATTTGAACGCCAACTCGAGCGCTACGGGATATACGATGACGAGCGAGTCCCGGTGAGTTCGCTATCTCACCTGTCCGTCGAGGATATTGCGACACGGAAAGAGATCGATGCAGCGCTCGAGCGTGAACTCGAGGCAACAGATGGACTCTACGGGCGGGCATATCAGAACTACATTCGCGAAGCGACCAAGGAGCATCTCAACCGGCTCGTCGGGCTGAAGACGATCGAAGCGCGAGATCTAGTCACAGAGACGCTTCGGACGCGGGCGGAGTACGGGAATCGCTCGTACATGCACTACACTGTCGACGAGATCGCCGGGGAGTTGACCGATACCTCCGATGACGGCCTGGGGGTTGCACTGGATTTAGCCTACCAGGAGATTGGATCGGAAATTCAGGTGCTGTTCGATGGGTCGGATTACACGGCAATTGAGCCGGGCTTTGCGGTTCGACGGGAGGTGCTTGAGGAACTTGACGATCTTGAGAACGATGTCTGGGCATCGGACGAGGCAATGGGATGGGTATACCAGTACTTTGGCAAGAACGAGCGCGAGGAAATCGACCACCGAATCAACGAAGGTGATTATAAGGTACGGGACACGGATGTCGCAACGAAGACACAACTCTTCACGCCCCGTTATATCGTCGAGTGGATGGTCGATAATTCGCTGGGGCGATTATGGCTCGAAATGTACGGCGATCAGACGGACATCAACGACGAAAACAAATGTTTCTACCTCGCTCCTCTTGAGGAGTCGCTAACCGACCGAAATGTAAAGGATGTCCGTGAAATTAAGGTACTGGACCCAGCCTGTGGCAGCGGACATATGCTGTTCTACGCCTTCGATGTACTGTATGAGATGTATCTTGAGCACAGTGATGTTGCCGAGAAGTACATTCCCCGAGAGATTTTAAAAAACAATTTATATGGGGTTGATATTGATGAGGGCGCAGCCCAGATTGCGGCTCTGTCACTATATGTGAAAGCGAAGAGCCACTCACCGAATGTTGCTATTGAAGGGATGAACATCGTATCAGCAAACGCTGTATTAGTCAATGGTGAAAAAAAGGAAGAAGTGCTAAAGCGGGCTGATTCAGAGTTAGAACAGCGAGTTCTTGAGCAAGTATGGACGAGTTTTGAGCATATTCGAGAGTGGGGGAGTTTAGTTCGGATCGAAGAACAAATCGAGGAAATTATCGAGGAAGAACTTGAAGAGATTAGCTCAACAGGTCAATCACAGTTTACAAACGATGGGAAGTTGGCAAAGCAATCCTCTGTAGTTGCGTTTTCAGATGATGAAGATGAATCATGGGAACAAATAAAAGAGAGACTTTTGACACAAGTCAAGTATTTGGCCGAAGAAGCTTTGGAACAAAACGACCCTGTTGAAGAAATGTTTGCCGAGGAAGTGGAAAAAAGCGTACGCTTGTTAGATGTTTTTGTAGAAGATTTTGATGTTGTAGTGTCTAATCCTCCATATCTTGGAAGTAAGAAAATGGGTGAGGACCTGAAAAAACATATAAAAAGTTATAAGGGCAGCAGAAATCTCTATACCGCGTTTATTGAACGATGTACAGAATTCGCTGATGAAGATGGCTATGTGACAATGGTAACTCCTGAAGATTTCATGTTTCTTTATAGTTATAGGGGTCTCCGAAAAGAACTCGTGTCAAACCAACAATTGATAGAGGGTGCACATCTATCGCGCTATGGTTTTGATCAAGCTAAAGATTCGTATACAATTCCGTTTGTGCTACGTAATACTAATCCTTCCAACTTTCAGTCATCTAGATTCTACCGCATGACTCACGAACAAGAGAAGTATGAAGACTTCGAGGACAAAATCAATGGTTTGAAAGAGATAACGAATTATAACAGATCAAATAAACCACATGATGATGTATATGTTGTGAATCAAAATACATTCCAAGAAATAGACCGCCAACCATTTGTCTATTGGTTTGGATCAGAAATATTGAATTTATATGAGGAGTATCCACTATTAGACGATCTTGCAGATGTTGTTGCTGGGCTCCAGACCGGAGACGATGATAAATTCACTAGGTGCTGGTGGGAGATAGAAGAAGATCAAATAGGAAATCAATACAAATGGTATATGTTGAGTGGTGATGACGATGTCTATTACTACTCTCCAGAAAGAATCGTTCGCTGGGAAGGTGATGGGGAAAGCATAAAAAATGAAGACGGGAGTCACGTGAGGAATGAAGACTATTATGGCAACCAAGGAATCACTTTCCGTCGAGCGAGTAAGCGATTCACTGCACGTGTCCAGCCTAAAGATCACATCTTTAGTAACCATGCACATTTTGTAGATGTTCAAGACGATGAAAGAACAAAAGAACTCGTCACATACCTTTGTTCCTCACTCGTTCGCTTTATATTGCAGGGATTAAATCCTGGATTAGATTTCCAAGTGGGTGATGGGAAACGAATTCCAGTGAAAGAAGAACCGTCTGAAAAGCTTCAAAGCTTAGGGCAGAGTGCAATTGAAGTACAAAAATCAAAATCATCTCTCTATGAAACTAAGCGCGAGTTCAGTGGAGAAATTTTCCAGAAGTCATTTGATCAATACTTATTACAGAAGGATTTGGCAACATCAGATATTGAAATCATACATGGATTAGCTGACAATAGTGTCTTCGAAGAGTATGGGATTGATGGAAGGGCAAAAGATCGTGTATTAGATGAAAATTTGGCAAATCTGTCAGAATATCCACACTTGAAAAACTCAGGGGAAATTGAATCTGACTCGCGAGAGTTCCGTGAGAGAATACCCACAACCGAAGTTGACAACGAAACTTATGATAATATTGTAAAGGTCATTAGAGATAATATGGGGGACTCTATCCGAGAGATAGCGGAAAAAACTGAAGTCTCACCATATACGATCACTTTGATTAGATCCCAAAACGATCTGTATACTCGTGGTGAGAAACAAGAAGCAGCAGGCCGGCTTCTGTCATATTATCTTGGATATGTTTTCGGCAGATGGGATCATCTCGAGCAAGTCACACCTATCGAAGACGATATCCTCGTCTTCGACGATCAGTTTGACAATAACGTAACTGGTCGCATCCGCAAGTGCATCAAAGCCAATTTCGACAACGTTTATGAGAAGGAAGCCGAGATCGAGGAGTTACTCAACAAGGATATGACCGACTGGCTACAAGAGAACTTCTTCCGCTATCACCACACGAAGGAGTACCGCCGTCGCGGTCAGCGCATCCCTATTTACTGGCACCTCGAGAGCGACGACGGTGCGTTCAGTTGCTTCCTCTACTATCACGCCATGGACGCCGAAACGCTTCCAAAACTCCGCGGTCAGTACGTCGACGCCAAGATCGAAACCCTCGAGAATCGGCTCGAAAGCATCGAGAGTCAACTCGAGGGCGCGAGTGACGATCGGAAACCCGAACTCAACTCCGAACTCGAGGAGGTTCAGGAACAACTCGATGATGTTAGAGACTTCGGTGAGCGACTCGACGAGTTGATCGATGAGGGCTTCGAGCCGGACTTCGAGGCTGGCATCTGGGAGAACATCCAACAGGTCGATGAGTACGATCTCCTGCAGACTGAATTGGATAAGCTCTGATTTGGATGTCGTTCTCGCATCGGTCCCGTCTCAGTTAGAGCGGTTCTAATATGCAAACTTACCGTGGACCGTCACTGGAGAAGGCCAGCAAATAACGGCACCGATAAGAACGATCATTTGCCTGGTTTCACGGCGAAAACCGACTTACCAGTGTCTACTAGAAAAGTCGGTATTCTGTCGGTTCGCAAAGAGTGAGTACGGAACGCCAATAAAAATAACAGCTAACCTCTATATCTTTAAATCATGCCTGTACTACCTGTTGATAGGACTCGAGAATCGAACGTCGAACTTCATCCGTGATATCACCTGTTCCCCGTAACTCGACCGTATACTTGAACGAGCCACGCCACTTCCAGCTCCGTGGAATTTCGCTAAACTGATTGCTCTCTTTTGGCGTCTGAAGCGGGGCCTCACGAACGGAATCCTTGACCGACCCATCTAGGTGGATGTACACGAATGAATCACCTCGATTTGGCTGGACAGTCATAAATGCCAATCGCCGACTGTCGGGTCGATCAACGTAGTAAGTAAAGCCCTCACCGGACTGTTGTTTGCTCCATCCCTCGAGTTCTCCCGAAACGAACCTTTCGACAGCAGACATAATCTCTTCCATAGATTCCCTTCTTACGGAATTGTGAAATTAGTATCGGCTCGTCTACATTGAGCGCACACGCAGATGCCGTCAAAGATATTAGCATACAAGCAAGTAATGCTGGATGGACTTTTGCAACCAGTGTGGTGTCCTTCTCATACCTGACGCAGATAGTGATCAGTGTACGGACTGTGATTCAGAAAACGGTTCACCAACTATCTCACGCCAGGCAGAAGCAGTTGGAACTGATCTTGAGCAACTTCGATCAACAAAAAGTGGTACCATCCGCAAGCGGAATGCGGAAAAGTGGCTTCGCAATTGTGATAGACCGAGTTCAACGGAATTCAAGCGGTCAATTCTCCCGAAACCAGCGGGATTCGAAGGCAGTACCTATGAAACGGATATTTCGAATATCCGTGTTACCGGTGATGCGCAGTTCGTCGAAACCGTCGCCGGACTCCTAAAATCGATCCTCGATCTCGAAAACGACGAGACACGGGTCGAATTAAATCTCCAGCGAACGAGGGTCCGTGACACTAAACAGTATACAGGGAACTACGCGCTCTATCTCTCCGTAGCTGAACGAGGTGGTCAATGAGCTGTTACAAGAACGTGTTCGGTATTATTTCGACCTGTGCGAACCTTGGTCACATGGATCATTGAAATACACCCCCCTGTATTCGAAAATCGGGCGTGGTTTCTTTGGCTCACCGCAAGAGCAACCTACCACTCAGCTGCACTCGCATGAGTCCTTGGAGTATCCCACTTATCCATCACAAACTGTATTAATCTCTCTTCACGCTCACCAATGCTCTTAACCGACCATTCATCGTAATCTTGGAGATCCCACTGTACCCATAGCTTCGATTTCTCGTATCCTTCGTCGCGTTTCGTCTGGAAATCCTTGTTCCCCCACTTCGAGTTCCAAGATTTGCTCGCAAGCGTTAAATTACCAAAGCGATGTTTGTAGGCATCATATCGCGCCTGGGCACTTGGATAATCTCCTGGCTCCTCAATAGGCAGTTCATCGGGGCTCTGTGGCCAGATATGCTCGATAGTGTAATTCTCACCCATTGCATCATCTAACGAAATCGATCCTGTCTCTCCTTCGTCTACGGCGCGGTGTTCATTGTAAAAGTAGAAGAGGTATCGGAGATCTTGTGAGGTAACATTTGTGTATAGATCAGACGACGACAATACTCGTCGGAACTGTGAATCGTTTTCGTATCGATGCATGATATTGACGATTTTATGTATCCACACATTGATAGAACTCGTCTCAGTCGTATCTCTTGCCAGTGTTTGGAGCGATGATCGACCAGTGTAAGTTGGATGGTTTCCAACAGCGTATACTCTGAAAATGTATGTTTCAATGGCATCGAGAAGTTTTCGTCGACCTTCACGGTCTAGATGAGGCCACGCCTTGAGTAACAACGGATAGAACTTCGTTGCATGGCGTAGTTTGTGAATCCGGTCAATCAGATCAGCAATCTCATCATCTTTCCGGTGTGAGAGAATATTCCCGAGATTATCAAATGCCCTCTCAAGGCTTTCGACGTACTCTTGAATGTACTCCAAGCATGCTTCTGGGTCCTTCTCTCGTAACGAACGCACGTGTGATTTGAGATTTTCGAGGAATGCTGGAGTCTGGTGATCTTGGCGGTCGGACCAATCGAAGAACGTGATAAAATGATAGCGCTGGACCGCATCGTCTTCAATATCGTCGATGTATGGAGAATCAATCATTCGCTGGTGGTCGTCATACATCTGACCGAACGCTTGACGAATCTGACGGATTGTCCCCTGTCCATCATCTTCGTCTTCTGCTGCGAGATAAGCCATTCTCATGAGAAATGACTTCGTCTTGTCGAAGGTAGACAATGCTCGCCCTCGGTCATTTACACTGTCGAAAATAAGCGTCGCTTTTTCTGGGTTTTCGGCGTCTACGACGTATACCATCAACTCCAAGTCAAGAATTGTCTCCCAGAGCTGCTTGAGTTCAGTAGCAATTTCGATCGCTTCGACTTCTGGTTGCTCCCAGAGCTCTTCCAATTGATCGTCAAAATACTCCTTTGCTTCTATCATCTTTCGTTGGGAGGGGCGCTCTGGTTCAGAAAGATTCCGACCGTCAATAATCCGTTCAAGATATTCGCTATCTTCCCCATCGAGTAATTTGAGGAAGTAGATGTTATCTTCGACTAAGATTTTCTTTCTCATTTCCTCTACGTCGTTGAGTATTTCCTCTTCATGGGCAGTCTTCGGCGCGATCTGCTCGAGAAATTCAATCATTGACTTAGCCAATAGTGTAAGCGAGGTCAGTCGCTGTTGACCATCGATTAGGAGATTAATATTCTTCTCTGTTTCACCGCCGTATCCATCGATTTGTTGTGCTGTTTCTGTCTCGTTCGTCTTTTGAATGATGATCGTTCCGAAATAATGTTGTTTCCCATCGGGTAGCGTTGACAGGTCGGTCCAGAGATCGCTCCACTCTGGTTTCTTCCACGAGTAGTACCGTTGATAATCGGGAATATGGAAAACCCCGGCCGTCGTAAGTTCCTCTAACGATTTCTTACCAGACTCCATACTCCCACTCCTCACAGCGAAGTAATAATTCCTGTCCCCATCGAACTACCTGACTATTATAGTAGCAGTCACTCTATGACCGACAAGTGAGATTCATGCAACGAAGGAAAATCGACTGTACGTCGGTGATTCGCTAATGTCGGACACGTTCACGGAGGTCGTCACCGAACTCGAGGAAAAGTTCGATCGCCATCCCGTCTGGGTCTGGTACGATTCGAGCGAGAAGTACGGCAACGTCATCGACGATATCGAAGCGACGATGGAAGATCGAGGGGTGAACGTCGCCCGATACGATGGAAGCTTCCTCGAACTGAAACGTCGCCTCTGGGAAGAGGACAACGACATCGAAGAGGAGTGGTTGTTCTACATCCCGAAATGGCGCGATGAGGCGGAGTGGTTTATGGACGTCCACCGGCTGGGTCGACAGTTCCGGCCCGGCGCAACTGTCGGTGATCGCCCCGCTTCGAAGTATCTCGTCGGAAAGGAGGATCGAATCCCGGACGAGTACGCCAACTGGGGGCAAAACGAGACGCAACTGAGTCGAGCGTTCTTCTGCGTCCTCTTCGAAACGCCGAACCATTCTCCGCGAGACTACATCGTCCAGTACCTCGCGGATCCCGACGCGTACCGTGATACGATCGAAGAACACGGGCAGGGGCACGAGTGGGAACACCTTCTTCAAGACACGTACGGCATCTCGGCGGGGCTCGACGCGGAAGAGATCGCAACCGAAGTACTCTTCGGCGAACTCCAACACAACTCTCCCACCGACCGGTATGACCGTCTCGCTGCCGACGATACGAAAGCAGCAACTGAACTCTGTGAATACTGGCAGAAGATCGATACCGCGACCTATCTCGAGTACGCCGCTTCGGTTAGCGAGGACCGGAATCTCACCCAAGAGGTCGTCGGCTCGGACTCGCTCGAGTGGGCGTCGAATTCGTTCCGACAGGTCGACGACGGCCTCGTCCAACTCTGTCTGAATCGCCTTTCCCAAGCCGACTTCGATGAACTCCCCACAATTGCAACCGAGCTCGAGTCCGTCGTCGAGCGGCGACGGAACGGGTTCTGGTACGATGAGGGACACGCTGGGTACTGGGATATTCTCGACCACGGATTGGAAGTCCTCGACGATGCAGGATCCGCAATAGACGAAATCGAAGCCGAGGGATACGATCCGAGAACTCTCGCTGACCGGTACACTGACGACTGGTGGACGATAGACGCTGCGTACCGTCGATACGTCCGCAGCGTCAAAGACAACCGTCGTCCCGTCGAGGGATTGCACGACGTTCGAGACCGGATTACGAACTACTACGTGTCGTTCCTTCGGACGCTCAACCGTCCGGTCGCCGAATACCTCGCCGACGACCCTGTGCTCGGAACACCACAGACGGGCTTCTTCGACTCACACGTCGATCGTGAAGATGGAACGGCAGTCATCATCTGTGATGGATTGCGATATGAACTAGCCCGTGAGTTAGAGGAACGGTTCGAATCCGACGACGAAACCGACCAGCACACTGCGCTCGCGTCGGCTGCACTTCCGTCGATCACGGAGGTCGGGATGGCGACTCATCTTCCCGGAGATCTTTCGCTCAAACTTGACTCGAGCGAAGACTTAGTCGTGGAAGTCGACGAAACCGAAATCTCGTCGAAGCAGGATCGGAAAGCCTGCTTGAACGATGCCGGGTTCACGGTTTCGGATATCGATGACGTTCTGAGTACCCCTCAGAAATCCCTGAAAGAAGAGGGTGTACCACCGAGAATTGTTTACTCCGGTATTATCGACAAGCTCGGGGAAAGTCTCGACGATGATAAGGCACTTGCACAGGCTGCCGACCACGTTCGCGACGTAGAGGACGTAATTCAACGCCTCCGCGCTGCAGGGTACACTCGGTTCGTTGTGACCGCAGATCACGGCTTCCTCTACACCGAAGAACTCTCCGACCGGGATAAGGTCGAATCACTCGATGGGGTTGCGTTCACGAAGCGAAGATTCGCAGCAGCCAATGCTGATGCTCCGGTTATTCCGGGTGAGGAGATCATCGAGTTCGACGAGAGCCAACTGAGTCAATTAGGGATCGAAGCGGACGATCTTCGACTGTTCTTCCCGCGAAGCGTCGCCTGCTTCAAAGCAGCCGGTGGAAACATGCGTTACTTCCACGGGGGTATTTCGATGCAGGAGTTAGCAGTCCCCTGCCTTACAGTGACGACCGTTGAGCGCGAGGACGAAGACGCTCCGATCGAATACGACGTGTCGTTCCCAGACAACGTAACAAACACCATCGTCGACGTAACGATTGCTGCTCGGAGTAGTCAGCTTTCGTTTTCCCGGACGCCGACACTCCGACTCACGGCAACGGTCGATGGTCGAGAGGTGGCGGAACCGAAACTCATCGAGGTCAACCAGGGCGAGAACGAAGCAACGCTCCGTCTGAAAAGCGGCGAACTCGACGAGGACGCAACCATTTTGTTCGAGGCGATTGACGAAGAGACGCGTGAGACAGTGGCCAAGGGTGAAGCGAAAAATGACATCATTATGCGTGAAGACTTCGAATTCGATATCTAATGACCCGACGTGAACTCGACCAAAAGGCGCTCGAGCACTTTTCTGGGCGCGTCGTCCGGAAAGATCTCGTCCAGGACATCAAATCGGGTGCGAACGTCCCGACGTATGTCTTGGAGTATCTCGTCGGTCAGTATTGTGCCACCGATAGTGAGTCGGCGATCGAGGAAGGCGTCGAGAGAGTAAAAGAAATACTGAAGAAACACTATGTCCGGCCCGACGAGGCGGAGTTCATCAAGTCGGAGGTTCGTGAACGGGGCCGCTACCGCGTGATTGACAAAGTGAATGTCCACCTCGACGAACGTCAAGACGCATACGTCGGCTCGTTCGTCAATCTGCAAATTAGCAACGTCGAGATCAACGAACATCTCGTCAGCAAACACCCCAAACTGCTTGGTGGAGGCGTGTGGGCGGTTATTGACCTCGAGTATCTCCCAGACAACGTTGGATCGGAGCACAGCCTCTTTGGAATTGACTCGTTCAAACCGATTCAGGTATCGAGTCTCGATCTCGAGGAGATCAAAGAGCGTCGTCGAGAGTTCACACGCGACGAGTGGCGCGATCTACTGCTGCACAGTCTAGGATACGATCCAGCTACGTTCTCCGATCGAGAGAAGATGCTCTTTCTCACCCGATGCCTCCCTCTCTGTGAGAATAACTATAATTACGTTGAGCTCGGCCCACGGGGGACCGGAAAGAGCTTCTTGTACCGCGAGATCAGCCCTCACTCAATCCTTATTTCTGGAGGCAAGACGACGGTCGCAAAGCTGTTCCTAAACCTCAATACGGGACAAATAGGTCTCGTTGGTCGATGGGATGTCGTCGCTTTCGACGAGGTCGGGGGGCTGCAATTTTCCGATTCGGAGGCAGTCCAGATGCTCAAAGATTACATGGAGTCTGGGAGTTTCTCGCGCGGCACTGAAGAACTCTCAGCGCGTGCATCAATGGTCTACGTCGGAAACATCGATCTCGATGTTGAAGGTGTTCTCAAAAGCTCACATCTCTTCAAGCCGTTCCCCGATGATATGCAAGATCTCGCGCTAATCGATCGCTTCCACTATTATCTTCCCGGCTGGGAAATTCCAAAGATGCGCTCGGAGTTCTTCGACGATCAGTTTGGATTCATCGTCGATTACTTCTCCGAGTTCATGCGTGAACTGCGGAAAGAATCCCACGGCGACGCGATAAACGAGTACTTCGCCTTCGGCGATCACCTGAACCAGCGAGATGAACGAGCGGTCCGAAAGACCGTTTCAGGATTCCTGAAAATGCTCCATCCGCACGGTGAGTACACAAAAGAAGAGCTCCGGGAATACCTCGAATTCGCTATGGAAGGGCGGCGACGAGTGAAAGAACAGTTGAAGCGGATGGGTGGAATGGAGTACAGGGCGGTCAACTTCTCGTATATCGATCTGGATACTCGAGAGGAGATCTTCGTCACCGTTCCGGAGGAAGCAGAGGAGACACTCATTCCGCAGGGAACGCAACAGCCGGGCTCTATCTATACGATTGGGAACACCGAGTCTCAGAATGCCGTTTTCCGGATCGAGACACAGGCACTTCCAGGGAAAGGGAAAAAGAGCATCTCGGGTACTCCCGGATCTGAAATGAAAGAGGAGTTCGAAACAGCGTATGACTATCTGAAGGCAAACATGCGTGAGCTTTCTCGCGAAGAGTCCCTTGACGATCACGACATCAAAATTCAGGTGTTAAACCCATCAGATGCCTCGGAAGGAAAGGCTACCAGTGTCGGGTTCCTAGTTGGAATCATCTCGAGTATACTCGATCGACCAGTACGTCCGCGTCTCGTAGTGCTCGGGAGCATGAGCCTCATGGGAGAGCTCGTGGAAGCAAGTTCGCTCGTCGATAAACTCCAATTAGCAGTCGACTCGGGAGCGGGGACGGTACTTCTTCCGGCGAAAAATAAAGACAGCTTCAGCAAGATCCCTGATGAGATTCTTGATGAACTCGAACTCGTATTCTATACCGATCCAATAGAGGCAGCAAGCAAGGCACTCCAATTAGAATAGCATATCTGGGACTAGGGACAGTCCCTGGATCCACACCCCCGTTTCGTGTGCATCAACTCGAGCTCGCGGAGGCGTAAGTAATTTTTTGAGCAAGTGCCCTTAGGCACACTCGCTAAGGGGGTTGTCCCAGCGGTCGGGAACGGATAACCCGCCCAAACCATATTCTGGCGTTATCGTGCCGATTGGCTCTCCAGTCGAAACACGCGTTCGGCGATATTCCGGTAAAACAGACCGCTAATTAGACCCGTACGACAGTGTTGCCACTCACTGGGACAGCGCTATCTGAGGGTCGGATTCACCTTTCCGTATTCCCACGCATCGGGATCGGATCGCCACTGGACATCGGCTGTCCGCAGTTCGAGTGGATCCCGCCCGATTGAACGCCAGGCGTCGACAGCCTCGGCGAGTACATCTTGGATACGCGGATTGGACGAACTCTTCAGCTTCGAGAGGATCGTATCGATCCGTAGTGTCGTATCCTCCTCATCGGCAACGCCGACGAGACTCGCACTGTACTTCGTACAGAACTGTTGCCAGGCGTTCGATGATGCGCTCTTGGTCTCGAGATTGTAGAGCTTCGAGACGCGATCGGCAGCGTTCTCGATCCCGAACTCGACCTGCTCGACGATTGCGGTGATGTCTTGCTCGAACTTCTTGCTCGCGAAGGAGACGCACGCGTTGTCGTTCCGTAGTACACCCCGGAGTCGATCGAGCGTCCGATACACCGTGCTGATACTCCGCCCAGTGTTCTCCGCCAGCTCGTTCGGGTGTTGCTTCCCACCATCGGTGACGAGCGTCTCGAGGACCCTCTCGTCGCTCTCACGGAGTCCGACGAACGTCTGGAGAATCATCGCGTTCTGCTCGGTCTCGAGTTCCGGCGTCGGATCAGCGAACAGCTCGACGGGCTTCTCCGAAGCGACTGCGTCGAAGTGATCGTCGGGGACGTACGTCGTCTGATCGACCTGGACCGGAACTCCGCTCCAGGAAAGAACGTTGATGAGCGTCTCGTCGATCTCCCGACGGAGCTTACGATGATCTTCCCATCGGAACGAGCGATTGCTGTTCAGCTTCTTTTTCAGCAAAACGCCCACCTTCGGATGGTAGAGCGGATCCGTCTCATCGTCTTCGCGGACGTACTTCGGGTGGTAGTGCTTGATCTGCTTCCCGAATCGGTGGCCCGATATCAGTCGCTTCGCGTCCGGCGTCGGCAGCCGGACCCGATGGTTGTATCCGACGATGTCCTCGTTGTCGACGCGGTACTCGAACTTGCTGCCCTTCTCGGTCGCACAGAGGTGCATCAATCGCTGCATGATTCCGGCTCGACCGACGACCTTGGGACTCCAGGATCGATTTAGCCGGACGTATCGTTCGTATGTCGTGATATTACTCATCC
The DNA here is from genome assembly GCF_001971705.1 of Natronorubrum daqingense. Taxonomy (NCBI): domain Archaea; kingdom Methanobacteriati; phylum Methanobacteriota; class Halobacteria; order Halobacteriales; family Natrialbaceae; genus Natronorubrum; species Natronorubrum daqingense. The sequence goes on from NZ_CP019327.1 coordinate 1,946,338, forward strand.
CGTGGACCTCTCCCGCGAAATAGTCCGTATTGATCGGGAGATTGCCTTCTCGAGCCAGCACCTGGACGAACGTCGGCAACAGACGACGGAACTCGAGCGGCTCGAGGTTCGAGCCGGCGAAGCGAACGTTGACGCCCTCATCTTCGGGGATGTTATCGAACGGTGTTGAGACCTGATCGCCGGTCTCGTAATGGCGCATATCGGCGAAGCGCGGTTGAATCAGGAAGTTCGCTTTCCGCTCACCACGTCCGTATCCGCTTATCCGATACTCGTAGAGACGTTCGTTGGTGACATCGTCCTGCAGACGCGGCGCGATCCCGCTCTTCTGGTACTTGAGGTTGACCGTCCACTCTTCGCCGTCGACTTCCGTCTCGATCTCGCCGGAGTAGCCGTCGAACCGTTGGATAAGGAGTCGACCGAGAATCCAGTAAGGGCTGAGCCCGTTCTCAGTGAAGATGAGGTTCCCTTCGCACTCGTGAGGCGCGGTCGCGATCTGCCTCACGCGCGACACCTCAATTTATGGGGGTTGGGACTAGAGTATTCAGGTGTATTTCTCCCGTTAACGGGGGAAATTGAAGGAATCGTCCGAAGCCGGTGGAGGGATTTGAACCCTCGACCTAATCCTTACGAAGGATTCGCTCTGCCAGTCTGAGCTACACCGGCGCGTTCGCGTGCCACGCATCGGCGTCGTCGCCTCGACACTAACGCGCATTCTATCGTAGGGCCGAAGTCAGCCATAAGGATTGCGAATCGGCGCTGTCGTGCGATCGGTTCTCGCGGTCGGACTCGAGCCCGATTATCGCTCGAGTCGAACGTCGAGACAGACGTTGAGTTCGTGTGGCGCGTAGGAGCGAACGACGCGCTCCGTCTCGACTCCGACCTCGTAGTCGGGTTCGGCTGCCTCGCGGATCGCTCGTTCGCCCGGCCCAAACGGGTCGTCTTCGTGCTGAATATCGTAGTAGTGGATGACGCAGTCGTCGCTCGCGAGGGTAACGGCGGACTCAAGAAAGTCGTCCGCGCTGTGGGGCAGGTTCATGACGAGACGGTCAGCCCAGTTCTCGTACTCGGCTGCGACCTCGCGCACGTCCTCACAGATCGCCGTCACGCGATCCTCGACGCCGTTCCGACGCGCGTTCTCGCGCAGGTACTCAATCGCGGTCTCGTTGATATCGACGCCGACGCACTCCGCGCCGCGTTTGGCGAAAGGGATCACGAACGGCCCGACGCCGGCGAACATGTCTAAGGCTCGTTCGCGCTTTGCCCCGTTCTCATCCACCGACGCACGTCGTAACTCCCCTACCTGCTCGGCGACCCGATGGCGCTCGGTCGCGAGTCGCGGCGAGAAATAGACGTCCGAGAGATCCAGCGCAAACTCACAGCCGTACTCGCGGTGGACGACCGTCGTGTCCTCGCCGGCGAGGAGATCCCAGTCGCGCACCCGCGTTTCGCCTTTGACCTTCGAGGCCTTGTTCACCACCGTCTCGAGGGGGAGATCCGATTCGACGACGGCGTCTGCGATCGCTCGAGCGCGTTCGTCGTCGTCTTCGTCGAGTAAGGCGGCAGTTCCGAGTCGTTCGTAGGACGGTTCGAATCCCAGCAGGTCCGCGGGCGTCGTCTGCGTCTCGCGTTCGGAGACGGGTCGGGAGACGACCTCGAGGTCGTCGGAGACGGCTTCGGGATCGACGACCGGAACGTAGAGGTCACCCTCCGCGACCGAGATTTCGTACTCGTCGTCGATCAGGTCCGCCTCCGCCAGTTGGCGACGCGTCGCTTCGCCCTCCTCTCGCGGGACGCGGACGCACGGCACTTCCATACCGCTACTCTCCGACGGGCCGCCGTAACGGTGACGTTTTTGGACTCGCGCACTCGCCGCTGGTCCGTTCCGTGAACAGTTTTCAGGTAGCCGGCGATAGTCACTGGCATGGAGCAACTCACGACCGTCGACACGGTCCACGAGGAGGGCTCGTGGCTGTTCACGGTGAGCGACCGGTTCGGCGACGAAGAAGAGGTGATTCTCGTTCCCTGCGAAGATGGGGTTGAGGCCTGGGTCAACCGCTGTACGCACGAATCTCAACGATTCGATACCGGCCGTGGCGCGCCGATTCGTAACGGGCAGATCGTCTGTCCCCGCCACGGCTCGATGTTCGACTCCTGTTCGGGTCACTGTGATAACGGCGAAGCGGCCAACACGACGCTCCCCGCGGTCGATATTACGGTCCACACCGACGGGACGGTTTTTCTCACCGACGACGACGTGACGTTCGCACACGAGGGCGGCATCGACGATGACGACGATCCGGACTCAACCTCGCACATTTCGTTGTGACGATCGTTCGGCGTACCACTCCGGACCAGCGTTCGATACCCGTCTCGAAAGCGTATTCCCGCCGCTCTCACTACACGAACGCATGCTCACCTTCATCGGCCTCGGCCTCTACGACGAGCGATCGATCACCGTCGAGGGCCAGGAAGCGCTACGTGACGCCGACCGCGCCTACGCGGAGTTCTACACCAGCAAACTCATCGGGACGACCGTCGCCGACCTCGAGTCCACCCACGATGTCGACATCGAGGTTCGTGACCGGGCCGGAGTCGAGCAACACCCGGACGACATCCTCGAGCGAGCCGAAACCGAGGACGTCGCCTTCCTGACTGCTGGCGACACGATGATCTCGACGACGCACGTCGACCTCCGCCTGCGCGCTCACGAGCGAGGCATCGAGACGCGGGTTATCCACGGGATCACGGCCCAGACGGCGACGAGTTCGCTCACCGGCCTGCAAAACTACCGCTTCGGGAAGGCGACGACGCTCCCCTTTCCCTACGCCCATGGAGCCGACGGCCTCCCGGCAAGCGTGACCAACACCATCGACGACAATCGCGAGGATGGCCTCCACACCGTGGTCTATCTCGATATCAAGGTGGGCCACGAGCGAGCGGACGAAGACGAGTACATGACCGCGGATATCGGCGCGGAGCTTCTCGCCGAGGAGTACCCGGACCTCGTCGGGGTCGTCGTGGCACGTGCCGGGAGTCCGGACCCGCTCGTCGAAGCGGGTACGATGAGCGACCTCTCGACGCGGGAGTTCGGCGATCCGCTGCACTTGCTCGTCGTCCCGGGCGAGTGTCACCTGCTCGAGGCCGACGCGGTCGTCGCGCTCGCCGGTGCCGACCGATCGACGCTCGACGTCGTCTGAGGGGATTGGCTCAGTCGCTGGTGAGTGTTGCGAGCGAGAAATTTTCGTTCAGTTCACGGCCGTCGAGCGGCATGAAACGGTTAGTTATCGAACCAATAAGCCCCGCGAATGCGGGCGTGCACGTCGATTTTGGGCGGGGAACGGTTTATCCACTCTATTAACAAGTAGCCGTGGCGCCAGCGGAGAGATACGGATAGCATGAACAAGGAACACGACTCACGCGGCCCGTCGCGACGATGGCTCTTGAGCACAGTCGGCGTGGCGTCGGCCGCGCTTGCAGGGTGCACGGACATATTGTCCGACGAGGGGTCCGGTGACGACGCAGACGGCGAGGGGTCTGACGACTCAGGGAGCGACTCGAGCGGCGATGGCTCCGCACAGTGGCCTGCGATCGAGGCGGGCGAACAGCTCTCCGATTTCGAGGATCTCGACGAGTGGTTCCCACAGAACAGCGAACTCTCGGCGGCCGAGGACGAGGCGCGAATCGGTTCACAGGCGGCCGTCGTCGAGAGCGACGGTCGCGAGGCCAGAATCGACATGCGCCTCGACGGGATCGACCTCGAGGAGTGGGACGTCTCGCTGGCCGTGAAGCCGGAGGCGGCAGACCAGATCGTCGTCGAATTCCTCGCGCCGGATCGAGACGCGCGTCTCAACACCGTCAGAACGGTACCGGACGGCTACGAGGGCTGGTTCCGCCTCGACTGTGGCTACGAGCACAAACCCGAGGGCGAACCCGATCTCTCGAACGTCACGCGGATCAACGTCGTTGCGGTCGGTTCGGAAGACGGCGAGACGCGGATGCTCGTCGACGACCTCCGACGGACGGAGGCGGCCGACAACGGGAAAGCCATCCTCGCATTCTACGGCGGCTACGACTCCCACTACGATATTGCCGCGGAGATGCTCGAGGAGCGCGACTGGACGGCGGCCGTGCCGATGAGTCCCGACCAGATCGGTGCGGACGGACGGATGGGCCTCGAGGAGCTACAGGACCTCCAGGATCGCGGCTGGGACGTCTGTTCGCATCCCCAAATTTCGACCCCGCTGCCCGAAATGCCCGAGGACCGCCAGCGGGACGTTCTCGAGACGAATCGCGACTCGCTCGAGGATAACGGCTTCGAAGACGGTGCCAGACACCTGTTCGTTCCCGACGACCGAATGGACGAGACGACCGTCGAGGTTGCCAGGGATGTTCACGACTCGGCCTTTCTCTTTGGCTCCTGTCCGAGCGGCGTCCCGCCGACGGGCATGCATACGATTCCGCTCATCTGGGGACCGGCGCTCCACAACGGCGTTCGGCGACACATCAACCTCGCCGATCAGTACAACCAGTTGACCGTCATGGAGGTCCCGCGAATCGTGGATGAGGAGGACGTCGACGTCGACGAGAATCGGATGTCCCTCGACGACTTCGAGCACCTGCTCAACCACATCGAACACCGCGGACTCGACGTCATCACGCCCTCGGATCTCGTCGACGGGACGTACGAAAGCGACGAGGAGGACGAAGACCACGACGACGGCCGACCGGACGGCACTATCCTCGAGGAGGGCCAGGCCTACGAGTTCGACGACACCGGCTCGACGACCGAATCAGGAGTCGACCTCGAAGAAGGCGTCGCTTCCGCGAGCTTCACGCACGACGGCGACGACGAGTTCGTCGTCGAATTGGTAGCAGACGGCGGCGGAAGCGACGTGACGCTGGTGACCACCGACGGAAACACGGCCGGCGAGTCGATCGCAGCGGTCGAGGAGGGCTCCTACGGCCTCGAGATCCAGGCCGACGGCGAGTGGACTATCGACCTCTCGCAACCGGAAGTTCACGCCGACGACCTCGACGAACTCGGCGTGGAGGCCAGCGGAACGGGCTCGTCGTTCGTCGGGCCGATCTGGGCCGAAGACGACGTTCGACTCGAGGTGGCTCACGACGGCGACGGCGAGTTCCTCGTCGACGGCTACGACGCGGACGGCGCCAGCGAATCGATCGTGAGCGACACGGGATCCTTCGACAGTTCGCGCTCGTTCAGTGCCGGCGGAACCGTCTGGATCAACGTCGAAGCGGACGGCGACTGGTCGCTCGAGGCCAGCGACGCCTAACTTCGCCCGGTCGCGAGCAGTTCCGCGTTACAGCACCGCGAGCATTCCTCGCTACAGAACCGACTCGAGTCGGTTCAGGAAGTCACCGGGAACCTCGACGTGTGGCGCGTGGCCCGTCTTGCCGAAGACAACCTCCTCGAACTCGCCGCCGGCGTCGGCGTACTCCTCGAGGGCCGCGCGCGTCTGGTCGACCATCGGCTGGGGCGGGAACACCTCCTCGCCGGGCCAGTCGGGAACCGTTCCCATCCGTCCGAGCGTGCCCACGTCGAACAGCGACTCATTCGAGACGATCTGGTCCGAATCGCCGCGTAGCCAGAGCACGGGTGGTTTCTCGTCGGGGTCGATGTCGGTAATTTGCTCGAGCGAACAGTACTTCGGCGAGATGGCGTTGTTGACGCCGGCGTCTCCGGGGGCGACGCCCGGCCAGTTCTCGCTCTGCGTCGCGTTTCCGGGGTAGTTCTCCGCACCGGTGACGGTGTCGAGCATCCCCGTCAGGTACGACTCCTCGCGTTCGGTATCGAACGTGTGACTCGGAGCGACGTAGTACGTCCGCAGAATCTTTCGCGGCGAGGCCTCGCCTCCTTCGCTTCGATCCCGATCCGCCAGTCCGCTCACGAACGCGTCGTTTCCGAGCCCCCCGCCGGAGCCGGCGTAATCCTCGAAGCAGGGCGTTCCGTCCTCGCCTTTCGTCCCGCCGAACCCGTACGGCGAGAGAGGGTTCACCAGTACGAGCGAGTCCACGTCCCCGGGGTTGTCGATCGCGTATCGCATCGCGACGCCGCCGCCGTTGGACCACCCGACGAGCGTGAACGGTGTCCCGAGGTCGAGTTCAGAAACCAACGCCCGAAGGTCGGCCTCGAAATCGCCCAGCCCGTTAGTGGCGTCGACCGGTTTCGTCTCCGAATCGCCGTAGCCTCGCAAGTCGGGTGCGATGGCTCGATACCGCTCCGGCAGCGAACTTATGACGTCTTCGAAAAATCGCGAGGAAGAGACGTTTCCGTGGAGAAAGACGACTGTCGAATCGGTGTCTACCGCTTCGCGTTCGCCGCCCGTTTCCCCGGCTCCAGTTCCCCCACCAGACTCGAGGTAGTGCGTCTCGAGACGGTCGGTCGTGACGCTGCGTGAGGCAACCCCCTCGAGGGTATCGTCTCGCGTTCGTGTCATACCCGCGGTACCACGTGCCCCCTGATAACGTTCCGTCCGGCAGAGCGCCGGCCTTTACAGTCGGTCGAGTAACTCGAGCAGTTCGGCTTCGGTCGCGTTTCCGTCCCGAATCGCCTCTCTGGGTGCCCGTGGCCACGGCCTGGTCTCGACGGCCTCGAGCGCGGCCTCGGGCGCGTATCCTCGATCACCGACCAGCCAGCCGGCGGCGACGACCCCCGTCCGACCGAGGCCGGCGTTGCAGTGAATCGCGACGTTCTCGCCCGCAGCCGTCTGCCGACCGAGGATATCGACGGCACTCTCGAGGCGCTCGAGATCGGGGAGGTGACGGTCTCGAATCGGAACGTGGGCGGTTTCGAACGCGTCGTCGTACGCCGCCGGACAACCCCACCGACCCGCCTCGCGCTCGGAGAGTAAGCAGACGACGCCGGAGACGTTACGAGTCCGGAGAATCTCGCGCCACTCCTCGAGGTCGCCCCCGAGGTGGCCGGGCCGACAGGCTCCAAAAAGCGGTTCGTCCTCGACGATCCGGCCGAAATTCGCGCTCGTCATTGGGTGAATTGTCACCACAGAGACGACGCAGTGACTTTACTGTTGATACCACCGGAATACCCTGCCCCACTCAACCACTCCTGCCCGCTTCGCTATCCGTCGTGAGCGAGCGCCGACTCAGAAAAGCGAATCCGCCCCAATAACCAAAACGAGAGTCGTTCGACTACAGTCGCTCGATAATCGCGTCCGTCACGTCGTCGGTCGACGCGTCGCCGCCGAGGTCGGGCGTTCGTGGCCCCTCCTCGAGCGTCGCTTCGACGGCCTCGTGAACCGCGTGGGCCTGCTCGTCGTAGCCCAGGAACTCGAGCATCATCGCAGCCGAGATGATCGTCGCAGCCGGGTTCGCGACGCCCTCGCCGGCGATGTCGGGTGCGGTGCCGTGGACGGGCTCGAACAACCCGCGCTCGGAGCCGACGTTCGCCGATGGGAGCAAGCCGAGGCCGCCGACGAGGCCGGCGGCGAGATCGGAAAGCACGTCGCCCGCGAGGTTCGGACAGGCGATCACGTCGAACTGCTCGGGCTCGAGACAGACGCGCGTCGCGAAGGCGTCCATCAGCACCTCGTCGGTCTCGACGCCGTTCTCGTCGGCGACCGATTTGATGGTGTCCCGAAAGACGCCGTCCGTCTCGCGCATGACGTTCGCTTTGTGAACGATGGTGAAGCCGTCGTGGTCGTCGGACTCCGACACGTACTCGCAGGCGAACTCGCCGAGCTCCGCCGAAGCCGACTCGGTGACGACGCGCGTCAGCGTCGCGACGTCCTCGGTGAGTCGATCCTCGTGACCCGCGTAGACGCCCTCGGTGTTCTCGCGCAGGAAGACGAGATCCGTCTCGGGACGAACGGCGTCGATCCCCGGGTACGCCTTCGCGGGACGGATGTTGACGAACGAGTCCACGGCGTCCCGAAGCGGGAGGATGACGTCCGCCGCCGTCTCGCCGGCCGCACCGAACAGCGTCGCGTCGGCCGACGCCGCGAGGTCGTAGGTCTCCTGTGGCAGCGCCTCGCCGGTCGCTTCTTTTAGCGAATCACCCGCGTCGGCCTCGACGAACTCGAAGTCGATCTCGAGTGCCTCGAGTACGTCGACGGCGGCTGGCGTGACTTCCTTCCCGATTCCGTCGCCCGGAATGACGGCGATTTCGTGAGTCATGTGCAACCATCTCGCGGGGTACAAAAAGAGGGTATCGATACCGCGATCCGAACTCGAGTGGAGCACCGCTCGACGTTCGGACGTGCGGAGAAAAACGCGCTATCGTGAGCGCTACCGAGGCGAAAATCGACGACACGCCGCTCAAGCGTATCCGAGACCGCTCGAGAGTCCTACTGCCTCAGCAATCGCACGCCGCTTGAGCAGGACGAACCCGACGGCGACCAGCGCGAATCCGCCGATCGTCAACGCGCTGATCTCCTCGCCGAGCACGACGACGCCGGCGACCGTCGCCACAACGGGTACCAGATACCCGATCAGCGCCGCCTCGAACGCACCGTGGGTCTCGAGGATCGAGAAGTAGATCACGAAGGCGATCGCAGTCGCGAAGATTCCGAGGTAGAGCAGCGCGCCGAGCGACGCCGCGTCGAGCACGTCAGCGCTCGGGAACTCGCCGGTGCCCAGGCTCACGACGTGGAGGACGACGGCGCCGACGAGCATCGACCAGCCGACCAGCGGGAGCTGTGGGAGCGTCGGTCCGGCGCGCTGGATCAGGACGCCGCCGAGTGCGACGCTACAGACCTGTCCGACGACGAGCAGCCGCGCGGCCGTATCGCCGGCCAGCAGATTTCCAGGGTCGGGTTGGACGATCAGCCCGACGCCCAGGAAGCCGACTGCAGCGCCGGCGGCGCCGACCCCCGAGAGGCGTTCACCGAGCAGCGGGATCGCCCACAACGCGGTGACGATCGGCACGAGCCCTTGCAGGATCGCGGCGACGCCGCTCGGGACGGTCTGCTGGCCGAGAAAGAGCAGTCCGTTGCCCGCGACGAGGAAGACGCCGCCGCCGGCAATCGCCGCCAGGTCGTTTCGCGCGCTCGGCCGCCAGTCATCGACGCGATAGACGGCCACGGCGAGCAACAACACCGCCGCGATATCGTAGCGCACGGCGGCGAAGAGCAACGGCGGAAGCGACTCGAGACCGATCGAAATCGCCGGGAAGGAGAGTCCCCAGAGAACGGCCAACGACAGGAACAACGCGACATCAGCGTTCCGAGACACACGCGCTATTTGGGCGGTCGGCCGAAATCGATGTCGGTGGGTGCCTCGTTCTGCCGGTTTCGGCGTGCTACCACTGAGTGTGACAGACGGAGGCGCTCGCTCGAGCGGACGCGAACAGCGGTGAAAACGACGGTGAAAGCGAGAACGGTGAAAAGGAAATGACGGACGAACTCGAGCGAGTATCGAGTCCGTCGCTCGAATCTATTCGGCTTCCGGAATCGCGTCGTCGGTGACGTACGGCAGCTCCCGTGCCTTCTCGCTGACCGCACCGGCGTTGGACTTCATCAGCGCCGTCGTGTCCCAGACGCCCTCGACGAGGGCCTTGCGCTGGGCGTCGTCGACGGTAACGTCGATCGTCTCTCCGCCGTAGGTTACCTCCTCGGCTCCCACGTCGATATCGATCTCGCCGTCGGGATTCGCATCGACCCACTCCTGGAGCTCCTCGATGGTCTCGCTGTCTGCCGTGACGGTTGGAATACCGAGTGCCAGACAGTTACCCGCGAAGATCTCGGCGAAGCTCTCGCCGATGATCGCGTCGATTCCCCAGCGCATCAGGGCCTGTGGCGCGTGCTCTCTCGAGGAGCCACAGCCGAAGTTGCTGTTGACGACCATCACCGAAGAGTCCTGGAATCGATCCTCGTTGAACGGGTGTTCCTTCTGGTTGTCGTCGTCGTCAAATCGGACGTCGAAAAACGCGAACTCGCCGAGTCCGTCGAACGTGACGACCTTCATAAACCGCGCGGGGATGATCTGGTCGGTGTCGATGTCGTTGCCCCGGATCGGAACGCCCGAGCCGGAGACGGCCTCGACTTCCGGAATTTCGACCTCGTCAGTTCCAGTCATGCCGTCTGCACCCCCTTCAGGTCGCGCACGTCAGAGACTTCCCCGTTGATCGCGGCCGCGGCGACCATCCGCGGGTTCATCAGGACGGTGCGTCCGTCCTTGCTGCCCTGCCGACCGACGAAGTTGCGGTTCGAGGAGGAAGCACAGGCCTCGTCGCCCTCGAGTTGGTCCTCGTTCATGCCCAGACACATCGAACAACCGGCGTTGCGCCACTCGAAGCCGGCCTCCTCGAAGGTATCTTTGAGCCCTTCCTTCTCTGCGGTCTCCTGGACGCGTTGGCTGCCGGGGACGACCAGTGCGCGAACGTCGTCGTCGACCTGCCGGCCCTCGACGATTTCGGCCGCGCGACGCAGGTCCGGTAGGCGAGCGTTCGTACAGGAACCGAGGAAGGCGACGTCGATGTCGTAGCCCTCCATCGTCTCGCCGGGGTCGACGCGCATGTGCTCCTGTGCGCGTTCGGCCGTGGCCTCCTTGTCAGCGGGCAGGTCCTCGGGCGCTGGAATCGAGTCCGTGATACCGATTCCCTGTCCCGGCGTCGTGCCCCAGGTGACGACCGGCTCGAGTTCGTCCGCGTCGATGTGGACGACGTCGTCGTACTCTGCCGTCTCGTCGCTCGCGATCGACTCCCAGTAGGGTTTGAGTTCCTCGAACTCCTCGGGGTTCTCCTGGAAGTAGTCGGTCTCCTCGAGCCACTCGTAGGTGGTCTCGTCGGGGTTGACGTAGCCCGCACGTGCCCCACCTTCGATCGACATGTTACAGATCGACATCCGCCCCTCCATCCCGAGGTTCTCGATGGCCTCGCCGGCGTACTCGTAGACGTAGCCGACGCCGCCTTCGGTGCCCAGTCGGCTGATGATCTCGAGGATGACGTCCTTCGCCTCGACGCCGTCGCCGAGTTCGCCGTCGATCTGGATCTTGCGGACCTTCTGCTTCTCGAAGGCGAGAGTGCCCGTCGCGAGCACGTCCCGAATCTGGCTGGTCCCGATCCCGAACGCGAGCGCGCCGAACGCGCCGTGCGTCGAGGTGTGGCTGTCGCCACAGACGATCGTTTTGCCGGGTTGGGTGAGCCCCTGCTCCGGGCCGACGACGTGGACGATTCCCTGGTCGCCGCTGTTCGGGTCCGAGAACTCGATTCCGGCCTCGCGGACGTTCTCCTCGAGTTCGCTCATCATCTCTTCGGCCGCATCCTCTTCGTAGGGGCGAGACTGATCCGCGGTCGGGATGATGTGATCGACCGTCGCGTGGGTGAGTTCGGGGTAGGCGACCTCGAGGTCGCGTTCCTCGAGCATCCCGAACGCTTGTGGACTCGTGACCTCGTGGATGAGGTGCAAGCCGACGAACAGCTGATCCTGTCCGGTCGGCAGCGTCGTCACCTTGTGGTGATCCCAGACCTTGTCGTACAGTGTTCCGTCGCTCATTCCTCGTCCTCTACGGTTGGATTGCGCCCACGCTCGAAGACGCGATTCGCGTCGTCTGCATGTTGGGGCGGCGTATGTGTCACGTCTTTCATCGTCTGTTCGTTCCCGTCCGCTGTCTCTTCCTCGTCGGTCGACTCCGACGGCGTCGCAGCCGGTTCGCCACCATCTGCGGCGACGATCGGTCCTCGGCTGAACAGCTGGCCGGCCGTCTTCCCCGTGTAGGGATTCGTGTGGCTGACGTCGGCCATCGCATCCGTGTGCTCGTTCTGACTCATGTTATTGTCGTCTCCTGATGTTGTAACGCGGTTCTCGAGTCCCTAGTCGTCCGCCTGCACGCGAACGGACTCGTCTTCGTCGTCCGTTTCAGTGCCTTCATCGGCCCACGCGAACAGATCGCGCAGTCGCTCGCCGACTTCTTCGATCTCGTGGTCCTTTTCGGCCTGTCGAAGCTGCGTGTAGCTCGGTCGGCCGGCCTGGTTCTCGACGATCCATTCGCGCGTGAAGTCGCCGTTTTGGATCTCCTCGAGCGTCTCTTCCATGTTCTCGCGGACGTTCTCGTCGACGATCCGGTCGCCACGCGAGAGGCCGCCGTACTCGGCGGTGTCGGAGACGGAATCCCACATCTCGGAGTGGCCACCTTCGTACATCAGATCGACGATGAGTTTGAGCTCGTTCAGGCACTCGAAATAGGCGATTTCGGGCGAATAGCCCGCGTCGACGAGCGTTTCGTAGCCGTGTTTGACCAACGAGGTGACGCCGCCACAGAGGACGGCCTGCTCACCGAAGAGGTCGGACTCGACTTCTTCCCGGAACGTCGTCTCGATGACGCCAGCGCGGGTACACCCGATTGCCTTCGCGTACGCGAGTGCGCGCTCGTCTGCCTCGCCCGTTTCGTCTTGATAGACTGCGAGCAGACCGGGCGTGCCCTCGTCGTTCTCATAGTTTCGGCGAACGAGGTGGCCCGGGCTCTTCGGTGCGACCATCGTCACGTCGACGCCTTCTGGCGGCTGAATCTGGTTGTAGTGAATGTTCAGTCCGTGTGCGAACTGGAGTGTTTGACCCGACTCGAGGTTCGGTTCGATGGCGTTCTCGTAGACGTCCGCCTGAACGGTGTCGGGGACGAGGACGGACACGTATGAGGCCTGTTTGACTGCGTCGGCTGGCGTCGTCACGGTCAGGCCGTCCGCTTCAGCGGCCGAGCGCGAGGAAGAATCCTCGCGCAGGCCGACGACCACGTCGATACCGCTTTCGTGAAGATTGAGCGCGTGTGCGTGTCCCTGGCTGCCGTAGCCCAGTACGGCCACGGTCTCGTCGTCGAGCGTCGATACGTCTGCGTCGTCGTCGTAGTAGATGTCGGTGGTGAATTCGTCAGTCATCGGTTTGTGGTTGTGCGTTCGGTTGTTGGTTCGCCTCGTCGGCGGTCGATACCGTCGAACTGGCCGCGGCCGTGTCGTCCGTGCCACGCGCCAGCGCCGTCAACCCGGTCCGAGAGATCTCTCGAATTCCAAATTGGGTGAACGTCTCGATCGCCGCGTCGATCTTCTGGCGCGCACCCGTCACCTCGAACGTTGCTGATTCGGGACTCGAGTCGACCGTCTTCGCGCCGTACATATCCGCGACAGCGGCGACCTGATCCGGACGCTCGGCGTTGACCTTGATCAAGGCTAGCTCCCGGCGCATCGCGTCGGGCTCGAGCTCGCGCACGGCGATCACCGGCACCAGCTTTCGCAGCTGTTTTTTGATCTGGTCGATACCGGGATCGGGTTCTTCGACGACGACCGTGATTCGAGCACGGTTCTCGTCTTCGTCCTCGGTAGGCCCGACGGTCAGACTCTCGATGTTGAACTGCCGCCTCGAGAACAGTCCCGAGACGTCAGAGAGCACGCCGGGTTCGTGTTCGACCAGCGCCGAAATGACGGTGCGTCGAGGTTCGCGTTTCGCCTCGACTTCGGGGTCGATGCGAATGCCCTGTTTGTTTCGCCGGCCGGCCGGCGTCGGTCGCTCCTCCGGGGTCGGGCCGTCGAGACCCCGTTTCATAGTTGGTCCTCCGTCAGCGCGAACTGACCGTTGTCCCCGCCGGCCGGAACCATCGGGTAGACGTTCGCCTGCGGATCGATGTGGACATCGATCACGGACGGGCCGTCGTACGCGATGGCCTCCTCGATCGTGTCGGCGACTTCGTCGTAGTCGTCGATTCGGAAGCCGGCCGCACCGAACGCTTCGGCGAGTTTGTCGAACTCGGGCATCCAGTTGTAGTTCGACGCGGAGTGACGGCCCTCGAAGAAGGCGTCTTGCCACTGTCGAACCATCCCGATGTACTCGTTGTTGAGCACGGCGACCGTAATGTCGAGGTTCTCGCGAACGGCCACGGACAGGCCCTGCATCGTCATCAGGAACGAGCCGTCGCCGTCGATACAGACGACCGTCTGGTCGTCGTCGGCCGCGAGTCGTGCGCCGATAGCGGCCGGCAGCCCATAGCCCATCGTCCCGAGACCGTGACTCGAGACCCACGTTCGGGGTTCGGTGTACGTCCAGTACTGGCAGGCCCACATCTGGTGTTGGCCGACGCCGGTGGTGACGATAGTGTCGTCGTCGGTAGCCTCGTCTAATGCTTCGACGACGAACTCCGGTTGGACCGGTTCGTCCTCGGGTGCGTCGTAGGCCATCGAGTAGTCGGATTTCCACTGCTGGCACTGCGCGCGCCACTTTTTGGCCTGTGGTGAGGCCTGAACGGCGTCGGCCAGTTGTTCGACGACCGTTGCTGCGTCGCCGATCAGCGGGTAATCCGCGTGAATGTTCTTCGAAACCTCCGCGGGGTCGATGTCGACGTGGATGATCTCCGCGTCGGGCGCGAACGTGTCGATGCCGCCGGTCAGGCGGTCGTCGAATCGGGTTCCGATCGCCAGCATGGTATCACAGTGGGTGATCGCCATGTTGGCGTACCCGGTGCCGTGCATGCCGGCCATCTCCATCGAGAGTTCGTGATCCTCGGGGAACGCCCCGATTCCGGGCATCGTCGTGACGACCGGAATCTCGTGTTCGGTCGCGAACTCGCGACAGACCTCGCTGGCCTCGCCTTTGATGACGCCGCCGCCCAGAAGCATCACGGGTCGGTTCGCGGACTCGAGGCGGTCTGCTGCGGCCTCGACGATGGCCGACTCCGCGTGCGTCTGGACCTCGTAGGTGTCGGGCGTCTTCGGCGCGTCGGGTTCGCAGTCAGTCTCGGCTTTCGTGACGTCCTTGGGCAGGTCGACCAGCGTCGGCCCGGGTCGTCCTTCGCGGGCGAGCGCGAACGCCTCGCTCACGTCGCTCCCGACGAGATCCGGATCCGACGAGAACGTGTTGTCCTTCGTGACCGGCGTCGTGACGCCCGTCGTGTCGGTCTCCTGGAACGCGTCGTTACCGACGAACTCCGTCGGAACCTGTCCCGTCAACGCGAGCATCGGATCCGAGTCCATGTCGGCGTCCGCGATGCCCGTCACGAGGTTCGTCGCGCCGGGCCCAGAGGTAGCCAGACAGACGCCCGGCTCGCCCGAGACGATACCGTAAGCGTCGGCCGCGTGCGAGGCTCCCTGTTCGTGGGCCATCGTCACGTGGTAAATGTCCGAATCGTACAGGGCGTCGTAGACGGGCATGATCGCGCCACCTTGCACGCCGAAAGCGTACTCGACGCCCGCGTTCTCGAGGGCGCGAACGACTGACTGCGCTCCGTTCGTCACGGGTTCGGGCGTCGTCTCCGCGGGCGCTTCGGCGTCGGATTCGGCCTCGCTGGGCGGATCCGTCTGTGTGCCGTCGGTGGGATGGTCGTCGGACTGTGCTTCCGTCTCTGCTGGGGGTATTTTGGTTGCTCGTTCGCTCATCGATTACCTCCCGCCGCGGTGGAGGGGCCCACCGATCGTGCGTTCGGTGTATGCGCTGCTGTCATCTGTTGTATTGCGTGTCGCTGTGAATCCGATGCGACCAATTCCGAACCGAATCGACGAGGTACTAGAATAGGGGCAGAGTCGCCCCTACAATACGAATCGGGGCGTGCACACTCTCCGCGTCTGCGTGCGGATGAACCGAATCGAGTGTGCCAACCGTCATTATTGATACTGTAGCTCGCTCGAGGAACATAATGCTTGCGAGTCGAGCGACACCGCTCGTCGTTGTGACTCGCTTCGCGTCCGCTCGAGTGCCAC
This sequence comes from Natronorubrum daqingense, assembly GCF_001971705.1. Taxonomy (NCBI): domain Archaea; kingdom Methanobacteriati; phylum Methanobacteriota; class Halobacteria; order Halobacteriales; family Natrialbaceae; genus Natronorubrum; species Natronorubrum daqingense. Next base: position 1,961,990 of record NZ_CP019327.1, read on the forward strand.
AGCAGAGGCTCGCGGCCGGTAGCAAACGTAGTGGACATGCCTCAGATGCGCACCTCCTCTTCCTCCTCGCTCTGGCGGTCGACGCCAGCTTCTTCGGCGAATCGCTCTAAGTCGTCCACCGTTACCCGGCGCTTTTCAGCGCCGTAATCTTTGACTCGGCGAGTGACCGCCGTGACTTGCTCGTCGGACGGGGCGAACCCGCGCTCGCGAAGTCGTTCGCGAACCGAGTGGGTGCCGGTGTGTTTGCCCATGACGAGCTTGCGTTCGGCACCGACCATCTCCGGCGTCATGACGCCGGGTTCGAACGTGTCCGAGTTTTCGATCACGCCCGCGGCGTGAATACCGCTCTCGTGGGAGAACGCGTTGTCGCCGACGATGGGCTTGTTGCCCGGCGTTCCCATTGCACTCTTCTCTTCGACGATGTCGGAGAGTTCGGTGATGCGCGTCGTGTCGATTCCAGTATCGGTCTGGTAGAGCGACTCGACGGCCATCACGTACTCCTCGTAGGCGGCGTTTCCGGCCCGCTCGCCGATCGAGTTGACCGACACCTGCGCCTGGTCCGCGCCGGCTTCGATGCCGGCCAGCGCGTTTGCGGTGGCCAGTCCGAAGTCGTCGTGGGTGTGGACGTCGATCCGCGCGTCGGTGTGAGCAGAGACCTTCTCGATCATGGCTCGGAACCGACCGGGGGTGGCGACGCCACAGGTGTCCGGAATGTTGATCCAGTCGACGCCTGCCTCGGTGACCGCTTCGATCACTTCGAGCAGGAACTCCTCGTCCGTCCGCGTCGCATCCATCGGCGAGAACATGCAGGTCGTTCCCGACTCGACGATGCGTTCGACGGAGTCGACTGCGCGCTGTGCTACTTCCTCCCGTGTCGCGTGCATCGAATCCTCGATCTGAACGTCGCTGGTGCTCACGAACGTGTGAACCATTTCGACGCCGGAATCGAGTGCGGCTTCGATGTCCCCGTCGACGACACGGGCTAACCCGCAGGTCGTCGTCTGGGTCGATGACGCGATATCACGAACGGCCTCGAACTCGGCGTCCGAGTTGACCGGGAACCCTGCCTCGATGACGTGGGTACCCATATCGTCCAGAATGGACGCGATCTGCCGTTTGTCGTCGTAGGAGAACGAAGTACCGGGTGACTGTTCGCCGTCCCGGAGGGTCGTATCGAAAACACGTGCTGACTCTATTTCGTCAGTGGAATCTAACGTGCCCTGGAAGAACTCGACCCCCCTGACTGGTGTCAGAGGACGGGTTGTCTTGTGAAGACATTGTATCTGAAACCGACGTGCGACGAGGTATATAACTCTGGTGCTGTCACCGTCGTTCGACAGATCGCTCACACGATCGCTCGAGTCGTCGTGAGAGAAAATCGCAAGACATCAACGCCCTAATATTCTATTGAAACTACCCAACGGATATTATCACCCCTTCGAGAACGGAGGGAATCCGGGTCCGAGTCGACCTCCTCTCGACTGATTTGCTCGAGCGAGCGCTGGCGCGCGCACCGGTGTGGACAGTTGACCAGAACACGCAGAAGAATACGCCCGAAGAAGTTCATTTCCGATAGTAGTGGCGGATAATTCACTGATCGTAAATTTCGGCAGTGTAATTCGGACGAGTCGGCACCGATCAGTCGTTAGTGTCGACGACACCACAATTGTCGTCGGTCGCCGCCGACTACCGTTCACCCCTATTCGAGCGCCTCGCGATGCGATTCGTACTCCTCGAGATAGCGCGCTTCGCAGGAGGGACAACAGAACGTCTTCACGTCGCCGTCGACCGTCGTCGTCACGCCGTCGCCGCTGACCTGCTTGCCACAGACGACGCACTCGAGTGAGAATCCCGACGCCGAGAGCCCGGTGAACCGATCCGAGCGAGCGAGCAGCGTCACGTCGTACCCCGAGAGTAACGCGAAGTCGAGTTCGGACTCGAGCCACGGGCGAACCCTCGAGTCAGGGACCGTCGCGTGGACGATGATGCGCCCGTCCATTCCCTCGAAGACGGTGTCGACGCCCGGCAATTCGCTCGCGGCCACGTAGACGTCGTCGACTGCGTCCGGGGTGGCCTCGAGTTCGACCAACACGGGAACGTCGTTCCGAAGTTTCTCTCGGTCGACGTCGATCGTGAACCCGCGGATAACGCCCTGTTCCTCGAGTCGCGAAATGCGATCCGAGACGGCCGGCGGCGTGAGATCGACGCGGTCTGCGATCTCGTTGTAGGGTCGTCTCGCGTCCGCGAACAGCAACTCGAGAATCTCGAGGTCGGTGTCGTCGAGGTCGCGCATGTGTGTTCGGTAGGGAGGGGAGAGACAAGAGTGTACGGCGCGAACGTGTTGCTCGCCGTTCGATCGAACACGCACGCGCGTGTGGTCCGACTTTGGTGTTCCTCGTGGTAGCCTCGCCGGTATGACGACCGACGAGATCACCGACCTGTTGACCGAGGCGTACGTCGACGAACTCGAGACCGTGATGAACTACCTGACGAACGCCATCGTCCTCGACGGCGTCCACGCCGAGGAGGTCAAAGAGAGCCTCGAAGAGGACGTTCAAGAGGAACTCGAGCACGCGCGGATGCTCGGCGAGCGGTTGAAACAACTCGAGCACTCGCCGCCCGGCTCCGAAGCGTTCGAGGCGAGCCAGTCGAGTCTGCAACCACCCGAGGACACCACCGACGTACAGTCGGTCATCGAAGGCGTCCTCGAGGCCGAAGACGACGCGATCGAGACCTATCGAGCGCTCCACGAGGCTGCCTCGGACGCGAACGATCCGGTAACCGAAGACGTCGCCGTGTCGATTCTCTCGGACGAGGAGGCCCACCGAACCGAATTCCGTGGTTTTCACAAGGAGTTCCCACAGAACTAGCCGTTCAGTACCCGACGGTATCTGCGGGATAGGCTCACAGTCTCCGCGAGTGAACCAAGAGCGCTTTCGCTCGGAACGGAGAGGAGAGACTTTTGATCACCCGTTTCCCGAGAAACGCCGTGCTGTGTGGTGCAGCCATCAACACGGCAGGCCGTAGCGCAAACGGGTGGAGGCGAACGTTTTTCTCGTCACGGTTCGACCCACCCGGTATGAGCGATTTCGACCTCGACCTGCGAACAGTCGAGGAACACATCGACGAAGAACTCGAGCTCGAGGGGAGTATCATCCTCGGGGTGCTCGACGGGACGACGGACCCCGACGAGTGGCTCGAAGCAATATCCAAGGGAAACGTCCTCGTCCTCAACGTCGACGGGGATGTCAACGATCTGGCCGCCGGCTTCGCTCGCGACGTGAAAGAATCCGGTGGGAACCTCGTGCACTTTCGTGGCTTCTTGCTCGTAACGCCGCCAGGTGTCGACGTCAGTACGGACCGTCTCTAATCCGACCACTGCCGAAAAAGCAAATGCGGGTGCGCCGCTATCGGCGCTATCCGGCAGCCTCGAGTTCCTCGTAGTCGAACTGCTCGCCCATCTCCGAGAGCGTCTCGAGTTCGTCCTGTTCCTCGCGGAGCGTCTGCTCTAAGGTGTCGGCCGCGTCGTCCATCCCGATCTGATCGGCCATCGGGATGAGGTTGCCGTAGACGGCGATTTCGTAGTGTTCTGACTTCTGGCCCGCCGCGATGTTGAACCGGTCGATGGCTTGCTCGCTCGGATCTTGGTCCATGAACTCCTCGTGGGCGGAGATCATCCCCTCGACGACGGGATCTTCTTTCGCTTCAGCGTTCGCGTCGAGTTGCTCGAAGACGTCCTCGATGCGGTCGATGTGGATCTGAGTTTCCTCGCGGTGCTCGGCGAATCCGCTTTGCAGTTCCTCGTTCGAAGAGGACTGTTCGAGTTCCTCGAGCGCGTCGAGGAGTCGTTGTTCGGTGTAGTACGCGTGTTGTAGCCCGGATACGAAGAGGGATTGGGTTGAATCGATGCTCATGACTCCGTCTGATCCGACAGTCCTCCACTCGATAAACGGCTGGCTTGCACTCGGCGGGATGCGCTGTCGTCGCCGTATTCTGCCTCTCGCGGCGTTCTCCGTCGGCAGTCACGCTTCAGTGACTGTCAACACGTGGCCGTCCGGATCGCGAATAACGGCCGTCGTGTCGGACGCTCGCTCGAGCGAGCACACCCGTTCCGAGACGGCGGAAACCACCGCGTCCAGATCGTCGGTTTCGAACCCGAGATCCACGTGAACCCCCCCTCTCGCGTCCGCGAGACCGAGGTGTGGCTCCCACAACTCGAGGGCCATCGGCCCGTCCATCCGGACGCGTTTTCGGTCGTCGCCCACGTCGACGGTCTCGAAGCCCAATTCGCCGTACAGGTCGGCCGCGCGCTCGAGGGCTTCGACTTCGAGAACGACCTCGAAGATGCCGTCGATCCCCGGCCCGTCGACGGACTGTTGACCCAATTCGACGCAGTTGCCGTCCGGGTCGTACAGGTACAACGACCGACTCGACCCGAACTCGGCTTCCTCGAGGTCGTAGGTTTCGCTCAGTCGGTCCCACCAGTCGTCGTACTCTCCGCTCGGAATCGAGAAGGCGTAGTGAGTGTGCAACCCGCCCCGAGGAACGCCGTCCGGGCGTCTGAGAACGAGGTCGGTCGATCCCGCGGAGAACCGCAACTCCGAGTCGGTTTTCCCCTCGAGCGTCAATTCCAGCGTCTCCTCGTAGAACGACCGCGCTCGCTCGAGGTACTTGACCTCGAGGGCGAGCCAGGACAGGCCAGTGAGCATGTAGCCAGGTGTACACCAGACAGTGTCATAGAAGCGTCGCCGAGTGCACGTACGTTTATGGCCGAAACGACCGTATCGACGGTATGACCTTCCGCGTCGACGAGCACGCCAGCGAGATTCAGGAGATCGACCACTTCGACGGTGGTATCGGCTGGATCGCCCATCCCGAAGAGCGGATGAAACGGGCGAGTCACGCCCTCGAGAAAGACGGCGAGGTCTGGGTCATCGATCCCGTCGACGCGCCGGGAGTCGATAATCTGCTTACGGAACTCGGCGACGTCACCGGCGTCGTCGTCTTGCTCGACCGACACACGCGGGACGCCGAGACGGTCGCGAACCGGCACAACGTTCCCGTCTACCTCCCCCGATTCTTCGACGGCGTCACCGAAGACCTCGACGCGCCGGTCGCTCGCTTCTCCGACGAGCTTTCGGATACCGGTATCGGAGCCCTCGAACTCGTCGACAGCCGATTCTGGCAGGAAGCCGCGTTGTACGACCGCGAGGAGGGAACGCTCGTCGTCCCCGAATCGCTCGGCGCCTCGTCGTACTTCCTCGCCGGTTCCGAGCGCCTGGGCGTCCATCCGATGCGTCGACTCGTTCCGCCGAGGGATGCCCTCGAGCGATTCTCGCCGGAACGGATCCTCGTCGGTCACGGGGCTGGGATTACGACCGACGCACCGAGTGCGCTCGAGGAGGCACTTTCGACCTCGCGTCGGCGCATCCCGCGACTCACCGCGGGAATGCTCTGGCGACTCGGCCCGTTTTCAGGGTGAGGGAACACAGCTAACTACGACCGGCGTGTACGTTCGATGTGGTATACATCACGCGGGCACTGGTCGACGTACTGCTCGATCTGGCGAGCGACGCCGATCCGGACCGCGTGACGACGGGCGTCTCCATCACGCCGGCAGGCGAACTCGAGGGTGCCGACGGACTCCCACCCGAGACGCCCGTGTTCACGGACTTTCTGCTCCCCAATCTGGGAAACGCCGTCAACGCCGTCTTCGGCGTCGATCTCTCGACGCCGGCCAGACAGTTTCAGGGGCGGTTCGTCTCGCACCCAGTTCGCGAACTCGAGGTGACCAAACGAGACGACCTCGCACAGGTCGTCTTCGTCGCCGTTCCGCCCTGGGAGTACGGCGAGCGGACGTTCGCCGCCTTCGACCGTCGCGGCGAGCGACACCCACTCGAGGTTCTCGACGCACATCCGCCGGAGCAGTCGCTTCGCGGGTGAGTGGTCGGAAAATAGGGGCTCGAATTGCGACGTCCGTCCGTTCGGCCGACACTGGCGCCAAAAGCTGCTTATCCGCTCGGCGTCGACGGCCCGTCACCGATTATCTGGTCGATGATGCTTCCACGGTTCGATTCCTCTCGTTGGTCGTCTTCGTTCGATCGAGAGGGGAAATCAGGAATGTGTGGCATGCGAGTTCGACCTCCACGCGATCCTAGCCGCCTCGCTTCGGATAAACGGAGGGCTTACATGCAAAACGGGCCCGCCTTCCCCCGGTTTTCGCTCACTCGAGGTAGCCTAATCCGCGTAGCTGTTCGGTGATCTCTTCGAACTCGGCTTCGGTGAGCTCGCCCTGTTTCTGGTGTTGGATGACGATGCTGCGGAGCAAAAAGCGTGTGAGGTCGCTCGTGCTCTGGAAGCTGGTTCCTTCGATCGTGTCTTCGACGCGATCAGCGAGGTCCTTCGGGATCGACACCGTCGTGTATTCGGTCATAGTCGGATACTCCGTGGCCGTCGCCAAAGGCGTGTCGACACTCGAGGCTGGGCCTCGACGCGAGAGCGTACTGGAGCAGTGACAGTCGCGTCAGTCTTCGTAGCGGTTTTGCTTTCGGACTCATTACCCCTACGTATGGGAGTCCGGCCACCGTCGAACGGAGACGACGACGAACCCGAGAGCGTCGAGTTCGGTATCGCTGCTGTGGACGCACAACTCAGAGACGCTGACCTCTCGTTTCCGGCGACGAAAGACGACGTCGCCGCGGAACTCGGTCACGAACAGATCGCCTACGATGTCCACGGGAACACGGTCTCACTCGGCGAGATGATCGACCGAGTAGAGACCGGAGAGTTCCGCTCGCGTCAGGAACTGCTCAACGAACTCCATGGCCCCTTCGAGGAGTACCGAGAGAACAACTCCGGTGGCATGTTCCAACAGATGCGCTCGATGCTTCCGTTCTGAGGACACTCGAGGACATTCCGAGGATACTCGAGGTCGTTCTGTAGAACACTTTCAGAGGCTGCGTTCGGACGGGTAGCCGATTCGGCTGTGACCTCGTTCTTCGCCACCCTTTTGCCCACGGTCAGCACCGAGACCTTCATACGCGATACGCGTTCGTTGGATACCGCTCGCCGGACACCGTGAGTTCGTTAGTCGTCGTCGCGCTGTCGACTCCGGCGGGTGATCTGCTCGAGGCGACGGCGTTGTTCGCGATGGAGCGTGACGAGCATGTCCGAGAGGACGCCGAACATGAGCAGTTGCACGCCCAACAACACCGCGGCCGCCGAGACCATCGCGAGGATTTCGTGACCGATGCCGTATTGGACCCATCGCCAGAGGACGTACGTCGCGATGACTCCACCGGAGGCGATTCCGCCGATCCCGAGGCTCCCGAAGTAGAATAGCGGGTTGTTCGTCTTGGCGAGCGAGTAGAGCGCGAGGATGATCGTGCCGCCGTCTGTGACCGGGTGGAGGTTCGTCTCCGATTCGTCGGGCCTGGCGCCGTAACTGACCGGGACGACCGTCGTCTCGACGCCATGTTTGACGCACTCGACGGCGAGTTCGGTCTCGATCGTAAACCCGTCGGAGTCGAGCGAAAGCCGTTCGAACGAGTCGACGGTGAACGCGCGGTACCCCGAGAGAATATCGTCGTAGTCGGCCCCGTGTATGAACCGAAACGACCTGTTGATCACCCGATTGCCGAAGCCGTTCAGGGCCTTCATCGCGTCGTCGTCCATGTCCGCAAAGCGGTTGCCGATGACGTGCTCGTACCCCCGAGAGAGCGGCTCGAGCATGCGATCCGCGTCGGCGGGATCGTACGTACCGTCGCCGTCGAGCATCAACACGTAGGGGACGTTGACGTACTCGAGCGCCTCGCGGACTGCCTGTCCCTTTCCGTTTCCGGACTGAACGAGGACGTGTGCGCCGCGGTCGCGGGCGATCTCGCACGTCTCGTCGTCCGAGTCGCCGTCGACGACGAAGACGTTCGTGTATCCCTCGTCGTGAAACCCGTCGATAACGTCGCCGATCGTGGCCGCCTCGTCGAGCGTCGGGATGAGGATACAGACCTCGTCAGTGCTGATGTCGCGCGTTTCCTGACTCATGGCGATAACCTCGCCGTCGCCCACGGAGATATTCGGACCCGCGCGAACCGCATCATCATCCATCGGCAGGTATTCTGCCCCGTGACTGCAAAAGTATACTGATCGAGTTCTCAACAACAGTGTCACGAAAAGCGATCTGTCTCGATCGCTGGGTCACCAGGTCAGGCCCTCGTATGCGTCGAGCGTCGACTCGTCGACGTCGATTCGCCGCCCGTCGACGACGATTCGCTGGGCCATTCCCTCGAACGATAGCTCGTCGAACTCCGGCCAGTCTGTCGCCACGACGGCCCCGTCTGCACCCTCGAGTGCGTCACTGGCAGATCCGGCGAACTCGACGGTCGGGTACTCGGAACGGACGTTCTCGACTGCAACCGGGTCGTACGCGACGACGGTGGCGTCACGCTCGTGTAGCGTGTCGATGACGTCTAACGCGCGCGACTTTCGGACATCGTCAGTTCCCGGCTTGAACGACAGCCCGAGGACGGCGATTCGGGACCCCTCGAGCGACTCGTCGCCTTCGCCCGAGACGTGCTTCTCGAGGAGGTCGACGAGTCGTCGCGGCTGGGCGTCGTTGACCGCGACGACGGCATCGAGTAGTTCCGGTTCGTACTCCTGTTCGCGTGCCCCCGCGCGTAAGGCGGCGACGTCCTTCGGGAAACACGAACCGCCCCAGCCGAGCCCCGAGCGCATGAACTGGGCCGAAATTCGATCGTCGAGTCCGACCGCCTCGAGCACCTCGTAGGCGTCCGCACCGTAGGCCTTGGCGATGTTTCCGAGTTCGTTCACGAGCGAGACTTTCGACGCGAGGAAGGCGTTGTTCGCGTACTTGATGAGTTCGGCTTCGCGGATGTCGGTCTCGACGAGGTCGGTATCCTCGCGCTCTAAAATCGGGGCGTACAGTTCGCGAAGCGTCGCTCGGGCTTCCTCGTTCGTCGCTCCGACGACCACCTTGTCGGGCTCGAGGAAGTCCTCGACTGCCGTTCCCATCCGCAGAAACTCGGGATTCATGGCGAGTTCGAGACCGTCGCCAACTCGCGTTCCGGCGTGATCTTCGAGGACCCGGCCGACGACGTCCTCGGTCGTACCTGGCAAGACCGTACTTTTGACCACGACGAGGTGGTCGCTGTCCTTCGCGGCGAGTGCACGGCCGAGCGATTCGGCCCCGGCTTGCATGATCGCCAGGTCGAGACTCCCGTCGTCGGCCTGTGGCGTCGGGAGACAGAGGAAGGTGACGTCGGTCTCGCGGACTGCGTCGTAGTCGGTCGTCGCCCGCAGGTTTGCGCCCGCGTGTTCGGCGATTCGCTCCTCGAGTCCGGACTCGTGGATCGGGGCCTCGCCGGCGTTGATCGTCTCGACGATCTCCTCGTCGATTTCGACGTTGACGACCTCGTGACCGAGATCCGCGAGGCAGGCGGCGACGGTCGTTCCGACGTAGCCGCTGCCGACGATAGAAACGTGCATGGACGTGTCGAGGAACGCCCGTCGTTAGACGTTTTTGACTTCGCTCGAGGGATGGGCGGCCCGGTAGGTCGGGCGCTCCTTTTTGCGCCTTCCCCGTGAACAACCCACATGGAACCCCGAATCAGCATGCTCACGTTAGGTGTGACGGACCTCGAGGCATCGACGCGGTTCTACAGAGACGGACTCGGGTTGCCAGAGTACGAGTCTGAGGGAGACGTTACGTTCTTCGAAACCGCCGGCGCGTGGCTCGCGTTGTATCCGCGAACCGCACTCGCCGAGGACGCCACCGTTTGCGCCGACGGGGACGGGTTTCGAGGAATGAGCATCGCACACAACGTCGAGTCGAAACGGGACGTCGATACCGTCCTCGAGGAAGCGAGCGGCGCAGGGGCGACGATCCGTAAACCCGCTCGTGATACCGATTGGGGCGGGTACTCGGGATACTTCGCGGATCTCGACGGCTTCCTCTGGGAAGTCGCGTGGAATCCCGATATGGACCTCACGGGGTAGATGGATCGGACCGTGCTTCGGTAGCCAGCGTGGATCGTGTTCCGAGAGGCAGTCCAGATCGCACTTTCGGAGACGACCGGTCGATCACTCGAGGTGTCGCCGAAGGTCGCCGACGGCGTCGTCGTACGCCGCGTGGGCCTGGTCGAGGTTGACGGGATCCGAGATCATGCCGAAGAAGCCGTGGATCATGTCATCGTAGTTGCGATAGGTGACGGAGACGCCCGCCTCCTCGAGTCGATCTGCGTAGGCCGCACCGTCGTCGCGTAGCGGATCGAAGCCGGCAGTGACGACCGTCGCCGGCGGGAGTCCGGAGAGATCGTTCGCGAGGCGTGGCATCGCGTAGACGTTCCCTTGGTCGATTTCGTGCTCGAAGTAGTGTTCGCGAAACCAAGTCATGTCGTCGGTGGTGAGGAAGTAATCCTCGCCGTTCTCGGCGTAGGCCGCCGTCTCGGTGACGTCGCCCGTTCCGGGGTAGACAAGCAGTTGATAGGCGACGTCGGGGCCGTCGCGGTCCCGCGAGAGCAATGCTGTCGACGCCGCCAGATTCCCGCCCGCGCTGTCGCCAGCCAGTACGAGTCGCTCCGGATCGGCATCGAGCGCCGGCGCTGCGTCCACCGCCCACTCGAGCGCCGCGTAACAGTCCGTGAGTCCCGCCGGGAACGGGTGTTCGGGTGCGAGGCGGTAGTCGACGCTGACGACCGGATACCCCGTCTCCGTCGCGAGTTTTCGGCAGGTGTTGTCGTGCGTGTCGATACTACCGATGACCCAACCGCCGCCGTGGAAGTAGACGATCAGCGGTCGGTCGCCGTCTTCAGGCCCACTGCGTCCGTCTTCACTCGGTCCGGGTTCGTAAATCCGAACGTCGATCGCTCCATCCGGGCCGTCGATGGTTCGGTCGTCGACCGACTCGAGCGTGCAGACGGGGTCGCCGCCGACGCGGAGTTTCTCGAACATCTCTCGAGCCTCCTGTGGCGAAACCTCGGTGAACTCCGGTGTGTCGAGGGAGTTGTACATTTCGAGGAACGCCTTGATGTTCGGGTGTGGCTCCGGTGCGCGAGATGGTGTCATAACCCACTATTTTCATCGACGACGACAAAAAGATATCCTCGCGAAACGACCCGCGTCACGCTCGAGCGAATAGAAACTCACCGCAGACTCCGGACTCAAGGTGACGGCGAGTTCCACACCGTTTATTTCGGTGCGGAACGGCCCTTCGAGCAATGACGAACCAGGCACTCATCGACGCCTTACGCGAGGCAGACGCCGTCCAGTTCGGCGAGTTCGACCTCGCCCACGGAGACACGAGCGAGTACTACGTCGACAAGTACCTCTTCGAGACCGACCCGGACTGCCTCGAGACCGTCGCCGAAGCCTTCGCCGAGCGCGTCGACGCCGACGACAAACTCGCCGGCGTCGCACTCGGTGCCGTCCCGCTCGCCGCAGCGACGAGCGTCGCAGCGGGAGTTCCCTACGTCATCGCGCGCAAGCAGCGAAAGGAGTACGGCACCGGCAATCTCGTCGAGGGACGACTCGAGGACGGCGAAGAGGTCGTCGTGCTCGAGGACATCGTCACGACAGGGACCAGCCTCGTCGACGCCATCGAAGCGCTCCGAGAGGCGGGTGCGACCGTCGAGCGTGCACTGGTCGTCGTCGACCGCGAAGAAGGCGGTCGCGAGAACGTCGAAGCCGCCGACGTCGAGATGGAGTCGCTGGTAACGGCGAGCGAGTTGCTCGCCGACCGGGAGTGAGCGAGTAAGTGAGTAAGTGTGTGAGTGAGTGAGGGGGTGAGCGGCTGAATTCGCGCCACCGAATTGCCGTCTTTGCCGTCTTCCGTTACTGTCCGTACGATTCGAACTGCTCGAGGACCGTCTCGAGTTGCTCGTCGGTCAAGGGTCGGGGCTCGAGGCTCGCCGATCTGATCTCGAGGTACAGCCGTGCCAGACTCTCGACGTGGTGGGTGTTCTCGAGGGCGGTCTCGAGATCCGGTGCGGTGACGACCAATCCGTGGTTTTCGATGAACGCGGCGGTCGAGTCAGCCGCCGACATGGCTTCGACGATATTTTCAGCCAGTTTGTCGGTTCCGTAGGGGGCGTACGATGCGACGGGAACCCGTTTCCCGACCGCGACGATCATGTAGTGAATCGGCGGTAGGGGCTGGTGGGCGGTCGCCATCGCCGTCGACCACGGCGAGTGCGTGTGGACGATGGCACCGACGTCTTCGCGTCGGTAGATCGCGCTGTGCATCGGAACCTCGCTGCTGGGGGCCATCTCGCCGTCGCGTTGCTCGCCGTCGACGCCGACGACCGGCGTCTCCGCGACGTCGAAACTGTCGTAGGGAACCCCAGTCGGCGTGATTGCGAAGGCGTCGCCGTCAGTACTCTCACGGACGCTCAGATTCCCGGTTCGTGCGGGGGTCAGTTCGGCCAGTTCAGCAGCGTGTTCGACAACCTGTCGGCGCTCGGACTCGAGAATCACAGTACAACCTCCGTTAGTTCCTCGAACGCATCTATCCTGTGGTCGGGCGCTCGTCGCCCCTCGAGGGGTTCGTCCGGGTCGGCGTTCCAGAGCACCGTCTCGAGGCCGACCGCGTTCGCGCCGAGGATATCTGCTTCGACGTCGTCACCGACCATCACGGCTTCCGAGGGCCGACACTCGAGTCGGGCCAGCGGCAGGGTGAACATCACCGATCCCGGCTTCTCTCGACCCGTCTCCTCGGAGGTGAGCAGGAGGTCGATGTACGGCTCGAGTCCCAGTTTCTCGACTTTCGCGAGTTGAATTCGAGTCGTCAGGTTGGTCGTGATAGCGACGTCGATTCCCGCCGACTGCAGCGTCTCGAGGGTCTCCTCGACGGCGGGGAAGAGCGTCATCTCCTCGAGGTAGGCCTCCCAGAACGCGTCACCGAGCGCCAGGGCGTCACCGGGTCTCGATTCGTCGGTAAGTTCCTCGAGCGCGCGCTTGAAGTAGATGAACCGCTCGTGGGTAGCCGCCGTTCCCGAGAGTTCGCGTTTGACTTCCGTGCGACCGGTCTGGTAGAAGTCCTCGAACGACTCGCGGTCGAAGTCGTAGCCGAACTCGCGGGCGGTTTTGCGGGCCGCCTCGAGGCCCGCATCCCGGCAGGGCGAGTATGGATACAACGTGTCGTCGAGGTCGAAGAGCACGGCGTTTGCCATCATACACCTCAGTGAGTCACGAGGCGAAAAACGAGTATCGGTCCGAAACGTCGACTCGTAGACCATCACAACGCTTTTATCCCGCTCGAGACAACTCGTAGCTACGATGGTAGGTGTCCGCTTTACAGGGGCTCTCGCCCGCTTCTAACTCTCACCTGCTGCTCGCTGTGTCAGATCGGATTCACAGTCGAGTGGTACCCGCGGACGCTCGACCGAACTTCTCTGTGAAGTTCACCACCCAGCGATAGCGATACCAATGTCAGAATCAGATTCCCACTCCCAAGAACAGATTACGGTCGTACTGCCAGACGGATCCGAACTCGCAGTCGCCCCCGACGCGACGGTTGAGGACTGTGCCTACGAGATCGGTCCCGGTCTCGGCCGCGACACGGTCGCCGGGAAACTCGACGGCGACCTCGTCGCCAAAGAAGCACCCGTCTACGACGGCGTCGAACTCGAGATCGTCACCGACGGAAGCGAGGAGGCCCTCGAGGTTATGCGTCACTCGGCGTCACACTGCCTCGCACAGGCCGTCGAGCGACTGTACGACGCCGAGGAGGTCAAACTGGCCATCGGCCCGCCGACGGACGAGGGCTTTTACTATGACTTCGACAACCTCGAGATCGACGAGGAAGACCTCGTCGATCTCGAGCGAGAGATCGAGGAGATCATCGCGGAAGACTACGAGATCGAGCGCGAGGACGTCTCGATCGAAGAGGCTGAGGAACGACTCGCCGACGAACCGTACAAACTCGAACTCCTCTCTGAGTTCGCCGACGAGAACGACACCGTCTCGTTCTACAAACAGGGCGAGTGGGAAGACCTCTGTGCCGGCCCGCACGTCGACTCGACCGGCGAAATCGGCGTCGTGAAACTGCTCGAGATCGCTGGCGCGTACTGGCGCGGCGACGAGGAGAACACGATGCAGACGCGAATCTACGGGACGGCCTTCGAGGACGAAAGCGACTTGGAAGAGTTCCTCGAGCGCAAGGAAGAAGCCGAAAAGCGAGATCACCGCCGCATCGGCAACGAGATGAACCTCTTCTCGATCCAGGACGTGACCGGTCCCGGCCTCCCGCTCTATCACCCGCCGGGGAAGACGATTCTGAAGGAACTCGAGGACTTCGTCGAGGATCTCAACCAAGAGGCGGGCTACGACTACGTCGAGACGCCCCACGTCTTCAAGACGGATCTCTGGCACCGCTCTGGTCACTACGAGAACTACGCCGACGACATGTTCATCTTCGACGTCGGCGACGACGAGTTCGGCCTGAAGCCGATGAACTGCCCCGGTCACGCCGCCATCTTCCAGGACCAATCCTGGTCGTACCGTGATCTACCGATTCGCTACGCCGAGAACGGCAAAGTGTACCGAAAGGAACAGCGCGGAGAGTTGTCGGGGCTCTCTCGCGTCTGGGCCTTTACGATCGACGACGGTCACCTGTTCATCCGTCCCAACCAGATCCGCAGCGAAGTCGAACAGATCATGGACATGATCACGGACGTCTTGGAGACGTTCGACCTCGACTACGAGATGGCGCTCGCGACGCGCCCCGAGAAGTCCGTCGGCAGCGACGAAATCTGGGAACGCGCGGAGGAACAACTCGAGAACGTCCTCGAGGCGCGCAATCAGGAGTACGAAATCGAGGAGGGTGACGGCGCGTTCTACGGCCCGAAGATCGACTTCGCGTTCGAGGACGCGATCGGTCGTTCGTGGGACGGCCCGACGGTCCAACTCGACTTCAACATGCCCGAGCGCTTCGACCTCGACTACGTCGGCGAAGACAACGAGGAACACCAACCCGTCATGATCCACCGCGCGCTCTACGGCAGCTACGAGCGCTTCTTCATGATGCTCATCGAGCACTACGAGGGACGGTTCCCGCTGTGGCTCGCACCCGAGCAGGTTCGCGTGCTCCCGATTTCGGACAACAACCTCGGCTACGCCCACCGGGTCGCCAACGAGTTCGACGACTTCCGCGTCGAAGTCGACGGTCGAGATTCGACGTTAGAACGCAAGATCCGTGCAGCCCACGACGACCGCGTCCCCTATCAGATCATCGTCGGCGACAACGAGGAAGCAGACGGCAATATCTCGGTCCGGGATCGCTTCGAGGATCAGGAGTACGACGTCGGAATCGAGGAATTCAGGGGCCACCTCGAGAGCGAGCGAGCAGAACAGCGGACCGAACCGGACTTCCTGCAGGAGTAACACTCTCGCCACCACGGTCTGCCACTTACGAATTACCACGGTCTGAAACACCTGTGAAACGACAGAGGCGCGGACGCGCTACTCACGGTCTCGTGACTCGATACAAAATCCTACGTGCGTGATATCTAATCACATACGTGGGGATCTGAGCGAACAACTCGATCGAAATACCCATACTTGCAGGATCGTGCATACTAGTTATGAACCGCGCCGAGAAAGCCGCCCTTCAGCTTCGGGCGGTAGATGTCTTGCGAATGTTAAAAGAGACGAGAACGTACGACGAACTCGCCGAGACGACGGGGCTACCGGCGGGAGATCTCAACCGCTACGTCAATGGCCACGTCCTTCCGGGAACCGAACGCGCACGAGACGTCGTCGAAGAACTCGGCCACGAAGCCCTGAGTGGGGAACTCGAGGCGCGTATTCGCGTCGACGACGAAGGCTACGTGGACAACTCCGCTGCGGTCTTCGATCAGCCGTTTCTCGACCTCGTCGCCCCCGTCGTCGCCAACGGGTTCGACTTCGAGCGACCCGACGTGGTTCTCACGGCCGCAACGGACGGAATTACGCTCGCTGCGTCGCTCGCGAGTTACTACGGAACTCGGTGTGTCTACGCGAAAAAGCGAAAGGAGACCGCCGTCGAGGAGTTCATCGAGGCTCGAGAGCGCCTCCAATCCGGAATCGAACTCACCTACTATCTCCCCGAATCGGCGATCGACGACGGTGACGCGGTGCTCGTCGTCGACGACCTCATCCGCTCGGGTGAGACACAAGAGCTGTTGCTCGATATCGTCGAGACTGCCGACGCCGACGCCGCCGGCGTGTTCGCACTCATCGCAGCGGGTGAAGAAGGAATGCATCGCGCCCGCGAGCAAACTGATGCGCCAGTCGGTGCCCTGACGACCGTCTACTGATCTACGCCGTCGCGTATCGGTACCCCGAATCGACCGACGGTCGCCAATTCAGGGCCACGAGCATCGGTCGCTGTCGAATTACCGTTGGTTCTCGTTTCGATCGTGAATGGGGAGTGTGCGAACGGCTAGCACATTATTAATCATTAGGTTTATGGTGGTCCCCGTCTTCGGTGGGAGTACGACCATGACGAAGACAGTCATCCTCGGCGTGATTGGGTCCGACGCCCACGTCGTCGGAATCACCATCTTAGAACGAGCGTTTGAGGCGGCCGGATTCGACGTCATCAACCTCGGCGTGCAAACGTCCCAGGAGGATTTCGTCGACGCCGCAACCGAGCACGACGCAGAGGCTGTACTCGTCTCCTCCCTCTACGGTCACGCGAAACAGGACTGTGAGGGCTTCCACCAGCAGATCGTCGACGCCGGACTCGAGGACGTCACGACCTATATCGGAGGCAACCTCGCCGTCGGTCAGGACGACTTCGAGAACACTCGAAAACACTTCCGAGAGATGGGCTTCGACCGGGTCTTCAACTCCGAAACCGATCCCGAAGACGCGATCGAAGCACTGCGTGCCGATCTGGACATGCGCTCTTCGGAATCCGAACGAGAAAGCCAAACGATTTCCGCATAACGAGGCGTACAGCCTCGCCTCGAGTCCGTTAGGAGAGAGAACGCGAGCGGTAGGTGGATTCGGTGTTATCGGACGATCGTAACTGGAACCGGTGAGCGACGAGCGACCTTTTCTGCGACGCTTCCGAGGAGAATTCGACTCGCACCCGTTCGTCCGTGGCTTCCGACGGCGACGTGGTCGACGTCGTGTTCGTCGGCGTACTCGACGATCGATCGAGAAATGCCGCCGATGACCTGATCCGTTTCGATATCGACGTCGTACTCACTCGCCTGGGCTTTCGCCTGCTCTAAGAGGTTCTCTGCTTGGGTTTCCTGATGTTGTTGAATCTCGTCGTAGTTCGCCATCGCACCGCCTTCGATCCCCGTCGCGGCGTAGAAATCACCCGGATCGAGGACGTGCAACGCCGTAATCGTGGCATTCGGGTACTCCTGACAGGCGAACTCGAGTGCCTGCATCGAACGGTTCGAGTCGTCTACGGGAACGAGGACATGTTGTGCCATGTGTCCAGAAATAGGCCGTCCATCAAGATAAGCCCCGGGTTCGTTTCGGCATTCGACACTCTCGGTCGAATACGTTCGTTTCGCCACGGTTGGCTCTCGCCGAAGCTGATTCGTTCTCGAGTCCGAAAAGCGAAATCTGCAGTAATCTTGAATCTCGACGGCGTTACTTGCCGCGACCCTTGCCGCCGTTGTTCGACGGACGGACCTTCTCGGCACCCGTGCCACGGTTGTTGAGTCCGCGGTTTGCCTTGCCCGCGTTGGTCAGGCCACGGAACGCACGGTTCTGGTGGCTGTTGCCACAGATCCAGTTGAGGTCGTCGTCGTTTTCGATCGCCGGGTGATTCGGATCGACGAGGATCGCTTCGAACCACTTCTGGGAGCCGTCTTCGCCAACCCAGTAGCTGTTGAGCACGCGCAGGTTGGGGTACTTTCGCGAGACGCGTTCCTCACCGATACGCTGGATGTTCTTGCGCCGTCCGATACGGTTGACACCCTGGCGTTTCGTTCGGCGACCGGCGGTGAAACGCTCTTTGCGAGCCGTCCCTTTCCGAACCGAGACGCGAACCACGATGATTCCCTGTTTGGCCTTGTAACCGAGTTCTCGAGCCTTGTCGAGGCGCGTCGGTCGATCGATACGCTCGATTGCGCCCTGATCGCGCCACTCCTGTTTTCGCTGCCACTGCAGTTCGCCGAGTTTGCCGTCGTCGGGGTCTTTCCACGCGTCCTTGATGTGGGAATAGAAGCTTTTTGCCATTGGTATTCACCGCGGGCGTTTCCTGGTTCAATCCCGACCGGGGCCGATTCCCCGCGGATCACATCCCGACCTGTGGTGGCGTCGACCGCCGAACAGGTGCCCACTGATGCCCGCGACTCAGCGAGACTACGTGTTGGTAGCCAACTCTCGAGTATAAGGGCTTCGAACTCCGAAAGCGGATTCACCGAACTGAGACACCGACTGAAACGCGGGCGAGAATCCCACCGCACGTGTCGATAAACCGCTCAACGCACCAGCGGAACTCGCTTGTGCAGTCCAACTGGTGTGACGCCGTTGATTGTCGCAAACACAGCCCCCAGTACCAACCCGTAAACGAGGTGACCGAGTGCAAACACGAGCGCACTAAGCAACTCTCCAGCGACGCCCGGAACTGGCAGGAACGGAAGGGGAAACGTCGCGATGCCGGCACCCTGCATTGCGACTGGAAACAAGAGCCCCCCGGCAAAGAGACCGAGGACTGCCCCGAAGAGTAAGCCCCCGATCACGTAGTCGGTGAACGTGGCCACCTGTTCTTGCACCATCGGCCTCGAGGCGACAGCGGCGAACAGCAGTCCAAAGACGACGCTGAGCGACAGGTGAACGGTCCAGCCGACCGCGACTGCTACACCCGTTCCTGGAATAAGCCCTCCCAGTAATTCGACCAAGTTCGCGCCGAAGTGGAGTACCAGTCCCATCGCGATTCCGGCAACTAGGCCACCAATGAATCCACCACCCCAGATACCGGTACCGTCGGTCGCATGCATGTTATTGACACCCATGTCACAATATACGCCCCCATAGTGGATTAAACTGACCACTCGTCGATAGTAGTTACTTATCGGTACGCGTACCAACGGAGCCAATCGAGTGAGTGCGCTCGCCGGGGACAGTAATTGAGTACTGTCGACAGTCAGAACGCGAATTCCGAGAACGGTAGTGCTCGCATCGATACTGGCGGAACAGCCACCAATCACGAGTAGAACGAGTTCGAAATCGATGACGAGACCTGAGTGTTTTTAGTTCCGATTTGTACAGTTTAAAACTAGTTACCGAGTTAATAGTTACCAAGTCGCAACGAAAGAGGCGATACGGGATACGATGCAACCCGACGACTCAACCAATCGACGAACTCGACGCACAGTACTCACAGGAATCGGTACCGGAGTTACCGGTAGCGTTGCACTCTCCGCCACGGGAACAGCCCTCGATCTCGGCGATGCACTGGAGGGACTCACCGCTGTCGGTGACACGCTCGTCGACGACGATCTCGATCTCGGAAGCGAAATACTCCAGGAGGTGCTCGTCGTCTTCGAGTCGAACGACGATATCGTCCGCCTCGAGGCCCTCGATGTGGAACTCTCGATCGGCTTCGACGTCCTCCCGATCGCGTACGCCGAACTACCGGGATCACTCATCGAACTCGTCGCCGAGTGGGACGAGGTCCGATACGTCTCCTCGAATTACGAACTCGAGTACCACAACGACGACGCCCGGAGCGACACCAACGCGGACGCGGTACAGGTAGGTGACGGACTCGAGACGGGCTATACCGGCGAGAACGTTCACGTCGCGGTCATCGATTCGGGTATCGATGGAGCGCATTCGGACCTCGAGGCCGATCTCGAAGCGAATTACCGATACATTGGAATCCCCGAGGTACAGGACGAACCACTCTGGTGGGAAGAACTCGGGAGCCTCGACACCGACCGCAGCGGTCATGGAACGCACTGCGCCGGCAGTGTCGGTGCTACCGGTGGCAAGAGCGACGGCGAGTACGCGGGGATGGCACCCGACGCCGATCTGACGGTGTATTCGGTTGGTCTGGCTGGGCTCCTGATGGTATTCGTCGTGGCAGCGTACGACGACCTGCTCAGTCGTCAGCGCGACGGGGAACACGATATTCAGGTTGTTTCGAACTCCTACGGGACGGTCGAAGACGATCGGCCGTTCGTTCCCGACGATCCGATGAACGTCGCGACGTGGCACGCTCACGACGCGGGGATCCTCCCGGTGTTCTCGGCGGGCAACGACGGCCCCGACCACGGGACGTTGAGCCAGTTCGCAAAGGCGCCACACGTCCTCGGCGTTGGGGCAACCGACGACGAGGAAGCCGTCGCGGACTTTTCTTCGCGCGGACGACCACAAGACGGCTCGTTCGACGAAGACAACCACGACCGTGAGCTCGCGTACGAAAACCTCACGCAACACTTCGACGACGTTCCCGAAGACGAAATCGACGGTCCACTAGGTCTCTACCGCACCGGCGTCACCGCGAAGGGAGAGGACGTGGTGAGCACGCTCAATCCGGTGGATCCGCTAAACATCGTCGAGCCAAACGAAGAACTCTACTACGGCCCCATGTCCGGCACCAGCATGTCCTGTCCCGTCACCGCTGGCTGTGCCGCGTTAGTCTACGACGCGGCAATCGAACACGGCGACGAGCCACCCGATCCGATGGACGTTCTCGTGACGCTCGAGGCGACCGCGGACGAACAACGACACGAGTCCTACACAGCCGAATCCGTCGGTGCCGGCTACGTCGACGCGCTCGCGGCGCTCGAACACGCCGAATCTGGAACGTTCGCGACGTTCGACGACATCGATATCGCACCGAGTAGCGACGCCGAGTAACCGTTCTCGGCGCATCCCGATACGTTTTCTTTCCAAATTATCCAGATGAACTGAGAGGTGGGAGGACAACTAAAGGAGGCATATAAGTGTACTACTGGTATACTTTTGGTGAACTGGAATGACGCCTCGACAGTACATTTATGGAATGGTCCTCCGACCTCACACTCATGCCGACGATTAAAGTCCAAGAGTGGACGAAAGAACGTCTGGAAGAAATCAAAGACGAAGAAGACCACACGTCACTTGATTCAGTCATCAAGTCACTACTAAAAGAGCAAGAAAACCGATGAGGGATATTGGAAACCGGGTTATCGATAACAATGCTGGCTTGTTGACGGATGAGAAGGAGGGCAGTGTCCAAGATGTCTTTGAACACTACCTGAAGAAGGCAATTGAGGAAGACCGTGCGAACAGCTTCCGAATGGATATTGGAACGGGATTCCTCTTTTTCTCCGG
This sequence comes from Natronorubrum daqingense, assembly GCF_001971705.1. NCBI lineage: Archaea > Methanobacteriati > Methanobacteriota > Halobacteria > Halobacteriales > Natrialbaceae > Natronorubrum > Natronorubrum daqingense. The sequence continues at coordinate 1,983,272 of NZ_CP019327.1, forward strand.
ATTTGAAACGATCTCAGACACCTTTCAGGAATTAATTGAGACGGACACCATTAGTCAAATCGAAGATCCAGACTGGGGGACTGAGGCACCCATCAGGGTTGTAATGGGGCCAGAAACCTCCAATCGAACGAAATCAATCTTGCTCTCTCTTGTCACCGATCAGGTCATCGAGTACGATGACGAAGCAATCGAAGTTCTTCGACAGCTCATCAAACGGGACTTGGTTGATTTCCGGGTTATCACCGACCGTAAGTTCCACCCAAAACTGTACAGCTTTTATCTCCGCTCTGATGTCCCAGATGACATTTGGGCTGGTTCGGCTAACTTCAGTAAAGGAGGGCTGCAAAATAACATCGAACTCTCGGTTCAAATGCAGACCGGGAATCAGGATCGAGAGCTGTTTCGGGAGTGGTTCGACAAGTTGTGGGAATACGGTGAAGAAGATCTTGATGTATTAGAAGTTCTTGAAAACGTTCAACAGAGCGACTACGTATACCAGCCACCGTCGGTCTTCTTTGCCAAGCTCATTCGTTACCTTGACCGAGACTACTTGTTGGACAGCACCACCTCGACCGATGGATCACCGCTCTTGGAGTATCAAAATTTAACGTACAACATCGTGATGGAGCGACTCCAGCGTTACGGAGGATATATTCTTTCGAACAGTGTAGGGACTGGCAAGACATACGTCGCTGCGCAAACTGCAGCAACCTATCAGCGCCGATCACCAGATAAAGAAATCCTGGTTATCGCTCCCTCAAACGTTACCGAAGAGTGGATAGAAGTGTTCGAGGAATTCAACATCGACTCCGAAACAGAATTCCTCTCGATGGGGATGTTGCAGAAACAACCACTTGAAGAGGCAACCGAGGGTGATCGCGTCTTTGACTATCGTGAATACACCGACCGGTTCAGTCTGATTATCGTTGATGAGGCTCACAACTACCGGAACGACAGTAATCGGCGCAACAACCTGGAAGACATTATCCGCCAGAATAACGATTCTGACGTACTCTTAACGAGTGCTACACCGATCAACATTAGTCCCGAAGACCTATTCTCTTTGATCGACTTATTTTATCGGGCAGGAAGAGTACAACAATTCGAGAAAGCCGGTCTGAAGTCCCATTACGAGAGCACCAGACAAGAACTGAAGCAGTTAGACAACTACGACGATCTAAGCAATAGCCTTATTCAGGATATCAAAAAGATCGAGAACGAACTGTCCATTAAGATCACATGGCGGATTATTCAAGAGGAATTCAAAGAGGATCTTCGGGAATTAGCGGGTGATGATGTTGAGTACGACGATCCCGAAATCACCGAAGAAGAGTACGACTACCCCTCCCGGTATCAGAGCGAAGTTTTCGAGGAAATTGTTCCCTTCCTTGATCAACTCAATTACGAACCCTCGAAACTTTGGGACGGTCAAGGGTATCAGGACTTCGATAACCTAATCTTCCGACATAAGTGGCGGTTATACAAACGGCTGGAAAGTAGCCTCAAAGCATTTCACGACAGTATCGACAACCTGCACAAGCGTTTTATTTTGTACTATGAGTCACTCAAGAGAGATATCGCGATCGAGGAAAATGACGTGTCCTCGTTGTCTACCAGTGTTGACCCACAGGAAGCCGCCAATGCAACTGATTTCGAACGACTGGAAACCGTCGTCGGTACCTACCGGACTCTCGATTCAGACCTTCAGGAGAAGGTACTTACGAACCTCAAATCGGACATCGATCTGATTGGACAGATGTTAGATCGAATCAGGTCCTCGTTCGGCCAATCCTCGACCGTCCCCTATCCTGGCGACCGGAAGGTTACGCGACTACGGTCGATCATCGAAGACGAACTGACTAAAGATAAGCCAGTTGTTATATTCTCACAGTACAGTGATACGGTAGAGTACCTGTATCAAAGCCTCTCTTCAGAATTCGGGGGTGTACGACGTATTCACGGTGGTTTGTCTAAAGACAAAGAAGAGTTCGTATCCGCCTTCAACCGCGGTGAATTTGACGTCATAATAACCACAGACATGTTAGCAGAGGGGGTCAACATTCCGCGCGCGGACGTCATCGTAAATTTCGACCTTCCGTACAATCCGATTACGCTAATTCAGCGAACTGGCCGTGCATTACGCATTACGAACCCGAAAAAGGTCGAGGTCCATAACTTCCGGCCAGCAGATTCCATTGACCGAGAGCTGGAACTTTACGAAAAATTGGACGCTCGACTCGACACTATACTGGATATCGTGGGCCTGGACTTCATCGTCTGGTTGATGGATGAGAAGAAGGTCGAGCAATTGCACGAGGACGAACGTGAGGAGTACGTCGAGAGTTTAGCGGACTACAATGAAACAATAGCCACCTCCGACCCAAGCGAGATCGCTCCGGAGCAAACACCACCGGAGGAGACGCGGACTGATCGTATTCTGCGGCGGGCGATTGACACCTATAACCTGACGTCCGACGATGTGACAGCAGTCTCACCATCGATACGACGGCCGATTTATACTGTGTTGAAGCCCTCCGGTCGCCAAGAGCAAAACACCGCTGATAGCGACGCTGAGGTTCGGGAATCGGTACTGTCTGACTTCGCTATCCTTGGTGAGACTGGGGGTGCCCCCTCAATTTGGACTCCGTTACACCGGAGTGTAAAAGCCGGACCGAGTGACGAGGAACTTACCGAGAGTGATATGGGTACCATCGAAGAAATCCGAGAGGAACGGCAAGAACAGTACAACCGAGAGCGAGTCACAGCTGGTCAATTAGGCCGTGCAGCTTCGCAGTTAGTTGGCCAGGTTGAGGATGCGATGGATCTGATTTCTGACGAGGAAATGATGGAGACACTAAGTGCTGTCCGGGGACGATTGGAAGCAGACACGTACACAGTCCCCCAACGAAATAGCCTGGCGGACAACCTAACGTCGATTCAAGAAGAGGACTACAGTTGGATGGCGAACCCCGACAACGAAATTCGCAACTCACCAGAATGGCAAACAATTATTCAAATGTCCGAGAAAGGGGCGGGCAAGTCCGGAGAAAGCGAAGTGAAGGCTGTCATCAAATACCAGAACAATGACTAGCGAAATGAGCTATCCGAATACGTTGGACGCGACACCGACGGAAAACGTCAGCGGTGATTATGGGTATGAATACTTAGTGAGTGCGGGGTACTTCGAGGATCCAACATCGGACACTGTAACGTACGACTCTGACCACGATGTCAAGTACCGATTCAGTATTGAGGGCTCTGTACGGATCGCGTACTTCGAATTCCCGATGGCAAATGTCCCTCGGGATACGCCGAAGAAGATCGCGCAGGAACTGAAGCGGAGAACCCGTCTGCAGTACTTCTGGTTCTTCGACCCGGAAACCAACCGTGTCCAAGTATTCCGTGCGTCCCGGGGGAACTTCCAGTTCATCTACAACCCCAACATCCACACCGGTACGACGGCAGGAAGTAAACTCGATAAACTGGAACAGGTCGCTGAAGACATCAACGTCCTTTTCGACTACAAGGACGTTGTTGACCGCTTCTACCGAGAGCTCTGGGACCACCGCTCCGACCTCGCAAGTTCCCTCACCACGAAGAGCGGATACACGCTCAGTAAGCAAGAGGAGCTCCTTTCCGCGCAACGAATCATCGACCGCTTAATTTTCCTCTACTTCCTCGTTGAACGCGGCGTCGTTATCCCCGTGAACGATTCCAAGGAGATGGTTCCAGGGAAAACAGACCGCGTGTTCAACACGCTCGTGGACGAGCACGATGACTTCTGGACGCTCCTCCAAACCATCTTCTTCGACCGGCTGAACTCCCGAAACACCAACGGCGTTAAATTCACCGGTTCCTACTGGCTCTCCGTCCCGTACCTAAACGGCGGGCTCTTCCAACCGGAGGACCTCACCACGACGGACGGAACCATCGTCTCCGAGGACGAAGAACTCGTCGTTGAAGACTTTGACTGGGACGCACTAATCAGCGAACTCAACGAGTACAACTGGCTTCTGGACGGACTGGAGGGAACAGACGAAGATGAAGCAGACACCGTCGGAAACCTCACCCCGGCCGTCTTGGGGTACATCTACGAGAAGTTCGTCATTTCGGTGAGCAAAGTAGGCGATGACGTCCGGCTTAGTGATTTAGACGCTTCCGAGCGAAACGACCTGCTCTCCGAGGGTAACAGCGAGGTCGGTGCGTACTACACCGGTGAGGACATAACCGACTTCAAAGCCCGCCGTGCGCTGTGGGAAGGCCTACTGGAGAAGATTGACGAAGACCTCGACGAAGGAAAAGCACCGACAGCCCTCAATCCTGACGACCTGTACCGGGCTGGTGAGAACCAAACCGAGACAATTGAATCTAACCAGAAGGACGGCTTCGACGTCCTTTACGAGGCTTACGAAGCCTCCCCGGAAGTCTTGGAGTACCTAGATTCGAAGCTACAAGAGTTGAAAGTGTGTGATCCTGCAGTCGGGAGCGGCTCGTTTGCTCTCGCAGTAGCGAACACGCTATTCGGGTGGCGGTCGATGTGTCGACCTCACACCGATGAGTACGTACTCCGGCGACAGATCATCGCCCAGAACATCTTTGGTGTAGACATCCTCGAGGGGGCAACGGAAATCTGTAAGCTACGGCTGTGGCTGTGGCTGATCAGCGCGACTCCAGTAGCAACAACCGAAGGTGCACTCGTAGACGAACGTGACGAGATCCCACCCTTGCCGGACATCACGTTCAATATCCGAACCGGAAACAGCCTGCTTGGGTTCACTGAAACCGCTACAGCAACCGGGAAACAGCACACTTTGGGTTCTTCTACGATGGAGAACCAACTACGACAATATGGGGAAGATGTTCGTGACTATAGAGAAGCTACTGACCCCGAGAAAGAGACGAAGCGTAAGCTCGAACGTCGCCACGACGACCTGAAAGAAGATCTCGATGAGTGGTACGCAGGAGCTCAGAGCGATTCGAACAACAATCGTCTCTCGATTTCCGATCACGTTGATGACGTGAGTGCAGCATGGGACAGTCTGAATGCGGCCCCACAATCCTCCACGACACTCAGCATCAAAATCCCGGACGGAATACCCGAATCCGTTGACGAATATTTGGAAAGTCAGGAGTTCACCACGTACAAATACAAGGCACGGTTGGACAGCCCGACACTCAATAAGCAGGGTGTCGAGAACATCTTCGACCAACTCCGGGAGCACTTCTCAGACCCAGACGATTGGAGTGTTCTCATCGAACGGGAGTACGCCGGACAAGACTTCCGAGAAGACAAACTGGATGCGTGTCACTGGCCCCTCGAATTCCCGCTCGTGTTCATGAAATACGGCGGGTTCGACGTCATCATCAGCAATCCACCGTACGGGGCGTCCGTGAGCCCGGAAGCGGAACCCTTGTTGAAGAACGAGGCCAACTACGAATGCCAAGGGACGAATGACTCCTGTGAGTGGTTCTACGAACGAGCACTGGACCTCGTGCATGAACAGGGAGTCATCTCTTACATCGTCAACAAGAGCATAGCCTTCTACAGTTCGTGGTCCGACATTCGGGAACGACTGCTGGAAGAAACCGAATTCAAGCACGTCTTCGATGTCGGACTCGGGTTCGTCGGAGTGAACCTCGAAACCATTGCCATAGTCAATACTCTCGGTAGTAATGGCCGGACAAGTGTCCCAACTGTACACCGAAGTAGAGACCTTCGAAGTACGACTGCGAACCAGCCGGTCCACCTTGGGTGGGTGGACCAGGAGTTCATGATGGACTCGAAAACCATCATTTTCCGACCGATAACTGACGATCAGAGCGACGTTCTGAAACGGCTGCGCTCTCACGACCGTCGTCTTGGCGACGTAATGTCTACCGAAGACACGACGAGGCAGTTGTATATCCCGGATAGCAAGAAGAAGAAGTTGGACGATGGCGACGACCACTACATCAACAAAAACCCGTGGGTTCAGGAGTTCTACTTGGAGGACATCTGGCACAAGGACCTCAGTGACTACCAGGACTCCGTTACCGAATACGCCGTTCCTCGCGTCATGTTGAAGGTACTCCGTGGTACCCGACTCCGGGCGTGGATCGACGCAAATGGAGAGGTAGTGGGTACGGAGAAGCTCGTAAATGTGCCCCTCGCAGACAGCAGTCCGGAGGAGATCGCATTCGTATACGCAGCACTCAACCACCCGTGTGCCTCCTACTACCTGCAGAAAGCAATTTTCTCAGAAACAACGGAGAGTGCACGGGTGATGGACGGACAGTACTCTAAACCGATCCCGATTCCAGCGGTTCCCTCTACCATCGAAACCCCAGTGGCACATCTCGCGTGGGCACTTACGCTAGCCAAACAACTGAACCACGACTCCAACCGGGATCTTTCAGATCAAATAACAACCCTACAGACCAGCCTGAACGCAATTCTCAGCTCTCTGTACTTAGACATCCACTCAGAAACGATCAACCGTTGGTGTACTACTGTCGGCAGCGAAGGGGCAGAGACGGAACGGTTTCAGGAATTGTTTAACCAGTTCTACACTGAACAGTTCGCCAACCGGAACGGCAGTCCGGAACAGTACTGGGACGAAATCGAAACAGTAGTGGACTCAACAGCCAACGCTGTCTCGCAGTGGGATACTGAACAAATATTGAATTCACACGAGATGGAGATTATCGAGGAAGTCCTCTAAAGTCCTCGGCGGAAATTAATGAAGGTCTCGAGGGTCACTACTACTTTCGCGGTTGATCTTCCGGAACCACGTGCTAAACTCATCCCAATCCATCCCATTCCCTGATTCTGGAATTGGCTGTGTGTCGATGGGTTCAGCATCGTAATCATTGAAATCAGCGCTGAGGTCAATGTCGTTGACCTGTATGACGTGAGCCCCCTTATCTTTCGCAATGTAGTAGTAAACTTTCTCCTCCTCGTCGGTTCCTGGAGGAATTCGGATATAGGGCTGAGGGATACAGTCGTCCGGTACACCGTCTTCTGATTCAGCCTCTCTTACCGAGTAGTTTACGAGAAAGAGCACTCCGTCAAGTGCTTTCGTCAGCTGCCACAGCGACACGAACTTTCGTCCGTTTTTGTGCCAATAATTGTTCGGATGACTTGCATGAATGTCGAGTCGGTCCCGCCATTTGTACGGGGGATCAGAAAACGGCCCGCCGAGTTTCAGAAATTCAAATAGTACCCAACCCATTTCTGGATGGTTCAGCAAGCGTTCCACGTTAACCCCGAAGGTAGGATCATCGCCTAAAGCCTCTTTCACGAAGAGGACTTCAGTCGCGTCTTCCTTGGCCAGTTTCTTACTAGACATGTAATAGACGATGCAGGTAAAACGATATAATACCACTGGCTGGAGAGCGGAATTGAATACACTGTGTCATAGAACGAGTCGCACAACTCCGATTCACTTTTGGACACCAGCCGTCACTGACAGGTTCCACATGTGATTGTTGGGGGGTGGTGTCGCAGTTTGAGCCGTAGCTAACAGCGCTAGTGTAAACCACGTATTGTTTTGTACGCTCGTCCCCTCCGAACTTGTAGTATCCATCAATTCCATATTGCATTATACGATTTATTCTGACTGACCAACCGATATTTCTATCGCTACAAACCTCGCCGTGCAGCCTCTCTCATGGGTAAAACCATCTATAATCTAAATCGGGGTGCCAACAGGACACAGATCGACTCAGACACGTCGCCAACAGCACAACAGTGCAGGGTCGCCTTCGAGAAAGCTGTCGTAGACTCACGATCGGAACGGCGAGACGAATACCCGAAACGATGTACGCCTGATCGTCGACGTGTCCAGCGATCTGGTGTACACTGACGTGCAGTGGCTACTCTACCCGTTGGTAGGGCACCCGTCACCACACACCCCCTTGATCTCCTCGTCGGTATCCCCGTCACGAGAAGACACTGTGATGACCGTCCTACCGCGGTCGACGACACCGCTCGAGCACTCGTTTCGAAACTAAATTCAGCCACCGAGAGCCATCGACTGTCAACGTCGGGGTGCGTGGCTCGATCAGGGCAGTGATGACTCGTTCTTTCTTCGTTTACGCTCCGAGATTGGTCACCGTCACGAACGATTCGTCGGCGACCGAGTCAGCCAGTTCGTCGGTAGCGATATCGTCTGGAACGTGCTGGGGGTACTTCCGTCGGAAGTATCCGACAATATTACGCAAGTCGCGTCGGAGAAACTCGGCTGCATTTTCGTGGTCGGTCGGAACGGCCTGTGGCCAGTCGAAGATTTTCACGCCCTCTTCGCTGACGAAGACGTTGTACTCGCTCATGTCCGCGTGGACGTATCCGTTCGCGTACGCGTTGGCAACTTCGGAGAGGAGTAAGTCGAGGACGCCGAGTACCTGGTCAGCCTCGAGTTTCGTCTGGGAAAGCTCGACGCCGTCCATCTTCTCCATCACGATCGCGTGACGGTTCTGATCGATGGGGCGTGGAACCGAGACGTCGGGATAGAGCTCCTCGAGGATGTCGTACTCTCGCTCGGCGGCCTTGCGCGCGGTGTACATCCAGGAGACGTGGTCGTTGTCCGACGTGTAATCGCGTTCTTTGTGCACCTCGCGGAAGTTCGTGTAGCCCTCGCGGTGATACTTTAGCGCGTGTGGCTTGTACGATTTGACCTCGTAAACGTCACTTTCTTTGCCGACGCCCAGCGGGACACCGAACTCACTGATCGTATCGCGTTCGACGAGTGCACGCAAGGCGAGGGTATCGTATCCCTCAAATTGGAGGGTGTACCCCTCGTATTGGATCGTTTTCTTCTCGACTAACCCCCGTTCGAGACAGCGCTCGAGTCGGTAGTCGACTTCCTCTTCGGTTAGATTCGAGAACTTCGGTAGCTTTCCTCGCTGGACCCACTCGGAAAAGCGCATTCCCTGTTCGACCCCAGAGAGGAGATAGTAGTCTTCGGCCTCGAGTTCCGGTAGAAGACCGGCGACGTTCCGGACCATACCGTGCGATAACCGGCGAGTACGTAAAAGCGTCGTGACGTGAGTCTCGAGTGCGTACCCTCGCGGGCACCGACAACCCGGTCAGGACGATCGGAAAGCAAACGGGAGCGATCATAAACCGCATGCTGGGATAGTAAATCCGATCAGCGAGAGATTACCGACGCGTCGCGGACACCGGACGGAGAGCGCTTCTCGTCGCAATTCCTAACACGCTCGCCGGCGAGTACATCGATATGAGCGACCTCGCCGAGAGAGAGTGGCGGCTAATCCGGGATGATCCGCGCGAGGGACCACTCCAGATGGCCGTCGAAGAAATTGCCGCACGAACTGCACTCGAGGACGACCGCCGAACCGTCCGCGTCTACTCGTGGGAGCCGAGTACGCTCTCGCTCGGCTATCGACAGGAGCCGGAGACGGTCGATTGGGAGTACTGCGAGCGAAACGGGATCGACGTCACTCGGCGACAGACTGGCGGCGGCGGAATCTATCACGACAGCTACGCCGATATCTCCTACACGATCGTTGCGCCCGCAGCGGAGGTTCCCGGCGATCTGATGGACTGTTACGAGCTGTTTTGTGAACCGATCCTCGAGGGACTCAGGCGGATGGGCGTCGACGCGGACTTCGCCAGCGCCGAGCAGTCGTCGATCTACCAGCCCTCATGTTACCTCCGGGACATCAACCCGGCCCACGACGTCGTTGCACCGGCGAGTGCGGGTGCGGACGCGAAGAAAATCAGCGGGAACGCCCAGTACCGCCAACGAGACGTCGTCATCCAGCACGGCTCGATCAGTTACGACCTCGAGAGCGACCACCACGTCGGGGTGTTCGAGACGGACCTCGAGACGGACACGTTCGACGAGCGAGTTACGAGCATTCGAGACGAGGTCGGTATCGAGCGCGACGCGGCCGTCGACGCGCTCGCGACGGCACTGGCCGAGTGGTGTGGGGCCGAAGAAGGGACGTGGCGATCGAGCGAACTCGAGGCAGCGCGCGAGCTGGCCGATCGAAAGTTCGGTTCGGACGCGTGGATTCGCAATCGAGAGGTACTCGAGGCGGAAGAACACTAACGCGAAGAAAAGGGCTGGGAGAGGCTGTTCTTAGCTGATGATCGCCTTCCAACTCCAGCCGCCGACGATGAGCACGATCAGCGCGAGGACGAAGAAGACGCCCCACTGCTGGCCTTCGGTGTCGGCGATCGGTGCAAACACGTCGACGACGCCGGTAAACTGCATCGCCGCGATGACGATCAACAGTAGCGCGAAGATCGAGACGACGGCGATCCCGATCCAATTTCGGGCCATCTCCTGCCCTTCCTCCTCGGCTTCCTCCTTGGAGGTGGTGGGCGTTTCCGTTGGTTCTCGGTCCGGTTCGGACATATATTACGCTTGAAGGGACTGGCGGGAAACGGTTGCACCTGCAGGTTCCGGGTGGGAAACGACGGGTAGGGGAGTCACACGAGACGGCCACCGAGAACCCTACTCGAGCGTGCTCCCTCGTTTTCGACGAAGCGTTCCGCGAACGAACGGGGCGACCGGGAAGAAACCGAGGTCGAGTCGCTCGATTTCCTCGACGGTAACCGCTTCGTGGGAGACGAATCGAGGGATCGTTTCGCGCGTGAGCTGACAGCCGCCCGCGGTGTGCGCCCAGAGCGGATTGAGCAGTTCCTGGCCGGACCCTCGCCAGCCGTCGGCGTGGACGTGCTCGAGAAAGCGAAACTCGCCACCGGGTTCGAGTACGCGCAGGGCTTCCTCGAGTGCAACGTCTGGGTCCTGAATCGTACAGAAGACGAGGCTGGCGATCACGACATCGAAGGAGTCGTCGGGATAGGGGAGTGACTCGGCACGAGCGCCGCGAAGGTCGACCGCGAGACCGGTTTCTCCCGCCCGTTTACGGGCTCGTTTACGCATGTGCGGGTCGGGTTCGATCGCGTGATACTCGAGGGAGGAGGTCGCGTGTTCGGCGACGTACGGAAACATGTCGCCCGTTCCGCAGCCCAGTTCGAGGACGCGACCCGAGAGGTCGCGAGCGAGGTACTCGCGATGGGGCTCGAACAGAATCGATTGCGGAAGGACGTCGTAGAGTTTTGCGAAGAGTGGGTGTGAGATTTCGTCGTCCGCTTGTTCGGCCGCCCGTGTACTCGAGTCGGACATCTCGTTTCCTGTAACGGCCGAGTGCCTAATACTCGTTTCCCCGATTCGAGGACGGTGAGCGCGACAGATGCGGACCGTGGCACAACAGATCCTCGCTCGAATAGGCCCGCCGCTACCGATCACCGAATCGTGTCCGGAATGCGGTCGATGACGTCGGTCGCGAGCACGCCCGGGCCATACTCGGCGGTGGCTAACTCGCCGCTCTTGCCGAGGACCCACGCGCCTAATTCCGCGGCGTCGCTGCGATCAGCCCCCTGTCCGAGCAGCGACGCGGTGATTCCGGCCAGCGTATCCCCGGTTCCGGCGACCGTCAGCGCCGACGTGCCCGTCTCGTTGCGGATGCGTTCACCGTCGGCGACAATTTCGTCGGTGTCACCGGTCAACGTCAACACGGCACCCGTTTCCGTCGAAAACGCCTCGAGCGAGCCGTACTCCTCCCGAATCGGATCGTCTTCCGAGCCGCTCGGTGTGAGAATCGACTTCGAGAGATCCGCCTCGAGTGCGGGTTCGATGGCGAGGGCGTCGACGACGATCGGGATGTCGACGGTGTCGATTACCTCCCGAACGGCAGCCGGCTCGGCGTCGACGAGTCCGGGCCCGACGACGAGGGCGTCGGCCCACTCACACATCTCGCGGGTGCGTTCGACGGCGGTCTGTTCGAACTGTTCACCCGCGTATCTGTCGACCAAGAGATTCGGGTCGTGACTCGCGACGATTTCGTAGATCGGATCGGGCACGAACGCCCGAACGTGATCGGAACCGGTTCGGAGCGCTGCGCGCCCGACCAGCGCGGGCTGATTCGGGTACTCGGTCGCCCCCGCGACGATGCCGACGCGCCCGCTGTCGGTGCCGGTCTCTTCCGAGATGTTCGAGAGCGTTCGCTGGAGTCGACTCATACGATACGTCGAAAGCGCCGCGAGGTAGCCCTTCGGCAGGCGAGTTCTGGTTTGGACGGGTATACCACAAATTCTCGGGTCGCCATCGCGGATCCGTTACACCACCGTCCCGTCGTATGCTACACCAAAACATAGGTGATCGCCCGCGTAGCTAGAGCCATGTTCGACGACAGAACCGACGCCGGCGAACGACTCGCCGGAGAACTCGAGTCCCGCGGGCTCGAGGCCGATATCGTCCTCGGAATTCCCCGCGGTGCACTTCCCGTCGCTAGACCGGTCGCGGACGCGCTGAACGCAGACCTCGACGTGGTCGTCGCCCGGAAGATGGGCGCGCCGAGCAATCCGGAGTTGGCAATCGGTGCCGTCGCGAGCGACGGCAGCGTCTGGTACAACGACGACCTCCTCGAGCGACTTTCGGTCGGTAAAGAGTATCTCGAGACCGTCCGAGAACAGGAGGCGGAGAACGCCAGCGAGAAGGCGGATCGGTATCGAGAGAGTCCCGGTTTGCCGGATCTCGAGGGGAAGCGAGTGGTCGTCGTCGACGACGGCGTTGCAACGGGTGCGACCGCGACAGCCTGTCTTCGACAGGTGCAAGCGAGCGACGCTGCGTCCGTCGTGCTCGCGGTGCCGGTCGGCTCGCCGCGTGGCGTCGGCGACCTCCGAGACGAAGCGGACGAGGTGATCGCCCTCGAGACGCCACAGTCGTTTCGTGCCGTCGGACAGTACTATCGCGTGTTCGATCAGGTGAGCGACGAGGAGGCGATCGCGTACCTCGAATAAAACGCGGACTCGTCAGCGTGAAAATTGTAAACGCGCTCGATCAGGGCCACAACCCGCGTGCGTCGTGGGCCGCCGCGACGCGAGAGAGCGCGACGATGTACGCCGCGTCGCGCCAACTCACGTCGCGTTCGTCCACCGTCTCGCGCAACCCGTTCCAGGCGTCGACCATCTCCGTCTCGAGTTCTTCGTGCACGCGCTCGAGTGACCAGGTTCGGCGGTTGATGTCCTGGAGCCACTCGAAGTAGCTGACGGTGACGCCGCCTGCGTTTGCGAGGATATCGGGGATCACGGGGATACCGCGTTCCTCGAGGATCGCGTCAGCGCCGAACGTCGTCGGCCCGTTCGCGCCTTCGATGACGATGTCCGCCTCGATGGCGTCGGCGTTGTCCGCGGTGATGACGTTCCCGACGGCAGCCGGAATCAACACGTCGACGTCGAGTTCGAGCAGGTCCGCGTTCGACAGTCGGGTCAGCGAGCCCGTGCCGGCGGCGGTTTCGGCGTACCGAGTGACCGCTTCCGGCTCCTCGTCGTGCGACGGAATGGTCTCGACCGCGATGCCGTCGGGATCGTGGACGCCACCGTTGACGTCGCTGACGGCGACGACGGTCGCCCCCCACTCCTCGAGCAAGCGGGCGGCGTTCGCACCGACGCTGCCAAAGCCCTGGACGGCGACCGTCACGTCCGCTAACGGGCAGTCGTAGTACTGACATGTTTCGCGGGTGACGATAGCGACGCTCCGTCCGGGAGCCTCCTCGCGACCCGCAGAGCCACCGACGACGGGTGGCTTGCCGGTGACGACGCCCGGAATGGTCTCGCCTTCCTGCATGCTGTAGGCGTCCATCAGCCAGGCCATCGTCGCGGGGTCCGTTCCCATGTCCGGTGCCGGAATGTCCATCGTCGGGCCCACAACCGGCCGAATTTCTTGCATGAATCGGCGAGTCAAGCGTTCGGTCTCGTCCGTCGAAAGTGACTTCGGATCGACGACAACCCCACCTTTCGCGCCACCGAACGGGAGGTCCATGACGGCGCACTTCCAGGTCATCCACATCGACAGGCCGACGCACTCGTCTCGAGTGACGCCGGGGTGATAACGAAGACCGCCCTTGTACGGGCCGCGGACGCTGTCGTGTTGTGCCCGGTAGCCGGTGTAAATGTCGACCGACCCGTCGTCACGCTCGAGTGGAATGGTGACCTCGTGGACTTTTGCCGGGTGTTTGAGACGCTCGATGACGGAATCGCCGATATCGAGGTGTGTCGCGGCACGCTCGAGTTGCAGACGCGCGGTCTCGAGTGCGGTTTCGGGTTCGTCGTCGGTCACCTGTCGGTTCGTCGAAGATTCATCTGGTGTGAGTTCAGGGGCCATACAAGAAGCGGTGATTACTCGATCGGCGTCCGTCGATTACGCATGTCCGTCCCGCAGTCGGGACACTGGGCGGGCGCTGTCGTCCGAACGAGCGTCCCACAGTTGAAACACTCGTAGGTCGATTCGTCCTCGGGGTTGAAACGGATGTCTTTCATGTGACGAAGGTTGCTCCATTTAGGAATAATAGGGATATTAGGATAGTGGTATCCATCAGATAACTAGCGTCGGGGATCGAATACACGTTCACTATTCAACGGGTGCCGTCGTTTTTGCCGGAAGGCCGATTTCGTCGAACAGGATGGTAAACAGTTTCCGCTGAATCGTCCGAATGTGCCGGTAGAACGCGGCCGGCGAAATCTCGAGCGTCGTGGCGATTTCCTCGCCCGAACGCTCTCGCGGCGACTCGAAGTAGCCGCCGTAATACGCTAGTTGGACGACCTCGAGTTGGCGGTCCGTCAGTCGCTCGAGGAGTTGAGCGCGAAGGGTGCGTGCAGTCGTCCGGTCGACGGTTCGCTTGGCGACGAGTGAAACGTCCGAGAACGCGTTCGAGACGACGTCGATGCTCTCGCTGGCGTCGACGGTTCGGGGGACGTCGACGACGACGTGCGTATCGGTCGGCGTCGCCTCGACGCTTCGTAAGACGACGCCGTGGTCTGCAAGCTGGAGGGCCAAAAACGGCGGCGCGAGGTTGATGAGGACGGTCTCGCCCGACGCGGGGTCGTCGACGTCCGCACCGTCACCGAGGTGCTGGATGTCTTCGACGGCGACGAGATCCGCGGCCGCGTCGACGACGTCGGTGGCGGGCGCTCCCTCGACGGTGGCGAACACGGCCGCCCCGTCTTCGTGAAGCTGGATCCCGCCGTCGAACGAGAGAGTACACTCCGCACGCGTCGCGAGTCTGGTAAAGATGAAGCCGTCGTCGATCACCTCGAACTCGAGGCGAGTACGGGAGTCGGTCAGCAGGGCCTGTTTGCGTTCGACGGCCGCGATTGCGGACGCGATCGTTTCGCCGAGTTCGATCAGCACGGAACGGATGACGCCCTCGAACGCGTCCGGCTCGTCTGCGTAGACGGTCAACACGCCGTACGTGAACTCGTCGTAGGCCAGCGGGACGCCCGCGACGGATTGGTACTCCCGCGAGAGCGCTTCGGAGCGCCACGGTTCCTCGCGAAGACGCTCCGCGACGTTCGAGACGACCGTGACGTCGTTCGTCGCGGCGGTTCGAGCGGCAGGCTCGCTCGCCTCCTGAAGCAACGTAGAGACGCTGTCCAGGTACTCCCGTCCGCGGCCCGTCCCGCCGTGCGTGTTCGCCTCGAGGCGCTCTCCCGTGACGTCCGTCGTTCCGATCCAGGCGAAGGAGAACCGATCGGCGGACGTGAGTCGCTCGCAGACGGCGGCTTCGATCTCCTCGCGCGTCTCCGCCTGAACGAGCGCCGCGTCGATCTCACGGATAATCTCGTTGACCTGATTGAGTCGGGAGAGTTTTCGATTCTGCTGTTTGAGTTCGCGGTCGCGTTCTCGGAGCGTCTGTTCTCGTCGCACTCGATCGAGTGCGGCTTCGGCCGTCGTCGCGAGCAGATCGGTGAGTTCTCGAGTCACGTCGTCGAACGCGTCGGCGTCGGGTGAACCGACGACGAAGACGCCGTGGTCCCCGAGCGGGACGAGTCCGACGCTCGTGAGGTCCGTCGCCGGATTCGACACGGCCGATGCGTCGTGAACGTCCGCGAAGAACGTCGCGTCGCCGTCGACGAACACCTGTCCCGCGAGGCTGCCGTCCGCCGCCCGCCGCTCCGGGAGCGGGCCGTGGGTTCGCTTCATCGCCGGCGATGCGGCCGCCGGAGTGAGTACGTTTTCGTCGGTATCGAACAGGTATGCACCGGTGTTCTCGAGGTCGAGGACGTCCGTCGCGTCGTCGACGACGATCTCGGCGATTTCGCGTTCGCTTTCGGCGTACAGCAGTTCCCGCGTCGTCCGGTGAAGTGCCGTGAGCGCCTCCTCGCGGCGTTTACGCTTCGTCACGTCGCGACAGCTGTAGAGGGTCGTTCCGCCCTGAATCGAGACCGTGCGGACGTTGACTAACAGCGTGTGCTCCCGGCCCGCGCGGTCGGTCGCCGTACACTCGATGTTGGTCAACACGCCCTCCGACTCGAGTTCCTCGCGCTCGAAGAGGTCCGGACCGAGGAGGTCGTCGATCGAGCCCATCTCGTGAATTTCCTCGTCCGAGTAGCCGAAGATAAAGTGGACGTTCGGGCAGACGTAGGTGAACTCGCCCGAGTCGTCCGTGATCAGGACGGTGTCTGTCATGTTGTTGAGCGTCACCCGGTGGAGTTCCTCCGATTCACGGACCTCCTGCTCGAGGCGCGCCCGGTCAGTGACGTCGGTCACCTGTGCGAGGACGGAGACGACGGTCCCCGATTCGTCTCGAACTGGTCTGACCGTTACCTCGAGCGTCCGCGGGACGGTACGCTCCGCGGCGCGTTCGGCGTCGGTCTCGAGTTGAGGCTCCTGCGTCAGCGTGAGTTCCCGGTGGGCGACCGTGCCGGCCGCCGCCGTGTCGATCGCCGTTCGGATCGACTCGCCTCCCGAGTCGGTGGCGTCCCACCACGGAAGCGCCGCGAACTGCCCTCCGCAGGTGACGTCGTCGCCCCCGTGGACGGTCTCGAGCGCGCGGTCGTTCGCTTGGCGGATGGTACCATCGCGGTCGACGACCCACGCGTACGTCTCCGGATCGTTGAACACGGCTCGAAACTGCCGAGCCTGCACGCGAGCGTGTCTGCAGTCGTCGCCCCGTTCGAGCGCTCGCTCGAGCGTCTCGGTAAGCGGTTCACTCGAGTCCGCGGCCGGGACGTACTCCGTGACGCCTGCAGTGATCGCTTCGCTCGCGAGTGCCTCGTCGCCGTCGCGGGGCGCGAGTACGAACGGGAGCGCGACGTCGCGCTCGCGAACGCGCTCGACGAGTTCGGTTCCGGTCCCGTCGATGAGCGACTGCGCGCTCACCACGCAGTCGATCGAATCCGTCTCGAGGGTCTCGAGCGCTGCCTCCACGCTCGAAGCCGTCGTGACGACTCCCGCGAGTTGCGTTGCACTCGGTTCCGACGAGTCGGCGTCGGTCGCGCCCTCGCCCCCGTCGGAAAGTCGACCCGAGAGGCTGGGCGGGTTCCCCTCGACCCGGTCGTCTGCCGACTCGACGACGAGGAGATGGGCGTCGTCGAGCGTCCGTGCAGTTGCCATTCGATACCCGTAGGGCCCCGTGATGATAGAAGCCATCGGATTGTTTCAGCGTGAGAAGTGCGTAACGTCGTTCGAGGAGTCGACGGTCGGGTCACTCGAGCCAGCAGAAAACCGCGGCGCAACGCGTCCAATTTAGGGATTCGACTCCGTCCAGACGGCCTGCATCGGGATCCAGCCCTCGTCGGGGTCGACGTGGCCGGAGAGGACAGCGTTCAAAACGGCACCCAACAGGAGACAGAAGCCACCGAGGTACACCCAGGTGAGGACGAGCAAGATCGCGCCGGCGATTCCAAAGAGCGCGATGCTCTCGGAGGTGGCGACGTATACCCTGAAGCTGACGGCCAACGCGGTCCACGAGAGGGCGGCGAACGCGACCCCCGGCAGTACCTCGCCGACGACGACGTCCGGTTGTGGAAAGAGGTAGTACATCGGCGTGAAGACGGCTACGAGCAGAATCGCGAGGAGAACGGCGCTGGCTGCCGTCGCCACGACCCCGCCGAGGAAGACCGAGAGACTGATTCCGACGACGCTGACCAACGCGACGGCCAGCGCGACCGTCGCCGTCACGAGCGCCGCGTTGAGCACCGTGACGAGCGTTACCGTCGTCGCCGTGTTCACGTACGATTCGTCCTTCCGAGAGCCGTAGACGTCCGTAAACGCGCTGTTGACTGCCTGAAACAAGCGAGCAGCGCTCCACAGCAAAATGAGGAGCGCGAGGATCGCAGCCCGTATCCTGTCGCCGCTGTTGCCGGCCGCCTCCTCGAGTCCGCCGTCGGTCACGATACCGTCGAGGCCGGCCGCTGACTCGAGCGTCGAAACCAGCGGCTCGAGCGAATCCGTGAGCGTGGCACCGACGAGCGCGAGGATGACCAGCGGTACGAGGGTGTTGAACGCGTGGTAGGCCAGCCCGGCGGACTTGACGCTGATCTGGCGTTCGCGGGAGACGGCAGCGACGTCGCGGGCGAGCGACAGGAGACTCGAGTCGGCCATGTATCGATATCGGCGGCGTCGCGGATAGTGGTTTGGCCGGCACCGGGGCCTGGTGTCTATGGCTGCGGAGAGAACACACGAGTTGAGAGAGGGGCGCTCGACGGAGCCGATACGTAATCGATGCGAGAACGGGACCGCGTACTATTCGTCGTGGACGACCGACTGGACGTGCCCGACGACGCCGTTTTTCAGTTCGACCTGTGGTCCCTTCGGGTCGTCTTCGTAGACGGTCGCCACTTCCCCGATGAGGGGCTCTCGATCCTCGGACTCGACGTCCTGATCGCCCTGCACGATTTCGACGGTGATCCCCTGCCGGAGGTCGGATGCAGCTGGTCGTTCGTTGGACATGGACGAACGTGCGCCAGTGAACAGAAAAACGATGGTGCCTGCACGTTCGCCCTCGTCGTCCGAGCATTCACAAGCGGCGACTTCGAGCGGTCGTCTTACTCGTCGAAGTCGAGGGCGGCGGAGTTGATACAGTAGCGCTTGCCGGTCGGTTCCGGGCCGTCCTCGAAGACGTGGCCGAGGTGGCCGCCGCATTCGGCACACAGCACTTCGGTGCGGCGCATCCCGTGGCTGGTGTCGAGTCGGGTTTCGACACGGTCGGTATCCGTATCGTAGAAACTCGGCCAGCCACAGCCGGAGTCGAACTTCGTCTCGGAGTCGAACAGTTCGGCCCCACAGCCGGCACAGACGTAGCTTCCGTCGTCTTTGTGATCGACGTACTCGCCGCTGAACGCGGGCTCGGTTCCGGCTTCTCGCAGGATTCGATACTCCTCGTCGTCGAGTTCCTCGCGCCACTCTTCGTCGCTCGTGGGGAGGTCGGTGCTCTCTCGAGGGGTTTCGTCTGTCTCGTGTTCCATGGAAGGGACTACGGACGAGTCACCCAAGAGTCTGTTGTGCGTTCGCCGGGTGCGAGTCGTTGGTCCTCGCTCGAGTTCAGTTCGTGCTACCGACTCGTGATGACGTCCGTGCTCTCACAGTCGGGACACTGAGTCATTCGGCCCAGTTTCGGTACGTCGATTCGTCGCCAGGCCGCGTCGCCACCAGGTGCTTCGAACCCGCATCGTCGACAGCGAGACTGCCCAGCAGTAACTGATCCACTCGTCATACGCTCGAGTATGGGATACACTCGCATAGTCGTTGTTCCGAACGATCGTGACTGTTCGCTCGAGAACGAGTTACCAGCCGTCGAGCGACGAGTAGGGAATTGGATCTGTCTCGGGTTCAGAACCTCCGAGAGACCCGGTCGATAACGCACACATTCACGGTCCCCGGTCGCCAACGCCATAGCAATGACAGTTGCGCGAACCGTCGAACTCGAGGGGCACATCATCGACTCGGGGACGATGGGCATGTGTTTCGGGGTCGTGATGGACATGGGCGGTGAGTTCGAGGTCGAAGACTTCGAAGTTGGCCGTCACAAACACGCCGAGACGTACTGCCGGATGCGAGTCATGGCCGAGTCCGAAGACGACTTGCGGGCGATCCTCCACGAACTCAATCAACAGGGAGCGACCGTCGCCGATCCGCGGGATGCGACGCTCGAGAACGCTCCCGAAGACGGCGTCGTCCCGGTCGATTTCTACTCGACGACGAACCACCCGACGTACGTGCGCGTCGACGGCGAGTGGGTCGAAATCGAGGATCCGGAGATGGACTGCGCGCTCGTCGTCGAAAGAGCGGATCCGGAGGATCCACAGGGAGTCGGCAACGCCGACGAGAGGAGAAACGGTGACGGGAACACCCGCGTGCTCACGAAAGTGCTCAACGCCGTGGAGGAAGGCGACCTCGTCGTCACCGGCGAGACCGGCATTCGCGTCGAACCGCCCGAGCGACCCCGGAACGGCGGTGGCTCCTTTGGCTTCATGCAGGGCGGCGTCTCGAGCGAACGACCCTCTGCGTCGCTGATCGAGGAAATCGCGGACGAGATGCGCGAGGTCCGCGAGAACGACGGGAACGTCCTCGTCGTCTGTGGGCCGGCGATCGTTCACTCCGGCGGCCGAGACGCCCTCGCGGACCTCGTCCGTGCGGGCTTCATCGACAACCTGAGCGCCGGCAACGGCTTTGCCGTACACGACTTAGAGCGGGACCTCTATGGCACCTCGCTGGGCGTCGACACGGAGAGCCTCGAGCACCCTCGGAAAGGACACAAACACCACATCTACACGATCAGCGAGATCGCCCGCCTCGGCAGCATCGAAGCCGCCGTCGACGAGGGAATCGTCGACGAGGGCGTGATGTACGAGTGCATCGACAACGACGTGCCGTTCGTCCTCGCCGGCTCGATCCGCGACGACGGTCCGCTGCCGGATACGATCACTGACGCAATCGAGGCCCAGGATGCGATTCGCGAGCAGGCTCACGACGCCGATATCGTGCTCATGCTCTCGACGCTGTTACACTCCGTCGCCGTCGGTAACTGCCTCCCCTCGACCACGAAGACCGTCTGCGTGGACATCAACCCGGCCACCGTTACGCAGTTACTCGACCGCGGTAGCGCGCAGGCTATCGGCATGGTCACCGACATCGGGACGTTCATCCCGATGCTTCGCGACGAGTTGCTCGAGGAGTGACGCTGCGATAACCGGCCTCACACCGACTCGCCAGGCCGGTGATGAGACTCTCGCTAGTAAGGGCCGTACGACCCTACTAATGAGGGGCTGTCTATTTTATAGCCATCTGACGTAGCTGGTTCATCCGGGCTACTGTGGATCGGAGACAACAGAATGCAACAGGAGCATATCGACGCGAGCAAGGCGATCCAGAGACGAACCGGCAAGACGTTTTACCTCGCGACGCGCTTTCTTCCGGAGCGCGTTCGTCACGCGACCCACGTGCTCTACGCGTTCTTTCGAATCGCCGACGAAGTCGTCGACGACGCGGGCGGAACCCCGCCGGAAAAACAGGCCGCCCGGCTCGAGTCGCTTCGAGCACAGGCGCTTGGCGAGTCCGAGCCCGAGGACGACGTGCTGATCGCGTTCACCGAACTGCGCGAGCGCTACGACATCTCGGATCGAGAGATAACCGCCTTCATCGACGCGATGAAGACGGACATCGAGCGGAGTCGATACGAGAGCTACGACGAACTCGAGACGTACATGCGCGGCTCTGCGGCCGCCGTCGGCGTGATGATGACCGCAATTATGGACCCAGAGGACCGCCAGACAGCCCAACCCCACGCGATCAAACTCGGCGAGGCGTTCCAGATGACGAACTTTTTACGGGACGTTCGCGAGGACGTTCTCGAGCGTGATCGAATCTATGTTCCCCTCGAGACCCTCGAGAAACACGGGGTCGATCAGCGCGACGTCGAACGCCTCGAATTTTCGGAGTCGTTCGCCGCGGCGATGCAGTCAGAGCTCAAGCGGACCGAACGGTTGTACCGCGAGGGCGTCTCTGGGATTCGATACCTTCCGGCGGATTGTCAACTCCCCGTATTGCTCGCGGCGGTGCTCTATGCGGAACACCACGCGGTGATCCGAGCGCAGGGTTACGACGTGTTGAACCGGGAGCCGTCGCTGTCGACGGCGCGGAAACTGCGGTGTCTCGCGAAAACTCGTTGGCACTGGCACTGGAACCGGGACCCCGAGGCCGTCTTCGAGCGTGTTTCGGCCGCCTTGTCGACCGACGCTGGGCGGCGAGGACCGGAACACGGAGAACAAGTGCCTACCAGATGAACGTCCTGAAAGAGGTGAAAGTGTCCCGATTGGTGTACTGTTCGGATGACCGAAACGGTTGTCCAGTGTACAATCTCTACACGCTTGGTTCGAGTTCGTGACCAACGGACGAACGGGATCGTTTCACTCCGCCGGCCGAACAACCAGTTTCGGTCGTCTCGAGCGATTTGAACCCACAATAGTACGTAGATTGATAGAACGGATGGGCGTTCGCGACAACACCAGACACGTTCGAGGGGAGGCTGATTTTCCCGAATGTGATCTCTTCGCAGTATTTCGAGGACAACAACGATATATTGCTGCTGTAATCACTTCCGAGGCACACAATGAATTGCTAGCTAGATGATAGTTAAACAGGGGAGAAGCGAACGAGTTGTTGATGCTGAAGGTGATAGGATCGAGAACGTCCGATCCATTCGGGTGTGTTCGGTCGAGAGCAGTCGCAGGCAATAGCGGGGGATGGTGCCGCCGGACGGGGTTATCGCATACTCGTCGGCAACGGGAACGATTGGTGCACGTCTGTCAGGACCTCGAGAGGCTTCTCCGGTAATGTTCGCTGCAGCAGCTGTGACGATTCTTGGACTCGTAATCGGGAGTATCATCACCCAGGAGACCGGGTACCGCCTCGGCGGGGTGATCGTGGTTCCGCTTCTGGCGGTGTATTCGCTCTATTCGTTCGCTGCACTTCCGTTGTTCCTCGTCAGTGGCGTCGTCGCGTACTACCTGGTCGGAATTATCCGATCGCGGACGCTCGTCCACGGGCGGCAACTGCTCGTAACGAGCCTTCTCGTCGGCGCGATTGTCCCCGTCGGATCCTTCGCGCTGTTCGGATCTTGGAACGTCTTCGGATCTGCCGTCGAAATCGCGTTCTTCGGGGCGATCCTTCCGGGAATTGCGGCGTACAACTACCACAAACTCGACGCAGACCAACGCCGCGCGGACGTACTCTACAGCGCGGGTCTCCTGGCGGGACTGATCGCGTTCGGCGCCGCGATCGTCAACCCGACGATCGCGACGCAACTCGAGAGCGGGATCGCGTCGATCCTGTTTGCGCCCGCCTCCGACATCGCACAGTTCCGCCAGGCGGTGCGTGGCACGCCCGGAACCGAAGCCGTCCTGGGTCAGTTGTGGATGCTTTTCCTTCTCGGCGCGGGGTTGCTCGTAGCCGAGTGGGCGAACTCTCGATGGGGCGTCAGATTGGGTGGCCTTATCGCGATACCACTGCTGGTCGCGCTGTCGCTCAGTAACGCGTGGGCGATCGGCGTCTACGCCCTCGCGCTGGTGATCGTCTACGCGACGATCACGCTCGTCAACGCGAGCACGCTCGTTTACGGTCGCGCGTTGTTGAGCGTCGGCCTGATCGCGGCGATGACGGTCGGCGCGCTAGTCGCGTCGATAGCGCCCGTCGTGACCGGTTTCACGCTGTATTTCGTCGTGCTCTTAGCTGGGGTCGGCGCGTACAACTTCCACCGGGTAGCCCCTGCCGAACGGTTGGCATCGGTCAGCCTCTCGGTCGGAACGTTCGCCGCCCTTCTCGTCGGCACTCGGTTGTTCGTGGAGCCGACGTCAGCGGGCGTACTAACGGAACCAACGACCGTCGAACTAACCGTCCTCGCAGCCGCAATTTCCCTCGGAATCTACTGGACCCTGACACTCGAGGGACGTCGCCTAGCAGTTTCGAAACGACACGCCAGAGGTATGTTTTCATGAGTCAACAACATCCGACGAACCCGTCTCAAATCGAAGAAGATCGAAGCATCGTCAAGACGATCAAACGCGCCGGTGAGCAGTTCCTACAGCGTGTTCTCCCCGGCGTCGCTCACTCCCGGCGACTCGAGGAGATCGATGCGAAAATCGTCGTCTCGGGAACCCGCGGCAAGTCGAGTCTCACACGGTGGATGCACGATGTCCTCCACAGTCGAGAGTACGATGTCTACGCGAAAATCACGGGAAACAACCCGGTCTCTGTCCGTTCGGGGGTCGAAGAACCGATCGACCGGAACGGACTGGTTCGCCTCTACGAGAACGAGCGGGAAATCCGCTCGCACACGCCAGAAGACGCGATGGTCGTCGAAAACCAGGCGATTTCTCCGTACACGACTCGGCAGTTCAACTCCCGCTTTGCGAAACCGGACGTGCTCGTACTCAGCAACGTTCGCGAGGATCACCTGTCGACGCTCGGAACAGACCGCTACGAGGTCGCACGCGGACTGGTTCGGTCGATTCCCGAGGGAACCCACGTCGTCAACGCCGAGCAGGATCCGGCGCTACGCGAGTACATCGAAACCGAAGCGACCCGTCGCGGCGCGACGGTGAGTCACGTCTCGGTCCCGTCCGAGCACGAACGGATCCCCGGTATCGAATTGATCTACGCGCTGAACGAGATCCTTGAGGCGATCGACGAGGAGCCACTTTCCGCGGACGAGTTGGCCGTCTACCGCGAAAAGATGGACGTCGAGTGGACGCGACTCTCCACCGGTCGGGTCTACAACGCTGCAGAGGTCAACGACGTTCAAAGCACTGAGATGATCCGCGAGGCGCTGTTTTCCAAGGATCCCTCGGTGGACCAGATCGTCCCGTTTCTCTATCTCCGCGGCGATCGTCGCGGTCGAACCGTCTCGTTCCTGCACTACTTGAACGAGCTGTATCGAGCGGACGATCCGGTCTTCGAGCGCGTCCACGTCGCCGGCGAGACGACCGACGCCTTCGAACGGAAAGCTGCCTTCCCCGTGACGGTCCACGACGCAACGACTGACGCGGGAATCGTCCTCGACGAGATGCTCGCCGGCCAGCAGCCCGTGTTCGTCATGGGTAATACGGTCGCCGACTTCATGCGGGACCTCGAGGTCGCGATCGACGCCCGCAAAGCGACCGACGAGCCGGTGAAGTTGTTCGACGGTCCGACGACCCCCCAACCCGTTGCCGAACCATCGCCACAAGAGAGGTCACGACACGCATCCTCGCAGCTACCGAGCGACGACTGACACCCCATCGTCCGAAGGAGAATACGCGTTTTACGGCAAATAGACCCATCCAAAACAGTTATTTTCAATACTCAAACCGATGTTTTTAACACGTATGGGAGAGGATATTGGTGTATGGGTGACAAACAGAACGAACGTGCGGTATCGAGGCGAAAAACGATGGCTGGGCTGGCCGGTGCTCCCGTCCTGTTCGGTGGGGCGATCGCCGCGTACGAAGCGAGTGCTCGAGACGACTCCGTGGAGTCGGTCGATAATCAGGCCGTCGACAGGGACGGCGAGGCGACTGGAGTCGCGCTCGGCTTCGAATCGCAGTCGGAGACGGACGACGAGACGTTCACCTATCTCACGGCGAGTTCGGACGCCCTGAACGACGCCGGGCGGATGACAGGCGAACAGGTTCGCGTCCGACGAGGGGACGACGAGTACGCAGTCTACACGGTTCGTCGAGCCGAAGACGACACGGATCGTGGGGCGTTCGCGAACGAACTGGCTCGTGCCCGACTCGACCTCGAGAACGTCGAGTGGGAGGACATCGGCGACTGTCGGGTCATCTGCCCGCGACCGGAGGGGGGCGCTCCGATCAACGACGAGGACGAGATCGAGGTCGAACTCGATCCGGCCGTCGTCGACACCGAGGCGTCCGTCGAGGAAGCCAAAGAACAGGACGAGTACGTCGAAGTCGTCAACGCGACCGGGGCGAACGCGATCGTCCTCTCGCCACACGGCGGCGACGTCCAGCCCCACACCGACGAGCAAGCCGAAACCGTCGTCGACGACCTCGACGGCGAGGTCGCCCACTGGGGGACCCGCGGCTACCGCGACGGTGGCGGCGCGTTCGTCCGCTGGTACGTCCCATCCTACAACATGGCCGAGGCCTCCTACCCTGGGCTCGCCGAGGTCAGCGAGGACGAGTACGAGTACGCGATCGCGTTCCACGGAACCTGCGATCCGGTGATCCAGGTCGGCGGACAGGCTCCCGAATCGTTCCGGATCGAGATCCGCGACGCGATCAACGAGGTCCTCGAGGATGCCGAGTACGAAGCGGTTCTCGGCACCGGAGAGTACCGCGTCGACGGCGACCAGACCCTGGCCAACCGACTCGCGACCCGCTGTGGTATCTGGATCGGCCAGGACGAGGAGTCCAGAGAACGCTACGGGACCGAGATCGCACAGGCGGTCGCCGACGTCCTCGAGACGCGAGTCTAACCGACCCGTTTTCGACAACGCCGTTTTTCACCGGTTCAGTTCGACTCGAGCGCTGAGGCCGGCTGATCAGTACAGTGACTCGAGTGATACGGCTGTCCAAGCAGTCGCCTTACCGCGACGGCTCGTTGGCAGATCGTCCCAATCGATCGGACAGCGCGGCCTTCAGCATCTCGAGGTCGTAGCGCTCCGTCCGAAAGAGGCCGACACAGAACAGCCCCGCGACTCCGGCTGCCACCCAGTTTCCGTAGACGACGTTAATCGTCCCCCACAACAGGACGAAGCTCACCAGATCGTCCAACACGAACTCACAGCGCTCGACGCGCTCGAGTAGCGAGGACCGATTAAACGCGAAATCGACGAGGAGAACGGCAACGGTTCCCGAGAGCACCCAGCCCAGATAGTTCGAGAGCGGGACGCCGTAGAAACCCCCTGCTGGGACGAATTCCCAGAAGCCGATCGCTACGGCAGCGGGGTCGAGCACGAGGTCGATCGCCACGACGGAACCGATCGCAACGGGAATCCGAACGAGCGGCTGTCGACTCCACTCGCCGAGAACGAGCAGCGTCAGTAAGTAGGCGTTCAACACGAGCGGAATGAAAAACAACGGCAGCGCGAGCGGGACGGTATCGACGAGCATCGGCCCGAGTTGAATCGTGTATTCGAAGGTGCCGTAGGGCCAGCCCGTCCAGACGCCGACGAGTTCGATCGCGTAGGTGTACGCCGTCAGCACGCCCAGACAGGCGAGCGCTCGCCACCCGATTCGAGGTAAGATGCCGACGACGAGCGGCGAGCGCATGACCGCCGTTCCGACGAGGATCAACAACGGATTGTACGCCAGCGGCTCCGGCAACAACCCCTCGGCACTGGCGATCAGCGTCAGCGCACCCACGACGGGAAAGACAAACGCGATGGTCACTCGGTTCTCGCGAACGATCGTCTCGAGTCGTCGCTGGACGGTCGTCCTGAGTCCCCGCTCCCGACTGTTGTGGTCCGTCGTATCCATCTTTACAGGAGTCTCCAGAGGCCCCCCATCGTCAAAAGCGCCCCGACGACGGTGTTAACGGCCGGGAACCACCAGTAGGCCCGGTCGATGGCGACGCTCGAGTACCAGACACCGACGAGAAAGGCGGGATAGACGGCCACGAGCGCACCGAGGCGAAGATCCAGCGAGGCGAACGCGAGCGCGCTCGCGAGCCAGCAGCCGGTGCAGTAGGCGTAGGTCCTGCCTTCGCCGAGGAGGGTCGCGGTCGTCTCGATTCCCGCTTCGCGGTCGGGATCGATGTCGCGAATGGCCGAGACGGTGTGCATGCCCATGGCCCACAGCCACCCGCCGAGGACGGCGAGGGCAGGCGGGTGAACACCCGCGACGGCGGCGTACGCCGCTGCGCCGGGGGCGATGTAGAGTCCGTTCGAAACCGAATCGAGGAACGGCGTCGTCTTGAGACGGATCGGTGGCGCGCTGTAGGCCGCTCCGAGAACGACGAAGACGGCCAGCCAGAGCCACGCGGCACGCGGGACGAACGGGACGAGTCCCAACGCTAATAGCCCACTAGCGGCGACGGCGACGGGAACGATTCGTTGCCCTCGGTAGCGGGCTTCTTTCCGCTCTTTCTTTGGATTCGCGGCGTCGATCTCGCGATCGAAAACGTCGTTGATTCCGTAGAGGAAGACGTTCGCCGGCACGAGGAAGTAGGCGAACAACGCGACCGTGACGGGCGTGACCAGTTCGTCGACCGACGGCGCTGCGTACGCGACCCCGACGAGGACGGGCCCAGCGAGGTAGAGCCAGAATCGCGGGCGTGAGAGTGTCAGCAAGTACGACAGCCGTGATCTGGGGCGTCTCTCGCCTGTAGTCGTCGATTTCATAGCGCAGCAGTCCTCGATCGGTTACGGCGAGTGCGATTGGGCGTGGTCCTCGAGTATCGCTTCGGCGGTCAGTCGGCCGCTGATGAGACACATCGGGACGCCGATACCGGGCGTAGTGTCGCCCCCGACGAAGTAGAGCCCGTCGACACCCTTCGCCCGATGCGGTGGCCTGAAGAGCGAGGTCTGACGAAGGGTGTGTGCCAGCCCGAGCGCCGTTCCCTCGTAGCTGTTGTAGCGATCGGCGAAGTCCTCGACACAAAAGCGCTCCTCGAAGACGATGCGGTCGCGAACGTCGACACCGGTCGTCGCGGCGACGTGCTCGAGCATCGTATCCCGATACGCCTCGCGGATCTCGGGCGTGTCCTCGAGGCCGGGTGCGACGGGAACGAGGACAAACATGGCGCTGTGGCCGTCGGGGGCGACCGTCTCGTCGGTTTTGGATGGCGCGCAGAGGTAGTAAGCCGGGTCGTCGGGCCACTGGGGGTCGTCGAAAATCTGTTCGAAGTGTCCGTGCCAGTCGGTGGGGAGAACCAACGTGTGATGTGCTAGCTCCGGAAGGTCGCCCTCGACGCCGAGGTACAGGAGGAACGCCGATGGTGCGTAGGTTCGTGACTCCCAGTAGTCGGCGTCGTAGCCGCGGCGTTCGGGAGGTAACAGTTCCTGTTCAGTGTGGGGATAACTCGCGTTAGAGACCACGAGATCGGACTGGAGTGGACCCCGTCTCGTTTCGACGAGAAACCCACCCTCACGGCCCTTGATCGCGGTCGCCGGTCGATCGGTGTCGTAGGTCACGCCCAGTTCGCGTCCGAGGTCGACGAACGCGTCGATGACGCCCCCGATCCCGCCCTCGGGGTACCAGACGCCGAGATTGAAATCGACATGGCTCATCAGATTGTAAAGCGCCGGCGTGTTGGTTGGCGAACCGCCCAGAAACACGAGCGTGTACTGCATAACCTGCTGCAGTTTTGGGTGATCGAAGTAGCCCTCGACGTGATCTTGCATCGACCCGAGCAAGGAGAGACCGCGGGCCTGTCGGGCCACGTCGCGGTCGACGTACTCCCGAAGCCGGGTTCGGTCCTCGTAGACGAAGTGTTCCATCCCGACCTCGTAATTCGCCCGCGACTTCTCGAGATAGCGCTCGAGCGCCTCGCCGGCACCGGCCTCGTAGGACTCGAAGACGGCTTTCGTTCGCTCGAGGTCGGGCGTGACATCGATCCGATCGCCGTCGGTGAAGAAGAGTCGGTAGTGCGGGTCGAGGTGCGTGAGTTCGTAGTAGTCCGAGGGAGTTCGATCGAATTCCGCGAAAAAGCGCTCGAAGACGTCGGGCATGAGGTACCACGACGGCCCCATGTCGAAGCGAAACCCCTCGGCCTCGAGTCGACTCGCCCGCCCGCCGAGTTGCTCGTTTTTCTCGATGACGCGAACGTCTGCACCGGCGTCGGCGAGGTGACACGCCGTGGATAGACCGCCGACGCCGGCCCCGATTATCACGACGGACTCGCCAGCGAGCGAATGCATCTACTCAGTGGTCGAGACAGCGAGTGATGAGCGGTACGCTTGCAGGTGTCGTTCCCGTTTACGGTGAGGTGGGCTGGCTCTCTCGAGGCGGAGCGTTCGCTCGAGCAGACTGGAGAGTGCGCGGAGAAGTATCGTTCAGTGACCGAGGCCGAGAATCAATCGATGTGGCCTTCGCGACGCAGTTGATCTGCGTCCTGGCCGGTGTATCGCCATTCGATCGTCGCCTTCTCGTCTTGCCAGTCCCAGGGTTCGGCGACGACGATGTCGTCTTGTTCGATCCACGTCCGATATTTCATTCGTCCGGGAATGCGGCCGAGGCGTTCCTTGCCGTCCTCACACCGGAGTTGGACGTGGTTTCCGCCCAGATGTTCGGTTACGACGGCGAATACTTCATCGCTGTTGGGCATACGGAGATTCCGACGCCCGGAGTCTTCTGTCACAGGTTACCTACGAACGCGAGACGGTTAAACCATTGGAGAGGCGTGATACCACATCACGAAGGTATGTCGCCCGGTTTGGCAGTCGCAACCCCACCCCGACGCCAGAACGCACCAGGATTTGTTTGATTTCCGACACTACTCAATTCTCTGACTACCAGTTCCTTTTCTGTAATACTCTCCGTTTCGCCGATTCGAATCAAGAATACTACAGTTCTCTGTTCGAATCGGGGTCGTCGAGCTCCCACAGAATTTCGGGCAAAAAGGCCTCGAGATTGTCGATAACGCTGCGGTCGCTGACATCGAGTCCCTCGCAGTGTTCGTGGGCCGACTCGCGGATGTCGACGTGGAGGTCGCCATCCTCGAGCCAGACGGAAAGCGGGAAGACCGAACATCGCGTCGGTTTCCAGTCTTCCTCGAGGTGGAGCGTACAGAGGCCGTCCTCGCGGAGGAACGCACACGCACAGCCGTCCTCGGCGACGTGGTCGTCTCGTCCCTTTTCCTCTCGAGTGACGAACTTCTCGCCGCGAAAGTCGGTCGTCGTCTCGGCGAGGTTCGCTCGCTTGGCGAGGCCGATCAGGTCGTCGTCGTAGAGGAGGACGCCGTGGTGACAACACCACGTGCACTCCTCGACACACTCGAAGGTGAGGTCGGGATCGAACTCGACGACGACCTCACGGTCGGGGTAGACTTCGACGCGTCGCGTAGCGTTCGCGCTCACGAGTTGACGGAGGGACAGCGAACTCAAGTGCCTTTCTCCCTGCGTGCTCGACACCCGGGCGGCGAGGCTCGAGGAAGGGACCCCAAGATTCGCCGACGAGGGGTCGTCAGTCACTCGAGGACGCGACCGTGTTCTGCAGCGTTCCGACGCCCTCGTAGGTGATTTCGACGGTATCGCCGGGCTCGAGAAGCCCCGGGTTCGCCGGGCTACCGAAGGCGACAACGTCGCCGGGCTGGAAGGTGAACCGCCGAGAGAGGTACGAGACGATTTCCTCGGGGCCGAACAGCATTAGTTCGGTGTTCGCCTCCTGACGTCGCTCCCCGGCGACATCGGTCCACATGTCGATTGCCGTCGGGTCGACGGCCGTCTCGATCCAGGGCCCGAGCGGCCCGGAGCCGTCGAAGGCCTTTCGCGCCGTTCGGCCCTGCTGGTCGAGTGCGTCCACGTCGTTCATGATGGTGTAGCCGCGCACGACGTCCGAAACCTCGGCTCTCGAGACGTCGTGACAGGGTTCGTCGATGACGGCCGCGAGTTCGCCAGCGTACGTCAGTTCCTCGGTGAACTCGGGATAGGGAATCGGATCACGGTGGCCGAGCACCGACGCGGGGGGTTTGATGAAGAAGTCGGGTTCGTCGGGTCGCTCGTACTCCATCTGGTCGAGCGTCGCCGCGTAGTTTCGGCCGACGCAGTACAGCGCCGAGGGCTCACAGGGAGCCAACAGTTCGCCCTCAGAGCCGACTTCGTACGCGCCGTCGTCGCCGTGGACGACGCCGTCTTCGTACCGTCCGGTGATTGTCCCATCCTCAGTCGCGATTCGTGCGAGTTTCATCGTCGGGCATCTCGCAGCCGGCCGATTAGTGATATCGGTTTTCGGGCACCGGACCGTCGTCTACTCGAGTCTAACCGGCAACTGAAAGGCCGTCGTATTCTACTCTCGAGAAGGTACCGTCAACTGATGTGTGCTAATTTGACGGTCGACGACGAGGGGAAACGAGTCCTCGATACGAACCGACAGGAAATCGGCGTCGTTCGAGACGTCGAGGCGGGAATCGCGTACGTCGAACCCGGTCCGGAGATGTCCGACGCGATCAAATCTCGGCTCGAGCGCGACCGCGAGATTACAGACGGGATGGAACAGTACCACATCAACGAAGCGCACGTCGACGAGATTACGGACGACGAAATCAGACTCCAGCGACTCTAACCGTCGAAACGTCCCGGGCTTCGAACTACCGGTTCATCACCCAACCAATCCCCCGTTTTCTGGCCCCCTCATCCGACCCCCATCGGATTCGGCCGTTTCGTGTCTCACGTCTACGTTCTGACTCCACGTCCACTCAGCCAGGCTAGCCCTTCCCTCGAGTGCGTCTGGCTGTGCGAACTGTTTTCGATCGAAGCCGCAGTTCACTCCTCGAGCACGAGGAACGTCCGTGCACCGCGGTGCTCGAGCGAGACCGCGTCGGTGTCGACGTTCGATGCGACGTACTCCTCGATGCCCGCCGCGTGCATGTCGGTGACGTCGATTCGACGTCGCTCCGTCGGTTCACGGCCCGGGTCGGCGTCGTAACGATCGTGTCGGTCGTGTCGATCAGTCGCTGCGATCAGTGCCATACAGGGGGATGTGACGGGAGGTACCTTAATGCGATCCAGCCGGAGTGAAAGTGAAAGTGTGCGACAGGAGAGGTGTCCCGAACTAATTCAACAGATCGGAGCGACTCGCTCGAGACTGATTTGTGGACTTCGAGAGATGGTACCCAGACTGGTAACAGAATTTGTGACAGTCTCGAGAATGGAGACTGGTCCGGCGCGGTTTTCGACAGTGATGCTACCCGACCAGTTTGAGGTCGACCGTTTGATTCCCCTCGTCGGTCTCGAGTGTCACTCGCTCGCGAATCGACTCGCGAGCGCGTTCTTGCCACGCCTCGACGGCCGCCGCGTGTTCTTTTCGGACGGCGTCCGTCTCGTCGGCGTCGGCCGCCTCCAGCGTCGACTCGAGGTCGGGATAGTCGGCGACGGCGCGCTCCTCGAGAACCGATTCGGGCGAGAGGTGGATCGCACCCGTAACCATGGTGTCGTCGGTTCGAAACACGTGGATTCGGGCGCGCATCCGCCCGTGAAACGGCGGCGTGACGCGAAGCACGGCCGCGCCGGGATTCTCTTGCGTGTACGCGAACGCGTCGACGACGTCCGCCGGCGCGAGTGCGATCGAGCGGATCGCCGACGGGTCGACGGTATCGTCCTCGCTCATCGGAGAATCGTTCGTGGCGAAGCGGGTTAACGTTTCGAGACGCTCGGCTCAGGAGCCGTCTGTCGGATCGTCAGCAGTCGTCGGCAGGATCGAAGACGGTCGCCCGTCCGTCGGTCGAGACGCCGTAGGGAGCCTCCGCAACCGATTCGGGGAGGGTGTGGTCACCGTCATCGTAGTGTGCCTCGAGCGCGGCGCGTACGGCGTCTCGAACGCAGGCGCGCGCCGCCGCACCGACGTCGGTACCGCTTCCGGAGAACGCGACGCGCTCGCCCGTCGGATCGTGTCCGGCGACGATGGCGTCCGTCGTCGTCCCCGGAAAGCCGGTTTCCGCGAGCAGCGTCGTCGCCTTCGCCTCCGCAGCGACGGCGATCAGGTTCGCCAGCGCACCGGGTTCGAGTGCCCGAGTGGTCCCGATAACAACGTTGACCGTGCCGCGACCGGGCGGGACGCTCGAGGTGACATCGTCTGCGCCGTGATCGACAGTCGACGCGTCGTCGTCGGCCATCGGCAACGCGGCGGGATTCGAGATGCCGGCCGTTGCGTAAGCCGTAACGGAGCCACAGCGCGCGCCGCGGGCGTCGTCCTGATCGACGCCGGTGAGTAAAACCGGGGCCTCGAGCGGAGTGTCGAAGCCAGCGCCCTCGAGGCGCTCGTCGACGTACGCCTCAAGGTCCGTTCGGTTCCACCCCTCCGGGACCGACACGTTGTACGCAGCCGACGCGACTCGTCGGCCGCCGTTCCAGCCAGTCGAGAGCCACTCGGTTTCGGGCCGGTGAACCCGAAGCACGCCGTCGCTGCGAGTCGCGTCGTACGCGCCGTCGCCCGTCATTCGCGCGTCTCTCCATCGGTCGAGGATACGCTGCCGTTCTCGTCGGCCACATCGCTCGACGGTTCTCCTCCGCCTCGAGTGCACCCCAGCGCCTCGAGCAATCGATCGTTCGACTCGCGGTCTTTGATCGCCACGCGAACGTGCGAATCGAGCCCGCGAAACGTCGTCGCGTCGCGGATCGCCACGCCCTCGGCTCGAGCGGATTCGACGAGCGCCTCGACGGCGTCATCCGCGTCGGAGGGGGACACGGCCTCGGCGTCACCAACCCTCTCGGCGTTACCGCCGCGGTCGTCGACGGCACAGAGCAGGTAGGGCGCGTCCGAGGGAGAGACGTCGAATCGCCCCTCGAGGTGCTCGCGGAGTCGCTCGCGCTCGCGTTCGACGCGTTCGCGCGTGTCGCGAACGAACTCGTCCTGTCGCAAGCAAAATGCTCCAACACGTGCGGCCGGCGTGCCGAGCGACCAGGCGCGACGGGCCGTCTCGAGCGCGTCTCGGTTCTGCCCCGAAGCGACCGCGAAACCCGCGCGCAGCCCCGGCAGCCCGAACAGTTTGGTCAGCGAGCGTGCGACGATCACGTGCTCGGCCTCGAGCGTCGCCGCCGACGGCAGGGTGGTGAAGCCGAGAAACGCCTCGTCGACGAGTAGCGTCGTGTCGCTATCGCCACAGCGGGCCGCGAACGCAGCCAGTGCGTCGGGGTCGGCCGCTTCGCCGGTCGGGTTGTTCGGCGTGCACACGACCGCAAGCGAGTGCGTCTCGAGTCGTTCCGCTGGAACCGCCAGCAGTTCGTCGTGGGCGACGAACTCGGGAGTCGCTCCCTGGAGGTGCACTTCGCGGGCGTACTCGCCGAAGCTCGGGGCGGGGAGCACGGCCGTCTCTCCGGGCTCGAGCGCGGACTCCATCGCGAGGCGAATCGCGGCCAGTCCGCCGGGCGTCGGAATCACCTGGTCGGGTTCGCAGTCGACGAACTCGGCCGCAGCGGCCCGAAACGCCGAGTACTCGTCGTCGGGATACCGGCGGGACTCCTCGAGTGCGTCCTCGTACACGCTCGAGACGCCCGCGGGCGTGTTCGGGTTCGTGTTCGCCGAAAAGTCGAGAATTTGCTGGTCGGGTTCGCCGCCGTGTGGGACGCGCTCGCCCGTGTGAATGGACTCAGGATCCACGCTCTCCCTCCGTCGGCGGCCGTGCGCGCTCGTCGTCGATCCCGAGCCGGTCGCAGACGACCTCGAATCGGTCCAGTACCGTCGGCAGTCGATCTTCGGAGACGAGCGAGAGCGCACCGCCCATCGCGACGCCCTCCTTCGCCTCGCCGGCGCAGTAGCGCTCCATCGAGACGTGCTCGCGCTCGTCGAAGCCGGGATCGGTCACCGTCAACTCGCAGTTCAGTCGATAGCAGGCCTCGCCGAGTCGATCTCCCTGCTCGTCGGCGACGAACGAGGTGGTCGCGATCGAGAGCGGCCCCTCGAGCCCAGCGTGTCGGAGGAGGGCGGCGACGGCGATCATCTGCGTGCCGCCGGCGAGCGTCACGTCGATATCGGCCTCGAGCGCACCCGTCACGAGTCCCATAACGGTCGCCTGAACCGGATCGCCCATTCGTTCGATGGCCTCGAGGGGCTGGCCGTCGAGCCCGCCGGAACGGAGGTCGCTCGCCTCGAGCGCCTCGTCGACGACGCGGCGTTTGCGCTCGATCGGGTTGGCCGGGAGCGAGGAGGAGACGGCGGCGGGTTCGCCGAGAGCAGTGAGGACGGCGAGGGCGGTCGTCGTCCCGCCGGGGACCGTCTCGCCGATGACGAGGTCGTCGTCCGGCAGGCTCGAGGCGTAGGTCGCTGCGCGGTCGAAGATCGACGCCGCGTCGGGTACCGGGGTTGATTCTCGGATGTCAGCGCCCGGATCGACGCCGAGGTCGACGGTCGGGGCCGCCGTCGGTTCCGCGAGTCCCGCGTCGACGATCGAGACGTCGAACTCGCAAACTTCGCGGACGGCCCGCGTGACGGCCGCCGGCGTCGGACAGCCGTTCGGACTCACCGGGGTGACGGGAGCTGCTACGGGCTGGCCGTAGGCGAGGATCTCGGCGTCGGCCGAGGGCGTGTGTTTCATCAACTCGGGCGTCGCGCCGGCCGCGCTGATCCCGTCGACGAGCGCCGTCTCGGTGGTTCCAGCGGGGAGCAAGAGGCGCACGTTAGGGCCCCTCCGAGCTCCTCGCGGTACCAGAGGTCTCTGGATTCGGTTCGTCGGAGCGCAGGAAGCGCGTTGCAACCCGCGCGTCTTCACGTCGGTTCACGTTGATCGCGAGGCGTGGATCGTAGTGGATGTCTGTCATGGTCTGCTCAGTCGCTGTATCGCCGACGACGTTGACCCCCGTCGGCGTGAGGTGCTCGCGCGACTCGAGGCTCGAGTCGACGCTCACGCCGAGTCGTCGTTTGAGGGAAACGGGAACGCAGACGGTTCGGGAGGCGTCGCGTCCGGCGTGTCGCTCGAGGATTCGGTCGATCGAAGCGGCCTCGAGCGCGGGCAAGTCGGCCGCGACGGTCAGAACCGGCGTCGAAATATCTGGGCGCTCGAGGAGGGACACGAGATCCGACACGTAGCCGTCGCCCGCCGTTTCGATAGTCGTAAGCGTCGCGTCGGTTTCCAGGTGTGCTCGCGTTTCGGGTGCGTTCTGTGAGACGGCGGCGTACACCGTCTCGATTCGGCTCCGCTCGAGGGCCCGGTAAACGCGATCGACCATCGCGACGCCGTCGATCGAGTGGAGAGGCTTTTCGTGAGAACTCTCGAGGCGGGTTCCCTTCCCCCCGCACATCACAAGAGCGTCCACACGATCACCCCCGCGTGGAGCCCGGCGAGTCGGCCGATTTCGTTCGCCGCGCCGAAGACGTCGCCGGTGACTCCCTCGAGGTGTCGTCTCGCCCACAGCCAAGGAAGACACGCCCCGGCGGTGGCCCCCAGTAGCGCCGTGGCGGCGACCGGTTCCGGCCACGAGAGGAAGACCACGGGAACGGCTGCGACGGCGGGCGCGGCGAACGAATGGGGGGCTGCTTTCGCCGTGAACTGACTGCCCATTCCGTCGTGGCTCGCTCGAGCGCCACAGGCCATCGCGGCCATCCCGAGTTTCGCGCCGACTTCGGCGGCGACGACGACGGCGACCGCAGTGGCAAGGGGGAGGGCGGCGACTCCGAGGGCCCCGAGCGCGAGGCCGGCGACGGCGAGCGAGACGGCGAGGAGGGCCCCCACACCAGTCGTGGTGTCTTTCAGCACCTCGCGTCTTCGGGCCGGGTCGCCGTGAACGACGAATGCGTCTCCGAGGTCGGCGACGCCGTCGAGGTGGTGGATGCCCGTGACGGCGTAGACCGCGAGCAGGTAGCCGAGCGCGATCGTTGGCTCGGGGAGCGCGTTTGCTGCCAGGAGCGGAATCGCTGCGATCGCGCCCGCGATTGCGCCGACGATCGGAAAGACGACCGGCCGTGCGCGAAACGCGTTCCAGTCGCCCTCGCGCGTGGTGACGGGCAGTCGGGTCAAAAACGCGAGTGCACCTCTGAGGGCAGCACTCGGTGACGAGCTCACCGGACCACCTCGAGGACCGTTTCGAGGACGAACGAGTCGAGTGCGAGCAAGAGGGGAGACGAGCCGGAAAGTTCGTACTCGAGCGCGTCGCCCTCGAGCGCCCTCGTCACGGCGAGTGCGAGGACGATCGCGGCGACGATCGCGACGACGCCGGCCGTGGCGACGACTCGAACCGCGCGCCGGCCGTCCTCGAGAGTCGGCAAGTCGGCGTGCGGGTTCAGGTCGTACACGCCGGGCTTCGTGAGTCGGACCGAGAGGACGCAGGCGAGCGTCGCCATCGGCCACCCGGAGTTCGGCGACGGCGGGGCGCGTGCCCAGCGTCGAGCGTCATCGAGGGCGAACGCGTTACGTCCAGCGATCGCAATCGTGAGCGCCGCGAATCGAGCCGGAATCCACATGACGAGATCGTCGAGCAGTGCGCTCGCGGTGCCGTGGGGTTTCGACGGGTAGCCGAGCATCGAGTCCAGAGTGTTGACGCCCTTGACCCACGCGGCGGCGGCGGCCGCAGCCGGCAGCGAAATCGGTGCCAGGAGTGCGAACGGCAAGAGCGGGGCGATCAGCCCGTCCGCGAGGTTCTCACTGACGCTCTCGACGGCCGCGCTCCGGAGCTCGGCAGCCGAGAGATCGGTGGTATCCCGACCGACGAGCCCGCGAATCTGGTCGCGGGCTGGGTCGAGGGCGTCGGGTTCGCCGTCGGTGGCTGGTTCCGTCGCGTCGACGACCGTTCGCGTCAACTCGAGCAGCGAGCGGAGGCTCGTCGAAACGAAGAGCACGACGGCGGCGGCGACGGTTCCGAGAAAGGGCGAGTACGCGAGGAGGGCGAGCACGATCGTTCCGGCGAGCAACGCTGGCGCCAACGGTGCGAAGAGTGCGATCGCGACGCCGACCAGTCGCTGGCCGCGTTCGCTCTCGGCGTCGGTGCGATCGAGTCGCGCGACGAGACGGCCGAACCAGGCCACGGGATGGAGCGCGTTCGGTGGTTCGCCGATCAGGGTGTCGAGGCTGAACGCCAGCACGAACAACGCGATCGTCGTCAACATCCCAGCCACCGGGAGTTTGCGTCGGTCGACGACGAGTCGCGTTCTCGAGTCGGTTCCGTCGAACGCGTCGTGTCTTCGATAGTCGTCGGCGTCATGACTTCGGTGATCGTCGTGTCGCCAGTGCCGCCGGAATCGTCTCGAGCGGGTGTTCCTCGAGCAACAGCGGCGTTCCGTCGACGGTCTCGACGCCGCCGTCCGCGTCTGCGTCGTCACCGATGTGAATCAGGTTGGATGGAGGAGTCTCGAGGTGGGACGCGGTGAGTTCGAAAATCTGGGGCGCGGGCTTTCGCCAGCCACAGCCGACGCTCGTGACGATGGCGTCGAAGTCCGATCGGTCGAACGCGGAGCGAACGAGCGTGCGACCGACCAGTTCGGGAACGCTGCAGTTCGAGCAGATCGCAACCGGCCCGTAGTCGCGGGCGGCCTCGACGGCAGCCTCGGCCCCGTCTCTGGTCTCGACCGTCGGATCGAACGCGGAGACGACCGCCCGACGCGGCGCGTTTCCGTCGAAGTCGACGCCGCGACTCGCGAGCGCTCTCGAGACGTGTGCCGGGAGCGGTATCTCCGCGCCCTCGGGGGCGTCCACGTGGGCCTCCGCGTACGCGTCGGCCCAGTCGTCGGGGACGGTCACGTCGCGAGCCTCGAGTTCGGCCGCGACGGCGGCGGCTGGATCGGCTGGCTTCTCGGCGCTGACGAGCGTCCCGAAGAGGTCGAACGATACTCCCACGGCTATGTGACTAGCCCAATCTACCTTTAATTTCGCGGTTAGCTACCGCTGGGTATCCGGCGATGAATCCGTCTCGAACAGGATGAGACTCGAGAGTGCAGCGGGGTGGACGGGCGAACGGCGAGACGGTGGGAAGTACAGCGGAGCGAAAGTGAGTGCAGGGAAACGGCAGAGAGAATAACGGAGCGGAAGGGAGATTCGATTACTCGCGGCGAGCGAACGCGAGGTTTCCGGAGATGTTCTTGATGTAGATCTCGACGACGTCGCCTTCCTCCGCGCCGGGGACGAAGATCGTGTACTTGCCTTTCTCGGCGACTCCGTCGCCCTTGCGGCCCGTGCCGGTGATCTCGACGGTGTAGGTCTTGCCCTCTTCGACGGCCTCGGCCTGTTGTTGCTGTTGGCTGCTCGAGGAGCGCTTCGTGACCGGGCGGAAGGCACCACAGGCGTCACAGCGAAGCATCGGGGTGCGATCCTCGCGGACGAGGCGCGTGTCCGGCAGGCCACACTCCGAACAGAGGACGTACTCGTCGACGTAGGCCTCGACGGCCATGTTGAAGTCCCGCTCGGAGAAGGTGCCGTTGTAGCGACCGCGGCCGTCCTCGAACTTGCCGCTGGTCCCCATTTCGCGCTGGATGAATCGGTGGAGGTGTTCGTCCTCTCGAGAGAGGACGTCCGCGATCTCGCCCAGGTTGGTAAATCGGGTGAACGCGCCGTCCTTTTGGGTCTGGGCGTCGGGAATCTGCAGTCGCTCTTCGCTGCCCGCGATGTCGGGTACGTCGTCCATCGCTCGATCGAGGCTCGCTTCGTAATCCATACGCGAAACCAGGCGACGGTGACGTAAATCCGTTCTGCTATCAGAATCGGGCGACTGAACGGCCCGTCGATAGCGTCCGGGGAGTGCCTCGAGCGAGTCTGGACGACCCAGCGAGTAGTGGGTCCGGACAGCCACGACGGGGTGGCTTAGAGCGCGTCACCCCCGCGCTCGCTGGGAGAGCCCTGGGCCTCCTCGTCGAGACTCGAGAGGTCGCGTTCGGGATTGGCCTCGTTCGGACTACCGGCTTCGCCGGTGACCTCGCCGTGGACCGCCTCGCGGACCTCCTCGGGCGAGTCGTACTGCTCGCCGGCCAGTCGGTCGAAGACGCTGCCGAGGGACTCGGTTTCGTTGGGCATATCCACGGGATCGGTCGCGTACTCCGCGGCGAGTTCCTCGCTCGAGACGGGATACTCGAGACTGCCAAGGTCGCGTTCGACGGACTCGAGGATGGATTCGGCGCTGTCGGCGCGCTCTGCTTGTCGGGACTCGGCGCGATCCTGTGCGCGGTCGCGGCTCGGGCCGTCGTTGCTCATGTGCGTGGCTATCTCGAGCGGAGGGAAAAGCGACTGGCCTGTGTTCGCCTGTCGGATCGTGGGTTCGGGGAGTCGTCGGCTCTCGTCGGTTCCAGATCGTGTTCACTCGGGGAACCGGGTTGGGCGAGACTCGAGCGGACGGGATTGGTCTCGAGCGGTCGCACGCGAGTGGGGTGGCCAGCGGGACTCGAGCACCGGCGCTAATCGGTCGGCGCTCGAGCGCGGGCGGTCCGGCGAGAATTCGGCTCGGACACAAAGGCGTTGTGGCCGGAAACGACGGTTTCGCGTACGATTTAGGCCATTTTGGTTGAGAGAAACCCCCTGGGAACGGGCTCGATGGGACCCGTTCAACCCGTCCTTGGAAGCTTCACAGAGCGTTTATTCCGGGCCGACTCGCTGAGCAATCAGAAACGGTGTGTCTCGACTGAGGAATCGGTTCTCGCGACCCCATCGCTCGAGACGGGGTATTTCGACCACCTGAGGGACTTCAAGGCAGTGCTGGAACCGCTCCACGGTCGCCTGATTCTCAACTCTGAAAGTCACATCAGGTAGATAGACTTTCACGATACTGTACTTATTTATGCACTTACTGCCGACAGTTGCTCGAGCACCAACTGCGAACGGTACGGATGGCTGACGTGTGCTAACGACGAGGTGGTGTG
This sequence comes from Natronorubrum daqingense, assembly GCF_001971705.1. NCBI lineage: Archaea > Methanobacteriati > Methanobacteriota > Halobacteria > Halobacteriales > Natrialbaceae > Natronorubrum > Natronorubrum daqingense. The sequence goes on from NZ_CP019327.1 coordinate 2,024,493, forward strand.
GTAATCACCCGCGGTGGGCACGCGAGGGACGGGTCCCTCGAGACGAAGCGTTCGGGCTGTTCCGGGTGCGTGACAAACCATGGATTTGAAAGAATACCGAAACAAGTTAGTCGGCAACGAGGAGGAGCGTGCTGTCTCCCCGGTTATCGGCGTTGTATTGATGGTCGCAATTACCGTGATCCTGGCTGCCGTGATCGCAGCGTTCGTGATGGATATGGGCGATGATATGGGTGAATCTGCACCTGCGCCATCGATGGACGTTGAGGAAGGCGCTGGCGAGAACATCACTATCAATCACGAAGGCGGAGATAGTCTAGAAGCTGGGGATATTACAGTACAGATTGATGGTGGAGAAGTAGGTGATGATGACCTCTATGAAAGCGATAGTGAAGAGGATTCTCTAGCGACTGACGACGAAATCTCTGCTGGAGGGCAAATTGTCGTAGATAGTGACGCTAATGAGTATGGTGAGCATGAAGGAGATGAGCTACAAGTCATTCACGAGCCAAGTGACAGCATTGTCTACGATACTGAAATATAACTCAAACGCCATAAAATAATGAATCTGAAAAAATGTCGTAATAAGTTGGTTGGAAGCGAGGAAGAACGAGCAGTCTCCCCAGTCATTGGCGTTGTGTTAATGGTTGCAATCACCGTTATCCTGGCCGCCGTGATCGCGGCGTTCGTGATGGATATGGGTGACGATATGGGAGAATCAGCGCCGAATGCGAACTTCGAATTCGAGGAAAATACGAGTTGGGACTTCGACGAAGCGGGAGAGGGTGACAGTGTTGGAACACTTAGCCACGATGGCGGTGACGCAGTAGATACCAGTAATATCGAAATTCAGATTAGTGGTGACATTGATTCTGACATAGCCCTTAACTCGAGTAATGACTTTGGCGACGAAGACAAGGACATAAAACTCGAAACAGATGTCAATGATGATGATGATATTAGCACTGGGGCGTCGTTTGACCTCGTGAACAACGATACTGGCCAAGGCGAATTCGATGACGAAGATGATGAATATGAGTTGACCATCATTCACGAGTCGAGTGACAGTATTATCTTCGATACTGAATTCGAGTTGTAAACTCTCACCCGACTTAATCGTCTTCTAATATTTTCATCCGAATATAACCCTAAAGGATGAGCACTAACGAATAACACGAAACGTCATTATTTGATTTAGCCAAGCAGTATCATCGAACAATTACTGTAGTGAACTCCCTTCATCACCTTTCTACCAAGCCTCGGTCACTATCTTCCTCGAGTCTGCGCCGTTAGTCAAAATCTGTAGCCGTAGACGGTGAACAGAACGGTTCGCGCCCAGAAGGGCTTCTCAACCATTCGATGAGAGAACTCTGCTAACACAAGACGAACACATACCGAGAAAGAACAAGAGGTTGACATATACACCCCATGCAGAAACGGGGTCCTCGAGTCCGCTACCACTACCCAACCCAAATGCCTTATTAGCTTATCAATTTCAAGAAGACATTTAACGTCCAGTGATACTCTCTGTAGACAACTAAATGCGAGTTGGCGGTCTTGGAATCACCTGTTTGATTCTCATCATCCTGTTAGGTGGAGTAACCGGCGTCGTCGGTAGCGACGCGTTAGAACTGAACGACAACGAGTCCGAACTGGATTCGGGTGGCCACGATATCGAGATCGACGCCGCACTCGAGGACAGCGACGGCGAAACGACCGTCCTCGTACACCTCGAGGACCGACCCGACGCCGCGGTGCAGGCGACGACCGACGAACACCAGGTCGAGTCGATGCAATCGCACGCGAACGACACGCAGACGCCGTTCGAGCGATTCGCCGCGGGCAATCCACACGTCGAAATCGAACGCCAGTATTGGGTCACGAACGCCGCACTGGTCACCGTGGATACCGATCGCGTGCCACTCGAGCGACTCGGAACGGTCGATCACGTCACCGACATTCACGACAACTTCGAGGTGGAAAGCCACCACACCACCGCGCCGACGGACGAAGCGACGGTATGTAACGAAACCGACGACAACGAGACCGTCGACGGCCCCAATTCCGAGCCGGACGACGAGGTGACCCCACACACCGGAGACCACACCTGGGGTCTCGAGCAGATCGACGCCCCCAACGCGTGGGAGACCTTCGATACCCGCGGCGAGGGCTCGAGCGTCGCCGTCCTCGACACTGGCGTCGACGGTGACCACCCGGACATCGATATCGACGACGAGAACTGGCGGGATTTCGACGACGAACCTACCAGCGACCCCCACGATTACGATAGCCACGGCACCCACGTCAGCGGCACCGTCGCCGGCGGAAACGAGAGCGGCGAATCCATCGGCGTCGCACCCGAGGCGGAGTTACTCCACGGGGCGGTCCTGACCAACTGCGATAATGGGGCGTGTTCGGGCACCGTCGGCCAAATCTTAGACGGGATGGAGTGGGCGCTCGAGGAAGACGCCGACGTCATCAGTCTGAGCCTGGGGTCGGACGGCTACACGGACCTGTACATCGACCCCATCCGAAACGCCGAATCCGCCGGAACGCTCGTCGTCTCCTCGAGCGGAAACGACGGCCCGGACACGAGTGGGTCACCCGGAAACGTCTACGAGGCGTTCAGCGTCGGCGCGTCTACTGAGGAGGGGGACATCGCGGGGTTCTCGAGTGGCGAAACGATCGACACGGAGAGTGACTGGGAGAGTGTTGCGCCCGACGACTGGCCGGAATCGTACACCGTCCCGGACGTCACCGCACCGGGTGAGGACATCACAAGCGCGGTACCCGTGGATCACCCGGAATTCGACGACGAGTACAGATCGACGAGCGGAACCAGTATGGCCGCACCCCACGCCTCCGGGTCCGCAGCGATCGTCCAGTCGTCGACCGAAGACGAACGCTCGCCCGCAGAACTCCGGTCGACGCTCGAAGACACTGCGACTTCACTCGAGGAAGACGAGGAGAGAGCGGGTGCCGGACAGATCGACGTCTACGAAGCCGTGTTACAGACGCTCGAGGACACCCTCGACCCCGAAATCGAGGTCGAAACAGCCCAGGTCGGCGAGTCGACGGCCGTCTCCGTCGAAGCCGATCACTCCTTCGAGTCCTACGACTGGGAAGTTGGCGGTGAATCCATCGACGAAGACGGATCCCAAATCGAACACACGTTCGACGAGGTGGGCGAGGAATCGATCGACGTGACCATGTCGGACGGGTCAGACCTGGAACTGACGACGTCCACAGCGATCGACGTGATCGACGAACGCTCACCCACCGCGGCTCTCGAGGTCAACCGGACCGAGGACGTCGAAGTAGGGATCGACGCTGTCGAATTCGATGCAAGCGAGTCGACGGACAACGACGGAATCGCGGCGTACGAGTGGACGGTCGACGGCGACCGTCTCTCGAATACGACGGATCCGACTATCGAACACACGTTCGACGAACCTGGAACGCACTCCGTAACCGTCACTGCGGTCGACGAATCAGGGAACGAGAACACGACATCGGTCCCCGTCGACGTCGTGGACACGACCGATCCCACACCGGCGCTAGACGCGCCGGGGAACGTCAGCGCCGACTGGGACGCGTCGTTCGATGCGAGCGATTCGACCGATAATCACGAGATAGACACCTACACGTGGGACTTCGACGACGGAACGACGACGACCACGACAGATGCCGTCGAAAATCACTCGTTCGACGATGTCGGTTCGCACACGGTGAACGTAACCGCCGTCGACCCGAGCGGAAACATTGCTGTCGTCGAAGAAACGATTCAGGTCCACGATCCACCGTCGGTTTCTCTCACAGAGCCTGCGAACGACACGGTGACGAACGAGTCGAACGTCACCGTCGAGTACGACCTCGAGAACACGAACGTGGCGGATGCAGCCGGCGTCGAACATCGAGTACTCGACGCGAATAGCACCGACGACGGTGCCGACGAGTGGACGGACGGCGATTTCACTGAAACGGGCACGTCGAACACCTCCACGTTCGCCGCGACCACTGGCGACCTGGACGATGGGACCTACGAAGTCGAACTTCGCCTGGTCGACGAGGAGGGAACGCCGCTACCTCACGAGAACGCAACTGACAGTCGGACCGTGACCGTCGACACGACCCCACCGACCGTCACCCTCGACGTCGACCCGGCTGACGAGAGTTACGACGAAATTGGTTCAGCAAATCCAGCGTCGATAAACGTGAACGCCACGGACGAGAATCTCGAATCGACAACGGTCGCAATCACTCCCGTCGATGAAGACACGGAAGACACGGAAGACACGGAAGCGGCGGTCAAGAAGTGGGACCGAAGCGACGCAACCGGCGGGGAGGAATCGACAGCGATCGAGTGGCCCGCGACTGACTCGAGCGACGAACCGGTCGACAGCGGAAACTACACGATCACGCTCTCAGCGACCGATACAGCTGGCAACGAAAACGCCACGTCGGAAACGGTGACTGTCGACACCGATGACCCAACTCTTTCGTTCGAAACCATCGTCGACGAATCGAGCGACGAATCGGGAGAGGTCGTCCACGCGAACGACTCGAGTGAGATAACGGTAACAGGGAAGACGACCGACGGCGGAAGTACCACGGGGTCCGTCTCCGATGTGTCAGTGACCCTCGAGTCGACAGACACGACGTACCGACACGAAGTCCCCGCTGAATACGACAAAGCCACCCACGAGTGGGACGCGACGATCGAAGCCGCCGACATCCCGGACGACGGCCGGTACGTACTCGCCGCTACCACGGAGGACTCGGCGAACAATACGGTTCGAGAGCGCGCTGACGGGCCGGAAGTGGACATCGACCGAACCTCGCCAACGTTGACCGCAGTAGTATCCGACGTCGACGACGCTGAAGCGGTGGTGGACGTCCACTCGAGCGAAGCACTCGACGGAGATCCGACGGTCGACGTAACTGACGCCGACGGGACGAACACGACGGTCGAGAATCTCACGCAGGAGTCCGAGCACCAGTGGAATGGCTCGATCGACGTCGATCCAGACGGCCGTTACGACCTGACGGCGTCCGGTACCGATCTCGCCGGAAACGCCGGGAACGAAACGACGACGGTGTCGCTCGAGACGGACCCAACGACGGACGACGGAACGGTGACCATCTACAACGAGCAATCGGGTGCCTTCCTCACGATGAACGCGACGGAAGACGTTTCAGCGTCGCCCCTCGCCCTCTCAGAGACCGACACCGCACCGACCGATCTCGACTCGAGTCGACTCGGTGTGGAGTTTCTGACCGCCGGAGCAGGTGACGCATTAGACAGAAACATGGAGAACGCGACGATTGGGATTCCGACCGACGAAGCGCAACTCCCGGAGGGAGTCAGTGTCGACGACGATACCGTTGGGTTACAACAGTACGACGAAGAGACCGGCCAGTGGGATGAACGGAGTGTCGACGTAGAATCGTTCGAAAACGGCCAGGGACCAGTTGGTAGTCCCGACTCGGTCGATGGTGAGTACTGGATTGCAACCGTTGACGACGTGTCGACGTACGGGATTACGGTCGAAGACACCAGTTCGCCGAATTTTGTCGAGAGCGTACCGGAAGACGGAACCACGATTGACGAAGCCGAGGAGACGGCGACCATCGAGTTCGCGTACGAAGATAACGTCACCGGGATCGACGCCTCCTCGGTCGACCTCTCCGTCACTCAAGAAGAGGGGTCGTCGACTGCTCTCACAGACGACGACGCGACGCAGATCACCACTACCGAAACCGTTCACGAAGACTTCGACGTCGAGGCCAACTCGACGTACACTGCAACACTCACCGTTTCCGACCACGCCGGTAACGAAGCCGGCCCCGACGACGGGTTCGAAACGACGTTCGACGTTGCCCCAGAAGACGACGGCGATGACGATGATGACGATGATGACGATAGCGGTGGCGGTGGTGGCGGCATGCTCCCACCAACTCCGGACGAGACGGACGACGACGATGACGGTCCCTCGGCGGAGATAACCATCGACCCGGAGACGGCAACCGTAGACGACGAGGTAACGTTCTCGGCGAGTGACTCTTCGTACGACGGCGGCGAACTTGCAGACTATACCTGGGAAATCGACGGAGAGACGTACGACGGAGAAACGGTGACCGAGCGCTTCTCAGCGGGCGGAACGGTCGACATCCACCTCGAGGTCGCTACTCACGCGGGCAATAGTGATCGCGTGACGGACACGCTATCGGTCGACGAAGCTGATTCACCCGATTCCGATGCTGACGATAATGAAGCCACCGCCGACGATGAAGGAGACGATACCGGTTCGGACGACGATAGTGACGATGGTGTCCCAGGTTTCGGCGCGGTGAGTGCGATCGTCTCGTTGCTCGCTGTGATAGCCCTATTCAAACGGCGATAAGGAATGGACTCGACAAGACAGCGTGTTGTTCGATCCACGTTTTTTGGTATATTTGGATGCGTTGTGCCTCTCGGTCGTTCTACGAGCGTTGAGGAGTAGGGAGTCTCGAGTTATCCGCCTTTAGACCGAGTTCACTCGAGAAGCGAAGTTCGCCCTCCCCGATTTGAACAGATGGAAGACGGTCCTGCTCGCCTCGCTCACGCTCGGCTGTGCGGGCTGCGACTTCCGTGTTCAAAATCGGGTCGAGATCTCCTTTTGCGACGACCAGTCGTTCGCATTGCTCACGAGTTTGGTCGTCGCAAAAGTCCGCCCTCCCCGATTTGAACGGGGGGCAAGTCGATCTACAGTCGACTGCTCTACCAGTCTGAGCTAAGGGCGGTCGCATATGAACGTAGCCGCCCTGTGTGACATAAGGGTTATTATTCGAAGCCGAAAACGCGGCTCCCATCACCGAATCGGGAGTATGATTGATATAGGAGTATGTTGAATACAAGTACACTCTCGAGCATGAGTAAGATCACGTTCCGCGCCGACGACGACCTCGTCGAGCAACTCGAGGCCCTCGAACTCTCGAAGAGCGAAGCGATGCGGGAGGCCCTTCGCGAGTACCTCACCGCGTCGAGTCAGACGGAGGGCACTCGAGGCGCGGACTCATCGATGGCCGAGCGTGACGCGACGCAGGCCATCGACGACCTGATTCGCCACCGTGTCGACACACTCCTCGCAGCGCGTTCGGACACGAGCGAACACGCACGCACGGAAACACACGCACCCGACGTAAACATCACCGTTACACTCGAGGACGAGCGAGCCACGACTCGAGTTACCGGAGAGTCCTCGTCCACGCGTGAGGACACGTCGTCGGACACGACGTCCCACGACGCCAACCGTCGATCACTCGAGGACGAATCGACGTGTGAGTGTAATCAGTGTGGCGAGCACGTCGACGACGAGCACGTGTACTGCCCGAACTGTGGGGAGAAAACCTCGCGACGACTCTTTTGTGAGTGTGGCGACGAAATCCGTTCGGACTGGTCCTTTTGCCCCGGTTGCGGTCGTCGGACCCCGGCTGCAGACGTACTCACGCGTGAGACACAGCCGTAACGACCAGTGTAAGACACGGACAGTCACCGTCGCCGAAACCTTTATTATCTAAGCCAGTATTCGACTTATTCGCGTAAGACGGTCGTCTTACAACGCTCGGCGAAAGTCGAAATCGCCCGATGGCGGGCATCGCGTGTAAGACAGACCGCGTCTGACAGGGGCGCGCGCCGTCTTACCCCAGAGGGAATACAATAATGGAGCGTGTGACACTGCGAATTCCGGAACAGCAGATCGACGAGGTCGAACAGCTGGTCGACTCGGGCGAGTTTCCGAACCGGAGCGAGGCAATCCGGTCGGCCGTCCGAGAGATGATCAACGAACAACACGACGCCACGAGCGAGCGCACTGGCAAACGTAACTGGGCCAAGGTTTAAACGATGCAGGATATCGTACAAGACGCACTCGAGAACGCAGAAGAAGAGGCCCAAGAGATGGACGCCGACATGGATGGCGACGAGTTCGGCGATCCACGAATCGTCATCGTCGGTGCCGGTGGCGCGGGGAACAACACGATCAACCGACTGTACAACATCGGCGTCGACGGTGCCGATACCGTGGCGATCAACACGGACAAACAGCACCTGAAGATGATCGAAGCCGACACGAAGATCCTCGTCGGCAAGTCGCTCACCAACGGACTCGGTGCTGGTGGCGACCCATCGATGGGCGAACGCGCCACCGAGATGGCTCAGGGAACGATCAAAGAGGTCCTCGGTGACGCAGACCTCGTCTTCGTAACCGCAGGTATGGGTGGCGGAACCGGTACCGGTGCCGCCCCCGTCGTCTCGAAAATCGCCAAAGAGCAGGGCGCAATCGTCGTCGGCATGGTCTCGACGCCGTTCAACGTCGAGCGTGCCCGGACGGTCAAAGCCGAAGAGGGTCTCGAGAAACTCCGCGATCAGGCGGACTCGATCATCGTCCTCGACAACAACCGGTTGCTCGATTACGTCCCGAACCTGCCGATCGGCAAGGCGTTCTCGGTCATGGATCAGATCATCGCCGAAACCGTCAAGGGTATCTCGGAGACGATCACCCAACCGAGCTTGATCAACCTGGACTACGCGGACATGTCCACGATCATGAATCAGGGTGGCGTCGCCGTCATGCTCGTCGGCGAGACGCAGGACAAGAACAAGACCGACGAGGTCGTCAAGGACGCGATGAACCACCCGCTGCTGGACGTCGACTATCGCGGTGCATCCGGTGGTCTCGTCCACATCACTGGCGGTCCCGACCTCACCCTCAAAGAGGCAGAGGGCATCGCGGACAACATCACGGAACGTCTCGAGGCCTCCGCGAACGTCATCTGGGGCGCTCGCATCCAGGAGAACTACAAGGGCAAGGTTCGCGTCATGGCGATCATGACCGGCGTCCAGAGTGCCCAGGTACTCGGTCCAACGACGCAAAAGCAAGCGGACAAGTCCCGACAGAGTATCGAAGGCGTCAGTAATGCCGACTTCGACGCGAGCAAGAACGCCGAAGAAGCCGGCTACAACGCCCACAGCGACGGCGGACGCGACGAACTCGAGAAAGAAAACGGCGTCGACGTGATCCGGTAACCGCAGGCAGACTTCGGCCGGCGTTCGGAGAGCCACACCACACTATCGACACACCACTGACACACCACCGCGCTCTCCTCGCCGTCGATTTTTCCGTTCTCCACGAGTCGAATAGCGACCGCTCGATTCGACGGGATCTCGAGTGCGTCGCCTCGCCAGTCAACTACCAGTGCTAAACTAACCACACACCTCGTTTACGGGCGTATACGGGCCTCGAGACGAAGTTCGTGTGAAATTAGACGAGCGACTCGAGAAGCGAGCACTTTCGGCAAATCTCTCGCGTCGTGGTCGACCCGCACTCGGCACAGTTTCGCAAATCAGCGCCGTCCTCGCCGCTGAATTCCTCAGAGGTGATCGCACCGAGTTCTTCGTAGCCCGAGAGAATCGAGTGGCGGGTCCCGGGGTGATTCTCCTCGAGATCGTAGAGTAACTGCTGTATCTCGCCGCGGTAGGCTTCGCTCGAGTGGGGACACTCGGTAATGTGGGCGGGAAGGTCGTTGACGTGGGCGTACAAGGCGACTTCCTTCTCGGGAACGTCGCGCAACGGTTTGGCCCGCGGGACGAACTCGTCCTGTTCGTCGCGTTCTGAGAGGGGACCGAGGCTCGCGTCGAAGTGTTTCGCGACCTGCTCGACATCTCCTTCGAGGAAGTTCATCAGGGCGGTCTGGGCCTCGTCGTCTAGATTGTGCCCGGTCAACAGCAAGTCGGCCTCAAGTTCGTCGGCGTAGCGAGAGAGCACGTCTCGCCGGAAGACGCCACAGTAGGCACAGGCGGCCATGTTTTCGGGGTCGTCTTCAACCACGTCGTCCATCTGAATACCAAATTCCTCTTCGTAGCTGACGACTTCGTGGGGAATCTCGAGGTCTTCGGTGAGATCGACACAGGCTTCGAGGCTCTTATCGCGATAGCCCTCGATACCCTCGTGAATCGTCAACCCGACGAGTTCGATGCGGGGGTCGTCGGCGAACGTCTCGGAGAGGATCTGCGTGAGGACGACGCTGTCCTTGCCACCGGAGAGGCCGATTACCCACGTCTGGGGGTTCTCCGGCGTCGCCTCGTGAGGGACGAGGTCGTCTCGGCGGACCCGTCTTCGCACCCGCTTTTCGACCGACTCGCGAAAGTGATCGGTACAGAGGTGTGCCCCGGAGTACGCCGCGTGCATGATCGCGTCCTCCCCACACCGGTTGCAGTCCATCGGGGGGACGTTACCGACGGATGCGTATGTCCGTTTCGTCTCGAGAACTCGCGCGAACGTGAAATCGTCTTAGGCGGTCACGTGAGCCTGCTCGTCCGTGTCGTCGGACTCCTCGACGACCGCGGCACCGTCCTCGAGTGCGGCGAGGAGGGTGTCGATGTGTCGCTCGCGACTCGCGGAGGAGAAGAGTTCGTGGCCGCCGTCGTAGAGGACGACGTGCTCGGCGGGAACGCGAGTTCCAATCGGTCGCAGACTGACGACGGGGTCGCGAAGCGAGCAGAAGACGACGGCGTCGTGATCGATCGTCAGCAGATCCTGCTGGGCGAGACGGGTCTCTCGGACGAATGCGGGCGAGACCCAAGACGGCGTCGTTGCGATTTGGTGGTCGGTCGCGAGTTCGCCGAGTGCCTCCCGATCCATCTCGTCGACCGGTAGACACGGCAACGTCGTCGGGACCTTCGAGACGGCCTCGAGTACCGGTTCTGGGTAGGCGTCGCTGTAGCCCCACCACGGGCTGAGATAGACGTGGTTTTCCGCGCCGTCTAAGGCCTGAGCGACGAGTGCGCCCGCGCTGTGGCCGAGGAGCTGGTACTCCTCGTCGAACTCGACGACGTACTCGGCGATCGGCTCGAGCCAGTCGGCTTTGAAGTCGCCGATGTTCGTCGGGAGTTCGAACGCGTGGACCCGGTAGCCGGCGTCAGTCAGCTTTCCGATGAGCCAACTCACGTTCTCGTGGGTCCAGCGGTTGCCCCAGCCCATGACGAACACGAGTTCCGACTCGCCGTCTTCGTTGAAGATCCGGTGTCTCATACGATTCCCTTCGCAACGAACCGATAAAAAAGGTGCTCTCCTGACACGAGGGCGCGTCGGTCGAGAACTCGAGTGCGCACCGAACTCGTGAGTGCGGGCCGACCGACAACACGTCGAGAACAGTACCCCGACTCAACAGTCGGCACTCGAGGCCTAGTAGCGAGTCGAACCGAGCAGTGGCGAGTCTGTCGGAGTACGACCCACTGCGAGCAGTTTGGTCAGTAGATACGACACCCTCGATGGATTGTCAGACGATGTCATACATTCGCCGTTCGACTGGGCGGGGAAGAAACCGTTTTGCGACTCGAGGTCCGAGTTTCGTCAATGACTGGCTTTACCCGCCACGACGCGGTCGACCGTCTCGAGACGCTGGTCGACACGGTCGAAGACGAGCGGATGCCGGTTCCAGTGCGAGAGGTCTGGGCCGTCGGCGACGTTGCACTCGGACTCGACCCCGTCGAGCGCCTCGACGTCTACCTGACGAAGGATATCCTGTTGCGCGACGAGAGTGCGGCCGACGATGTCCTCGAGTCTGCGTCACCCCCGAAGGCTAACAGTGTCGAGGGCGTCGGGAAGTCGGTACGTGCTGACTGGGCCGCCGAGCACCCCGAGTACCTCCGGGCGAACGCGAACGGCCACGCTGCACCGGAGCAGTGTCTGGCGGCGCACCTACTCGAGGACGAGGAGCCGATTCACCTCGAGGTCTGCAACGCTTCGTTCGAGGACAACGTCACTCAGCGCCTGCGCGGGGCGAAGCTACGCGAGGACTATACCCAACTCCTCGACCCGCGCGGCGTCTGCCTCTGGGCGGCGGGGACGCGCAGCGAGGAGGCGTTCCGAAAGCTCCGAGAGAGTGACCTAGCGTTGCCGACGCTGTCGGCAGCACTCGAGATGCTCGGTATGGACGAGGACGAAGCGACGACGGCCGCACGAGAAGTACACGCGTGGCGGGAAGACCAGGACGGCGTCACGGTTCGTGGCGACGTCGTGTAATTAATCGATTCCCATCCACTCGCTATCCGCGCGTTCGTGTTGTATCTCCTCGACCGTCAGTCGAAGCGAATCGAGCGCACCGTCCAGAAGCTCGTAATTAGGGCTGATTCGTTCCGCAACCAGATCGTACTCGAGGAGTCCCGCGTCGGCCAGTTTCGGGAGGTGTACGTGACGAAGTTTCGTTTGCACGTCTGTGAGGTCGAGGGGACCGACGACACGATCCGTGAGTGCGGTAGCGAACTCGTCGACGAGAAACGTGCCCGAACGATATCGTGTGGCATATCGGGCGAAAAATCGACGCCACGGATGGGAGAGTACGACGACTGCAGTTTCGAGCAACTCGTCCTCGTCGTGCGATATCATACCAGTATCCGGCATTGTTCACTAGTGGTGAGATCTGTCGGATAAGGCCATCGCGTAAGTATTCACGTCGTTTATAACGTGGCCGTAACCGAGTTATAGTATTGGTTCTTACCAACGGTATCTCGAATGTTGCTCAGTGTTTTTTGGATCGACAACCCAATTTTGCGTCATACGCTTTCAGTTGCGCCGTCCGTAACCGTCCGATGGGAAAAGTCCGACATCACCGTCGATGGTGTCCACCAGTTGCTCGTTTGGGTACACGCCGATGAGTACGAGGCGTTCGAAGCGGGACTCGAGGACGATTCGACGATCGAAGAGCCACACCAAATCGTCTGCTTAGACGACCGTCGACTCTATCGCCTCGAATTGACGTGTGAAGGCCACCAGGCGAGCGTCTATCCGCTCGTCGTCGAGGTCGGTGGGGTACTCCAAGAAGTGACGGCAGATCACGACGGGTGGCGATTTCAGGCGGCATTCCCATCTGAGGACGCCCTCGAGCGCTTCCATCGCTTCTTTCGTGAACGTGATTCTAGCATCGAACTCCGTCGACTGTACGAAGAACGGGAGGCGACCGGGCGAACGCGCTACGGCATAACCGAAGAACAACGCGAACTGCTCGTCGGAGCCGCCGACGAGGGGTATCTGGACATTCCGCGAGCGTGCTCACTCGAGGAACTCGGCGCGGAGTTCGGTATCTCCTCGAACGCGGCCTCCGAGCGCTTTCGGCGCGGCGTGAGCACGCTCGTCGAGAACACGATTCATCCGTCCTCGAGTCCCCATCGATACTGACGGCACGAGTCGGCGTCGAGTACACCTTGCTCGGGCCCAAATTGGGGTCATTGCAGCCGTTTACGAACGCGGAACTCGATCGCCGTCGACGATATCGACGGTCAGTTGATGTCTCGTCGACTGAACCAGTACTGGGCGACGAGCAGACAGGCGAGCGTCATCGCGAGGAGCACGGCGACGTTCGTGAGGTCGTACGTGCTCTCGAGGAGGACCTCGTTCGGATCGAAGTAGCGCATCGGAGCGATCGCCCCAACCGATTCGTAGTCGGTGTCCACGAGCAGCGACTCGAGCATGAAGAGGCCGAACGTGACGCCGAGAGCGATGCGCTGGGCGATGCTCGTACGATCGACGGCGACAGAGGCGATCACGCCGATGCCGGCACAGGCGAACAGGTACGGAATCGAGAGCGCGTGGAGCGCAGCGAGATCCGCGGCAGAGAGCGATTCACCGACGGCCAGTGCGGCCGCGTAGACGACGACCGGCGTGACGACGTTGACGGCGACGATCGGAACGGAAAGCGAGAGGAACTTCTCGGTGACGACGCGAGTCCGGGAGACCGGCATCGAAAGCAGAATATCCATTCGCCCGCGTTCGACGTCGTCCGCGATCGACCCTGCGCCGAGGTAAGCGAGGTAGAGGCCGAGCAGAATAACCCACCCGAAGATGTAGAGTTCGAAGGCGAGAAACCCCTCGAGTGACGTCATCGTCTGAATGTCGAAGAGTTGGATGATCTGATCGGGGTACGCCTGCAGAAAC